>JAIBAK010000020.1 GCA_019695215.1 Bacteroidia bacterium | reverse complement strand
AACGCGCTTTATGCCCAAATGGATCAAAAATTCGGACGTGTTTCCGTTTCTTTTGGTGCACGAATGGAACGCAACAAAGTAGATACTATTAAAACAGAATATTACCCCGTATTCAGAGGGGGAGTAAATATCCGGACAGGAAAGGCTACTTACCTGCGTTTTTCATTAGGGCAAGGGTACCGGTTTGCATCGGCTGCCGAGCGATTTGCGGCCACCACTGCAGGCTCACTCAAAATATTTCCTAATCCCGGAGTGAAACCCGAAACCGGATGGAGCAGTGAAATTGGATTGAGGCAGGGATTTAAAATTCAAAACTGGAAAGGTTATGTAGACCTGGCCGCTTTCTGGACGGAATATTATAATATGATTGAATTTACATTCGGGCTTTACCTTCCGCCTGTTTACGACCCGAATAATACCGCGCAATACCTTGGGTTCTCGGCCATGAATGTTACGAATGCACGAATTAACGGATTTGAATGGAGCAGTGCTGCCGAAGGCCGGCTTTTCAATTTGCCGTTGCGGGTGCTGGCCGGATATACTTTTATTGACCCGACAAATAAAGATTATGTGAAACAGCCTGCCGATACCATAGGGAACGAAGACAAACTGAAATACCGGTTTCATCACACCATAAAACTGAACGCAGACCTGAGTATTCGAAAAATAGATATTGGGTGCACGTGGCGCTATAACAGCTATATGATGAATATTGACCAGACATTAGGCATTTTGATTGACGGAGTAGAACAATATCGTAAAGAGCACCACTCGGGGTATGGAATAGTAGATGCACGTCTGGCTTATAATGCCGGCTCTCATCATAAAGTAGCCTTTATAGTAAAAAATATTTTAAACAAAGAATATATGTTTTTCCCGGGCAATATGGGAGCGCCCCGCCTGTGGAATGTGCAGTACAGTCTTTCCTTTTAACGTAATACATTCCGTTCATTCATAGTTTAGTTTTTACTTTTGGAACAGTTTTGGATTTAAGCCCGGTAATAAATCCTGAGTTCTATGAAAAAAATAATAATGATGGCGGCACTGGTGTTAATCATAACATCGTGCGCACGTAAAGTAAAACTGACCGGAGAATTAAAAGCCAAGCTGGACGAGCAACAGGTAAATTACCGAAACATTCAGTTTTACAACCACGGGACCTTTACGCTAAGGCAAAAAAATTCGTATGAAGCTATGGTGGCAAACAACGGTAAATTAAGGATGAAAAAAAGGAAGGAGTCCGAGAAAATGAAATTTAAAACCGGAACCAAAGCGGCCTGCGATACCATCATTGGAGAAACACTCTACATGCGTTTTGAAAAAGGGGCAGGCAAACTACTCCCATTCCGCATGAGTCCGGCAGGTTTATATCAACTTCTCCCCGACCGCTCGGATACCAGCGGAAATTATGTGTTATACAACGGCAGAGAATACAAACTCATTAACTACAGAGAAATTACTCTTCATGCCAAACGCAAAAAAGTACATGAAGCCCATAAGCTGGCTCGGAAAGTGAAGGGTGTAAAGGTTAAAGGTTAATTACGTTTCTTATTTTGATGATTGTGCCAGCCAACTAATATAAAAACCATTAGAGAAGAGGCTAGCACTAAATAAGAAAATTTGGGCCAGGCCGCTTTTGACGAAACAATACACGGACTGGTCAATTCAAAACTGTTTATATACTCCTGTTGCCAGTTAAGTGACAGTTGTTGTTTGTACAAAGCCAGACCCGCATCATATAATTTTACAGGATCTAATGGTTCACCATACACAAAACCTCCTGCATTACGAGGAAGCATGCTTTGGGCCATCAGTTTTTTAAGGCTGTCTATTTCATTCAGGTCATCGAGCAATTTGTTACGCATCAGGTTAATTTGCTTTTGACGCATTCCTTTCAATCTTGCATAATGTTCACTATTTTCAATAAATCCGATTAAACTTTTCTGGATGGTGTCAAAATCTGACTTTCGCTTTGATTTAATTTGAACTACTACAAGTTTAATGGTATCCTTACGGGCACTCATCCACACAGGTTTGGCATCAATGTAACTGATAGATCCGGTTACCTCGAGAGGTAGGTTAAGTAAGGCACTCAATTGGCCATCGTCATCGTCTTTTACCAACTGATGAATATCATTTAACTGATTCATAAAAAACAAATCATCCCCGGCCATGGGCTTAAAAGTAAATTCAGACCTGTAAACCGGAGAAATTAGTTTTGTTAACCCGAAACTAATACCGAAAGCAATAACCATTGCCACCACCAACTTTATGGGCTTGTAAAATGCAACTCGTACAGGATAAACCAATTTATCCATTGCTTTCACTAATAAACGATAGAGACCTTTTACGGCTAATTCCACATCAAATTCATCCTGATTTGTACTCATAACCCGCTTGCTATTTAGTGCTACGAAGCTATTTATTTTCCGGTCATTTCAAAAATCAGGTTTATCAACTCTGTGTCTAAAGCCAATTTGATTACCGAAACCATGATTTTTAACCCGATTAGAATTAAATTGCCCCCGTATTAAAAAAGCACCAATTGGCAGCTGAGCAAAACAACGGTCGACTAAAAATAGGAATTCCCACCTTCCTTGCCCACGTTTATTTTTTCTTTAACAGTGTATTCTTACCCGCAGGGCTGCTCTACACCCAACTTATAGGCCCGGTTCTTTATTTAAAACTTCTGCTCCGAAGGAAAAGAACTTACCTTTTCGCTTTTATCCTCTTTCTGTCCTTTTATGATTGCATTCATCTTCTGACAGGAGTTGATTATAAAAGTTTCGCTGTATCAAATATTCTCTTTGTTTGTACTTATTGCAGTGTGATGGTATTTTATCATTTTATAAAAACTTACCGCAAATTGCCTGAGCTGTTCTACAAAATTCTGCTCACCAATGCCTTTTTCACTGTGCTGGCTTTGATCACTTACTTTACTTCCTACCGTGATTTATTATGGTACAAAAACAAATTTACCCATAGCGTTGACAGTATGTACAGGCTTGCCCTCCTTACCTACGAGGCATCTTATTATTCTCTTTTGCTCGTTCCTCTTGTTTTTTATTTCCTGCTTAAATTATTTCACTCACAAATACCTAAGGGGAAACTTACCATAACTGCTTTAGTGCTTACCCCAATGATTATGTCCCTTTCTATTGGCGTAATTTCGGCAATGCTCATGGCGTTTTGCATTTACTACCTGCTGCATTGGGAAAAAATCCTTACCCGCAAAAGCTTTTTCTGGCCCATATCTATTGCCGTGACATTTACCATTTTTTCAGTACTGTTGCTCATTTTGTTTTTTCCGGAAAACCCCCTTTTTACCCGAATATCCAATATTTTCAATGGCATTGATACTTCCACCAACGGCCGGACTTCAGACTCGTTTAAAATGGCCTGGATGATTGCAGAGCGCAAGAGTTTATTATTCGGGGCCGGACTTGGTCAGATAAAAATTGTGGGGGCTGAAATACAAAGAATATATTTCTGGTATTGGGGAAATCTGGACGTAGTAAGAATTCCTAATACCACTGCCGAAACACTTGCCATATTTGGTTTTACCGGAATTCTTTTCCGTTTTTCCCTTATTGCCTACCTCTTTTTTAAAACAAAGGTTTGGAATAATCACTTCAGGTTTCTTATGTTTTGCTTTATTTTTATTTACCAGTTCACCGGAAGTTTCATTATTAATATCGTAGAATACACCGCATGGATTTTTGCCTTTGTAAACTGTTTTCCTGAACTGGATGTTGCAGTTAAAAGAAAGGAAATTCTGGTATGAGAGTGGCCTTCGTTATCAGACCAAATGTTTATACAGTTCCGGGAGGCGATACTGTGCAAATGACCCAAACCGCTAAGGAGCTCGGGAAACTTGGGGTTTCGGTTGATATATTTACTTCCGACCAAAAAATAGAATATTCCCGTTTTGATCTGATTCATTTTTTCAATATCACCGATTGTGAGGATTTATTGTATCATGCCATGCACGCCAATATACCAATTGCTTTGTCGAGCATATATGTCGACTACCGGGAGTATGACAGATTCCACAGAAAAGGGGTTATAAATTTACTGAGTAAAATACTTCCATACCACCAAATTGAGTATCTGAAAACGTTAGCCAAATTTGTGCTGAAAGGCGAAAAAGTAAGCACCCCCCTCTATTGGATTAAAGGACATAATGGCTCTATTCACAGCATTTTGAGTAAAACCGACTTACTACTTCCTAACTCAGGCAACGAATACGCACGTTTACAAAAAGATTTCAGTGTGAAGTTACCGTTTAGCATAATACCAAATGGCTTTGACCCAACCCTGTTTAAAGAAACCGATAGCAGCCAGCCGCGCGAAGGCATTTTATGTGTAGGTCGTATTGAGGGAAGAAAAAATCAACTTAATCTGATACGTGCCATAAATAAAACCAGTTATAATCTTACCCTTATCGGTCAGGTGGCTCCCAACCAAAAAGCCTATTACCAGCAATGCAGGGAAGAGGCCGGTACTAAGGTGAAATTTATAGATTACATGCCGCAAAAAGAACTTTTAGAGTTTTATAGCCAAACTAAAGTGCATGCTATGCCAAGCTGGTTTGAAACCACCGGATTATCAAACCTGGAAGCGGCAGCTACAGGATGTAATTTAGTAATGGCCAATCGGGGCGATGTAATGGATTATTTTGAGAACTATGCGTATTATTGCGAGCCCGATAATATTGAATCTATAAGAGAAACGATAGAACAGGCGTATAAAGCTGAAAAAAACAACTTGCTTAAAACCCACGTACTTTCCAATTTTACCTGGGAAATAGCTGCAGCCAAAACATTGAATGCTTATACTGAAATGCTGAAACACCATGATACAATTTGACAGATTAGAAAAAGAAAAAGAAGAACTGCGCAACAGATTTCTGCTGGCAAAACCTTTCCCTCATCTTGTAATAGACAATTTTTGCGACACCCAAAAACTGCATCAGCTGGTAAGTGAAATGCCCGACATTGATACCAAAAGCCGGGATTATGTTTTTGCGGCCAATAAATTCGAGAAATCAAAATTTGCCGGTTTGTCACCGTTATTCAAAGAACTGTATGACGACCTTACTTCGGAGCAATTTGAAAAGTTTTTATGCTTTATCTCTAACGAAACCGTTTTCATTGATAAAAATTTTCATGGCGGAGGTATTCATCAGGGGAAGAAGAACAGTTTTCTCGATATGCACCTCGATTTTAATTACCACCCTTTACATAAAAACTGGTACCGAAACCTGAACCTCCTCTTATACCTGAATGAGGGTTGGCAACCCGAGTATGGCGGGCAATTACAATTAGAAGATTTACGAAGCGGAGAAAAAACAGCTATTGAAATCCCTTTCAACCGAATGGTGATTCAACAAACACGAAACTTCACATTACACGGATATCATAAAACAAACTTTCCCGAGGGGAAATCACGAACTTCGGTGGCATCTTATGCCTACACCATACACAAACATCTGATTGAAAAACCAAGAACTACTGACTGGCATGTGGGAGATGATGAAGTAGTGAAAAAATTCCTTGCCCGCATGTATGGCCCCGCTGTTAAGTTAAAAAATAAACTTTTTGGCAGTGCCACAGCCAAACATTAATGATGAGGGTTGCTATTTTAGGTACAAGGGGGATTCCGAACAATTACGGGGGATTTGAGCAGTTAGCTCAATATCTTTCGGAGTATCTGGTAAAGCACCAGCATGAAGTTTGGGTATTCAATTCATCGGCTCATCCATACAAAGAAAAGTTGTGGAAAGGAGTTCATATAGTCCATTGTTATGACCCTGAAAAAACAATCGGAACTGCCGGCCAGTTTATTTATGATCTGAATTGCATTATGCAAATCCGCAAACTTAAGCCGGATATTATTCTTCAGCTTGGCTATACCAGCAGTTCCATATGGCACTGGCTTCTTCCATCGCAATCAGTGCTCGTTACCAATATGGATGGGCTGGAATGGAAAAGAAGTAAATATTCAGAATTAATAAAGCGTTTTTTAAAATATGCCGAAAAACTTGCAGCCAAATCAAGTGATGTGCTCATTGCTGATTCGCCCGGAATTAAAGTTTACCTCAGCGATACTTTTCATTGCAACCCCGCTTATATTGCTTATGGAGCAACAGCATTCACCAACCCCGATGAAGGGGTAGTGAAACAGCAGCAATTTATTCCCTTTTCCTATTATCTGGCATTGGCCCGATTTGAGCCGGAAAATAATATAGAAACAATCATTCAAGGATTTTCACTGAGTAAAACGGACAAAAAACTTGTTTTAATAGGAAACCATCAAAACAAGTATGGTACAAAAATGAAAGCCTTGTACGGCCATTTTAAAAATATAATTTTCCATGACCCGATATATGACATAAATGTGCTTAACAACCTGCGTTATTACTCGGCTATATATTTTCACGGGCACTCGGTTGGCGGAACTAATCCCTCCCTGCTGGAAGCTATGGCATCGCAGGCAACCATTTGCGCGCACAACAACCTGTTTAACCGGCACCCCCTGGGTGAAGAGGCCTGGTATTTTAATACTGCTAACGACATCACGAAATTAATTACCAGCAACCCTTCATCAGAACAGCACAAAGAATGGAAGCAAAAAAATCTGGCTAAGATAAATAATCAGTACAGCTGGCCACAAATAAATTCACAATATGAACAACTGATGCTATCTTCGTTATAGCAATGCAACGTTTTTTAGACACATGTTCTTACTTTTTGGCAGTGGCTGTGGCCGCCTCTTTTGTTTTACCCATACCGGTAAACAGTTTGCTGATTATTCTTTTTCTTGCAACCACTTTACTTCGTTTTTCATATCCGGTTTTCAAACAAAATGCAAGGAGTTATCCGGTTCTTCTGTTTTCTGTTTTACTATTTATTTTAGTTTTAGCAGGATGGTTATTAAGCAACAATAAAAACGAAGCCTGGCTTTTTGCCGAACGCAAGTTGAGTCTGGTTATTTTCCCCGTAGCATTTTTGATATTGCCGTCATTTTCTTCCAAACAACTTCTAACTATTCTAAGGGCTTATGTACTTTCGGTGGTAATTGCCTGCCTGTACATGGTTTCGCTGGCTGCTATCTCCTTCTTTTTTTTCAATGCAAATAGCGATGTATTTTTCTACCACAACCTGAGTGAAGGAATTCATTTTAATGCCATTTACCTTTCAATGTATTGCTTATTTGGGTGCGTTTTTACTCTCAGCCATCAGCTTTTCAATAAATCCGCTCCGGTGGTTTTTATATTTCTAACTTTCTGTATTGTGTTGCTTAGTTCAAAAATGGTCATCGCTTTATTTTTACTTGTTTCTCTAAGTTATCTTATTTTAAAAATTGGTTTATCAGTGAGGTTTAAAATAACTGCGGCCTTATTTACCCTTCTTTCTTTTGTAATTATTATTGGTTTCACTCCCTTTCTTCAGCAGCGTTTTTTAGCCGAAATTAAAAGTGATAAGAACGTAATTACAAAAGACAAATTCGTCTACAATACCCCCTTCAGCGGTGCTACCCTTCGAACAGTTATCTGGAGGCATTCCCTATCCATCCTTTCCGAAAAAAAGGCCTGGCTAACGGGTGTTGGCACTGGTGATTTTCAACAATTGCTCAATGAAAAATATGAAAAAAGTGGCATGTATATGGGAAATCCATCGCTTGGCGATAGCGGATACAGAGGCTACAATCCACACAACCAATACATTGAATTCGTGTTGAGTCAGGGGTTATTGGGTTTGCTTTGCTGGATACTGTGGATAATATGGCTATGGGCTAAAACTATCTCGGGCAACCATTTTGCCTTTGCCATGCTCTTGTTAGCTGTGTGCTTCTTAAATATGACCGAGTGTTTTTTAAGTGCCAACAAAGGAGTGGTATGGTTTGTTTTTTTCTGTTCACTCTTTGTAGTGAACAATAAAATACAGACCAATAGCAACAAACAGCTATCAAGTCCGTAATTTTGACCCGTTAATTATGCCCTTAAACAAAAGAAAAATTTCTAAATTACCCTCCCGTATTAAATCATTGTACGGTAGTGACAGTTTTTATGAGGCTCGAATATTAACTTTTAAGCCAGACAGAAAACCACTCGAGTTTCGGCTTAACCGTTATATCAAACGCACCATGGATATTGCCATTTCATTTGTTGTTGTAACCGCGTTTTTGTCATGGCTTTTACCATTGCTAGCTCTTTTAATAAAACTTACATCCAAAGGACCGGTATTTTTTATTCAGGAACGCACCGGTGTCGCTCACAAAACATTTAAGTGTTTTAAACTTCGTACCATGATGCTGAATGAAGATGCACACTCGGTACAAACTACCCAAAATGACCCGCGAATTACCCTGTTCGGAAAATTTTTGCGCAAATTCAGTCTGGATGAGTTGCCTCAATTTTTTAATGTGCTCATTGGCGATATGTCGATTATCGGGCCACGACCTCATATGCTCAAACACACCATTGAATATTCCAAACAAATTGAAAACTTCCATCTTCGCCAGCAAATTCGCCCGGGCATCACGGGGTTATCTCAGGTAGAAGGTTATCGGGGTGAAGTGAAAGATGCTTATATGCTGCGCAGCCGCGTGCGCCTCGATTTACTTTACATCAAAAAATGGAATGCGTTTCTGGATTTATGGATTATTTTAAAAACTGTTAAATTGGTGATTTTAGGTGATAAAAACGCTTACTGATAAACGATCCTCTTTAATTTTCAGCACCTGCTTTGCTTTGTTTTTTATTGCATTGCAATTGATCACCCTAAAGCAACCCATTGGCGATTTCGGTAACTACTATTTTGGCTCTCTCTTTTTACGCAACGGACAATTTGGATCATGGGTATATGAACCAATTTCATTTAATCTCCGACTGCATCAAATGGGGTTGAGAAATTTTTTTCTGAATTACAATCCGCTTCCAGTAGTAACCACCATTACCTATATTCCCATCACATGGCTAGATTATGGTGTGGCTAAGGTAGTATGGAATATGGGTACAGCTCTCCTTTTGATTTGGTCGTTAAGACGTCTACTAACTTACCTCCGAATTCCACTATGGCAGGGACTAATTCTCATTCCTGTTTTTTTCACACCCATGCGTTCAAGTTTTGCTCAAGGTCAGGCCTATGTTTTGCTTACCGCACTATTAATCGAAGGTTACCTTTCGTTTGAAAAAGGCAATAGTTGGAAGGCTGCTTTTTTCTGGGGCTTCTGCATTCTTTTCAAAATTTTTCCAGCTATATTGTTGTGTTTTCTGTTTTTTGAAAAAGACTATCGTACATTGTTACGAACAATAATTGTTGTAGTTGTGGGATCAGCGTTGATGATTCCTCTATTGGGATGGGATGTATGGTTTAACTATCACTGGTATATTTTACCTCGTATAGCCAATGGTGAGTTGAACCATACTTTCACTTTCTATTACCAGAGCATGCAGGTTGCATTGCGCAATATGTTGGTGCATGACAAAATGCATAACCCAAACGAATTGGTTCACTTACCCTGGTTATATGTCATTGTGAACAATCTGTTCAAGGCAATTATTGTTTCAATTGGTGCTGCAGCTGCAACCGGCAGAGAACAGAGCAGTCTGCAACGCTTTTCCATATGGTTTATGGCTGGTTTGTTAATCAACGGTTATGGAACCACCTATGGCTTAGTTTCTTTTATCATACCTTTCACCGCACTGGTGCTGATCATGTCTTCTCCAATCCGGTGGTGGCTAGTGTCAGTATTTTTTTTGTTTTGCAATGTACCTGTTGATTCATTTCAGAACTTTCCTGAATGGCTGCAATACCCCCGCTTAATGCTCATGTTACTTGCGTGGGGTTTGATTATTTATCATATGCATCTTCAATGGAAACCAGTACATGCTGCATTGTTTTTGCTAATTCTTGCTCCAGCATTTCTTTATCATGCACAAATTGAAAATGATTATGCTCTGGAAAAAGAAGAAGCCTTGTTGATTTATGATTTTAATTTGAGTGCCGGCAAATTATCGATTAAGTATTTTGACATGAACGGACCTCAAGAAAAAGTAATTGCATCTCCACTAATAGCTTCGGAAAGCACATCTTATCCGTTTACTCCGCATAGTTTAGGCAACACCAAACTCCCGGGGGAGTTTATTAAAAAGGCCGTACGCATCAATCAAAAGCAGGTATTGTACCTCAGTGACAAAGGCCGAGGTCCGGGTTTTTATTCGTTACGTATTCTTGAGTTGCCTTAACAGATGATCTTAATCAAATAAATTGTCAGATCACACGAAATTCAGCCATTTTTTATTTGATTAGTTAATATCAACCAAACCAGTAGCTGAGATTAAAGAATGCTCCTGATAGTTGTCATAATCTGTATTTATTTCCCACAAGTTATGCTGAGAATTAAAAAGTATGTTTTCAGCAGCTAACATCCCCATTAATATGCTATGGTCTTGATTATTGTACTTAAAAGCACCACCCCTGCCAATCACAGTTAATCCGGTTATTTGATCCAAATAATCCTCAACTGGTTTTAATTGGTCTTTATAATTTTTATTGTAAATCGGATAGCAATTAGGGATTTTAAAGACATGCCCTGCTAAAATTTTGGCCCCTTTAGTGATATTGATTGTATTAAGTTCGTCTTTGGCTAATTCAATCAATTGCGTGTCATTTAACCCCCACAAAACATCATCATAATTACACCAATATTCCATTGCTAATATGGTGGAGTTGTTCCCCTGATTTAATTCAGGCACAAAATTCCTGAAATTTGATATACGTCCTGTTTTAACAGAACCTGAATGGATATAAATCCAGTTATCTTCAAAAAGATTTTGCGCATCTATGTTCAGATATACCAAAATAGTATTCCGAAACTTGAGAATACTTGCACAATCTTTAACACCATCAGGAACATCATTCCACTCACGAATTATTGAGGTAATAGGCATTGTGGAAACTACGTGGTTATATAATAAGTTTTCACCGGTAGCTAATTCAATCCCTGTTACCCTGTTGCCGGTTTTTTGTATTTTTTTAATTTTGGTATTGCATTTAACATTTCCTCCGTTTTCGTTGATGAAAACCTTCATCCGTTCATATATCATCCCCGATCCATTAAGGGGATAGGCAAATTCATCTACTAAAGTTTTATGCTTAATGTTTTTAATTCGAAACATATTTTTAATTGCTTCCCCTAATGAGAACTTTTTAATTCGTTGTGCGGCAAAATCAGCGTCCAACTCATTACATTTAATCCCCCATAGTTTCTCACTATATGTTTTAAAAAAAATTTCATACAACTTTTTACCAAACTTATGCGTTACCCATTCTTCAAAAGTTTGTGACCGGGTGCTCGGTAATACTTTCTCCTTTAGATAGCTTATTAAACAAAGAAAAGAGTTGTATAACCCGAGTTTTGAGAGTACATCCAAAGCCTTAATGGGATAACAGTAAAAATCGCCTTTGTAGTAAATTCTGGTTAATCGTTTAACCATTTTATAGTCGCGCCCGGCCACCTCAAGCCATAGCTTATTTACTCGGGTATCATCACTATAAAAACGGTGAGGCCCCAAATCTACTTTCTGGCCCCAGAGCTCAATTGTTTTTGCCAGACCACCAACCTGAGATGATGATTCATAAACATCAACCTGAACACCCTGTTTTATCAACTGATACGCACAAGTTATACCAGCCGGACCTGCCCCAATTATTGCTACTTTTTTGTGATTATTAAAATTAGAGTATTGCATGTTGTCGTACAATAATAGTAGTATATTTTCTATTTGATAAATGATTTTTATTCTATGGCTTAGACCAGAGATGCGAGTTTTATGCTTATTTTATTAAAACTGTAAAGTAAGTTTTTATTTCAAGCCTAAATTAGATAGATTGCATTCATGTATAAGGCGCAAATATTTAACGGAAATGAATTATAATTTGCCGGCAAGTTTAAGATATCTTATTGCAAGAGTTTTAATTTGTAAACCAATGTTTTTAACTCATTTGAAACGATTTTCGCATTACAATTACAAAAGAAGCATTCAGGAAGATGTATGTGAATAAAGACCAAAGTTTTTCTTTGACGGAAAAGCTTAACAATAGAGGTATCGCCTACTCAACAAGTAGCGTAAAAAATTAGATTTTTGACTTTTCGAACTGAATGCAAAATATTGAAAAGTGCAAGAATGAAAACATTGTCCCAAACCAAGGCGTTCACTACAAAATCATACAACTGAGTGATAAGTAAAAAGGGCCAGCTTTCTGTATTTAACTTACCAAATGGTAAAAGATGACAGGCACAAAAATCCATCAGCGAATCGGTTTTATTGTATACAATGCCATTTTCAGTCTGGCACCGGGCCTGGGAAATCAATTATTCTCAATCCTCATCAACAGATATTTTTCCCCCCAATGGTGGGGAATGATTGTTGAACTACAATTAATTCAATACATCACCACGGCTTTTGTTGCCTGGGGTAATAAAGAATTCCTTACTCGCCAATTCGGACAATTCCCTAATAGGAAATACACCGAATGGAACAGATCTTTTGGGGTGCGTTTTTTCCTGCTGCTCTTTCCTTCCATCATCATGCTTTCCCTGTGCTTACCCTCCATATCGTTTATCCATGTGGCCATCTGGATAACCTGTCGATATATTACCCAATCGTTCGAGTCAGTAATTACTTACCAGAAGAAATTCAAACTTGCAGTTTATGCGGAAATCGTTTCTGCGCTGTTTATTTCAGCAGGTATAGTTCTTATGTTTGAATCCATCACTTTCAACAGCGTTCTGCTACTTATCACTCTATCCAATATTATTCGTGCGTTGATATATCTGGTTGTTTTTCGCCCCTGGCTTTATCCTTCTGAATGGCTTAGTATTTCTACGAACCTATTAAAGGATTCATCACCGTTTATGTTTCTTGCTTTCACCGGACTAGTGCAAACCAAAGTAGACCTTGCGCTGATTGACGCCTGGATGCCAAAAAGCGAATTAGCCCGCTACCATGTTTTTTCAAATTTCCTTATTCTTATAAGAATGGGCCCGGCCTTCCTTATATACCCCTTCCTTTCGAACCTGTATCGTTTTGACATAAAAAAAATAGAACAAACTTCACGATGGTTATTGCTCATCGGAACGGTAATCTCTATTGTAGGATTACTCATTTTAGCAGCAATGATGCATTACGTGTACCATATGCCACATGAACTTAACTGGTACGTATGGGGATTTCTAGCTTGTTTACCCGGTTATTGGTTTGGCCCCTTTGTGTTTTACCTGTTTAAGGGTAAAAGAGAAAAAAAAGTAATAACCGCTAATCTGGTGGGCATTTTTGTAAGTGTTGGAGTTCTACTTCTTACCATCTCCTCTTATGGTATCAGCGGAGCAATAGCAGCTACTGCCATTGCTCAAATAGCCATGTTGGCATACTATTATTTAATTTTTAAATCAAAATTGAAACCGATAAACTCAAATTTGCAAACGAAATAAAGAAAAGCTAATTTGCTGCAATGAGATTCAGAGAACATACAATTACAATATATTTCCTCATTTTGACTCTCTTACCCGTGAGTATGATTGTTGACGCCTGCCGTCATGATGCAGAACCGGTTGCTTCCTTAACTATTTTTTTACGGTGGAATCCATCTCATGCTAACCAAACACCTGAACAGGTGCTTACCGGTCTTCGATGGGGTTTATCCTTTCTAGGCGCCACTCTTCCTGTTGAGGATGACGATGAACTCTTTTTCTGGAAGTCTAACTCACTCTTGCAAGTCAATATGAATAAGGCTGGCTTTTCAGATCAGGCAAAAAAAAATCTTTTCAAACTTGTAACCAACTTTAAAGAAAGTGAGGAATACAGAAAAAGCGGTGGAATGGATATTGGCCGATTTATCATGCTTACTGTTAATTCCAGCAAACATTATTATGCCATTACCGGAATTGCCACCACATATCCACTATTCAGAACACGTTATAGTTTTGAATCTAAAAAAGCAGGAATTATTGAATCCGAGGTTTCCTACAAACACCGGATCATCGAATTTCCAACAGATAGCACATTATTTCAAACGGCTTTTGTGGCCCATGAAACAGAGGGGTCTATTTTAACAGGCAATTATACTATAACTGAATTTGAAGTGTTCGATGTGATGCCAAACGGACAACTACGATTCGGAATATACAATACCAATGGAAACCTGATTCCGGCATCTGACTCCTCAAAAAGCAGTGCCGGCAAACCCGCCAAATGCCTCTGGTGTCATGAAGTAAATATTTTGCAGCCGTTTTTTGCTACCACCGTTGTACCCGGATATTATACTCCGGCTGAATTTACAGCACGAGCTCTTGGACGCAAAAAGGCTTTGGAAAACCAACGCACACTGATAAGTGGATCCTCAATAGATTTTAGTAGAAAACAGGACCATACCCAACTAGAGTTGCTTTACATTTCATTCATGGAACCGTCAGCCGAACGACTCGCAAAAGAATGGGACATGAGTCTTAGTGAAGTGATGCAAAGATTGAATGGCCTGAGCACCCATATTCATCAGGAATTTCCATTCTTAGGGACTTTATACAACCGAAACGAAGTTGACCCTTTGGGTCCGTATCATTATTTGCGTGTTCCGGACTCTGCCAGAAACTTTTCGTCCTACGAGCCTGACTTGATTTATTGATGATATGTACCGGAAACTAAAAAATCTAAACATTCGATTAAATCCAGGTCATTTATATTATGGACCAGAATGGCTCGTGTTAGGAGTTAATAATGTTTGTAATCTTCATTGTAAAATGTGTGATATAGGAACCGGGTATAGTGAAAGTAATTTTGCTCAAAATCTGACAGGAACCCATCCGTTGCATATGCCATTTGAGCTCATAACTGAAATCATGGATCAGGCCTCAACCCACTTTCCGGAAGTAAAAATTGGTTACGCATTTACGGAACCACTAGCTTACAAACATCTGGAGGAGTCTCTTAGGTACGCTAAAACAAAAAAACTTTACACATCCCTTACAACCAATGCGCTTACACTACCTCAAAAAGCGGAAGCTCTTTGTGAAACCGAATTAAATGAACTGAACATTTCGCTTGATGGCCCTCAAAGCATACATAATGAAATACGCGGTAACAACCAATCATTTCAAAAAGCGTTGCAGGGGATGGAAAAGCTTTTTAGCCAACAACAACATCCAGATGTATCCGTTTTCTGTGTAATTACTGAATGGAACATCGGACATTTAAACGATTTTATTTCCAATTTTATTAATTACCCGCTCAAGCAAATTGGATTTATGCATACCAACTTTACACCGGATTGGCTAGCAACAGCGCACAACAAAAAATATGGAGAAAAATATCATGCTACGCTTTCCAATACAGAAGAGGTCCACATTGAGGAGATGAATCTTGATGTCTTATGGGAAGAAATACAGTCGATTCATTCTGGTAAATTCAATTTCCCCATTACATTCTCTCCAGAAATCAATTCTAAGGCAGATCTGCAACGGTTCTACCTTAAACCTGAGATTTTCTTTGGTAAAATTTGCAACGATTCATTCCGCAACTTAATGATCAAATCTGATGGTTCCGTAATCCCCTCTCACGGAAGATGCTTTAACCTGACTGTTGGAAACGTATATTCACAAAATATAAAGGATATTTGGAACGGGAGCCTTATATCAGAATTCAGAAAAGACCTGATGAACGCTGGTGGATTATTTCCTGCATGTAGTCGTTGTTGCAGTGCTTTCTAATTGACCAACTATGCTAAAGACCAAAACACCTGACTTTTATTTGTTGCATACTTGGGCAAAAAAGGGAGTGGCTTATTTACATCCACAGGGTAAAATCGGCACAGCCAAATTAGTTAAGAATTTACATTTAAACGATGGGATGCATGTTCTGGAATTTGGTTGCGGAACCGGTGCCACCTTAGCCGACCTGAGCTTAATTCCCGGCCTTAATCTGAATGGCGTGGATATTTCTTCATCCATGATACATACGGCAAAACAAAGATTGCGTTTTTGCGGAATTTATCACGATGTACAACTAAAGTTAATACAACCCGGTGAAAAGTTACCATTCCCGGAGGCGAGTATGGATGTTGTATATGCTGAGTCGGTATTAGCTATTGTTGATGAACTCATACTACCCGAAATACTTATTGAAATTTTAAGAGTTCTTAAACCGGGAGGTCGCTTTGCCCTATTAGATGCTATATGGAAAGATGAATGCCCTGCTGAACAAATTGCCGGGATAAACAAGCTTTGCATGATGCATTTTGGTATGGTGCAGTCGTTAGCAAACCCGGGGTATAAAAAAGATTGGGAGCATACGTTTAAAAAAGCCGGATTCCGCATTATCTCCTCACAGGATCTCTCAGAGGAAAAAGATAATTTATGTATTCATCAGACTAATCGTTTGTCTTCCATTTTTACAAAACTAAAAAAAACAGCTGTTTTGTTTGCCCCCCGATTCTGGTTCGGACAGATAAAAACTTTCGTATTAATAAAAAAGTGGCATAAGCATGATGGGGATCATCTCAAAAACTACCTTTTCTTATTAGAGAAACCGCATACAGATTAATCACTCAGAAACGTGGCTTCCAACCTTTATTTTTCCAATACAGCATGATGGGTTCATAAGGGCCGAATTTATGTTGCACTTCCGAAAACGTATCGATATAGGGTCCTTTACCGTAATCAATGGCCTTATCTTCCGGAAAAGGGTAATCTATTGTAGCGGGATTTGGTCTGCTATGGATTCGGTCGTCATTTACGAAAGCGGCTATATCAAATGCTTCTTCATCAGTAAGCACGGTTTTATTCCACATAACAGAGTCAAACGGCATATTGGCTTTAATCCATTGTGCCTGCTTAATTACTCTGTGCATACTTGAACCGGGCTGATAAGCCTCCTTTCCCCACAACGGAGGATACAGAAAAGAAACAGAATCTGCATTCATCCTGCCCTCTCCGTTTGGTCCATGACAACGGGAACATCTTTCTGCATAAAGGCGACTCCCGTTTTCCGGACTGGCAGCCTTAGCCGGGAACTCAACTGCCAGAGCTTCTTCACCTGTCATCCATTTATCTTTTGGCACTGTTTCATTAATCCATTTCAGGTAACTTAACATGGCAATCATTTCCCTACTGTCTAATGGTAACGGAATACCGTTATGCGGACGTGTAACACAATTGTTGATGCGCTCGGCTAATGACAGCACCTTTCCTTCCCGGGCCCTGTACATAGGATACCTTTCGTGCGATTTCATCAAATTAAATGAAAACGGTTTAGTCCCGGCCCATTGATGACAATGCGTGCAGTTAATTTTGTTCCCAGTATATTTTCCGTTAACTCCTTCCGGACCGATATAGTAGGCAGTAAACAAAAATAAATCCCTGCCATAGCGTACCGCTTCACCGAATTTTCCCTTAGGCATATTCAAAGTATCCGGGAAAATAGGCGAGATTGTATCTGATTTCACTGATCCCTTCTCTGCAACCGTAGTTCCCTGCCGACAGGCAAAAACCCCTGACAAAATAATCCCTGAAATGATATACCTCTTTACTGATTTCATAACCTAATCAAATATAATTCAACTTGTAGTTCTTTTCCTTCTACCTTTTAAATTTTTAAGCTGAAATATTTGTGACCTGACAAATCCGGTTCCATCAAGTGAAACATAAACGTAATAAGTTTCCGGAATCATAACCCTAATCGTTTCTGTAGTATCTCCGGTTGACCATCTGTACCTCATCCCTTTTACATTTGTGTGTAAAACATAACCCCCGTTAGCTTCTTGTTCGGCAACTATTTCAGGTTGTTTTATGCTTTGGGGCAGATTTAAATAACCGAATGTACGGTAACTTCCTGTTGTATCCCCCGCAAAATATTCCATCAGCTTTTTCCCTTTATCAGTTACAACCACAAATGTGATTTCGGGTGAACCCTTTGCCAGTTTTCCGAAATTAATCACCCTGTTCCCACTGGCTAATTTTTGAGCACCTCCCCCAAATTCGGTGATTAAATTGTAGCTATAAGTATAACTTCTGATTAGCTTAGCCGTTTTATTTGCTGTATCCAACTTGTATTCTACCAATCTGCTTGCGTGTTTTTTTGGGGCAGGAGCATATCCGTTGTCAAAAAGAGAAATAATCCCGTTTTTAAATTCGCGTGCATCATGCTGGGCCAGAAAAAACACAGAATCTCCTTTAAGAGAAAATTGATTATTTAACCCTCCCAATCGCCACAAAATAGCTCCACTTTTTTTGTTTACTTTAATTACTTCATTAAAAAACCTTACCGAAATAAGCCAGTTGGAATCAGGCGTAACAGCTACTGAATTGAAATGAGTGAGGTCAACCAGCAACGTATCATCCAGAAAAAAAGGATCTGCCCTTTCAATATCAAAATACTCTTTGCTTTTCCATTCGTTTACCAATTCCTTTCGGGGATTCAGCTCCTGAACAACTCCGGTAATCACTTTTGCGTGCCTGCTCCCCCTTACCCCTTTATGTTTAAAAACCGGAAAGGCACTTAAATCCATTTCCGTTTCTTCCTTTCCCAACAGCAGATAATTTCCATTGGGCAGAATCTGGAATTCATGATTATCGGTTTTGATCCCGTTTACACACGATACAGAATCAATTATGCGGAAGGACGAATCCATCAGATAATAATTTCTCAGGTAAAAGAAAGACATCATTCCGTTGGGATACAACTTGAAATCTGACGCGTTTTCAATAATCCGGTAAAAAATAATATTCCCTGAACCATCTAAAATTAACTGAGCGGGGACAAGAGTTTTTGTTGTAGAATCAACCATGAATTTTTTAACATGCAGAAAATAGTACCCCTCCGCTCCTTTACCGTAAACTTTTATCGCAGGAGCCTTCTGCGCCAATAGCACTCCGGTATATATGAAGAAAATAAATAAAAGTTGAAAAATCCTCACTGGTGCAAGTTATAACTTAGTTTTAAAAACAGTAACCCGACATTGTATAATTAGCAAAAACATGGTGTTTTTTCTTAATTTGCAACTCTTTTGATCCTTATGAATAAGAGTGTCCTGTTATTTAATCCAAGAAGTGCCGAAAATAAATACCGCATTCCCATGTCGTTATTGCAGGTGGCAGCCTCTATTGAGGGAAAATATAACTGGGTGATAGTAGATGGTAACCGTGAAACGGATCCCTATGAAACAATTACACAACATCTGAATACCGGAACTTTCAGCTATGTTGGTTTTACCGTGATGCCCGGGCCGCAGCTAAGGCAAGCTATCCCGTTTGCAAAAAAAATAAAACAAAATTACCCTGATATGACCATGATTTGGGGCGGATATTTCGCAGCCAATCAACATAAGTCAGTACTCAGGTCGGGATTTGTAGATTACGTAATCAATGGCCCGGGAGACTCCGCCTTTCCTGAGTTGTTATTCGCCCTCGATCATAATAAACCTTTAGACAGCATTCAAAATCTCATTTATCTGAACGGAGAAATAATTGTTAAAACATCCAAAGCCGACTTACCGGATTACGATAAACTCCCCAGACTTCCATACGAGAAATTGAATAGTATCTACCCTTTGCAAAAATACCTGGGGCGAACCTATCTGGGCGAAAAAACACTTGCCTACCATAGCAGTTTTGGCTGTCCGTTTACCTGTTCGTTTTGTGCAGTAGTTCCCATTTACGAAGCCCGCTGGAAAGGCAAATCGGCAACCGGGATATACGAAGATGTGATGCTGGTGAAAAACCGATGGGGAGCAGACTCTATCGAATTTCACGACAACAATTTTTTTGTATCAGAAAAACGCGTGGTTGATTTTTCAAAACTTATTCGACCTCACAATATGGTTTGGTGGGGAGAAGGGAGAATTGACACCATTGATAAATACAAAGACGAATCGCTGGCGTTGATGAGGGAAGCCGGATGCCGCATGATTTTTTTTGGAGCTGAGACAGGCAATGATGAAGTGCTGAAAAAAATGGATAAGGGAGGTACACAAACCGGAAAACAAATTCTTGAATTTGCCGCCCGCATGAAAAAGTTTGATATTATACCCGAATACTCCTTTGTGCTGGGAACCCCGGCCGATACACCTGAACAGGTAATGAAACAAATTGACGAGGACATTGCTTTTATCAAACAGGTGAAAGAGGTAAATCCGGATACCGAAATTATCATTTACGTGTATAGTCCGGTGCCAACTGAAGGCTCGGATATGTATAATCAGGTTTTAAAAAGCGGCTTCCGTTTCCCCGAAAAATTAGAAGACTGGCTGGGAAATGAGTGGGAAAATTTTGACCTGCGAAAAAATCCGCTTACTCCGTGGCTCACTCCGGCCATGGTAGATAAAATCAAAGACTTTGAAACGGTTTTGAATGCCCGTTACCCTACGGTTTCCGATATACGTTTCAACCCTTATCAGCGATGGATTATCAAACAACTTTCGGCCTTCCGATACGAAAACAACCTGTTTAAATATCCCTACGAGCTTAAGGCCCTGCAAATATTTTGGAAATATCGTCAACCCGAAATTCAGGGGTTTTAATGCATCATGCTTAGGAAATTCATAAAGAAAATTATTCAGTACACTTACCGGCCATATGTAATGCATCAAATACAAGCCGACCGGTTTTATGAGGCTGAAGGGATACGTATTCTTGTAAAAAAAGGGGTATTTCATCCCGGCTTTTTCTTCAGCTCGCGTTTCCTGTTAAACGAGTTGAAAAAAGAAAATTTAACCGGCAAAAAGGTACTCGAACTGGGTGCGGGCAGCGGTTTGCTTTCTTTTTGGGCCGCAAGTAAAAAAGCTTCTGTAACAGCTACCGACATAAGCACTTCAGCTATTGACGGATTGTTGTTAAACAGAAATTCCCTGATGCTGAGCGAGGAAAATTTTCAAATCATTTTGTCGGATCTTTTTGCTCAAATTCCACTTCGGCATTTTGATTACATTATCATAAATCCTCCCTATTACCCACAAACTCCGGTTCACGAATGGGAACTGGCCTGGTACTGTGGTAAGGACTATAACTATTTTACAAAATTATTTTCAGAAATTGGCAGTTACATGCAACCCGGCACACGGGTTTGGATATCTTTAAGCGAAGATTGTAATATAGAGCAGTTGCAACAGATAGCCCATACCAATCAGCTTCATTTACACTTACTCATATCAAATTATTTTTGGGGTGAAAAAAACTTCATTTTTGAATTAAAGACAGTTTAATGAGGTTGGTAGAATAAAAAGTCAGAATAACCATACTTGTTTTATATTTGAAAATTGGAATCGCATTTTATAAAACCGGAAAAAGAGATGCACAGCCTTGAGGCTGGTAAAACCATTATACTTGTAAATGAAGTGGACAAGGCTGTTATCCGTAAACTACTTTATTTCGATATTTTCCGGCATCCGTTATCAGCCTCCGAAATTTACCACTTTTGCGATTTAAAAGAAGCCACCCCCGATCAGATTAACAATAGCCTTCGAAAACTTTCGCAGCAGCAAATTATTTTTCACTATGGCGGTTATTACTTTTTGAGCAACGACAAAGAGGCCGTTACCAATCGCATTAATGGAAATAAACTTGCCGCCAAATACATGAAAAAAGCCCTTTTCATTTCAGGTATCATCGCCCGGTTTCCCTTTGTAAGGGGAGTATTGGTTTCCGGCTCCCTTTCCAAGGGATACATGGATAAAGGTTCGGATATTGACTTTTTTATTGTAACCGAAACCGGAAGACTATGGCTATGCCGAAGTATGCTGGCCGCTGTACGGAAACTCTTAATAAAACCCCTGCGGAAATATTTTTGTATCAATTATTTTATCGACACATCTTCGCTGGAGATACCTGACAAAAATCTTTTTACTGCCACCGAACTTGCCTTCATCCGTCCTACTTACAATCCTGCTATTTACAATAGAATTTTAACTTCAAATTCATGGATAAGCACTTTCTACCCCAATAAGTCATTTCAGTTTAACGACATCATTACCCGAAAAGAACCGTCCGGTATTAAAGCCATTATTGAAAAACTTTTGAATAAAGGCGCAGGTGAAAAACTTGACACGTATATGTTTCAGGTTATGCTTCGAAGATGGAAAAAAAGATACAGTGATTTTGATGTTGAACAATTTGACCTGAATATACGCACCAAAAAAAATGTTTCGAAACAGCACGAAAAAGGATATCAGTTTATAATTCTGGAAAAGTATAAAACCAAAGTGCAATCATTCCAAACCGAATTTAAGGTTACCCTTTAGCATGGCAGATATTCTTATCACCCATTCTTATTTTCTCCGTTTCGATCCAAAACAATGGAAACTTCAGCGTCCGTATGCACCGCTGGCTACTCTTTATGCGGCTGCAGTGCTTCGCAATGCGGGTTTCAATATTGCGTTTCATGATGTAATGTTTTCGGAAACTCCCGATGAAATCGAGGATGTAATAAAAGAATGCCGGCCAAAAATTCTGGTGATTTACGATGATGGATTTAATTACCTTACCAAAATGTGCCTCACCAATATGCGCGAGGCTGCATTTAAAATGAGTAAAATTGCCAAACATTATGGATGCCGGGTGGTTATTTCAAGTTCCGATTCAACAGATCATTTCAAAAAATACATAGAAGAAGGAGTTGATTTTGTAATTCACGGTGAAGGCGAAAAAACACTGGAGGAACTTTGCCGGTTTTTGATTAAAAAAGAACAATCCATTACACAAATCAAGGGCATTTCTTACCTTGAAAGCAATGGTGTTATTCAAAATCCCCCACGGGAAAATATAAAAGACCTCGACACTCTTCCATACCCGGCCTGGGATCTGATTAACGTAGACGAATACCGGAAAAGATGGCTGAGAAGCACAGGTTATTTTTCCATAAATGTAGGAACCACACGAGGCTGCCCGTTCAAATGCAACTGGTGCGCTAAGCCCATTTACGGAAACCGGTATAATTCGCGTTCCCCGCAAAATGTGTTATCGGAATTAAAAATGCTGAAAGAAAAATATCAATTCGACCACGTTTGGTTTTGTGATGATATCTTTGGGCTTAAACCGGGTTGGGTAAATCAGTTTGCCGATTTAATACAGAAGGAAAACCTTGTCATCCGTTTTAAGATACAATCGCGCGTTGACCTGTTGCTGGAAGAAAATAATATTGATGCACTATCACGGGCAGGTTGCGATGAAGTATGGGTTGGTGCTGAAAGCGGTTCTCAAAAAATTCTCGATGCCATGGATAAAGGAACCAAAGTAGAAGAAATCCACCAGGCTACGCGCCTTATGCAGCGCAAAGGAATAAAACCCTGTTTCTTTCTTCAATTTGGTTACCCGGGAGAAACTAAAAATGAAATTGAAGCAACGATGCAAATGGTATTCGAATTAATGCCGTACGACCTTGGCATCTCTGTCTCCTATCCGCTGCCAGGAACCAAATTTTATGAGAACGTAAAAAGTCAGCTTACACAAAAAACAAATTGGGCTGATAGTGATGAATTGCTTGTGATGTTTCAAAGTACCTACCCGCCCGATTTTTACAAAAAATTACAGCGCCATGTTCATTATGAGTTCAGGAAAAGACAGGCATGGGCCGCTTTAAAAAATCTGCACCGGTTAAAAGACTTAAAAAAAGCAATTAGTCTTGGATTCCGGATTCCACAAAGCATCATTTCAAAAGCCGGAATAAAAAAATATGTGGGATAACAAAAGTTGCTTTTTTGGTCATGTTGTAACTCTACATTTAAACCGGTTTGCAGATAATGGCGATCATTTTTATCTTTCCATGTCGAAAAAATAACCGCAAATGAAAATAATACTTACTCATGGCTACTTTTTGCACGAAGACCTTAAGGAAAAGGAAATCATGCGACCTTACATGCCTTTGGGTATTTTATATATCTCTTCGTGGCTCGAAAAATTTAATTACCCTAATGATGTTTTTGACAGTACCTTTTCGTCATTTGATAAACTGCAGGAAAAATTGCTGCAGGATAAACCGGATGTAATCGGGATTTACACCAACCTGATGACCAAACTAAACGTACTCCGCATTATTCAGTTTGTAAAACTGCAACCTTCCCTTCACCACACAAAAATTATTCTGGGCGGACCGGAAGTACGAAATCATATTTCCCATTTCCTGAATCATGGTGCCGATTATATTGTTTTGGGCGAGGGAGAAGAAACAACACTGGAATTAATTCAACACCTCGATAGTACCAAACCTGCAACCGACATTCACCTGATTAATGGTATTGCGTTTTTAGATAAAGATAAAAAGGTTTGCATAAACCCCGAACGTTCTAAATTAAAAGATCTGGAAGTACTGTGTTTGCCCAACCGGACAAAAGTAAACCTGCAGTTGTACTTTGATGCCTGGAAACAAAAACATGGAACAAGTGCCATATCGGTAAGTACTATGAGGGGGTGTCCCTACACCTGCAACTGGTGCAGCCGTGCCGTTTATGGACAAAGCTACCGCAGAAGAAGTGCGCATAGTGTGGCCGATGAAATGGAATGGATTCAAAAAACCTATCAGGTAGACAGCATTTGGTTTGTAGATGATGTTTTTACTATAAGCCATAAATGGTTGCAGGAATTTGCCCATGAACTTGCCGCCCGAAAAATTCAAATGCCATACGAGTGCATTACAAGAGCCGACCGAATGAATGAAGAAGTAATTCGTTTGCTAAAATCAACCGGTTGTTTCAGGGTGTGGATTGGTGCCGAAAGCGGCTCGCAAAAAGTAATTGACTTAATGGACAGACGTGTGGATGTGAAACAGGTAAGAAATATGATTCAGCTGGCACAGCAAAACGGTATACAAGCCGGCACATTCATAATGGTTGGCTACCCGGGAGAAACCGAAGAAGATATTTTTGAAACGGTAACCCATTTGAAAGAGTCGGACCCGGATATTTTTACCATTACCGTGGCATACCCCATTAAAGGCACTCCTCTTTATGCGCAGGTAGAAAATAACTTCATTAATCCGCTTCCCTGGGAAACCAGTACTGACAGGGATATTGACTTTAAACGCATGTATTCGCGCAGGTATTACAACCATGCCGTAAACATGATCATTCATGAGGTAAATGCATTTAAAGCAAGAAAAAAAGGACAACTGATACAGGCAACCAAACTGAAGCTAAAAGCAATGGCCGAAAGAGGAAAGATGGCTATAACCAAATAAAAAAGGGCCGGAGAATTACCCCGACCCTTTCTGTTTTTATATTGAAAAATTAATCTATCGAAATTCCGTAAACACCTTTGCTCCCATCAGGATTTACCCCTTCCAGCAATACACCGCCTTTTTTACCTTCCAGAATTTTCTTTACATCCCCAACCGTATAAACTGGTTTTTTATCGATATGAGTTAATACATATCCCTCCGGAATTCCGGCTTTGCTAAGCGCACTTCGCCCGCCTATACTTTTTACTTTTACCCCGTTGGTTATTTTTAAACGCAGGCGTTCATCGCGGTTTATACTTTCAAAATCGGCACCCAACGCATTGGCTTTATCCACTTTTGTTTCAACAGAAATGGCTGCTTTGCCCTCTTTATTTTTCAACACCACCGCAAATATTTTTTCCTTCCCGTCACGTTTTACCACTACCGTTACTTTATCGCCCGGATTTCTGCGACTTATCTGCTCCTGTAATTCAGAAGAAGAATTGACAGCCGCATCCTCAACTTTTATAATAATATCACCTGTTTTAATTCCTGCCTCTTCAGCAGCACTTTTGGGATTTACACCGCCTACATACACCCCTTTTACTTCCTTCAAGCCCTTTTCATCAGCCAGCTCGGCATTTACATCCCTTATCTCTACGCCCAGATAACCACGCTGAACGGTGCCGTACTTCATCACGTCATTAATTACTTTTTTAGCAATATTGGATGGCACTGCGAACGAATAACCCGAGAAGGAACCGGTTTGGGAAGCAATGGCTGTATTAATTCCAATTAATTTTCCTTCGATAGATACCAAAGCACCTCCGCTGTTACCCGGATTAACTGCCGCATCGGTTTGTATAAATGACTCAATAGCATAACGGCTTTCCGGATTTTGCGGGTCGCGAATCAGGTTAAGATTCCGGCCCTTGGCACTTACAATACCTGCTGTAACGGTTGAGGTAAGATTAA
The DNA here is from genome assembly GCA_019695215.1 of Bacteroidia bacterium. Lineage (GTDB taxonomy): Bacteria > Bacteroidota > Bacteroidia > UKL13-3 > UKL13-3 > JAGPCK01. Next base: position 31,205 of record JAIBAK010000020.1, on the reverse strand, counting down.
ACGGATTTCCCACCGCCAATACCCATTGCCCCACCTTCACCTCATCCGAATTACCGAATATGGCAAACGGAAGATTTTTCTCTTCCACTTTTATCAGAGCAATATCTGTGTTGGGATCTGTACCTATCAACTCGGCCATGTACTTACGTTTATCATTCAGCACCACCTCAATTTTAGTGGCTCCGTTAATCACGTGATTATTGGTAATGATATATCCGTCCTCTGAAATAATAACCCCTGAACCGGAACCGACCTGCGGGCCCATATCGGGCAGGCTAAACCCGTGACCTCTGAAAAAATCAAACGGGTCGGCAGGACCCGAGCCCGAACTAACCGATTCAACCGTGGTAATTACGTGAACAACTGTTGGCGTAACAACCTCAGAAACAGCAGTAAAATCCTGAGTCATCCCGGGACCTGACTCGGCTATACTCGCATAACGGGCTAATTGCATAGCTCCAAACTCTGAACTCCGTTCCTTGTCAAATAATTTGTTTACGCCCAAGGCAACAATGCCTCCCAGGCTTGCTACCAATACTAATCCAACTACTTTCTTCATAAACTTTTATTTTGATTCTTTCGCTTATCAATTTTTGTTCCATTGTTATGCTTAAAGTTAAGGTGAAACCATTTTTGAACCGTAACTTTGAAGCCTCTTTAACGAATAAAAGACAAAAATATTTTTTTCTTTTAACAACAGTATGTTTGGTTTTCGGTTTCTGAACGACAGAACTTTAATTCAGCTTATGCGATCGGGCAATGAAGAAGCCCTTACCATGCTTTATGCCCGCACTTTTAAAAAAGTTTACAGGTATGTATTAGCTAAACGCGGAAAGGTAAAGGATGCTGAAGAAGTGATAACCGAAGCATTACTGGCAGTTTGGCAACATGTCATCCGGCAAAAAAACGGACAATCTTTCGCCCTGGCTCCTTATGTTTTAGCAGCTGCCCGCAACCGCTGGAATAAGCGCGACCGGAAAAAAGCTAAAAAAGAGCAAGAGACTCCCGTTGAACCAACCGCCCCCCGAATTCCTAAAGAAATATGGTTATCCATATCGGAAAACGACCGGAGACTTTTAGGTTACTACTATTTTGACGGTTTTAGCCTGAAAGAAATTGCGGAACTTACCGGAGCCCACAGCCCCGATGCCATCAGGCAGCGCAAAAGTGAAATTCTGAAAAGCCTTATAGAAAAAACAACAAATGAATTTTAAAGCCAAACAACTTTTTGCAGCTAATAGTTGTCAATAGAGAAGAAACAGAAAAATGAACGAACGGCTGACCGATAATTTTGACCTGATTGAGCGCTACTTTGACGGAAAACTCGGAAAAAAGGAAAAATCCGAGTTTGAAGAGCGCCTGTTGGCCGAGCCAAAACTTAAAACCCAGTATGATTTTTATGCCGCTTTGGTAGAAGGAATAAAAGAAGCCCGAAGGCAGGAGTTAAAACAATACCTGCATGAAAACACCGAGAGTATCCGAAACAAAAAAACCTTCTTTTTTGGTTTGCTTCCATATGTGCTCACCCTCTTTTTTATTCTGAGTGCGGTTTATTTCGTCACTGAAAATTATATCCCGCAGTACACCATTCCCAAAGTAATAAATAAAGTTGATTCATTAATCAGGGTTCCGTACAAAGCCGTGGAACGAAGAAGTGAGGAGCAGTTACGAAAAGAATTTGCAGCAAAGCAGAATACCCAGGAGCAGCAACAAAAAAATCAGTCGGAAAACCCGTTAGCTCTGGCAGAGCAGGGAAGCGTTGACGGGCAACTTTTAGAGGAAAACCCAAATTACATGAATGTGGTTGAAGACGAATGGGAATTTGACACCCTGCTTACCCCCTCTTATCTTGCTAACGAAAACCCGGAAGACACTTCTGCGGAAACTGCGCAGGCCGTAACTGTTGAATTCTGGAAGTCTCCGCTTAACTCAAGGGGATATCAATTTAACGGGAAAAAATTAGTGCTTTACGGCATAGAGCCTCCTTACAAAATTCATCTGCTTACTGTGCAGGATGATCTATATTTGCACTACGAAAAAAAATATTATTACCTCGAACTTGACGGTAAGTTTCATCCTTACCGGGAAATGGAACAAGGTTTAGTAAAAAAAATATTTCAACGCTAACGTGAAGTTTTATAAATATCAGGGAACCGGAAACGACTTTATCATTCTTGATGACAGGGATGAACGATTTCCATTGCACAATAAAGAATTAATTGCCGGATTATGTAACCGCAGATTTGGCATTGGGGCTGACGGCTTAATGTTGCTGCGCAATGAGAAAGGTTTCGACTTCAGAATGATTTATTACAATGCCGATGGAAATGAAAGCAGCATGTGTGGTAACGGAGGCCGGTGCATAGCACTATTTGCCCGGCAAATGGGCATCATTTCAACCAGCACTTCTTTTTTAGCAGTTGACGGACCGCATCAGGCCATTTTTAACGGAGATCTGGTGGAACTACAAATGCAGGATGTGAGTGAAGTGAAATTTAATACCGATCATTTTATTTTAAATACCGGATCACCGCACTATGTACTTCCCTGCATCAATACAGCTACCACTGATATTGTAACCAGAGCTAAGTCCATTCGATACAATAATGAATACAAGCAAAACGGCATTAATGTAAATTTTATTGAATGGCAACAAAATCGTTTATATGTGCGCACCTATGAGCGCGGAGTGGAAGACGAAACCCTCTCATGCGGAACAGGAGTTACTGCAGCAGCTATTGCCTGGTATTTGCTCAATAAAAATTCATCACCTGCACCCTTTGAAGTTCCCGTTAGCACACCCGGAGGAGAACTTAAGGTACGATTTCAATTCAATCCTGAGGAAAATAAATTTACCAATGTATGGCTTGTTGGGCCTGCCAAATTGGTTTTCAGCGGTGAAGTGAGTTTCTGACAATTTTCCCACATAAGCAATCCACCCGTTTATTCAACCTACCTTTATCGGTTGTTAACGGAAAGAATTTGTTTTGAAAGTAGTCAATACCCAACCTTTTGAATTAATTTACACACTGGTAGAGCATCAGCACCTCGGACTTATTATTGAGCCGCATGTGGTGCAGGTGAACTCCAAGGGGCAGCTGACACTTACGCATCAGCGAATTTTTACCAAAACTTCCGACTATTACAGCGAACAAATTGATGCCACAGATAAACAATTGCTGAAAATTTTAGATGAAATAGAGCAGGCGTATATCACTAAGAAATTTTACGTTGACAAAAACAACAAACAAATCAAACCTTCCCAATTTTTTGAGAAATACTGCGATGAGGAACTTTTCACCAATTTCATCCGCCCGTTTATAGAAAAACGAATTGCAGGTGCGCTGGAATTATTAAGGAACAAACGATTTTTTAAAACAGGAAACGATAATAACCCCTGCTCTGCCGAACTGGAAATTGCGAAAGAAAAAAGTTCGGTTTTGTTCCATTTCAGACGAGATGAAGAAGGCACCCGCTATTATCCAACCATTAAATACATGGAGGAGAAAATGGAGTTCATGTATAAAAACGCCAGACTCCTGTGTAATTACCCTGCATGGTTGCTGGTTGATAACCGCGTGTATGACTTTCAAAAAAACATAGACGGAAAAAAATTATTACCCTTTTTTAACAAACGATTTATTCAGATTCCGAAAAGTGCCGAAGAAAATTATTTCCGGAAATTTGTAGTGCCTCTGGTCGAAAAATTTGATGTGTATGCACAGGGCCTCGAAATTATAACCGAGAAACACGATGCAACTCCTGTGCTCAAGATTGTGCGGTTATGGGAGGAAAATGTTCAGTTGCAGTTATGCTTTGAATACGGAAAGAATCTTTTTCTTTACCACAACTCTCACAAAGTTTCAGTGAGTCTTGAAAAAAAAGATAATCAATATATTTTTAAACGAATCAGAAGATCGGTAAAATGGGAAGACAGTAAAAAAGATTTTTTGGAAAATCTTGGACTGGAACTCACCGATGGCTCAGTGTTCAGGCTAAAAAAACCAAATGCACGCCCTAAAGAAGAAAAAACGCTTCAGGCATTTGAGACCGTCAATAAATATGAATTTATTGACTGGATAATTATTCATAAAGAAAAAATTGAAGAAGCCGGATTTAAAATTATTCAGGAGGAAGAGCGGCAAAAATATTTTCTTGGCAACAGGGAAATAAAAATTGATGTAAAAGAATTTAACGACTGGTTTGATATAAACGCTGTGGTAAAATTCGGAGAATTTCAGTTCCCCTTTCTTGCTCTGAAAGAATATATTTTAAGAGGGAAACGGGAGTTTTTGTTGCCAAACGGAGAAACAGCTGTTATCCCTGACGAGTGGTTCAGCACCTTTAGCAGTATTTTTGAAAATTCAGAACCCGGGGAAAACATCCGGTTGCGCAACTACCATATTGGGTTAATTACCGAGTTAAGTTCTTTCAACGGGGTGCAGATGAAGCTGAGTGAAAAACTCATGAACCTTAGAGATCAGCAGAGCATCAGAGAATATCCGCTTCCCGACTCGTTTAACGGAGATTTACGCCCCTATCAAAAAGCCGGTTACAATTGGTTATCCTTTCTTCGCGACAATAAACTTGGTGCCTGTCTTGCCGATGATATGGGATTAGGTAAAACCATTCAAACACTTGCCTTATTACAATACGAAAAAGAGTTTCATCACAGCCCCGATGAAACGGAACACCCTTTGGCCCTTGGCCCGTCAGAAATTTCGGAGCAAACACCGGTACAAATTTCCCTCTTTAATCAGGCCGCACATTTGCCTGCAATGGCAGGGACAAAAATGCAGGAAAATACCCCACCTGATACTGAACAACCGACAACCAAACAATACACCACTTCGTTAATCATTGTTCCCACCTCGTTAATTTTTAACTGGAACAACGAAGCTACCCGTTTTGCCCCCGGACTTAAAATTTTAATTTATACAGGAATCAACCGGATAAAAGACCCGACCCAGTTCAGGTATTACGATGTTATTCTTACCACTTACGGCACCGTTCGTTCGGATATAGAATTATTGCGCAACTATTATTTCCATTATATTATTCTTGATGAAAGTCAGAATATAAAAAATCCGATGTCGCAGGCCTCTAAAGCTGTGAAAAGTTTAAAGGCCGGGTATAAAATTGTACTTACCGGAACACCAATTGAAAATTCCGTAATTGAGCTGTGGTCTCAAATGTCGTTTATAAATCCCGGGTTGCTGGGTGATTACAGTAGCTTTATGGAAAATTTTTCAATTCCTATTGAAAAACAGGCTGACGAAAAAAAACTCAAAATTCTAAAAACACTTATCAATCCGTTTGTACTGCGAAGAACCAAATCGCAGGTTGCAAAAGACCTTCCCGACAAAATTGAACAGGTGATTTATTGCGACATGAGCGAAGAACAGGAGAAAACTTATGAAGAAGTAAAATCGCAGTACAGAAACGAACTGTTGCAGGCAATCAAAGAACAGGGTTTTAATAAATCGAAACTTACCATTATTCAGGGGCTCACTAAACTCCGACAATTAGCCAATCATCCCAGGATGGTGCAGGAAGAATATGAATTTAATTCAGGAAAATTTGATGAAGTAACCGAGCGAATAAATACTGCTATTGCCGAAGACCATAAATTACTCGTTTTTTCGCAGTTTGTAAAACAACTTGAAATTTACCGTCAATATCTGGAGGCAAACAATACCCCCTACTGCTATTTACACGGTCAAATGTCGCAAAAAGAACGGGCCGATCAGGTGAAGCGATTCAATGAAAATGAGCAGATCAAGGTGTTTTTAATTTCATTAAAGGCAGGTGGGCTCGGTTTAAATCTTGTATCTGCCGATTATGTTTTTATCCTTGACCCCTGGTGGAATCCGGCTGTTGAAAAGCAGGCCGAAGACCGCAGCTACCGCATTGGTCAAACCAAAAATGTGTTTACTTATAAATTTATTACCCGAAATACGGTAGAAGAAAAAATTGTAGCCCTTCAACAGAAAAAATTACAACTTGCTGAAAACCTTATTGAAACAGAAGAGTCATTTGTTAAATCATTAGATATTGATGAGCTAATAGACCTGTTGTCTTAATAACTGTACAAGCCGGAAAATATTTTTTATTATACCTTTCTATTTACGCTTTCAAAATATAGATTTGTGTTAAATAATTTTAATCCAAAATTTATCAAATGAAAAAAATTCTACTTACCATGGTATCCGTTATTGCTATAACGGGATTATCTTTTGCTCAAACCAGAACAATTGATTGGTCAACTGAGTCTATTCTTTATCCGGATAGCTTAAAAAGTACACCATCCAGCGGAACACCTTTCAATGTTGAGGTGGTTATGAAAAACAATGGAACCAGTTCTGCAATGGCTGGTGATTCCATCTGGTTTCAGTTTGCTGTAAGCATCATCAGCAACTCGCAAACAATTGTTTTGTACCCAGGCCCTAATTCTAACACTTTTGCAATTAAAACAGTTACGAGAACGATTGCAACAGGCGACACTATGCATTTGGCTTTAAATCTTACCGCAAATCTTAAATTCCTTCAGTCGACCAATGTTAGATTTGCATTTATTGCGCATTGCCTCAACCGCCCGGGTTTAGGATTTGAAACAGGAAGCGGGCTGACCAACAATCAAAAAACTAAAGATATCGTTTGGTTTAATGAGCACGGCTGGTACGTAGGTATTGACGGAGCTCTTGCCAATACCACTAAAGTTTACCCTAACCCGGTAAAAGACGTTTTGAACATTGATGTAAATTACGATTTACCTAAAGTGCTTAACATTTTTGACATTGCCGGAAGAAAAGTAGAAGAAGTGTTGTTTGATGAGAAAAACACTACTGTAAACGTAAGCAATTACACCCGCGGTTTCTATTTCTACGAAATTAAAACCAGCGAAGGCGAAGTGATTAAATCAGGAAAAATTCTGGTTAATTAATTTTACCTGAATAAGTTTAAAAAAGGGCTTCGGTAACCGAAGCCCTTTTTTATTTTTGCACTCAGCATAAGATATTTAATACATGTTACGTTATCTCCCCTATACTAAAGGTAAATGAATTTAAAGACAGCACTGTTTTTTCTTTCCGGTCTTTTGTGCATTGATGTAATCGCACAAAATATTCCAAATGGAACTTTTGAAAACTGGACAATAAAAAACTCCGGACTACAACCCGACAACTGGACTGTTTATACGCCCGGAATTGTGCGCATTAATATGCCTGACGGAGGCTACGGGCTGCAAATGCAAACACTGGCGGGTTCTGTTCCATCATCCATTGGCTGTGGTTTTGCCTATACACAGCGACCATTAAATTTTCGTTTCCTGGGCGGATACAAAAAAGGGAAATCAACCGACATGGCCATGTTTACTGTGTTCCTTTTCAAATCAACTGCCGGCACACGGGATACGGTAGCCTATAATCAATTTACCTGGGACGAACAAACTGCCAGCGGAAATACCATTCAGTTAAATGATATGGTTTTTACTATTCTGTATTCATCGGGGGCAATCCCTGATTCGTGCGAACTGCGCATTACTCATGCTGTTTCATCAAATGCTACTTCTATTGATGACGGAACCATTCTGGTTCTTGACAATATTGTTTTTCGCGACTGGGCGACAAGTGCACGCGAAGTTATTTCAACATCTCCTTTCATTTCTGTATTCCCAAATCCGGCAAACACTAATACTACAATCAGCATAAAACTAAGCCAACCCGATACAGTTGAAATGCATTTGACTGACCTTAACGGCCGGCAGGTGAATGAGGTTGTTTATTACAACCTTCCGCAGGGAGAAAGTAAAATTCCCCTCAACACCTGCCACCTTCCCAATGGGCTGTACCTCCTCTTTACCGGATCCTCTACTTTTTGCGAGGTCAAAAAAATACAGGTGTGTCATTAAATGACTTTGCCCTGTTGTGCATAAAACCCTTTCTGAATTTTAGGTAAAGAGGGTATTTTGCAGCAAATACGTTTTAGCTTGACAAAAAAATCAACCCCTCAAAATCTTCAGCAGGCTATCTGCGACCTGATGATGGAGCAGGCAGCAAAGGAATGGAATGCCAAACAAATTGCTTCGCGTTTAGGTTTCAGAAGTGATGAGCAAAGAAAACTTATTGAAAATGCACTGAACAAACTGCTGGGAACGGGTAAGCTCAGATCAAGCGGACCGGGTAAATATAAAGCTGTTATTTTTGACAGATTTGTAGAGGGAATTCTTGATGTAAACTCGCACGGGTCGGCTTACCTTATTCCTGATAGCGGAGGAGATGATATTTATATTGGCCCTAATGATTTAAACCGTGCTTTACATAAAGACAGAGTAAAAATTTGTCTTTTTGCCCAGCGCAGAGACGGAAAAAATTCGGGCGAGGTAATCGAAATTCTGGAACGTGCGCGCACCGAATTTGTAGGCATAGTAGAACGAAAAGCCGGATTTGCATTTCTGGTTCCTGACGACCGCAGGATGCATGTTGACATTTATATTCCCAATGATAAATTAAACAAGGCAGGCCACGGCATGAAAGCCATTGCCCGTATTACCGACTGGCCGGTTGATTTCAATAACCCGTTCGGAGAAATAACTCAGGTGCTGGGCAAACCGGGAACCAACGAGGTAGAAATGAATGCTATTATTGCCGAGTATGGATTTCCCTTAAGTTTCCCTGCTGAAGTAGAAGCCGAAGCTGAAAAAATTACCGATACCCCGCCTGCCGAAGAAATAAAAAAACGAAGAGACTTTCGCTCTGTCCTTACTTTTACTATTGACCCCGAAGATGCCAAGGATTTTGATGATGCCATTTCTTTTCAGGTATTACCCGATAACAAATTTGAAATAGGAGTTCATATAGCTGATGTGAGTCATTACGTAAAACCCGGTTCTCCATTAGATAAAGAAGCTTACGACCGCGGAACATCGATTTATTTAGTTGACCGCGTAGTGCCCATGTTGCCCGAAAAATTATCGAACGGTGTATGTTCGCTAAGAGCCAATGAGGATAAACTCTGTTTTGCAGCCGTATTTGAAATGGACGAAAAAGGTCATATTCATAAAGAATGGTTTGGCAAAACCGTTATTCACTCCGACAGGCGATTTGCCTACGAAGAAGTGCAACAGGTGCTCGAAAATCAAAGCGGCCCTTATGCCTACGAATTAATGCAACTGGATACTTTAGCCAAGATAATGCGCAAGGAACGCTTTAAACAGGGAGCCATTTCATTTGAGACAGAAGAAGTGAAATTTAAATTAGATGAGAAAGGAAATCCGCTTGGAGTGTACACCAAAATTCGGAAAGACGCGCATAAACTCATTGAAGATTTTATGTTGCTTGCCAATAAAAAAGTAGCCGAACTCTTAGGCAAAAATAAAAAGCCCTGCGTGTACCGCGTACATGAACTTCCCAATATTGACAAGCTCACCCAGTTTAGTACCATTGCGGCTCGGTTTGGTTACCGCATCAATGCACAATCGGAAAAACAGATTTCAAAATCGCTGAACAGCCTGCTGGAGGAAGTAGAAGGTAAACCCGAACAAAACCTGCTGCAGCAAATGGCCATACGCACCATGGCAAAAGCTTTTTATACCACCAAAAAAACAAGCCACTACGGATTAGCTTTTGATTTTTACACGCACTTTACCTCTCCCATCAGGCGCTACCCCGACCTGATGACACACCGCTTGCTGCAGCATTATTTGGAGAAAGAAACCGGCAAAACAGGTGATCTGGAAAATAAATGCAAGCACAGTTCGGAAATGGAACAACGCGCAGCCGAAGCCGAGCGGGCTTCCATAAAATACAAACAGGTTGAATACCTGAATCAGTTTTTGGGGAAGGTATTTGAAGGAATAATTTCAGGTGTTACCGAGTGGGGCATTTACGTAGAAATTATAGAAAATAAATGTGAAGGAATGATTAGACTTGGCTCGCTTCAGGATGATTTTTATGAATATGACGAAGCCAATTACCGGGTAATCGGACGTAAAAAGAAAATCATATATCAACTGGGTGATAAATTAAAAGTAAAAGTAATTAAAACCGATCTGGTGAAACGCACCATCGATTTTCAGTTAATCAAATAGGTGTTATGCAAATATACCAAACATACTTAGAGCAAATAAATACCTATATTAAGGAAAACAGGTTTAGCGGAGCCCCCGTTGAATTATACGCACCCATTGATTATACTATGGATATGGGAGGCAAACGAGTAAGACCTGTACTGGCACTTATGGCCTGCGAATTATTTAACGGTGACCTGCAAAAAGCCCTTCCTGTTGCTACTGCACTCGAAGTATTTCACAACTTTACCTTGGTACATGACGATATTATGGACAAAGCCCCGCTTCGCAGAGGGCAGCCAACGGTGCATGTAAAATGGAATCCGGATACGGCAATTCTGGCCGGAGACCTGATGATGATAAAAGCGGTGGAATTATTCAGCACTCTTGACGGGACTGTTCTAAAAAAGTGCCTCCCTTTATTTATGAAAACCGCTGCTCAGGTATGCGAAGGGCAGCAATTAGACATGAACTTTGAGCAGCAGGAACAGGTAACCATTGCCGATTACCTGCACATGATTGAATTAAAAACAGCCGTTTTGCTGGCCGCCTCTTTAAAACTGGGTTCTTATATTGCCAATGCTGCTGAAGAAGATGCTCAACACCTGTATGAATTCGGCAAACATATTGGCATTGCCTTTCAACTTCAGGATGATATTTTAGATGTTTATGGCGACAGCATCGAATTCGGGAAGCAGCCGGGCGGTGATATTATCTCCAACAAAAAAACATTTCTTTTAATAAAAGCACTTGAGCTGACTAAAGGCAACACACAGGAGGAACTGAACCAATGGGTACACAAAAAGAATTTTAACGAGGAGGAAAAAGTAACTGCGGTAAAAGCCATTTACGATAGGGTACATGTGCGCGGGCTGGCCGAAGAACAAATGAATTTTCATAAGCAAAAAGCATTTGAACATTTACAACGGGTAAATGCTCCCGAATCACACAAAACTACATTTACAGCCTTTGCTTCCTTTTTGCAACAGAGGGCGAGTTAGTAAATTAGTATTCGAATAAAAAAAGAAAACCCGCCCTGATTACTCATCAAAGCGGGAAATCCACTTAAAATATTATTTAAAACCCTAAAAAAGCCTTTTGATGCTTATGCCTGTGGTTTAACAGATACAAATGAACGATCATTTGATGTTTTGGTAAATACTACTTTACCATCAACCAACGCAAATAAGGTATGATCTTTTCCTATACCCACATTGTCACCTGGATGATGTTTTGTACCACGCTGACGGATGATAATGTTACCGGCTTTGGCAAATTCTCCTCCGTAAAGTTTTACGCCAAGGCGTTTACTGTGTGATTCACGGCCGTTCTTTGAACTACCTGCACCTTTTTTGTGTGCCATGTTATATTACTCCTTTTAAAAGATGATTAACCTACAATATCTGAAATCTGAATTTTGGTGAAGTACTGGCGGTGTCCGTTTTTCTTCTTGTACCCTTTTCTGCGTTTCTTTTTAAACACAATTACCTTGTCGCCCTTAAGGTGATTTATCACCTTGGCTTTTACTTTGGCACCTCCTACTACAGGGGTTCCTACTTTTACCGATCCGTTGTTGTCAACTAACAACACCTTATCGAACTCAACGCTGGCGCCTTCTTCGTTCTGCAACCTGTGCACAAACAAAGTCTGGTCTTTTTCAACTTTAAATTGTTGGCCAGCAATTTCTACGATAGCAAACATGTTTATACTTATCTTAAATTGTTAAATGGACGGCAAAGATATGGGTAACAAGCAAAATAACAAACCCACCGGAGCAAATTATTTCAATAATTCTTGAAATACAGCTTTTTAGTGATGCTCAGGGTAATAAACATATACCAATCCTTGCTTCGGGGATTCCCTCTGGCTCCGGTTTTCTGGGTGGTGTTTCCTATTAATCTGGCGGGATCACTTAATATGGCCGCTATCTCGCCCTGATCATCTCTTACCGTATTGTAATCAGCATAATAACCGGCCACATCGTCTAATGCATCGGTAAAAGTTTTACGCATTCCTACCTCAAAACCCAGTGTCCACAGGTTAAACGGTGAGTATTTTACTCCAGCCCCAAACGGAACCGAAAGGTTAAAGGTACTGTATTTTTTTCCGAGTTCGGTATCCAGAGTTTTAACTTTGTAATAAGTACCTCCTACCTGCGACTTGGGTGTAAAAAAGTACAAATCAATTCCGGTAAAAACATAGGGGCTAAACCGCATCATCTCCATGCCGGGATACATTCTTTTACTACCCGAACTGTACCCTAAAATATTGTATTCGCATACCAACGAAAACTCTTTAACCGTAGTGCGGAAATTAATATTTCTGAATTGCTGGTATTTGGATTTGGAAAGTGCATCATCGCCCTTTAAACGCCCATAGGTAAATGATAGTTTAGCCGTAAATTTTGAGTTGATATTGTACCTGCCATGTGCCCCAAGTACGAGTCCCTTTTGTTTCCAGTTGAATAAGCCCGAACTTACATCCCCGTAAAACTGAGTAATACCTCCATGCAGGCCTCCTTCAATCGAGCCCTTTACATCGTCTTGAGCTTTAGCAATAAACCCAAATCCTAACATGACAATTAAAAAAATAACCCGCTTCATATTACCTCTAACCCTCTTTTCATTGATAAAGGTGCAAATTCGTTAAAAACCTGACGCGAATCAAGCAACGGCACCGGATGTTATGAACGGTACTGAACAGTTAACCATACACCGAAAAAATACTCCTAATGATTGTTAGGCCAACTATTGCTATTTGTAAAAAAAGGCTAATTTTGTGTTGGGATGAGGTTCTTTACTATTCTGCTTTGCCTTCTTATTTCGGCTCGGGTACATGCGCTCGTTAATACGGGTATGTTTCTGGTAAAATCTACCAAAACGTATGTAATTCAAGCCGGGGGAACCGCATTAGGCAGTACCACCAGTGATGATCAGATTTACCTGACCGGAACTACCGGCTCATTGGGCACCCAAACCGGAACCGGATTTTCAATTGGTTTTACCTTTTCTTACAACGGAGTTAGTTACACGCAGTTTGGAGTGAGTACCAATGGTTATATAAAATTAGGAAACCTTCCCTCCTTCAGCATGAACTCCAATACCTACTATCAGGATATCCAGGCTACCGGAGACGGGTTGCTGCTTTCGGCTCTTAACTACGACCTGCAGGGACAAACAGGATCATCATTGCAATATATTCTTTCGGGCACCGCACCAACTCGCGTGCTGACCGTGCAGTGGTTTGGATTTCGGTCGTACAACCAAACGGGAGATAACTACAACTTTCAGATTAAACTTTATGAAGATTCGAGCAAGGTAGAATTTTGTTATGGCGCGTTTACCCATAACTCCACTTCCGAAACTGCGCGGGTAGGATTGTACGGTATTACGAATGCCGATTTTCTGATGCGCACACATGCAAGCAACTGGGCCACTACTGCAAATGGTAGTGCCAATAGTTCGAATATCGCTTTTAACGGAAGTTGTTACCCGCCCAACGGGCTTACGTTTACCTATTATCCTATTTCCATTTTGCCGGTTACATTTACTGAATTTAATGTTGCTGCTAAGGGAGATTATGCGCTTTTAAACTGGGGAACTGCCAGTGAAACAAATAATGATTATTTTACAGTTGAGCACTCGGCCAACGGGCAGTTGTTTGAAGAAACAGGAAGAATAAAAGGTGCAGGAACCAGCAGCCAGATGCACTCATATACTTTTGTACACGAAAACCCTGTAGAAGGAATTAATTACTACCGCATCAAACAAACCGATTTTAACGGAGATTTTTCATACTCGGTACTGAGGTCGGTTTATATTGGTAAAGACCCTCCTAAAACGGTGACCGTTTTCCCTAATCCGTGTGCTACGGGATTACCGGTTACTTTTTCAATTCCCGCTCAGGCAAATTCCTCAGCGATGATCGAAATTTATACGCACGAAGGAGTGCTGGCCGACAGAATTAATATCTTACCTGCGAATGACGGAGAACTGATTTACGATTCAAATAAACTTAGTGCGGGTCTGTATTTTTATCGGGTGTATTCAGGTGCAGAAATACACAGCGGCAAATTACTGGTTCTTTCTCCTTAGTAAATGGTAATTTTTCTGACCTGTGTCCCCGTTTTATCTGCAACCTGCATCAGGTAAATTCCGGCACTTAATTCTTTAACCGAAATTTCATACTCTTGAGAGTGGGAATCAGGCAAAAATAATTGCTGAAGTACCTTTCCATTGATATCGCTTATGGTTACCCAAGCTCCGGTTAATGGTTTTGACGAGCGCAATACCAACGCGGAACCCTGACTTACGGGATTCGGATAAATTGTGAGTTGACCGGACGATAAACTCTGCACCCCATTCGAAGCTCTTTTCCCGAGATAAAAAGAAATGACTCCGTTGGTTTCATAAATTTCGGTCACTTTTACTCCTGAGGGCAAACCGTCATTCATTTTTGCACTGGGGTATGAATCGTCCTCAAACGAGCGTTTCATTTTTGCACCGGGAAACAGATCACCCGGATCACCCTGATTAGACCCCCGGTCAAGATGCCGTAATCCATCGGCCTCTGTTAAACTCACTCCCTGATCAGTAGTGTCGGTGTTTACCGAATTATTTCCCGGATACATGGAGGTTTTATCGGTGTTAATATGCCATATAGCTAACCCTTTCCCCGGTAAAAATGCATCGAATTTATTTTTCTGCCGGTTTTCCAAAAGAAAATATTCATTGCTGTTCGGGGTAAGAATTTTATAAGATAAATTGGTATCACTTGCAGCAGGAAGTGTATATATTTTCTCGGTACTGATAACCTGAGGTTGCTGCCAGCCTAATTGCATTTTACTCCACGATTCAAACTGACAAGGCGTATGTTCGCTGTTGAGCCAGCATCCTCCACCCATCACTCCCCAGTTACCTATTCCTTCCGAAACATAACTGACATCATACAAATCGGGCAACCCGAGTATATGACCAAACTCGTGTACAAAAACACCAATGCCCACCATGTTTACTCCGCTTCGTGTTTCAGGAGTTACACAATATTCTTTTATCTGCACCCCATCATACGTACGGCTTTGGCTACCCAATGTTGACCGATGCGACCAGATGTATTGATTTTGCGAACCCTGCTCGGCACCGTTGCCGGCATGAATCACCAGCAAACCGTCCATGGTTCCGTTTTTATCATTATCAAATTGCGAGAAATCCATCCCCATCTTTTCAGCCGAGTCAATGGCTTCGGCAATAAGCGGACGTGCTGCCCCGTTTCCGCTGTTTCGCCCATAAGTAGTATAACCGTTTTTTGCAGTGTACCATCCTACCACGGTGGCCTCTATTTCAAATTGTCCGAATGAATTTTGCAGATAAAAATCTTTAAAACTTCCGGTACCCGCAAACCCGGGCTGGTTCATAAACGATTCAAACGTATCTTTTGAAAATTTTGCCTGTAAATCGGGATACTGAATTAAAATGACGAGCAGCTTTTTCTTACCCATTGCAGGAAAACCCCAGCTTAGCTGATTCGTTTTTGTTTTCTCATCTTGTACCGAAGATTCGCTGAGCCGCATAGCAACATCAGGGGTGTGACGTAAATTTTTAGATGTGTTGTTTACAAACATTATTTCGGATGCACTGCGCTCCCCGCTATTGTGGGCCGTTACACCCGAAGGGATTAACTCCCCGCCAGCGTTCATTACTGCATACTCATATACCCCCTTACTGTTTAACACCACTGTAAATCCATCGGTAGTTTCGGTGTATGGAAGAAGAGCATTCCCCTTACCCACAACCAACAACGTGGTGCCATCAGGTTGTTTTATTTCAATAGCAAATGGAGCCGCTCCACAGGCACTTACCTGCGCCTGTACCCGAATAAAAAACACTGAACAAAAAACCAGTACTAAAATTCTTTTCATGGCACAATAATAACCAAAAAAGCGTTTACAAAAATTGACGGAAAGGCATTCCGCTCAATTTTGACCTTTTACTGATAAACTAAAACACCTGAAGCACTTCAACAAGCACCCTGCTGTTGTCAACAGAAATTTTTTCGCCATCCATGTTCATCACATAGAGCGTTTGCCATTGATTGCCCGCAGTTACTTTATACAAGGTATTTCCCATAGCAAAACGTACAGGCAAATCGAGCCCCGGAGTATCGGTACGCAACCGGTAATGAATTTGCCATTTATCGCCCGATTGCTGCACCCGGTACTCAACTACCGGCAAAGATGAATGATAGAGGTATTGGCTAAAAAAAACTTCCCAGCTTTTCCCGCTTACGCGGTTGCAGGTATTAATAATTTCCATAGTAGAAATATTTCTGAGCTCATTTTTGGAAGTTAATTCTTTAATAAAACTAAAAAAAACTGAATCGTTCTCCAGAGTTTCTCTTAATGTTTGCAAAACCCACGCACCCTTATAGTAAATATCATTATCGGTGCGCCCATGGTAATACACTCCATAGGGGCCAATCATCGGTTCCAGGTTTTTAATATTTTTTCGCTGTGAAGTGAGGTACTCAAATGCCTTTTCTTTACCGTACAGGCATTCCATATACACCGTTTCGCTATAGGTAGTAAACGATTCGTGAATCCACATCTCGGCCGCATCCGTCATGCTCAGGCTGTTTCCAAAATACTCGTGTCCGCTCTCGTGAATAATGATGAAATCAAAACCCCAAGCATTGTTTTTATAATTGTTTCCGTAGGCTACGCAACTCTGATGCTCCATTCCCCAGTAAGGCGTTTCAACCAATTTGTATCCGTCATTCCAAAACGGATACGGTCCGAAACAGGTTTCAAAACACCTGAGCATACCATTTACCTGCGCAAAATGTGTAAGTGCTGTATACGCATTATGTGCCAAAACATAATAATCCAGATTTAGTTTTCCCTTTGCTCCGGTATAACTATCGCTAAGATGGGTATAATTCCCGATGTTGATTGAAATATTGTAGGGGTTGATTGGGTACGTCACTTTCCAGTGATACTGTTTGGTCTTATCGGGCATGGATTTTTGAGCAATCAATTTTCCATTTGATACTCCAATTAATTTTTCAGGTACTATCAGCCGCATTTCCATTCCCTCGTCCGGTTCATCATTTAAATGATCTTTACAGGGCAGCCAGCACGAGGCTCCCATTCCTTCGCAGGCAAGCCCCACCCATGGGTTTCCGTTTATGTCTTTAGTCCACACAAAACCGCCATCCCATGGAGCATGTTTTGCTTCGGGCGGGATTCCGTTAAAAAAAACTTTTACTTCAAACCGTTGTCCGGGTACTAATTTTTGAGGGAAATGAACGAGAAAAATATTGCTGTCGCGGGTAAATGAAATTTTTTTCTTCTCAAATAATACCGAATCAATTTGAATGACGGAAAACAAATCGAGTTGAATCGTTTCAACCGTTTCATTGCCCAATATTTTTGCCGAGATGGTATTGGCACCTCTGATGGCTTTTCCGTCAGGAAATACCCTTACCCGTATATCGTACTTCAGCACATTGTAACAGGTGGTGTAAGCATTTTCCGAGCCGTGCAGCGAATCGGTGCGCGAAAAAGGCTGCGCATTCAGTATAGTTTGGGTACCTGATGAAAGTAAGAGCAACAGGAATAAAATTTTCGATATCCGCATGGGTGCAAGTTTACTTTATTTCGATCATATTCAACCAGTGCATGTTATTACATTTTTTTGTTATCCCATTCTTTTCATTTAGCAGCAACTACTTTTTTATATATTCGTACCTTCAATACCTTTTGATAAATGAAAAGATTTTTTATTCTCATCATCCCTTGTTTGCTCGCTAGTACTTTTTTGTTTGCCCAAACAAATGAAATTCCACCAATTGGGTTCGGTCCATGGCATTATAAAAGCGCCCAAAACCCTTACTACTGGAAAAACCGGAAACCCCATGCTGCTTACTGGCAACAGGATATCTATTATAATATCAACGCAACCCTTGACGATAAAACGGGGATTATAGACGGGACAGAAGAACTCACTTACTGGAACAATTCCCCCGACACGCTTTACTTTGTGTATTTCCATTTGTATCAAAACGCTTTTGTAAAGGGTTCGCATTTAGAAGAACTTAATGAAGCAAATCATTTTCACCAGCAGTTTGGGCCGTATGAAGCACAGGGAAAAGGAACGGAAATAGAAACGCTTCTTGTTGAAGACGTAGACACAATTACCCGCAGAAGCAATGAATCTAATGGTTTGACAGCGTACGGAGAAAGTTACACATCTAGTTTCAAGCCATTGAAATATGACTCAGACAATACCATTATAAAAGTATATTTAACCGAACCGTTATACCCGGCAAAAGAAATTACTTTCAAAATAAAATTTAAAACTTATTTTGATGCCGGAGACCAGCGGAGACGAATGAAAAAATTCATTACAGCAGGCTCCTCTTATACACATTATGACGGGGTGCACTGGTATCCGCGCATTTGTGTGTACGATGCCAAATTTGGCTGGGACACTTACCAGCATTTAGGAAAAGAATTTTATGGTGATTACGGAGCCTACGATGTAGCCCTTACGCTTGCTAACCATTACGTACTTGACGCCACCGGTGTATTGCAAAACCGCAGCGAAGTGATGCCTGATGACCTGCGTGCAAAACTTGATATCGCGAATTTTAAAAACAAACCCATCGGATCTCCTGCTTCTGAAATAATTAAACCCGATGGCACAACCAAAACCTGGAAGTTTCATGCCGATAATGTACATGACTTTGCCTGGACAGCTGATCCTACTTACCGCATTGGCGAAACCGAATGGAACGGAATTAAATGTATTGCACTGGCACAGGAAAGCAATGCAGCCGGATGGCAGGATGCCGCTTCGTTTACGGCCAGAGTCATCCAAACTTATTCACGCGATTTTGGATTGTATGCTTACCCAAAAATGATTGTAGCCGATGCACGTGACGGTATGGAATACCCCATGCTTACCCTTAATGGTGGCAACTCACCCGGCAATCATTTTGTAATTGCACACGAAGTGGGACACAACTGGTTTTTTGGAATGGTAGGAAATAATGAAACTTACCGAGCTGCCCTTGACGAAGGCTTTACGCAATTTCTTACCTCGTGGTCGTTAAAAGCCATTGACGGGGTAAATAATCCCGATGATAAATTTGACCCGTATTCAAAAACATTTGCCTTATCGGCCATGTACTACAAACAATTTAAAAAGAAGTACAATAAACGGTTTGATATGGATTTACCCATTGACGAATCGACACTGTATTTGGGTTACCTTACCGATGCCATGAACAAGAACGATGCGCAGTTAAATACCCACTCCGATGATTTCAGTTCGGCACTGGGGCATGGAGGTGGCTACAGGCATGTGTACTATAAAACAGCAACCATGCTTTCCAATTTGCAGTATGTACTGGGCGACTCTCTTTTTATTGCTGCCATGTCGCATTATTTTAATCAATGGAAAATATGCCACCCCTATTTTGATGATTTCAGAAACAGCATTATTCAGTTTACCCACGTAGATTTAAACTGGTTTTTTGATGAGTGGATGGAAACCACCAAACGCGTTGATTACAGCGTAAAAACAGTAAAACAGCACTTGTCAAAAAAACGCACCCGACTGAAAGACGGGCCAAACACATTCATCACGTTCACCCGTAAAGGCGAAATGCAGATGCCGGTTGATTTTGCTGTTATCACCGAGAAAAAAGACACCCTGCGTTACACCATTCCCAATACTTATTTTGCCAAGCACGAAAAGAATGTAACTGTATTGAAACAATGGTACGGCTGGGACAAACTAAACGAAAGCTATACTGCTTCTATTAGCGTACCCGGCAAAATAAAAAATGTGATGATTGACCCGAGCTATCGCCTGGCCGATATAAACTGGTTGAACAACAGTAAAAAATGTCCCGTGTACCTGCGGTTTGATTCAAAAGTAAACGAACCCATTGACCGCAAACATTACCTGATGCACTGGAGACCTGATATCTGGTATAACAGCGTTGACGGAGTAAAAGCCGGTGTTCACCTTAACGGTCATTACATGAATTACCGCCACATTTTTTCGGCATGGCTGTGGTACAATACCGGAGCGGCCAGGGTGTGGTTTAAAGATAAAAAAGAATTAGTAAATTACTATATAAGTTACCGCACAGCCATTGACAAAAATTTATTTGTTTACGGTGAAAGCAAAATTTTAGACGGTCTTATCGGCAACAAAGCCGGGCTGGAAAAAACGGCAGGAAGCAATCGTTTTGGGGTATATTTTAAAGGTATGTACCGAAACAATATGACCCGATTTTCGGAGTACAATTTAGCACGTGCCGCGTTTGCACCTAATATGCGCAACAACTCCCTTAATCTGGAAGCCGAGCACACGTACCAATACCGCAGGGGCAACGGAAAAATTTTACTTCAGTTGCGCTCTTCGGCCCTTTACACCGATTACGATTATCAATATGCCAGATTAGAAGTGATTAACCACAACAGATTGGGTAAAATTGATGTTCGCACCCGCACTTTCGGACAGTACATCACAGGTACATCAATAGCTCCTGAAAGTTATTTATACCTTGATGGCGGTAACGGAGAAGAAATGATGGAGAGTAAATATTACCGCTCGGAACTGACCGATTTGTATACCATGGATCATTACTCTAACAACGGCAATCTGCTGGGTTTTGGCGGGGGCTTAAACCTGCGCGGATATAACCTTGCTGTGGTACCCGAGGTATATAGCGGAACCTCCATTTCAGCTGCGCATAAAGGCAAAGGCGGGGGATCTGTAAATATAGAACTGGAATACGACCGCCTCTTAAAATTTGCACCCAAACTATTACGCAATACATTTAAGTTAGATGCCTATTTGTTTGCCGATGCCGGATATATCAAGTATCAGGTAACAGATATTACGGGCATCACCCTGCCTGTTGCATTTAAATGGAGTGATTTGAAAGCCGATGCCGGTGCCGGATTTTTACTTACCATAAAACGATTTGGCAGGTTGGCCACTGTGGAACCGCTTACCTTCAGGGTAGATTTTCCGTTGTATGTGCGCCAGCTAAATGTTGCAGGAAGTAATTATGGAAATACCAATATGGTCATTGCTATTGGCCGGGCCTTTTAGAAATTTAATTCAGGGAAAACCGGAATCTGCCATGAAGGATATTAATTTACCAACTCAAAAAATGCAGGAAAATAAAACAGCTCTCCGGTTTTTAGCTCAATACCCCGAAACGGTTTTTTCTAATGCATTAAAACTGCGAGAGGTATTGCTTGCCTGCTTGCCGGGTATTATTGAACAGGTAGATACGCCTGCTAAAATGGTAGCGTATTGCTACGGTCAAAAATACACCGAAATGATTTGCACCATTATTCCGTCTCAAAAAGGACTTAAGCTTGGTTTTGCTTATGGCACAAGTTTACCCGATCCTCATGAATGGCTGCAGGGAACAGGTAAACTATCCCGCTATATAGAAATTAAAACAGAAAAGCAGTTAAAATCGGCAGCACTCAAAAAACTTTTGAAAGCTGCACATAAAGCCTACGGGCAAAGAACAGCAAATTAAATAACGCAGCTTTTTGCGGTAAGTCAGCGCAGTTCTTTCAAAACACTATGGTTTTAATATTTACAAATGTGCGTATCCCAAACGAAGATAGCTCGCGTCCGTAGCCCGAAGATTTGGTTCCGCCAAAGGGCAACTCAGGTATGGAGCGAGTAAGGCTGTTAATGTACACCTGTGCCACTTCCAATTGTGCGGCTATACGTTGCGCTCTTTCCATATCGGCTGTAAAAATACCGGCATCCAGTCCAAATCGTGTATCGTTGGCCAATGCAATGGCTTCCTGTTCGGTTTTCACCACAAATAAACTTATTACCGGGCCAAAAAGTTCATCGGTATAGGCGGGCGAGTTTGCAGGGATATGGGTAAGAATAGTAGGTTCGAAATAATTTCCCGGTCCTGCCACGCGCCTGCCTCCGGTTAAAATCTTTGCCCCCGACAACACACTCTCATTTACCTGTTGCTCTAATTTTTCAACTAAATCTTTTCGTGCCAGCGGCCCTATTCCCTGCTCTTTCATCGGGTCTACACATCGCCATTGCTGTACTTCAGTCAGCAACATTTGGGTAAACTGTTCTGCAATTGGCTCAAACAAAATAAAACGTTTAGCTCCGTTGCAGGCTTGTCCGCTATTGATAAAACGTGATTGTACCCCTGTTTTGAGAGCCAGGTTCAAATCGGCATCGGGCAAAACCAGCATGGCATCGCTTCCTCCTAATTCCAATACCGATGGTTTGATGTATTTACCCGCCTGTGCAGCCACAGCCGAGCCAGCCACCTCGCTGCCCGTGAGCGAAACCCCTTTGATTACCGGATGGGCAATAACTGCGGCAGCCGTTTCATTATCCAAAAATAAATTGGTATATACTCCCTCGGGAAATCCGGCTGTGGTAAACAACTCTTTTAATTTAAGAGCACATTGCGGCACATTGGGCGCATGTTTTATTACCACTGCATTGCCCGCCATAAGAGCAGGAGCTGCAAAGCGCAATACCTGCCAGTAAGGAAAATTCCAGGGGAAAATGCCAAAAATTACACCAAGCGGCTCGTACCTGATGTGATGCGAAACGGTGGCGTTTGGCATTTGTTCATCGTGCAGCATGCCGTGCGCATGGTCGGCAAAAAAACGCAGCGTAAATGCCGATTTCTGAAGTTCCCTTTTTGCTTCGGCAAGCGGTTTACCCATTTCTAATGTGGCTAAGTAAGCCAGTTCCTCTTCGTGTTGCGAAAGTAAGCTGGCAAGCCGGTGTAAATACCCTGCCCGTATTTCGAATGAAAAATTTTTCCATTGACTAAACGCGAGGGCGGCACCGTTAAGTTCGGTAGCTGCCTGTTGCAACGATTGCACAGAAAACGAATGCAGCAGTTGATTAGTGGCCGGATTGATGGATTGATAAAACATAACAATGGCAAAATTAGTTTCTTTCGCACAGGAAAAAAATAAAACAAAAATAAACTTGTATATACAAGTATAACGATTAACTTTGCCGCGTGAAAAGTAAAAAGCCGGCTACCCCTCAATTTGACAGCATTAATCCAACAGGATGCGTTAATGCAAAATTACGCAGATTGCACCGTTTGCTGAACCAGCATTATCAGCAGGCTTATAAACCCTTTGGGTTGCAGGGTACCATGGTTCCCATTATGTTTATGGTTGGTAAAATGCCGGGCATCAACCAAAAAACCCTGGCCGACCGTTTGGTGCTTGACCAGTCGACCATGAGCCGGGATATTCAGAAATTATACAGTAAAGGGTGGATTGCAGTTTATAAGGGAGATGACCCGAGAAATAGTGAATTGTACATCACTAATGAAGGTTACAAACTGTTAGAAAAAGTAGCTCCCGTTTGGCAACAGCTGCACAACCGTACAAGTTCATTGCTAGGTAGTTTTAATATTCAGTTACTGGATCAACTTTCTCTCGCCCTTCAACAAATGAATACACCCTGATTTTTGATAGATACTTGCATATACAATTAAAATAGTACTTTATGAACCATATTCCCGTAATCATTTCAATTGCTTTTACAGCTCTGGTAGCAGTAAGCTTACTTACCACTGTTCTGGTATTTCGTCCCTTTTACCTTAAAAGCACGTCAAAACGGAAGGCGTTTCCCCTCCTTTTGCTGGGATCAATACTTATTGTACAAAGTATTTTGACAATGAGTGGTTTTTTTGTTCAAACGATTCACCAGATTCCACCCCCCATGGTAATTCCAATCATTCTGCTTTTCATAACAATAATTTATCTGGTATTTGGTTATGAACCGCTGCGAAATATTCAACCGCAGCATGCAATTAAGTTGGCTTACCTTCAAATGTTCAGACTGCCACTTGAATTAATATTTATATGGCTTCTTAGCCATCATTCCATTCCCACAGAAATGACATTTGAAGGAAGAAATCCGGACATACTCATCGGGCTTAGTGCACCGGTAGTGGCTTTGGCTGTACAAAAAAATTGGTTGCCCGTAAAATTTCTAATTGTGTGGAACCTCATTGGTCTTGGCTTTCTTATAAACATTGTAACAGTTGCTATACTTTGCTTACCAACTCCTTTCAGGTTCTTTTTTGAAAGTGTACCCAACGAATTTGTGTTATATTTCCCTTTTAACCTCGTACCCTCTGCATTGGTTATGCTGGCCTTGTTTCTTCATCTACTCAGTTTAAAGATTCTTTTCAGAAAATAAAGTGTCCAGTCGCGTTATCATTTCGGTTTTCACTAATTTAATGAATATATTCGGATATGCATTACTATCCTACCCTGAGCAAGGATCGCAAACTAAAAAAAATCATTGAAACCCACGGGCCGCTGGAACTGCGCAAACACAACCGGGTTTACCTGCATTTGTGCGCGTCCATTATGTCGCAACAGCTTTCGGTAAAAGTAGCCCGGGTAATTCACCAGCGGTTTTTAGATTTGTACAACGGGAAAAATCCAAAACCCGAGCAGGTATTGCAAACACCTTTCGAAAAGTTACGTGGTATTGGTTTATCAAATGCCAAGGCCAACTACGTACAGCACGTGTGCCGGTTTTTTATAGAAGAAAAACTCACCGACCGCCAATTGCATGGTATGGAAAACGAAGAAGTAATTGAAATGCTTACCCGCATAAAGGGCGTGGGTCGCTGGACAGCCGAAATGATTTTGATGTTTACCCTTGGCCGGGAAGACGTATTTGCCGTGGACGATCTGGGTATTCAAAATGCCATGACTGCCTTGTATAAATTAGATAACAGCGATAAGAAAAAACTGAAAGATGACCTTTTGCGCATTTCAAAAAAGTGGTCGCCTTACCGCACATATGCCTGCATGTATTTGTGGAGGCATAAAGATACCGTTTAACTTAATAATTCAGCAAGTACTCTATAGCCGCGGATACTTTCTCGGCATTAGGGAGCATTTCCTTTTCAAGTCCTTCATTAAGCGGCACTGCCGGCACATTTACGGCACCCAGTGTTTGCACCGGTGCATCGAGGTAGGTGAAACATTCTTTTGATATGCGCCCTGCCAGACTCTCGGCAAATGAATTGAGCAATGGCTCTTCGGTTAGCACAAGGCATTTTCCATGACGTTTAGTAGCTGCATACATGGCTTCCTCGTCAACCGGATTGAGGCTGCGCAAATCAATGATCTCTACACTGCCCGGGAAATTTTTAGCGGCTGCGGTTGCCCAGTACACTCCCATACCATAAGTAATCACACACATCGAATATCCTTCATCCATTTTATCCTGTGAGGCCAATTGCACGGTACGTGCTTTACCAAAGGGTACTACATAATGTTCATCGGGTTCAATGGATTTTGCCCCTTCGGTTCCGGGATTTTTGCTCCAGTAAAGTCCTTTGTGTTCCAGCATCACCACCGGATTCGGGTCGTAGTAGGCTGCTTTCATCAATCCTTTCAAATCGGCCGAAGTACTTGGGTAAGCAATCTTAATTCCGCGAATGGTGAGCAAAGCCGACTCAACCGAGCCTGAATGATACGGACCACCACCGCCATATGCTCCTATTGGAACACGAATGATGGCACTCACCGGATATTTCCCCATAGTGAGGTAGCAACTTTTTGAAAGTTCCACCACCAATTGGTTTACGCCCGTCCATATGTAATCGGCAAATTGAATTTCTACAATGGGCTTAGCTCCCACTGCACTCATACCTGCAGTAGAACCTACAATATAGGCTTCCTGAATAGGAGTATTAAACACACGGTTGTCGCCATACTTTTTTGCCAGTGTGGCTGCTTCGCGAAACACTCCTCCCAGCCGTGCTCCCACATCCTGTCCATAGAGCAAACACTCGGGATGTTTTTTCATCAACTCATCAACGGCATGCAGGGCCGCATCCACCATAATCACAGGCTCTGAACCGGCAGGTTCGCGTACTCCTGTTTCATCGGTTACGGGTGTAGGTGCAAACTCGTGCAGCGTTAACGTTTCAGGTGCCGGATTTTCGGCTTCCACAGCTAATTTAAAATGTTGTGCAATTTTATCCTTAGCGTTTTTTTCAATATCAATCAGTTCCTGCTCATCTACCCCTATATCTTTTAATATTTTTCTGAGCTTTGGTTGCGGATCATCATAAGCACTCAATGCCAAATCGGTTTCGGTACGGTACCATTCTTTGCGTACGCCCGAGGTATGGTGACCCAATAACGGAACTTTTGCATGCAGCAAAACAGGTTTTCTTTTTTCGCGCACATAGGCGATACATTCGGTAACGGCTTTCCATGATTCAACAAAATCGGTTCCGTCCACACGCAGGCGTTTCATCCCTTTAAAACCTCCTGCATATTCGTAGGCATCCATGGCACGCATTTCATCGCTGCTGGCCGATATACCCCAGCCATTATCCTGAATAAGGTAAAACACGGGCAGTTCTTTTAACACGGCCATTTGCCAGGCCTCGGCCACTTCGCCCTCGGTAACCGAGCCATCTCCCAGTGAACACAGTACAATAGGGCTGCGTTTATCTTTTAAAATGCCCTGCGACTCGAGGTAGGAAATACCATGCGCCATGCCTGTAGCCGGAATGACCTGCATACCCGTGGCACTGCTCTGGTGGGGCATTTTTGGAAATCCTTCCCTGTTAAGCGAAGGATGTGAATAATAACTTCTGCCGCCCGAAAACGGATCATCGGCTTTGGCCAATAGTTGTAACATCAATTCGTAGGGGCTCATGCCCATACCAAGTAACATGCTCTCATCGCGGTAGTATGGAGTGGCGTAATCGTATTCCTGCAATTGCATCCCTGCTGCCAGCTGAATGGCCTCGTGCCCGCGCGAAGTGGAATGCACGTATTTGGTAATGGAACGGTTGGCATCATATATCTCGGCCATATAGCGGGCATTGCACATATGACTGAAAGCTTCCAGCAGAATTTCTTTTTTAATCATGTGGTAGAAAAGGAAACCGCAAGTTTACTAAATAATTAAAATAAACCCGATGCGAAATACTAAACACTTATTTTTAATTAGTTGCGCACTATAAAGGCATAATAACCCTTGCTATTCAGCGAATCATAAGGAGTAAGCGGGGGCTTTAGAAAAGGAATTAAGCCAAGATTTTGATTCTGCCTTGAAAAATCAGCAACTGCACTTAGCTTATATTGGTTACTACAAGAAGTCCCTCCGTTCTCACTCACACCATGAAACTCTATCCAAAAAGTATCGGCTACCAATGGCACCAATGAAATGGCAAACCTGTAACCATAACCATAAGCACCCGGTCTCACATAACGGATATTAAAAGTGGTTGTATTGTAAGTAGCAGTTCCATTTACCATAAGCATGAGGCAGTCAGCTAAGGCAACCGACTCGCCTGTGGCTCTACCCGAATCGGAAATAAGTTTGTAAACCCGAAAGGAGCCTTCCAGCTTACCATTCCGCACCAACTTCCGACCACCTTCATCCGAAATAAAATTTTGCCCGTAGTCAAGGTATAGTGTTAATGTATCCCTAACATGTATGATGTTGTTTTGTGTAACACGGCTCTCAACTTCCACTGCTCTGAAGATTTCAAGCCCCGCAGTTCCTGGATCCATACAACATCCGGTGTACAACATGGTAACAAAAATCAGATATAGCGAAAAGGTTCGAATCATATTGCAATTTATAAAAAGTAAACAGTACCCTAAAACATTATTATTCCTTTTGCCCCCAATAAACTATTTTTGCCCGTATGATGGTGAAACGAATTGCTTTGGCTATTGCTTTTTCTCCACGGCTCGAGGCCAATCTGGCTGAGGCCGCCCGTTTAAGAGCACTTTTTAATGCCCGTTTATTTCTGATTCACGTGGGCGAACATAGTACTGCTGATGATGAAGTACTGAAAAAACTGTTTCAGAAATATGCGCTGGATGCCAATAATACCGAGATATTATGGAAAGATGGCAGTACGGTAGACACCATTTTGGAAAGTTGCCGGGAGAAACAGATTGACCTGCTCGTTACAGGTGCCATGGAAAAAGAAGGAGTTATAACTTACCTTAAAGGTTCGGTTGCCCGACAACTGGGGCGTAAGGCACAATGTTCGGTATTGATGCTTACCGAACCATCGGTAAATCCGCATCCGTTTAAAAACATTGTGGTAAGCAGTATGGATCAAAGCAACAAGGCGAATATTATTGAAATGGCTCTATACGTTGCGCGGCTTGATCAGGCACGAAATGTTTCCATTGTACAGGAATCTGATTTATTAAAATTTGCCAATCTGAGTCAGGAGGATAAAACGCTGGAAGATTTGGATCAGGTAAGGGAGCATTTTGTAAATGAAGACACAAAAAAACTCAACGAAATTTTATCGTGTACCGACTGTGGCAACCTTCATATCACCACACATCACCTGGAAGGCAAACCGGGGGTAGGCATAAGCAACTACGCCCGCGAGCAGCAAGCCGACTTACTGGTACTTGGACAATCGGAAAAAAAACTCAGTATTCTTGACCGCGTTTTTCAACACGATATTGAATATGTGCTGGCCAACCTGCCCTGTAATTTACTCATTGTACAGGATAATCATCTTAATTAATCACAATGAAATTAAGCCACCAGGAATTAATTGCACTCATTTTATCCCTTGGGGTAATGCTCCTGGCTGCCCGCCTCGTGGGCGAATTTTTGCGTCAGTTTAGAATGCCTTTGGTGGTGGGCGAAATTGTTGCAGGTATTTTATTAGGCCCAAGCCTTTTGGGGCAATTCTATCCCGATTTACTTAATAACCTATTCCCGCTTGCGGGTGGTACACCCATTGCGCTGAATGGTATTACGCAAATGTCGGTTATCATGCTCCTTTTTGTAGCCGGCCTTGAAGTGGAACTTCCGCTCATTATTAAGCAGGGAAAAACAGCCGGAATTACCGGACTGTTCAGTCTTATCATTCCTTTTGCAGTAGGATATTTTGCTACTTATTACGGAAAAGATTTTTTTGAACTGCCCGATAAAAAACACCTGCTTGTATTTAGTTTGTTTATTGGAACCGCATTGTCAATTTCAGCACTCCCGGTAATCGCACGTATCCTCATGGATTTAAAACTGCTTAAAACCCGCATAGGAATGATTGTGATTTCATCGGCCATGCTCAATGATCTGGTAGGATGGCTCATATTCTCTCTGGTGTTAAGTTTAATGCAGGAAAATATTCATCAGCAAAGCGTAGGGTTTACCATTTTATACACGCTTACCTACGCTGTTCTGGTGCTTACTCTTGGCAAATACCTTATTGATAAAGCTCTGCCGTGGATTCAAAAAAACTTTTCGTGGCCGGGAGGTATTCTCTCTATTGGTTTAAGTTTATGTTTTCTGGGTGCTGCACTTACCGAGTATATAGGAATTCATGGCGTATTTGGTGCCTTTATTATTGGAATGGCCTTTGGTGATTCGGTAAGTTTAAGGCAGCAGGAGCGCGAAATTATTCAGCAGTTTATCACCAATATTTTTGCTCCCTTATTTTTTGTTTCGATAGGGCTGCGTATCAATTTTGTCGATAATTTTAATCTGGAAATGGTAGCTTTGATTACTGCGCTGGCTATTGTTTCAAAAGTGGGTGGTGCTTTTATTGGAGCCAAACTAAGCGGATTAAAAAACAATGAAGCACTTGCCATTGGATTTGGCATGAATGCACGTGGTGCCATGGAAATTATTTTGGGTTTACTGGCCCTTGAGGCAGGAATTATTAACGACACTATTTTTGTAGCTCTGGTAGTAATGGCAATTCTTACCAGTGTGCTAAGCGGCCCCATGCTGCAACTATTTTGCAAAGAAGTGGTACAAAAAGATACAGTTCATGGCCAAGAAAAAACTACAGCGATTCGCTGAACTCAACACCTTCTCCAATACTTTTCAGTTTCCAAAAGATATAAAGGGCACCTGGCATACGGAGGTGTTTAAAAACAATAATCCCATTGTGCTGGAGCTGGGCTGCGGTAAAGGCGAATACACTATTGGGCAGGCCCGGAGATTTCCTGAAAAAAATTTTATTGGCTGCGATATAAAAGGCAACCGCATATGGCGCGGAGCCAAAACTGCCTTAGACGAAGGATTAAATAATGCAGCTTTCTTGCGTACGCAAATTGAACAGATTGCCGAATATTTTGCTCCAGGTGAGGTAAGTGAAATATGGATTACTTTCCCCGACCCGCAACCCAATAAACCAAAAACAAAAAGGCGTTTAACCAGCGCTCAGTTTACCGAACGTTACCGTCAGTTTTTGCATCCGCAGGGAACCATTAACCTGAAAACCGACAGCCGCCTGTTGTATGAATTTACCCTTGAAAAAATTGCTGAGAAAAAATTAACACTGCTGGCACACACCGATGATTTATACCACTCTCCGCTGCTGAATGAGGTGCTCGAAATTCAGACCTACTACGAAGGATTATTTCGGGCCAAAGGCATGCCGATACATTATGTGCAATATCGGTTTTAGTTTTCTGCACTTAACACCTCAAGCACCTCACTCAACTCACTAAAATCGCGTAGTCCGGGTTTATCTTCATCTCCTCCGGTAAAACTTACCGCAAAGGGCCGGTGGGTTTCAATCACCTCTTTAATGGTTTGAGTGGTTTCACCGGTAAAATGAATGATGGTTTTAACATTGCTTGCCGGCAAGGAAATTTTGTTTTGATAGATAACCTGTACAGCAAAAACACCCTCCGGAGCGGAGGCATTTCCTTCTGCTTCCCAAATAACAGGTACCTCTATTGCGGCCACATCTGCTGTGGTGTAATTCCCTTTTAACTGCACCATACGAAGATTGATTAGTTTACATACCTCGTTGATGGTTTCCACCGGTTCATTTACAAACTCGCCTATGCATTCAACTCCGCTCAGCCAGTCCATAATTTGTTTGGCATGTGCAGGTGAAATATACCGCTCATTCAACTGGTCGAAGCAAAAACTGATATATTCAATTCCGGCAGCTGCGGCAAAACGTGCATCACTTAAATTGTTTATCCGGCTAAGTTTTATCTTTGTTAAAAAGTTCATGGAGCAAAGTTGCACAAAGCATGGGGAGAAAAGAACAAGAATCTTCATTTTTTGATGATGTGTACGCAGTGGTGCGTTTAATTCCC
>JAIBAK010000019.1 GCA_019695215.1 Bacteroidia bacterium | reverse complement strand
CTATGCCATACTTGCCACCTTTGCGCTGATATCGGGTGTGGTGCTGGTGTTGAGTAAGGAACACAAACCGGCCTGATATGGTGCATAACTGAACATGAATATTACCCCGATTCGTATAGTTTTGTAACTAATTAACATGACATTTCCGCACTACACCGCCCATCGCATAGCCACCATCATCAACGCCCGGGTTGTTGCAGCCGACAGCGAACAGTTGATTTACCACCTGCTCACTGACAGCCGCAGGCTAACGCAGGCCGAGAGTACCCTGTTTTTTGCGCTTAGCAGCGAACGAAATGACGGGCACAGGTATATTGACGAATTATACCGGGCGGGAGTTCGCAATTTTGTAATTGGCCCCGATTACAGTTTCCCTGTAACATTTACCGGTTGCTCGGTGCTGGTGGTACAGGATACACTTGCTGCTTTGCAAACACTTGCCGCTTTTCACCGCCAGCAGTTTTCGCTGCCTGTTACTGCTATTACCGGAAGCAATGGAAAAACAATTGTGAAAGAGTGGTTGTATCAACTGCTCAAAGATGATTTTACTATTGTGCGAAGCCCTAAAAGTTATAATTCGCAAACGGGAGTTCCGCTTTCGGTGTGGCAGCTAAGACCCGAAAATACACTGGCAATTTTTGAAGCAGGTATTTCAAAGCCCAATGAAATGCAGCGACTGGCACATATTATAAAACCCAATATTGGCATTTTTACCAATCTGGGGCCGGCACACGATGAAGGTTTTGAAAATACGGTTCAAAAATTAAATGAAAAATTTACCTTGTTTGCCGATTGCGATGTGCTTATTTACTGCAAAGACCAGCCAGAGGTAAAGCATAAGGCACACGAACTGTTTGAGCAATATCCGCTCACTAAAGGAATCAGCTGGTCGGTGAAAGAAACAGCTACCATTTTTGCCAGGGAAATTCATCGCTCAGGAAACCGTACCCAAATAAAATTTACCTACCGCGCCAGCGATTTTTCGTTTACTATTCCCTATACCGATGACGCTTCGGTACACAATGCGCTTACCTGCGTGTGCTACCTGCTGGCCATTGAGCGGCTGAGCCCCGAAATGCTGAAACGTTTTGAGCAGTTGCATCCGGTAGAAATGCGCCTGCAAATGCGCGAAGGCGTTCATAATTGCACCATCATCAATGATACCTATAATTCCGATTTGCAATCGTTAAAAATTGCGCTCGACTTTTTGAATCAGCAAACACAACATCAGCGCAAAACCATTATTCTCTCCGATATTCTTGAAACCGGAGTAAACAAAGAAGAGCTCTACACGCAGGTGGCAACCATGATGCGCGAGGCGGGAATACAACAACTGATAGGGGTAGGAAAAGATATTTGCCAGCAGTAC
This sequence comes from Bacteroidia bacterium, assembly GCA_019695215.1. Classification (GTDB taxonomy): domain Bacteria; phylum Bacteroidota; class Bacteroidia; order UKL13-3; family UKL13-3; genus JAGPCK01. Next base: position 56,909 of record JAIBAK010000019.1, on the reverse strand, counting down.
CAGAAATTTTCGATGAGCAAGAAATTTTTCTTTAATACCGCTCATCTTCTGGAAAACTTCAGCAGTTTTGATTTCAGAGATGAAATTATTTTAATTAAAGGAGCGCGTACTTTTGAGTTTGAAAAAATAAGCCGTCAGTTAGAAAGTAAAATTCATGCTACGGTAATGGAAATAAACCTGAATGCTTTAGTTCATAACCTCAATGTGTACCGCAATCAGTTAAAACCACAAACCAAACTGATGGCTATGGTAAAAGCTTTTTCATACGGCAGCGGAACACACGAAATTGCCAAAGCTTTGGAATACCATCGTGTAGATTATTTAAGTGTGGCCTATGCTGATGAAGGAGCTGCCCTGAGACAGGCAGGCATTAAATTACCCATAATGGTAATGAACCCCGAGCCGGGAAGTTTTTTAAATATTGCCCAGCACCAGCTGGAACCTGAGATTTATAATTTTTTTATACTGCACGATTTGATCGAGCATATTGAAGGTGCCGAAATTGGAATTCATATTGAAGTGGATACCGGCATGCGCAGGCTGGGTTTTGATGAACAGGATCTGGACAGGCTCATAACCGAATTAAAAAAATATCCGAACATACTAGTGCGTTCGGTATTTGCTCATTTAGCCGCCAGTGATGAACCGGAACATGATGATTTTACCAGGCAACAGATAAACAGGTTTGCGCAAATGAGTCAGCGTGTAGTAAGTAGTTTTGATTACCCTGTGTTGCGTCATATTCTTAATTCAGGTGGCATTGTTCGCTTTCCAGAAGCTCAGTTTGATATGGTGCGGCTGGGTATAGGTTTGTACGGGGTTGACCCCACCGGAAAAGTAAAAAATGAATTGGAAACCGTAGGCACACTTAAAACCATTGTTTCGCAATTGCGTCACATAAAAGCTGGCGAAAGTATTGGCTACAGCCGCATGGGACGGGCACAACAGGACGCACGCATTGCCGTGGTGGCCATAGGATATGCCGATGGGCTTGACCGCGGACTGAGCAACGGAAAAGGATACATGCTGGTGAACGGGAAAAAAGCCCCTGTTGCAGGAAACATCTGCATGGATATGACCATGCTTGATGTAACACATATTGAATGCAAAGAAGGAGATGAAGTAATTGTGTTTGGAAAAGGTTTAGATATAACCGAACTAGCTGCTGCTGCTCATACCATTCCTTATGAATTGATAACCGGAATTTCGCAGCGTGTAAAACGCGTATATTTTCAGGAGTGAACCTTCAATTTTGATACGGTGCGACCATTTCCCGCGCGAGAGGGGACTTGTCGAATCACACCACGCTGAATAATCAATCTTTTCTTCCTGCTTTTTATTTTTTTCGCAAAAAAAACCTTAATCTTGATTAAGAAATTAAGGTTATGAAAGTACTGTTTAATTTAATTCTCATTTGCAGCATTCCGCTGTTGAGTGGCTGCCCTCTTCCGCGTACCAATGAGCCTCCGCTCACCAAATACCGCCCCTTGTTAATGCAGCGTTCCGAACTGAATCAATCCATAATGATGCAGGCACCGCGCGCAATGAACAATCCCGGGAAAATATTTTATAAAGACGGGTATATTCTCATTACCGAGCGATACCAGGGCATTCATTTTATTGATAACAGCAACCCTGCTATTCCGGTAAAAGTGGGTTTTTTGCGTATACCCGGCTGTAATGATATTGCTATTAAAGGGCAGATACTTTACGCAGACAATGCTACCGACTTACTGAGTATAAATTTTAGTAACCCGCAGGCACCGGCAGTCATAAACCGCAAAGAAAATGTTTTCCCCGAGCCCTTACCACCCGATTTAGGAAGAATACCGGCTCAGTATGCCAAAGAAAACCGCCCCGGAAATATGGTACTTGTAGGATGGATAACTAACCAATGAAAGCCATGAAAAATTATAAATTCGTTTACCTGATTCTGGCAGTGGCTTTGTTAGCCTCCTGCAGCAAAGAAGATGGTATGAGCAACGCAAGCAGCAATGGCGATGTAAACCTGGCCGGCTCAATGGCCCGTTTTGCCATTGCCGGAAAAACGATGTATTGTGTAACTGAAAGCACGCTGAATATTTATGACCTTTCCAACCCTTCGGCACCGGTTTATGTAAACAGATTTACACTACAAAACGGAGGGGTAGAAACCATTTTTGCCCGCGACTCGGTAACGCTGTTTATAGGCACCACCACCGGTATGTACATACTCGATGTAACCAATGCCGCTTTTCCTTCCATACATACCCAATACGCACATGTGCGCAGCTGCGACCCGGTAGTAGCCGATAATGAATATGCCTATGTTACCCTTCGCTCGGATAACGTAACCTGCGGACGAGGATTGGACCAATTAGAAGTGATAGACATTAAAAACCTGAGTAACCCGATACTTAAAAAAACATATATGATGGTAAGCCCGCACGGATTAGCCATTCAAAACAACCGCCTCATGGTGTGCGATGGCGGACTAAAAGTATTTGACAAATCAAATCCCGAAAACCTGATTTACCTGAACGGATTTGATGGAAACATGACCGATATTATTCCTTTAGACAGTACGCTGATTACCGTAGGCGCTGACGGGTTTAAACAATTCAGGTTAGTTAATGATTCGCTCTCATTTGTAAGCTCGCTCAAGTGATATGAAACGATTTTTTTGTTTTGTGTGCATCGCCACCATGGCAACTTTTTGTATGGCGCAGGAAAAAAAAACAGCACCTAAAGATACCCTTGGGCCTGTGGAAGAGGGATTGTCATTGCATCTTCCGTTGTTTAACACCATGCAATTAAATTACCGCCTCGATGCCGAGTATAAATTTAACAAAGGGAGACAATCGTTTTATATTACGGCTGGCCCCTACAGCGGATTTACCCAAAGGTATATGCGAAGGAAAGAATACGGCTACCTTCAGGATTTACCTAAAGAAGTAGGTGACGACCGCATTAAAGGTTTTGCCTGCGGCATTGGTGCCCGCTTTTACCTGCCCGATGCCGAGAACAACAATTACCATGGCGATGGGGTGTACCCGTTTTTTGGTGTTGAATACCTTTACCGTAATGTACATGTGTTTTATCAGGAATACGACTGGATTACCTATGTAAATAACGGACTCACCTATTACGATATAGCCCTTAAACCCTTTCACGAACGCATAATGCGCAGAAGTGTGAGCCTGGTGGCGGGTGCACAGGAACGAAGCGGCAGGTGGTGCTACGAAGGTTATGTGGGCGTTATGGTAAACTATACCAGCAGCGGTTACCGGCTACAGCAGCACCGCGACTACAATATGAACGTGTGGGACTACGGACGCAAATGGGAATGCATAGCCTTTAATGCTAAAGTAGGTTACCTGCTGGTAAGAAAATAAATTGAAACCGGTTTTATACAAATGGACAAAGTAAATATTGAGCAAAAACTCTCCCTTTTTACCGAACACTGGAGCCCGAAAATTGTAGGAGAGCTTAATGGGCAGCAGGTAAAACTAGCTAAGCTTAAAGGGAAATTTGTGTGGCATACTCACGAAATGGAAGACGAATTGTTTTTTGTACTGAAAGGAAGTTTAAAAATAGAATTAAAAGACAAAACGGTTGTTGTAAACCCCAATGAGTTTTTTATTGTTCCGGCAGGAGTAGCTCATTGCCCGGTAGCCGATGAAGAAGTTTCGCTCATGCTTTTTGAACCTGCTACAACCGTAAATACAGGCAATACCCCGGGGGAATTAACCAAACAGGTTCTTGATAAAATATAAAACAGGTATGCGGGTAATTTTACCTGTTTCTTCTTTCATCATTCTCTCCTAAAAACAAATTAGGAAATTAATAACCCGATTTGTTAATTTTACACAAATAAAATCACCTATGAACCCAATAGTAAAAAACATACTGGCCGTTATTGCCGGTGTTATTATCGGAGGAGCCCTGAATATGGGCATTATTATGATTAGCGGCTCAATAATCCCGCCACCTGAGGGCGTTGATCTCACCACCATGGAAGGTTTAAAGGCAAGTATGCCCTTAATGGAGCCAAAACACTTTCTGATGCCTTTTTTAGCTCATGCACTCGGAACTTTTCTGGGTGCGTTGATTGCCGCACTTATTGTTCCCGCGCAAAAAATGAAATTAGCCATGATTATAGGAGGCTGGTTTTTGCTGGGAGGTATTATCAATATTCTTATGCTGCCTTCGCCCCTGTGGTTTACATTCACCGATTTGATTGGTGCCTACTTCCCAATGGCGTATTTAGGGGGCAAACTAATGACAAAAAAAGAAAGTTAAAAGTTCACGTAGCAGTCCTCAAACCCCATAGATATGATTTTGTTCTAAAGTGTCTAGCTGACCTTTGTAATAACAACGAAACTATCCTAACTTTGATTAACTAAATCCGGATTAAATGAGCAAACGGCAACGCATTACCACTTGTGTAAATCAAGACATATTCCTATAAAGCAAGATTATGAAACATTCAAAAACTTTGATTGTAGTTTTATTTTGTATTAGTGGTTTGGAGATGCCAGCTATGGCACAAACTGACGGATGGCAGCGTAAAGCCGATTTTGGTGGTAATGGCCGTGATTGGGCTTTCAGTTTCAGTTTATTGGGCAAGGGGTATGTTGGAACAGGATATGATGGAATTTCACTTCTTAACGACTTTTGGGAATACAATCCTACAACGGATAAATGGACCCGGAAGTCAAATTCCCCTGCATACCGAAGTGCGGGAGTCGGTTTTAGTATCGGTAATTTTGGATATTCCGGAAGCGCAAGTTTAAATAAGGACTTTTGGAAATATAATCCTGCCACAAATAGTTGGAGCCGGTTGGCCGATATCCCGGGTGACATACGATATGGGAAACCACTTGGATTCTCCATAGGTAATTTTGGGTATGTAGGATTAGGAACTGATACCAGCGAGCAATTACTCCATGACTTCTGGCAATATAATCCGGATAGTAATAAATGGGTTAGGAAAGCTGATTTCCCTAGTGACTTTACGTCAACTGTGGTGGCATTTAGCATAGGTAACAAAGGGTATGTAGGAACTGGCGAAAATTACCTCACACATCAAATCACCAATGAATTTTGGGAATACAACCCTGATTCTGACAGGTGGACACAAGTGATGAGTTTAGGTTTTAGTGCTCGAAATGCCTCAGTTGGTTTTAGTATAGGAAACAAAGGATATGTAGGAATGGGATTCGTGAATGGCACAGGAATGTCAAATGATTGGTGGGAGTATGATCCTGTCACAAATATATGGACCCAAATATCTCCATGCAATGCAGATGGGTTTACTAGTTTCGCTGGTATTGGCTTTAGTGTAGGAAATCGCGGCTATGTTGGCACAGGATTAAATAGTAACCTCGAATGGCAAAAAAGCTTTTATGAATATAGCCTCAATACGGCTGTTAATCCAACTGCCTTTGCTACTTCAGCCATTGTTTACCCAAATCCGAATAATGGAGTTTTTACCCTCACTATACCTGTCGATGTAGAAGCGTATGAAATCTATGACCTAGGCGGAAAATGCGTTGTTGAAAAAAAGGAAGTTGAGTTGAGTCGCAACGAACAATTGTCCCTCAACCTTAAAACCGGAATGTACTATCTGAAAACAATACATCAGGATCAAAGTGTGAGTATAAATAAATTCAGCATTATCAGGACAAACTGAAATCAGTTAGTAACCTAACTCAGTGTTTCGAAAACTCCATCAGGTAGGCCTTGATGAATTCATCAAGGTCGCCATCCATCACGCGCTGTACATCGCTTGTTTCTACATCCGTACGCAGGTCTTTGATAAGTTTGTACGGATGCATTACATAGTTGCGTATTTGTGAGCCCCATTCTATTTTCTTTTTACCTGCTTCTATCTGTGCTTTGGCTTCGTTGCGTTTGCGCATTTCAATTTCGTACAACTGCGACTTGAGCATTTTCATAGCCCTGTCCTTATTGGCACTTTGCGAACGCTCCACCTGGCACACAATCACAATACCGGTAGGTTTGTGGGTGAGCTGCACTTTGGTTTCTACCTTATTTACGTTTTGTCCGCCTGCCCCTCCCGATCGTGAAGTTTGAATTTCAATATCGGCATCTTTTATTTCCACTTCAATGCTTTCGTCAACCACCGGATAACAATACACCGAAGCAAAACTGGTATGCCTGCGTGCATTGCTGTCGAAAGGAGAAATACGCACCAGCCGGTGTACCCCGTTTTCGCCTTTCAGGTATCCGTAGGCAAAATCACCGGTAATCTCCAGCGAACAGGATTTAATACCGGCCCCGTCACCTTCCTGGTAATCGAGTTCGGCTACTTTGTAGCCGTGCTTTTCGGCCCACATAATGTACATACGCATCAGCATGCTGGCCCAGTCCTGACTTTCTGTTCCGCCCGCTCCCGAGTTAATATTGATGATTGCGCTGAGCTGATCCTCTTCCCCGCTCAGCATATTTTTAAATTCCAGCTCTTCGGTGGCTTTGAGCAATTTCTGGTATTGAGCTTCTATTTCGTGCTCATCGGCTTCCAGTTCCCACAACACCACCAGATCGTCCTCTACCGCTTTGAGGGCAGCAAAAGCATCAGTCCATATTTTTTTTACTTTAATTCCTTTTAGAATTTGTTCGGCCTGTTTAGGGTTATCCCAAAAACCTGGAGCCAGGGATTTGGCTTCTTCCTCGCTTATAAATTCCAGTTTACCATCGATGTCAAAGATACCTCCTCAAAGCCTCTACACGGCCCCTTACATCTTTTAATTGTTCTGCGTTCATAAGGGCGCAAAAGTAATCAACTACGGGAACTTTTTCAAAGAGAAATTTGTGAAGGGGTGAGTTTGTGAGGGGTGATTACGGGCCTACTACTTTCCCGAAAATATCTTTGAGGGTAGAGGTAACTCTTGCAGCAGGATCTTTTCTTATTTTTGATTCTTCATCAGCAATTAAGGTGTATAATCCGTCAACGGCTTTGCGGGTGGTGTAGGTGGTTATATCAAAGTTGGTTTTTTTTACAAACGGAATTTTGTTGTACACGGCAGCCAGCTCATTCCACGATTTGGCGGCCTGCACATTGGTAAGTGATTTACTAACTGCCGGAGTAAATTTTTGTACAAGTTCGGCATCCGATTTTTTCTTAAAATAACTGGTAATAGAGCCATCTCCGCCTTTCACCAGACCAACAGCATCGGTTACAGTCATTTTTTTGATGGCATCCACAAAAACCGGAGTGGCTTCTTTGGCAGCACCTTCAGCAGCGCGGTTCATGCCCACAACAAATTCATCTACCTTTTTTCCCATGCCCACTTTGCGAAGTTCCTTCTCTACATGCTGCACCTCGGGCGGGAAAGGAATTTTTATTTTAGGATTGCCATAATAGCCATTTAATTTTGAACCGGCTGCCACCGCATTTTTAGTACCCACATTCAGGGCATCTTTTATACCGGCCACCATTTTATCGTTTTGGGCAGGGGCAAAAACAAAGGCGCTCAGCAGTAAAAAGGCACTCAGGGCTGTTGTAAAATGAATTTGTTTCATAAATCAATTAATTAAAACCGGTTGTTTCTTCAAACAATCGTGCCAAACAATCTGTTAAGATTTAACTAAGTTTGAATCCGAAAACAAAAGTAGTGTAAACCCGACTAAAAAAATCTGCAAATAATGCTCGCAGAAATTATAACGATAGGAGATGAAATTCTGATTGGTCAGATTACCGATACTAATTCGGCCTGGCTGGGTCAGCAGTTGAGCCAACTGGGTATTCGCGTGATACACCGTGCCTCAGTAAGTGACCAAAAAGACCATATCCAAAAAGCCCTGCAGGATGCGGCCAAACGAGCCTCATTAGTGATACTAACCGGAGGTCTTGGCCCCACAAAAGACGATGTAACCAAACACACGCTAGCCGAATATTTTAACAGCGACCTAATTGAAAATAAAGAGGTGCTGAAATGGGTAACTGAAATTTTTACCAAACGTCAGTTACCCATGCTGGAAGAAAACCTGAAACAGGCATTAGTCCCTGCCAATTGCGAGGTGCTTTTTAACCGCAGCGGTACGGCACCCGGAATGTGGTTTGACGAAGCAGGAGTGGTTTATATTTCGATGCCCGGAGTTCCTTTTGAAATGAAAACCATTTTTGAAGAACAGGTGATTCCGAAACTAAAAGCCCGATTTGATTTGCCGGTGATCATTCATCGCACCTTGCAAACCATCGGTATTGGTGAATCGTTTTTAGCAAAAAAAATGGAGACCTGGGAAAATGCCTTACCCGATTACATCAAACTGGCCTACCTCCCTGCTGTGGGGGCAGTGCGCCTTCGCCTTAGCGCTTATGGAACCAATGAAAAACAATCGGCAGGGGAAATACAGGCACATATTGATGCCTTGTATCAACTGGTGGGGGAATATATTTATGCCGAGGGGGAAGTGAGTTTGCCCGAGGCCATTGGCAAGCTGCTTACCCAAAACAAACAAACCCTGGCCACTGCCGAAAGTTGCACCGGGGGTTATATTGCCCATTTGATAACCTCTGTACCGGGTAGTTCGGCTTATTACCAGGGCTCTGTGCTCGCCTATGCCAATTTTGTAAAAACACAGGAATTGGGAGTTGACAAAAAAACGATTGACACCCATGGAGCGGTGAGTGAAGCCTGTGTGAAACAAATGGCCGAGGGTATTCGCAAAAAATTAAAAACAGATTATGCCCTGGCTACTTCGGGCATTGCAGGCCCCGATGGAGGAACCGCTGAAAAACCGGTGGGTACTGTTTGGATTGCATTGGCCGGACCGCAGGGAACTTTTAGTAAAATTTATCATATGGGCGATAACCGCGAACGAACCATACAACGTACAGCCCTCACGGCCCTGGATTTGCTGAGGCGCATTATTTTGAAACTACCCGTTATTTAGCACATCGTCATACCATCACCTTTACCTTAAAAAACCGTCTGCCTCATTAGCAGATATGGAGGAATAAATAAAAACATTTGACCGCCAAAAAATCCATATCCTCCTTTTCGTAAAATACCCTCTGTAAAAGTATAATTAAAACATGCCCGGTTCTAAACCCGTGCAAAAATAAATTTGTTACATGCAACAATTTATTTACTTTTGAAATAATATCTAAACTAATCGAATATGAAAATCAGAAATTCAATCATTAAAGTTAGCCTCTGTTTAATTGTTTTCGCTTTTGTTTTTTCTTGCCACAAAGATGTTGACTTACCATCAAAAAGCAACTTAAGCAATCCTAACCTTATCAACGCTTCAAGCCAAACAATAATTGAAAATGACAGCCCAACCGCCATAGTTTTGGGTGCTCAATTAACCAACCCGTATACGGTTTCAAACATGCAATCTGCGTTTACAGCGCTTACCACGGAAGACCCGGAGTTTTGCAGCAATTCAATTAATGTTAGAACTACACATTACTATGTAAAATTTAAACCCCAAAATGAGGATGATGTGGAAGCCCTTATTGACGACAGCACATTAATACTTTATGACTACCCTTTAGACAGACCAATAGTTAATAATGGCAATTATTATAAAGACCCAACTCTCTCGGAAACTACCCCAAATTATCAATATGCCTGTGTTCCCTATGGTTTCAGTTTCCCAAATGTTCAATATGAAATTTTGGCAAACCTCTATATTCCTGAAGAGGATCCTCTTTTAGAATATACTGATGATTCTGAATTAGATATTTGTATTGACAAATTAGTTTATGAGGCGTTATCCAGTACCGGAAACCTGGACACTTTCAATATAGTTGAACCCGACACAAATGCTCCTGAGCCTTTGTTTTCCAGAAGATCAAAATGGAATCCGTCTGGAATAATACGGTATCACGATAATACCCTTATCCCTCCTAACAATACCGAAAAAGTTGGATGGAAAGGTTTGGAGGGTGTAAAAGTGCGGGTGCGCAGGTGGTTTACCTCGCGGGAGGCTTTAACCGACATGAACGGGTATTTTTATATCAATGAAAAATTCAGGCGGGATGTGAATTACTCTATAAAATGGGAACGCCAAAACTTTCAATTGAATTTGGCAAATGCGGGGCAACTTTATATTGACGGCCCTAAACAAACTGGGGCCTGGGTGTTGAATATAGGGCCCGGCCTGGCTAATATGATAAGCATTGTACATATGGCGGCTATGGATTATTATTACAAATGCTATTATGTAAACCTTACCTCACCGCCACTCAATACCTTTTTTACCCCACGACTTAATATTGGGATATATTACGAAAATAACACAAGCAATGATGGAGACTGTCGCCCTTGGGCCAGAACTTTTGGAATATATAACACCATACGGATTTATAACCCGGTAAGACAAGGGGATGAAATATATGGTACGGCCATTCACGAAATGGCCCACTTTGCCCACTGGGGAATTGTTGGCGCATCAACATACAACAATGCTTCGGGTAAGCTTCAAGACAGTTGGTGCAGGTTGGCACAATGGACTTTTGCCAACAAAAGATATAAGAACTTATATGGGCTTACAAACTTTGAGCATCACAATGGCTGGCAATTTCTCAATGTTGGATACCAGCCTTATGCAGATCATATGCATGATGGATATACGCCTGTTTTCATTGATTTAGTCGATACTTACAATCAATATGTTGAGAAAGGAAACAATGCCTACTATGCTATAGATCCAATCTCTGGCTTTACCGCTAAAGAAGTAGAAGATGCCTTGCCGGATTGCCAATCATTAAACGATATGAAAGCAAAATTAGACCAATTGAATAAAACTTCAAGTACTGATTTAAATAACCTATTTTCATATTACAATAATATATGAGCATCTGGAAAATTTGTTTTGGCATGTGTATGTTACCTTTGTTTACCACCTGCACAAAGACTGTTGATCATGCTTGGAGAAATGATATTACCATTATAAATTCATTTAATCAGGAAGTAAATATTAAGCTTTATTGGTCGTTGACTACTTTTAAAATTCCGGCAGGCAAATCATACGTATACAGACAAGAAAGTAGTGATGGTCCACATCTTGATTTTGATGATTCAGATTCAATTATTGTAACCTTTTTTGATGGCAAAGAAAAAATTGATTATAACTGTAGTGATAAAGCTGTTGAATCGGTTGTTAAAGATTGTTCAAAGGATACAGTGAGTCTATTTAATAGTTTTCGTTACACAACTATTAAGCAATCTGAACGGAATTATATGAATTATTACTCCATCACTCAGGCCGATTATGATGAAGCAAAGTAATATAGCATCTTAGCAAAGACCGCAAGAAATATCCAGCCGAAAGGTAAAAGAAATGCGTGATCTTTTGGGTTTTATGTCCCTAAAAGGCTGTTTTTTTGATCAATTCACCCCCCCTTTGCAACCATTTCATAAATTATCCTATCTTTGAACTAAAGCGCATCATATGAAAAAAATCATTACACTCATCAGCTTCCTTATTACGGGATTTTACGGATACAGCCAATGTACTCCCAAAACAAGTATGAACGGTTATATAGAACCCGAAACGCTGGCTGATGCCGTGGTAGGAGTTCCTTACAGCCAGGTAGTGTACTTTAAGGTGCCCAAAGACACCATGCTGGAGTACAACGGCAATATTGTGCCCGTAACCATAGTAGATGCCCGCATTCAAAGCATGACCGGCAGGCCGGCCAGTCTTACCTATGCCTGTAATGTTTCTACCTGTATTTTTCAGGGAGGGAGTTACGGATGTGCCGTTATTTCGGGAACTCCCATTCTGTCTGAAGTAGGCGACTATGGCATAAAAATTTGGATTAAAACCAATACTAAAGTGCTGGGCTTTTATAATGTTTCGCGCCTTGATTCGGGGGTATATGATTTTAAAGTATTGCAATGGCCCGCCTCGGTAGGTGCCGACCCCTCGCGCAATAATTTATTCAGGGCCTATCCTAATCCTGCTGCCAATGAAGTAACCATTAAACTGGCTCCAACAGCCAAAGAAGCAACCATTAAATTGGTGAATATGGTAGGCTCGGCATTGGCTACTCAGGTTGTTCGTTCTGTTGCAACCGGTGATGAACTTACCATTGATACCTCTACCCTTCCTGACGGATTTTACATTCTACAAATGGAATGCAACGGGGAGCTGGCTACTCAAAAATTACTGATCCGGCACTAAGGTTTCTCAACGTATTTCGTAACGAATCTGCACCAGAAAATTTCGGGGCGCATCGGGTTTGGCCGGGCGAATGGCATACTCGTGATTGAGCAGGTTGTTCACCATAAAACTTGCCGTAATTACATTACTTGCCTTCCACTGAAAACGGATATTGTGAATCCAGTCACCGGGACCCACACGTTCCTGAAACCTTTTTAAGCCCGGAATCAGGTACACCAGAAACAAATCAATATTTTCATTTACCCCGTAAAAGAACGTACTGTACCCGATGGTGAACCGTTTATACGTGGCATCAATATCCCATTTCACTAAACTGCGGTTGCGGTAAGGCAGCATATTAATTACATCGGCACTGTCGGCTTTTTTGGTATTGGCAAAAAACTTTTTAATGTAGGCCGAAGGAGTACGGGCAGCGGTGTCGTAAACCAGATTAATGGGATAACTGTAACTAAACCCACCCAGCGTGCGCACCAGTACATTGCCAATTTTTCCTTCTCCGCTAATGGAAGCTTCCATTCCGGCTACACGTGCCCGGCCAATATTTACCGGTTTAAATCCGAGTCCCAGCGGGTCACCGGGCTGCTGTGGCGGATACCATTGTTTAAACGTGTACTCAATCATATCGGTATATTCCATCCAATAAGCTGCATAGTCTATGTATCCGTTAAATCCGCCAATAGTAAAACCCTGATTGGCTCCAAACTCCCCCGACCATCCGTATTCACTTTTTAAATCGGGATTGGGGTAAATAGGTAAATCGCTGGCCAAATCCTGCACATACCTTTCGGCAATGGTAGGGAAACGATACCCTTCGCCATAAGAAAAGCGCAGGTGTGTTTTTTTAGCAACCTTATAATTAACTCCCGAGCGAAACAAAGGCCTCGGAGTTTTTTTAAGCATCCCCAGCGCATTTACTTCGTACCGGAATCCGGCCACAGCCGACCACCGGTTTTTTAAATACTCGAGCTGGGTATAGGCCGCACCTGAAAGCCCTTTGAACCTGCCCGGATAATTATTGCTGTGGGCGCCCCACAAGGTGAGGTACGTTCCGGAAGTGCTTATAAAATTTTTGAAAAGTATTTTCTTAAAACTGTAATCAACAGCAAGAATTTGCGCATTGGCACCCTTTCCCACAGGGTAGCGTATTTTATCGGGGTAACGTACTAAATCGTAGTAACGCATTTTTAAAGCGTGGCGGGTTCCGTTTTTCTTTTCGTAAGTAATGTGAGGGTCGATGCTGCACATAAAAAACGGAAACTGGTCTACCTCGCCACCAAAAGGTTTAAGAGCATTGGTGTCTCCGTCCTGCCACAGGTAAAAACGTCCGGTTTTTTCCATGAGTATATTCATATTTACCCCATAGCTCAATCCCTGAATCTTTTTATCCCGGTACCGCGTTTTTATATACATGCGAGCCCGGTGATTATCGGCCTGCTGCAAATAGCTGTTTTGAGAATAAATATTCCCCGTCCATACTAAATCGAAATTCCCGAATTGCTGTTTGTGCGAAAAAAATGTACCCGACTGATTAGGTTGCGAGCCCGTTTTCCACCACACCTGCTGCACCCGTTTAGGGTTTTGATACATTCCCTGAAAAAAAGTGACTTTGGTCTCGGGTTTTTTAGAGGGCCATCCGGTGCGCACATTAATAGAACCGTTTAATGCCGATGAACCATAGAGCACCGAGTTGGTTCCTTTTACTACTTCAATTTGCTCGGCCGCTTCAATAGGTAAAAACCTCCATTGCACATCGCCCACTTCGGGCCCCATAAGCGGCATATCATCCAGCAGCACCATTACCCGGCTGCCGGTATTATACGAAAAACCTACGCCTCCGCGTATGGTGGGTTGCCCGTCAACCACATTTACTCCGGGTACGCGATTTACCACATCGGCCAAATCAACCGAGTTGGTATTTTGAATTAAATCAGGTTTAATGATATTGAGCGAAACTACTTCTTGTGATATTTTTTTCTCATGACGGCTGGCCGATACCACCACCTGAGTAAGCACATTGGTATAAGTTTCTATATCCGGATTCAGCTCCATATCGGGCTGGCTCACAATAACGGTTCGCATCAGCGTTTTATAACCTATGCCTTCAAAACTGATTGAATATTTACCGTAGGGTAAATTAAACCTGAACCTGCCCATCGAATCGGTAACGGCAATCACCTGCCTGCCATTTTTAATATAAACATAGGGAGCAGGCTGCTGGGTTGCCGCGTCATTGAGGGTGCCATGTACAGTGCCTTGCTGTGCATGCGCTGCCAAAGCCGTAGTAAAAAACAGAATGATTGCTATTAATCGCATAGGGTTAGAAAAAATCAGTACAACATAGCTGAAAGATGGAATAAAAACAAATTCCTTATCCCGGGGCTGTATTTGGTGGAGCGATGGTCGATGGTCAATGGTCAACGGTCCATGGTCTGTCGACTGTGGTCTGTGGTCTGTTGACTGTGGTCTGTGGTCTGTTGACTGTGGTCTGTTAACTATAAACCAAATTTTACTTTATTTTGCAGAGATGCAAAGCAACAAACCACATCCGCACAAAAGGGTACGCCACTTAGAAAATGTACATATTCCGTTGTGGTTATTTAAGGATACCTGCTGGATGCTGAAGTTAAAACTTTTGGGCACCTGCCTTATTGCCCCCACCCTGGCCGTAGCTTTTATTATAGCCTGGAGAACCCGCAAAAACAAAAATTTATTTCTGCCTAACCTTGCTGTTGCCTTCTGGATATCAGCTAACTCAGCATGGATGTTGGGTGAATTTTTTGAATTGCCCTTCTTTTGGTATTCCCTCACCCTGTTTGTGGGTGGTATTGGCCTAATCGGTTGGTTTTTTATCCTTTTGTTGCAAAAAAAAGTAAGTCTCGAACAGGCTTCGTAAACTAATTGCAGATTTATCAAAACTTTCGTTCGTTTTAATTGTCTATTCAGGCAAACAGTATTAATTTCGACCTGTTTTTCACAAAGAATCTCTAATCGTTCACCAGCAGCATGGATAGTTTAAAAAATAAATTCGCGGAGAAAGCCTTACCCGCAGGAGCGGAACTAAAACAACTCATCAAAGAACACGGAAATATGCCATTGGGGTCGTACAACCTGGAGTCGGTTTATGCCGGCATGAAGGGGATGATAGGACTCATTACCGAAACCTCATTATTGGATGCCGAAGAAGGTATTCGTTTCAGAGGGTATTCTATTCCCGAATTGAGGCAGTTACTACCCAAAGTACCGGGCGGAACCGAGCCCATGCCCGAAGGTATTTTTTACCTGATGCTGATTGGCGAAATTCCGACCTACGAGGATGCGCACAATATATCGAACAACTGGGCACGCAGAAGCATTGTTCCCAAGCATGTGTTTGATGTGCTGGATGCGTTACCGCGCAATACCCATCCCATGACCCAGTTTACTACTGCAGTAATGGCCCTGCAAACCGAATCGGTATTTGCGGCAGCTTACCGCGATGGCATTAATAAAAAAGATTACTGGGATCCGATGTATGAAGATGTGATGAATCTGATTGCCCGCCTGCCAAGGGTAGCGGCTTACATTTATCGCAGAACATACAAAAACGGTGAGCATATTGAACCCGATCCGAAATTGGACTGGGCAGCCAACTATGCCCATATGCTTGGTTTTGACAATTTGGTGTTTTATAAACTGATGCGCCTGTACCTTACCATTCACAGCGACCACGAAGGAGGAAACGTATCGGCACATACTACACACTTAGTAGGCTCGGCACTTAGCGACCCTTACCTGTGTTTTGCGGCAGCCATGAACGGACTGGCCGGACCACTACACGGGTTAGCCAATCAGGAAGTGATTCGCTGGGTGCAGCATATGCGCGCAGAACTGGGCGGTGGCTTACCTAGCAAAGAACAAATTGCTGAGTTTATCAAGAAAACACTTGCCTCGGGTCAGGTAGTTCCGGGATACGGACATGCAGTGTTGCGCAAAACCGACCCGCGTTTTACTGCTCAGCAGGATTTTGCCAAAACGTATATGCCCGATGACGAATTAGTGAATATTGTATGGCGCATTTATGAAGTAGCCCCTCCCATTTTGGAAGGAACGGGCAAAATCAAAAATCCGTGGCCCAATGTTGATGCCCACTCGGGTGCCTTGTTGGTTCATTTCGGATTAACCGAATCGGATTACTACACGGTGATGTTTGGGGTATCGCGTGCGTTGGGTGTACTGGCATCGCTGTTGTGGGATCGCGCTATGGGATTACAAATTGAGCGCCCTAAATCAGTTACGGTTGACTGGCTGAAAAAGAAAATTGCTGCGGTTACTCCTTCCAACTAATAAGAAGTTGATTGCATAAAAAACACCGCCACGGTTTAGCTGTTGCGGTGTTTTTTTGTTTTGACAAATGGGATTATTTGTTATTCAATAACCACTTTTTCTTTAGCCAATATCACCCCGTTTTGTTCTACCATTACCTGATACAACCCCGCTGCCAGATGTGATACATCAAAACTTTGGGTTTGGCTGTTGCTTGTAGTTGGTTTCAAGTAAATGATTCTACCTGTCATATCAATGGCTTTGAGGGTGTAGTTGCTGTTTTGTGCGGTGCATTGTACGTGCAGCAGTTTATCTGTTGGGTTGGGGTAAATAACAAAAATGTTTTTTGTGGTTACTGATTTTAGTTCTGTTTCGGGTGCGCTGAATATGGATGGGATGGCAATGTATCCGTTCCAGTAACTGCTGCAGGCCGAACCTGTCCAGTCATACGTGTCAGACCAACTAACTCCGCTTACTCCCCACATACCTGCATACATACTGTTTTGGGTGGTGCTCCCATCGTAAATTGACCATTGATTGTTATCCAATGCCAGGGTTGAACCACTTAGGGTCCCCGTGAAAATTTTAGTTGGGGTTACACTGTAAGTAAATAAATTTTGCCCCTGCACATACAGGTTGCTCACCGATGACATGTTGATGCTATAGGTGGCGGTGTTATCAAACGTATTGTTTCCTCCATAAACAGTGCTGCCTCCTCCTGCTGGGGTAAAACCATGGCTACCGTCAAGGTACAGGCTGCCACTTGATTTATATACATCGTTCGTGTTACTTACAAAATGATTGCATTGCGCTGCTAAAACATGGGCTCCGGTGGCCGATAGAGCCAAATTATTATTGGCAAATGTTGATTCATACACATACAGGTTGGCTGATGAATTTCCGGTGTAATTAATGGCTGTGCCGTTTCCATCGGAATAGGTTTTTACATTACTGGTGGCAGTCATGTCTTCGGCAAGCCACCCGTTAGTAACGCAATCATCAAATCGCACTTCATTTAAATTGCAGGCATTGCCCACAGTGTAAAGACCCGTGCTGCAATTGGCAAAGGCGGTGGTTTCTAAAGTTAATAAACTTAGGTTGCAGGTACTGCTTTTGGTCAATCCGGTTTCGGCATATTCAAACAGGCAACCGGTAATGGTTACTTCATCACTGCCCTGCTGACTGTTGATAGTGACACCCTGGTGGTATTGGGTGTTGTTGCTGGTTTGGGTGATTTTAACTAAATCTAAATGCAGCGATTTATCAATAATCAATTCGGTATTATTGCCAAGTTCTATGGTTCCGGTGGTTACGGCAAAATTCTCCAAATCCTGCAGGTGTAATCCTTTACCTGTAATTTTTATTACTTTATCCTCTCGATTGTTTCCGGTAATGTTTATTTCGGCATTGCTGCCAATATCGGTATTGCAGTAGCTGCCCGTTGGGCAGTTGAAAACAATATGCCCGTTGCTGGTGCTGGTAATATTTAGTTGAGCATTGGCATCTAAGGTTAACTTGCCGTGTATTTCAATTACCGAACTGGCATCACCCAGTAAAATATGCGGGGTGCCTACAATTTTTAGTTCGGCTCCTTCTTCTATTACTAATTTTGAGTTGTTGTAAATTTTCAGGTACGAGTCATCTTCTAAAATAACCTTTGATCCCGAGTGAATAATCAGCTCTCCGCTTCTCGATGTGTTTTCATCACCAAGTTCAAGGTTACCGTTTACCGTGATGGTAACGGTGGTCGTTGAGCATTGGTTGTGCCGCAATGTTTCTACCCGATAAACGGTATTATCGGGCATGGGCGGGTTATTTTCGCTGAGGGTAATATGCCCGGGGCCAACAATCTCATCTTTATTAATAGATAGTGTTCCGTTTACAGTAGTGGTGCCTATCCAATCGCTTATAGGGGCACCGTAGTTATAGGCATTATTTACAGCAATGGTAGCAGGTGCCATTTCAAGCATTTCTTCTTCAAAAATTTGGGCATTATTTTCGTTAAAATTTATGTGGAACCAATTTTTATACGAGATGCTTGAGTTAACATCGTCATGCGTGATGAAACGTTTGAAGGTTACATCATTCCTGTGACTATTTACTTGATAAGTGTAACTTGTAATTGAAGGGTTAAGTGCAGTAGAACTAATTGAGGGAATAAAACATTGATAGGGGAAATCAGCATAAAGACTTGGCTTATGCAACAACGACCCAATAATATTTGGTGCAGAAAGTTCTCCCGCATTGCTGCCACCTAAACTACCCGGCATTCCATCAAGCCCATTCCATTGTGTTGCATTTGATATAAAATAGTAAGGAAACAATACCTGATTATTAATTTTATTCAAAATGTAACCATCGAATACTTTTGTTGAAGTGAGAGCAGAAGTTGCATCCGGAACAGCCCATATATGGAAAATATCGTTTCTACTTGATTTACCCCAAATATTCTTTGACCCGTAGTTATACTCCATAATTAATGATCCGGGCAAGAGCGGAACCCAATTAAATGTACCATATACCCCTACACCTTGCCCAACCCCAGTGCCTGATCCATTGCTAATAGCTACCGATTTGCACCCTAAGTTATCAAAGTCGGCAACGGAATTTAAGTCATTATAGAAATTTGTATGCAACGAATTTTGAAAAATATTGTTAATCAACATTTGTTGCACAGAGATGCATGAAATTGCTTCATAGTCCCAGAATACATCCGGTATTTCTTTAGTTGAAAAATGATTGAGCGTAAAAAAATAATTATATAATCCTTTAACCATTGCCTGTTTACCAAGTGGTGCATTTACTCCACGATGTGGTGAATCATGAGAGTAATAAACTCGGGTATCGTGGTCTGGTTTATGTGCTAAATCATTTAAATGCATTTGGTGCATATGCCCTAAAGCATACCGAGCCACCAAACCACCCATACTACTTCCAAAAACGATATTCTGTGCGATGGATCCGTTAGCCCTTTTTTCGTTATTTACCCAATTTATTATTTTCTCTAAAACATAGGCATTGCGTTGAATATAATCGGTGGTTTTAACAAAATCTACATAGATAAGGTCATATTCTTGACTAAGAATAAGTGGATAAATAACATTGTTACTTTTATCTGCCTCTTTAATTTTTTGCCAAAAGCCTTGCCCAATAACCGGCCCTTTAAAAGCTGCTGCTTCATACACTTCTTTTGGCGAGTGAAACCCTCCGGCAAAAATAAATGGCCTCCGTATTTTTTTCTCCGTATTACTACAGGCATAGTGTATAAATACGTGGGCTGAACCAGTACCCCCTTCAAAAGTTGTATCGGAAATGAAAAAATAGTACTCATTAAAATCAAGGGAGTTTTCTCCGATTAAAAAAACATTTTCTTCAATTTTTATAGGATATGTTGATTCCAAAATAGCATCGTCTTCCAAATGTACCCTTAGCTTCATTTGTACCATACGTGCCGAATCATAATCAATATTTACTTCATCCTCAAAATGTACTGTTTGCCAACCCTGTCCATCACCAAAATCGACTTCCAAAAAATCAACCGCCCTACTATCGTTGCTAAGGTAAAGATGCTCCGGAAAAATAAAACTTACCACAGTTGTATCAACAATGTGTAAAGCAGCAGACGCAATAAAACAGGTATGCGTTTCGTATGGATTTTCTTCGCGCTCATCCACATCAAACAGTTCAACACCTTCCATTCTCAGAAGATTATTATCAAATGCATTTTCTTTAATACACGAATATTTATAATTAATAATGGCTATGGGTACCTTGCCGCTTGAAAGATAGTGCTGCATCGTATCAACCAACAATTCTAAATCCACCGTGTCCTTAACCACATTTGTGTCAACAGATGCTCTGTGCAATGTTCCGTAAACCCTTCTTAGTAAATAAATGCTGGCATCAATACTATCCGTAACCTGACCTGTAAATGCTGCTAAGTCAACAGAAGTAGAGGCTTTTTCCATCAGTAAACCTGTGGGCACTTGAGATAAATCCACATGTTTAAAGCAGGAATCAATCATTTTAGCGAAGGAAACATTAATGGTAGAATCTTTGAACAAAGAATCATTTTGACCAAAAGCATACCCTAAATTAATAAAGTATGCCACAAAGCAAAGGCTAAGAATTTTTTTCATATAAATACATGATTAGGTTATTGTAATTATGGATAGTTAAAATCGAAACGGCCTGAACTCACCTTTACCTGCGAGGTACCCGACTCATTGAATAAACTGAACTCGAAAGTGCCGGATAAAAAATGATTGATACTGTCTAATCTGGTGATTAGAATTGAAGCGTAGGCGTTCTTATTGACATTATCTGATGAAAAATAAGAATCATTTATGCTTCCAATTGAAATAGAACACTCAGAAACCCCATCTAGAGAAACCAAATAATACCCAGGTTTATTTACTTTTTTTAAGGTAATGCTTACCCATTCTTTATCTGTAAAAGCAAATGGTGAATCTTTGATATAATACCCCACATCGATTTGACGATTTTGATAATTTACAACCCAAAGGTGGCTTCCTTTAACTCCAATAGGCCAAGCTTTGCCATTAATTAGGCAGCCAAAAGTTTGTTTACCTGTAGTAGTAGCTGGTGGTAGTTTATCCAATTCGCTTTCTTTTTTGCAATGCAGGTTTAGGCAGCTAAGGGAGGCAAGTAGCAGGAGTAATTTTATATGGCTCATAGCAGCGGGTTTTGTTTATTCAAAGGTAAGGTATAAAATTTTGCAAAAGCAAACAATAAGTGGATTAATTATTTTTACCCTAAAGGGTAATTTACAATTAACTCCTTAGTCATAGACTAAGGAAAGCACAGGTGTTGGTAAAATGGAGGCGCAGTTTAATTACATAATCCGTATCGGTTGTGTTGTAGTCAACTGAAAATATATCGCCCCAATGCCCGTTTTGCCATCCTTCACCGTCTGCAAAATCTATTTCAATATAGTCAACAGTTCTGGTATCGTTGCTGGTATATAAATAAGCAGGCAGGGCAAATATTACCTCATCACTGCCGGGATCGGCAACACCGGTAGCCGCCACAAAACAGGTATGGGTTTCATAGGGGCTTTCTGTACGCCCGGTATCATCGTACAATTGAATGCCGTTAAAATAAAGCATCCCTTCTTCAAGGGCATTTTCTTTTATGGTGGCGTACTGATAATTGAGTACAGAGATAGGGATAATTCCAGAATCAAGGTAATGATGTTGAATGGTGTCCATTGCAATGCCTAATGAATCGAAAGCCAATGTAGTATCCATAAAAGCCCTTCGCATGGTACCGTACAAACACCTCCATGTAAAATGGTCGGCCACATTGCTGTCAGTAAGAAATCCGGTAAAATATCCGGGGTCGGCTGTTTGAAAAGCCTTTTCTAAAAGTAGACCCGTAGGAATAGAATCTACATTCAGATTAGCCAAACAAGAGTCAACCATCACATCAAAGGTTAAGTCAAATTCATTTGAATCGGTTACCTCAAAAGTTTGCGCCCAATTTTTTTGAATGAATACCAAAATAAAAAGTACAGTAAAGAGTGTTGATTTTAACAGTTTATGCATAGGATTTAGATTTAGTAAAGGATAAAAAATACTGTAAAATTTATTTATATTTAAAATCGAAACGACCTTCGGTTACGATGATATAAGAAGTTTTTTCTTTATTGCAGGCAACAAAATTAAACTGACCGGATATGTAACCTTGTATGGTATCAAACCGGGTAATATTTAACGCGGCTTTACCTCCGAGGCAGTAATCAAGCTCGTAAGATATCTTATTTATTTTAGAAAAGACATAGCACCTTATTGCCGGATCGTCATAATTAAACTCATAATAACCTGGTTTGGTTATAGAGTAACCTACGACTCCGATTGTAATAACAGCATCAGGGTCAAAGCCATCCCCTTGCACACCATCAATTCCAATCCTCCCCTGCCAGTATTCAGCCTTAGAATAGAATTCATCGCCAATCCAGTTTTTTCCGTTTACTTTACATCCAAAAGTTTGTTTACCACTTGCGGTAGCAGGGGGCAGTTTATCTTCTTCGCTTTCTTTTTTGCAATGCAGGCTAAGGCAGCTAAGGGAGGCAAGTAGTAAAAGGAGTTTTATGTGGCTCATAGCAGCGGGTTTTGTTTATTCAAAGTTACGGTATAAAATTTTGTAAAAGCAAACAATAGGGCGCTTTAATTATTTTTACCCTTTAGGGTAATTTAGTAAAAAACCCCTTAGTCACACCCTAAAGATAGCAAGGTTTTTGTTTTTATACCTGCTGTGTTGGAAAATTGGCGTCTGTCGGTTGTAGCAACCGACAGCACGGAAAAGGATAAAAAATACTGTAAAACTTATTTATATTTAAAATCGAAACGACCTTCGGTTACGATGATATAGGAAGTTTTTTCTTTATTGCAGGCAACAAAATTAAACTGACCGGATATGTAACCTTGTATGGTATCAAAGCGTGTAATATTTAGCGCGGCTTTACCACCTGGGCAGTAATCAAGCTCGTAATTCTCCTGAATTTCTTCTAAGGTAGCAGTACACCTGATTGCTGGATCATCGTACTTAAACTCATAATAACCAGGTTTTGTGATTGCGTAGTCAACAATACCAATCATTATAGAAGCTTTCGGTGAAAGATTGCTCCCTTGAAGACCAGTAATTTTAATCCTCCCCTGCCAGTATTCAGCCGTAGAGTTTCCTGTTTCGCCAATCCAGTTTTTCCCGTTTATTTTACAGCCAAAAGTTTGTTTACCACTTGCGGTAGCTGGGGGCAACTTATCTTCTTCGCTTTCTTTTTTGCAATGTAGGCTAAGGCAACTAAGGGAGGTAATTAGCAAGAGGAGTTTTATGTGGCTCATAGCAGCGGGTTTTGTTTATTCAAAGTTAAGGTATAAAATTTTGCAAAAACAAATTATTGAGGATGTTAATTATTTTTACCCTTTAGGGTAATGTAGCAAAAACTCCTTAGTCACACCCTAAAGATAGAAAGGTTTTTGGTTTTATACCCTGCTGGGTTGGCAAATTGGGGTCTGTCGGTTGTAGCAACCGACAGCACAGAAAAGGCAGTGCTTTTAATGCTGTTGTACTGCATGTTTAAAACAGCAATGGGAATATATCCGCTATCCAAATAATTTTGCATGGTATCTGCCAGATTAAACAAAGACGTGGTATCATGCGCAATTGCAGTATCAATGGCGGCACGGTGCAATGTGCCATAAGCCCTGAGCCAAAGAAGCGTATTGGCTACGTTGCTGTCGTTTATACTTCCGTTAAATTCTGCCAGATTATCTAAGGTACTAAAGGCCTTTTCAATAAGGTAGCCCGTAGGCACTTCACTTAAATCAACATGCTTAAATACTGAATCGGCCATTTGAGCAAATGTTTTATTAATGGTTGAATCGGTATAGCAAGAGTCGCTTTGAGCTAAAGCCTGAAAAGCGAAAAATACAAATAGACTAAGTAAGATTTGTTTTTTCATAACAGTTTGTTTTTAAATTTAGTAATGGAAATCGAAACGGCCTGAGGAAACTTTAATTTTTTTTGTACCCTCTTCGTTGTAAAGGGAAAAATCAAAGGCACCCGAAGCAATACGATTGATGGAATCAATTCTAAAAATAGTAACAGATGCCCACTCGTTTTCATTAATGGGATCAACAGAAAAATATGCATTGCCATTGGAACGGACTGAAAAAAAACCTTTGCTTATTTCCTTCATTTGGAAAATATTAACTCCAGCTTTATCAATCTGTTTAGGCGCTAAATGAACCCATTCTCTATCAAAAAAGTTATTAAAATCATCTTTAATATAATAGCCTATATCAAGTACCCCATTACTAAATTCAGCTTGGATATAATGATACCCATCTTTTCCCATAGGCCAGGCTTTCCCATTAATAAGGCAACCAAAAGTGCCAGCCCCACAGGAGGTAGCAGGAGGCAATTTATTTATCTCGTCTTCCTCTTTTTTACAATGCAGGCTAAGGCAGCTAAGGGAGGCAAGGAGCAGGAGTAATTTTATATGACTCATAGCAGCGGGTTTTGTTTATTCAAAGTTACGGTATAAAATTTTGCAAAAGCAAATCTCTATGTAGTCAGGCTGCCCCGATTGCTATCAGGGTCAGCAGCATCAGTTAATGTGGTGAGAGATGCTGAAATAAATTCAGCATGACGAAGTCTATGAGATATTCCTGTGCTGTCGGTTGCTACAACCGACAGACCCGGAATTATTTCTTCACAAACACCACCACCACTTTATTAAAATCGGCAGCGGCATTAATTACTTTGCGGTACTCTTCGTACTTTGATACATTGTAGATAATTTTACCATAAAACTCTTTAATGGTAACAGTAATCCATCCATCGGCATCTACCGTATAGTCCGAAATAAATCCGGCTGTTTGTTCTCCGTCTTCGGTGAGTACAAAATTCATTTTAATTTTTTCGAGTCCCTGCGCATCGTATCCATCAGGAACTTTAAAGCGAATAACACGAAGGTACTGATGCGGGTATTCCACTTCAATATCGGTTTGCCGTTTTTTATTCTGATACATTTCGCTCTGCTGCCCAATAATATCGCCCAGCTTAAACAGGTAGCGGGTTCCGGCCCTCTCAAGCAACTCCGAAATTTCCATTTTTGCATCTACCGTAAAAGGCTCTTTATCTTCCACGTTGTTCATATCGGAATGCGTTACGGTAACATCACTTAGTTTAGCATCTTTAGAAACACCCTTGAGCATATCGGTAATAATTTTATCGCGGTTTTCCTTATCCAGCGCAAAGTAGGCAGGCTTATAAAACACCGAGAGGTAACCGTTCATCTCTTTGTGGTAAGTAAGATTCAGTTTATCATCATCCAGATTAAATGTAACATCTACTTTAATGGTTTCTTTGGTATCATCCATTGATGGAACTCCGATTTTTTTCACGGTGCCCAATCCCATTTTTACACCACCTGCTTCAATCGCTTTAATAAAAAGGCCGTTGTTACCGATATAATCATACGGAGTAATATCAAGGCGATATGAAGACTCGCCAGGAGCAATAAATTTATTTAAGCCCGGAAGGTAAATCAGGTAGTCGCCTAAAAAATTATAGGTTTCAAAATCGTTGTCGAACCGAACACGGTACCGGTCGGTGGTAATCACCAGTTCGGTTTTCACTCCGGCCAGTTCAAGTGTTTGAGCCATTACTTTGGTAATTCCGGATTCGCTGGCCAGTTTATTTTTGAGTATATCATCAATCTCTTCCGATACCCGCTGGTTGGTTTTAACACTGATATTGCTTTTGAAATAATTTTCAATCAGTCGTGCTTTTTTCTCTAACGGGGCATCCTTTAGTTTTAAATTTGAAATAATTTTCTCCAGGCCTTTGGCTGGTTTATCGGCCGGTGAGTAAATGCGGTTATATACATTTTTGGCTACTTCGGCATAAGTATAAATAGGCACTTTCCCTTTGGTAGAAGTGTTATACGCCAGTTTGTACTCTACACGGCACACATTTGCCCTGAAGTTGGAATACTTCTCTTCAAACAAAGGAGCAACGGCAAAATAATCGGTGGTGTAATGATTTTTATCTCCAATGGTAGTGTCTTTAACAGAAGGGAAACTGTTGTACCCTTTTAGTTTGAACTGCAGGTTATCGGGGCTGTATAATTCAAAGCGGGCTTTGTGCACGGGCAGATCGTTCTGGAAAATCATGCGTCCGAAAACCTCGTAATAATTTTTGGTATACACAATGTATTCAATGATACTCCCGATTTCCAATCCTTCAAAAGCAAATATTTTCGATTTGCTTCCGTCCACCTCATCTGTTTGGTCCTTCATCTGTCCCTCATTAATTTCTTTCACCACTCCTTTGGGCGAAATGCTGCGGGCCTTTATGAGCAAAATATCGATTACATCATCTACCCCGATATACAATTTGTTGAACCGCTCCAGGCCACGGTCGGTATTAATCTGCACCACCATGTGACGAAACGAATAATATTCCAAATCCTGGGTTCCGTACTTATATTCAATGGCCCGTTCATCCATGAGCACATCAGCCGGACGATCGGTGGTGTCGTTTACTTTTACCCGCTCAATGGTTTCGGGTTTTGCCCAATCGTAATATTTTTTTTCAGGAGAAGACTGAGCCCATCCCTGAATGGCCGACAGAAAACAGGCAGCCAGAAATACATATTTATTCATGCACGTTTATTTTGCGTTTATTTTTAAAATGAGCTGGTCTTTGTACGCCTGTTTCACCTTGCTGTTGCATTGCATCCACAGGGGGAAATTATCGCGGCTCAATACAATATTATCAACTCCGTAATTCCGGTCGAGGCGAATGGTTTTACCCTCTTTGCGGTAATCTATTTTAAAGCGAAAAAAAGGAGAATCAAATGAAGCATTACCCGGCACATATTCTACCGTAGTGCTGTCGGGAACTTTTAGTATCACCACATTTTTTACCCGATAAGCAAATTCGTTATCAATATCTACATCAAGTGTAGAGAAATCGCGTTTGTACTGGTCAAATGTTTTTTCGAGATTCATATTCAGGTACACCTCGCTGCCAACAAACGTAAGGTAATCGGGAAGTCTGAATTTATAATAGATGGTAAAATCACTGTCGCTGTTTTCAAAATTATTGGCACGTGCATAATCAACGGTAATTTTATTGTTGCCGCGCTGAATAAACGCTTTCAGTTTTTCCTCGTTGGTAAGGCGGCTGCTCATGCCATAATAAGAATACATTACATCCACCTTGGTGTATCCTTTATAAGTAACTTTGCCTTCGCCTATCAGTTCATTCCCCGATATGCTAAGGTAAACCGAATCATTTATCAGGGTAAACTCTTTGGGCATTACAGGTACGGTTTCCACAAGGTATTTATCTTTTCCCAAACTGATGAGTGCTTCTTTTCCCTGCGTAAACGAGCTCGGCATATCAAAGGCGCAATAAGCACAGGTACCATCAATAAAATACCTTTTACCGTCAATCACCACTGTTGCTATCATGTGGTTGTCGCTGGCCGGAGTAGGCACCTCACTGTATTTGTATGGAATATCGCGCGTACCAATCCAGCACAAGCGTGCATCCAGTCCGGCTAAATCAAGTAACTTATGCAGCAGGCAACTCATGTCTTTGCAGTCGCCATATCTTTTTTCATAAATGTCATTTGGCATACGGGGAACAAATCCCCCCAGTCCGTCTTCAAAAGCCACATACTTCAGGTTTTTTTGCACCCAGTAATAAATACGTTTTGCTTTTTCAAGAGGGGCGGTAACTCCGGCCGTTAAGCTATCGGTAAGTTGTTTTAACTGGTAGTTGCCGTTGGTATCGGTATCGGCTTTTTCAATCATGGAATAGTACCAGTTGTAAAGCGAACCTACATCATGCAAAAAAGGCTGATTTTTCCCTGCAACTTCAATCTCATCAATATAAATGATGATATGCGGAGAATAATGACGATAGCCCATGGTATGCCCTTCGCGGGTAAGAAAACGCACGGTACCTGCCGTCCAGCAATAGGTGGTTTTCCCTCCTGATTCGGTTTTGGTAAATGTAATTTTGTCGGTATTGTCGCCACGCAAAAGGTACTTTATTTTAACCTTGTTGCTCACGGTAACTTTAAACTCCTGGTCAACTACCGGCACGTAAAACCCGAAGAAAAACGAAGAAAGAAAACGTGCTTCCTTGTACACCTCGGTATAATCTAAATGAGTAATAGTGCCTTTGGTGGGGGCAGCATACGTTACATTAATTTTTTTGTGGTCGTCATAAAAAATCCCGCCCGAAGTGGCGTTTTGAGTGGAGAATCCCCGTGCAGGTATTTTTTTAAAAGAGCCGTTGTCGAGCTGAAGCGAGTACGCGTTGATGTCTTTTATTTCGGTGAAACTGGTAAAATGAATTTCCTGTTCATTGTAATCGGCCGTATTTTCGGTAAGCATCAGCCGTTCCGACACTACTTTGTTCACTGCCGTTATTTCACCTTTTTTATTTACATCAATGGTAAGGTGTTCCTTATTGGAAAACACTGCTACGTTATGGTTTTTCCCATACTTATCAATGGTTTCGTTTACTCTGGCTGCATCCGGTTTTTGAGCAAACGCGTGATGCATCAATCCTGTCACACATAGCAGACAGGAGATGGTTTTATTTAGTTTCTTCCCCATACACAAAAACTTTTCGCTCTGTTACTTTTCCCGTCACGTCATATTTTGTTCTCACCCCGTGCGCAGTGTCTAAAATATAGTTTCCTTCCTTTTCAATTTTTCCATTTTCGTAATACCAAACCGCTGCTCCGTTAAAACAGTCCATGTAATAATTTACAGCTGCTTTTATTTTACCACTTGGGTAATATTCCTTCCACACCCCATCAATATCCCCATCGGTATATGGCTCTTCTTTATGAATATTTCCATTGGGAAAATATAATTTACGGGTACCAAAGAGCCATCCGTTTTTATATTCAAGCTCGGCCGATACAGCTCCGTTCTGGAAATAAGCCTTTACCGTACCGTTACCGTGATTCAGAGAAATTTCAGGAACATATTTTCCGTCTTTATCAAGATAAGAATATGCCTGTGCCACTCCTTCAATATAACGCACTTTAAAACGTACCATTCCGCCCGGCTCGTAATAAGTAAACCACCCTTCCCTGTTTCCTTCATGGTATATTCCCTGAACTTCTATTTTTCCGTTGTCGTAATACCAGGTTGTAGTCCCTTCAAGCTCCCCGTTGCTCCAGGTTGCTACTTCCTCCAGCTTGCCGTTTTCGTCATAGTCTTTCCATTCACCTTCTTTATTGTCCCAGAAATAACTCCCTTCTACCGAAATTTTTCCGTTTTCCCAATACAAAACATATTTCCCTACACGTCTGCCGCACATAAACTCTTCGCGCGACCTGATTTTGCCACTGCGATAATACCCTGTGCGCACACTGTCTAATTGTCCGTTACGGTATTTTCCCAGATATTTCAATTTGCCATCGGCATATAAAAATTTATAGGTACCGTTTCCATGATTCAGTTTATTATCGGCTACCACATTCCCGAGGGTATCATAGGTGGTGATTCGATTGGTATGAATATCTTCCCAGTAATAATCGCTTTGTAATTGCCCGTTTTCGTTGTAATATTCTTCGTGCCCGGTGATATTATCATAGAGGTAGCTGGTGATACTCTCTGTGTTTCCGTTGAGGTGGTAGTAGAACCAGTCGCCTTCCATATTGTCCGCCACATACCACCCTTCGCGATCTACTTTTCCATTGGTAAAATAGCGGGTGTAGTATCCATCGTAATCTCCTTCTTTAATTGTGCAGCGGGTTTTTATTTTTCCGTTGGCAAAAAACGTTTCACTTAATCCGTCCTGATTCCCCTTTTTGTATTCGGCTTTAGAAGTCATAGCACCCGAGCGGTCATAAAACTTCCATACTCCGTCACGTTCTCCGTCATCAAGGGTGCCTTCCATTTCTACCACTTCGCCTTCGGGGTAATAACCTTTAAGATATAGTTTTCCTCCTTTTTCCTGACCGCTTGAGATTACTTTACCTGCCTTATCGTAAAAAGTATATTTTCTGATTTTCCCTTTTTCATAAAAATATTCAAAGTGCAGCACGCTGTCAATATCAAACATTTTTATCCAGCCTTTGGTTTTGCCGTCTTCATCGTATTCTTCCTTGTGTTCAAAAGCGCCATTGGAGTGGTAATAATTCCATACCCCTACTGCTTTGCCGTTAACATACGTGCCTTCGTATTTTTTGTTCCCGTTGCGGTAGTAATATATCCACGGGCCGTCTGCTTTGTCATCGTTATATTTTCCTTTCGACTGCACCTGCCCATTGTTGTAATAGGAAATGTAATCGCCAACAGCATTGCCATCCTTCATCGCATAAACTTCATACAGACTATCGTTATTGAAATAAGCTTTATAATGCGTTTTCTGCCCGTCTTTATACATCACCATGTATTTGCGTGAGCCATTACGGAAATATACTTTGGCCTCTCCGTTTCGCTCACCGTTTTTATAAAATGATTGTTCTTCCAGTTGTCCGGTTGAATAGTAAGAATAATAATCGCCTTCTGCCTTTCCGTCTTTATAACTTGCGTTAAGTGTCATCACTCCATCGCGGGTGTATTCTTTATTTTGTCCGTTTAGTTTACCGTTTTGATAGCTTGCCTCTTCTTTTACCTGGTTGTTGTCGTAATACCAGTACCAGGTTCCTGCCCTTTCACCTGCATCGTCCAGTTCAAGCTCTACGGTAAGATTCCCGTTGTTGCCAAACAAAAACCATTTGCCTGTTTGTTTACCGGTTTTGGCATTTGTTTCACCCATGGCTTCCATAGTTCCGTTGTCGTTGAAGTAACGGGTCATTTTATAAGTCTGTCCTTTATAGGTAAAAGGTTTTTCGGAACGAAAAGCGGCTACCTCGGCAATAGCAAACTTTTTAAACGCATCCAGCTTTTTTGCATTTGATTTAATCACACGCTGTACATCATCGCTTCCCACACCCGAGAATATAAGGTAAGTCATTCCCGCAAACTGGTTTTGCTCATATATTTTTTTGTAGAACCAGCCATAATTTTCCATCCAGAAACCTTTGTCGTCTCCCTTTTCAATTAACTTCTCGCACAAAATCTGCAATTGGTTTATGATACGGTCGTTTATTTTTGATTTTGATTTGTATTTTGGATCAAGAGCCACTTTCGAGGCAATAATCTGATCAATATCTTCCAGATCGTTATTCCCCGGCTGGTAATTCATAAACTTAGAACGGTCTTCCGGAGTCATGTCCTCCACCTTCATCAGCTTCACCATATTTCCAATGGCCTCCATTGCCCGTTTTGAGTTTGGCTCAAACATTAAGGCAAATGTGTAACTCATTAAAGCCGGAGCTACCATTCCGTATTTGTAAGCCAGATTTCCCATTTGCAAATGACTGCCCACATGGTAATAATTAATTTCAATGGCTTTTTTAAATGCATCGAATGCTTCTTTGTCTTTCTTAAGTGAAAGAAGTGTCATGCCTTTGTAGAAGTACAGCAGGTAATGATTGGGATATTTGGCAATACCTTCATCGAGGTATTTAAGCGACAGAGCGGTGCTGTCCATCAGGTTATAATTGTTTCCCAGCATGTGGTAAAAATTATGTTCCCGGTCACAATCAAGAGTAAGTCCTTTTAACAATACCTCTACCGCCTTGGAATAATTTTCCATTTGCTGATACGTGAGCGCTGTTTCAAAAACGGCCCATGCATAATTGGTATCGTTGCGCGAAACCTGTTCGTATTTCGAAACGGCCTCCCTGAACTTTCGCTTATCGTATAACTCGTTTCCTTCTTTAATTAAATCTCCTGAAGCCTGTAGTAAAACTCCCTTTTGTGCATCGGCCGCTAAACAGCCAAGCAGCATCAATAAAATTAGTAATCCCTTTTTCATAGTGCATTATACTTATTTTTTGGAGAAAAAATAACCGGCTGGGCTAAATTCCCCGGATGCCCCTTAGTTCATGTAGCATCCAAACTTATTTAACTCAGCCGGAATCAGCAAGTTGCTTCGGTTTACTCCGAAACTATTTTTTGTACCGAGGTGCCATTTTGCGAGCGCATCAGCAAAATAAAAATACCCTTTTTATCACCCGTACTCATGTTTATTTTACCCGATGATACCGTTTGTGTTTGGAGTAAAACCCCGCGCAAATCATACAACTCGCAGGTTACATTTTTTTCTCCGTTCACATTAACGGTAAAACTGCCTTTTGACGGATTTGGATAAACCGAAATATTCAGGGAATTGAGTTGCTCCATACCCAGTGTTTGAAGCAGCACAAATTTGGGCGAAACACCAAACACCGTATTATCTGTTTTGCTCTCAATCTTTATTCGTAAGCTGTCTCCGTTACTTGAACCGGTTACCCAGTTATAAAATCCGGCCGATGCCGCCACCCCGGGAGTAATTACATGTACTCCGGTATCATTTACGATATAGTAAATTTTTACACTGTCCACATTTAATGATGACCATTGAATGGGAAGCATTCCCACGTCATGAACATCTTCCACACTTGTGTCGGGATTCAGCACATTGATTTGGGGAATACCGCAAGAGCCACTCACGGTGCTGTTCCAGGTCATATTGGTAAAGTTGATGCGGCAGGCAAAATTGGGGCTGTCAATAAACGGATTTCTATTGTGCTGCAGGTCATAAATTAATTCCTGTCGCGATTTTTCAATGGCATCGGGCAAATCCTGAAAGTGCCATTTTTTCAATAAAGCTTCGCTTTGTGTTGCC
The DNA here is from genome assembly GCA_019695215.1 of Bacteroidia bacterium. GTDB lineage: Bacteria > Bacteroidota > Bacteroidia > UKL13-3 > UKL13-3 > JAGPCK01. The sequence goes on along the minus strand of JAIBAK010000019.1, from coordinate 24,182 downwards.
GGCATTCTCCAGTTATTTCCGTTTACTCCGTTGTAACAGGTGAGCATATAAAAAATAGCGCGGGCCAAATCACCCTTCTGATCATCGCGGGGCTCCCACACTGTATTGTTGTTTGCATCTTTACCTAATTTTCCATAGCCGCTTGGCGAGGTATAGGTAGGTGCTCCCACAATTTCTCCAAAAGGATAGTTAGAACGTTTTCCATTGGCATTAGCCTGATCGGCCGGGAATAAATTATGTACGTCATTGTATTCAGGAAATTCAGGGTTACCCGGCAACTGGGCATCAGTAGGCATCCAGCTTTGAGCAAAGGTATGTTCGCGTGTAAGTATACCGCTGTTGGCACCGCTCCACCACAAAAACGGTTCATCATAAATATACGGAATTCCGGTGTACACACAATTCACTACTTTTTTACCGCCACTGGTATCGCGGGTGATAAACGTATTGATAATTTTGGCAATGTACAGGCTGTAAAATACCGTATCATGCGGGTTGATTTTGTTATGAAGTTTGGTAAGAAAATCACTCGAGGCCGAGTTGATGCCACTGTAATAACTTCCCGGATTACTTTTTGGAACACTGATGGAATAATTAAGCAAAGCACCAATGGTATAATAATTTTGAAATCCTTCAGGGCCATTGTATGGGTATATTTTAAAGTAATAATCATTCCCTTCAAAAATATAGGTGGGAGTAAATGCCGTATCGGTACCAACCAAAACCACCTGTGCCGCACCAATGTAGTCTCCTTTCTTATAAGTTTGACCATCCACCGGACCTTCGTAAATAAATGCTCCCTTTTTGCGCAGTACCAGGTATCCTTCGGGTTTTACCGGAGAAGGATTATTGAAAGATGCTTTAAATCCATATGCTTTCACTGAGGTAAACTGAATTGGCCCCACCGGGATATTAGGTTCGGTAGCATAGTTTCCACTAATTCCATACAGGTTGACGAGGTAAGTTCCTTTATCGGGGTCGTTGCTGCTTATGGAAAGTGTGGCATAACGGCTTCCGCTGGAAGCAGGAGGGTTAAAATTCAAAGTGAACATGCCTGATGAACCGGCTGCAATTTTTGCAGGCATTCCCGTTACGCTGTAATCCGAAGCTTCGCTGCCGGTAATGGAAGAACCCGAAATAACCAATGTATCCTGCGTTCCTTTATTTTCAATGGTAAAAGTGGTAGCAGCCGTTTTCCCTACAATATATTGGCCGCCATTAATGATGGTTGCTGTTCCCTGTTTCACATTGATGGATGGCGTTGCAGGCGGTGGTGCTGTTTGAATGGTAACACTATCAAGAGCCACATTACTTCCTGTTTGTTTGCTGGTGTAATAAAAACGCACATAGCGGGAAGCTGTTTGCAAATTATCAGAAAAACGGGTCATGGTACCTGTTAGATCCGTATTGTTAAACGTATGCACATCATTCCAGGTGCTGCCGTCAACCGACTCCTGAACTTTGAACGTACCGGCAAAAGCAGGAGCAGGAGAAATGCCCGTTCCCTTAATCCAGTAACTTACCGGGCCGGGTTTGTCGGCAAACCATACCTGCACATATTCTCCCGTTGCATCGAGCCGGCAGGAAATATTATCTCCTCCCACCGAATTGGTTGATCCGGTATACGTTAAATTTCCATTTGAAATAGTGAGGTTGTAACTCCATCCATTGGGAGGCGTGGCAATGCCGGGACTCGAAAAATTCCACCAGGTGGGCAGGGTAGTTTGTGCCTGCATCCCTAATGCAAAGAGCATGAACACCGTCAAAAGTTGTAATTTTTTATTCATAAAATGGTTGAAAGGACGCGAATTTACACCAAATAACCGAGGCTTTACTGTTATGCAAAAATTTAATCAACAGTTAATAATCGCTTACCTTTGTTCTTCATGGATTTTCCGAAAGAAGTTGAATCATTTTTTGAGTCTGAAAATATACCGGTAAAACAAATACTGCCCGAAGCAGACAGGCATGGTCTGCTTTTTCAGCTATCGGACAAGCTGTTTTTGCATTTGATTACCTATGCCGATATGCGGCAAACAAACCCCGGCCTTCCGGTAAATTTATCAGGCCGGATGCAAAAACAAAATAAACAGGTGATTCATTTGTGCGAAGACGTATGGAACACTCAAAACAATCTGGTAAAAGCACGGCTACTTGCCCTGCTTGGCAAACGAAAACGCATTCATGCCCGGCAGACTTCGGTGGTGCGTTTAGATAAAAAACAGGCGGATGATTTTTTACACACACATCACCTGCAAAACAGCGCCACCGCCTATTACAAATACGGTTTAATCCACTCCGGTGAATTGGTTGCTGTAGCTACTTTCAGCAAAAGCCGTGTAATGCACAACCGGGTCGTTCCGTATCGGTCTTTTGAACTGGTACGTTTTGCGAGTAAAAGCGGAGTTACTGTTGCCGGAGGGCTCGGCAAATTGTTAAATCACTTTATCACAAACCACCATCCCGCCCATCTAATGACTTATGCCGACAGCGACTGGAGCAGCGGAGACAGTTACAAAAAACTTGGTTTTGCGCAGGCAGGTTTTACCGAACCGCAGCTATTCTACCTGCACCCGGAGGAACAAGTCCGTTATTACCCGCACCGCTTACCTGCTTCTTTTGCTGATGAAAGGGAATTACTCAAAGCCGGATACCTTAAAATTTACAATGCAGGTAACAGCAAGTGGGAACTATTTTGTACAACACAACCGGTAAAATCAATTTAAGTTAACATAAAGAGTCCTCTTACTTAGGTAATACCTTTATATTTGCCCAATGCCCGAAGTAGCAAAAACAAATACGCTTAAAATTACAAAAACGCTTGATTTTGGCGTTTACTTAGACGGAGCCGAACTTGGCGAAATTTTATTACCTAAAAGATATGTGCCCAAAGGAGCCAAAGAAGGAGATGAAATAGAGGTATTCCTGTACTACGATTCGGAAGACCGGCTCATTGCCACTACCGAAAAACCATTGGCTCAGGCAGGAGAATTTGCGTTGCTGCAGGCCGTTGATATTACTCCGAATGGGGCCTTTCTGAACTGGGGTTTGCCTAAAGATCTATTTGTTCCGTTCAGGGAACAACAACCTGCCATGCAGGAAGGGGAATACTACGTAGTGTATGTGTTTACCGATGGCGAAAACGGACGTCCGCTGGCCTCGGCTCGTGTTGATCGTTTTTTAAACAAAGAAGAATTGCCCTTTGAACAGGGGCAGGAAGTAGATGTGCTGGTAGTACGAAATACCGAACTCGGTTACAAATGCGTAGTAAATAATACCAATAGCGGAATACTCTATCACAACGAAATTTTCCAGCCCTTACAGGCAGGACTTCGGTTAAAAGCCTATGTAAGTTCGGTGCGCGAAGACGGACGTTTAGATTTAATTTTACATAAACCCGGATACGAGAAAGTAACCGATCTGGGTTCGCAAATTCTGGAAACACTGCGAAACAATAAGGGGTTTCTGCCCTTAAGCGATAAAAGTCCTGCTGAAGAAATTTATGCGCAGTTCAGCGTGAGTAAAAAAACCTACAAAAAAGCCATCGGAGGGCTGTTTCGGGAACGAAAAATACTGATTGAAGAAAACGGAATACGACTTGCCGTGAACTGAAACAGGCACTCAAACTCATTTTCCCTTGTATGATGCCGGACCATTAACTTCTGCTATCTTTGTCTTATGCCGGCTAAACGAATTCACAGTATTGATTTTTTGCGCGGGGTGGTGATGATCTTAATGGCACTCGACCACGTGCGCGACTTTTTTCATAACGGAGCCATGCAGGGCGACCCGTTAGATTTGAACTCCACCACTCCCGCATTATTTTTCACGCGGTGGATTACTCATTATTGCGCACCGGTATTTATTTTTCTTTCGGGAACATCGGCCTTTTTAGTGGGTGAACGTAAAAGCAAAAAAGAATTAAGTACTTTTTTATTAACCCGCGGGCTGTGGCTCATCGTTGCCGAAATAGCTATAGTGGGCCCCGGCTGGACGTTCGATTTCAAATACCATATGATTGCACTGCAGGTAATATGGGCCATTGGAATAAGTATGGTTGTGATGAGCGCATTAATCCGGTTACCGTTTCGTGTCATTTTTATTATTGGATTTACCCTCGTTTTCGGACATAATTTATTAGACCCTGTTGAAGCGCAGCACAGCGGCCCGTTCGGATTTTGGTGGGACTTACTTCACCGTGGTAATTTTGTTTTTTACCCGTATGCCGAAGGACGCGTATTGGGCATTTTTTATCCGTTTGTACCCTGGACCGGAGTGATGGCACTTGGTTATTGCCTGGGAAAAATATTTACCTCTGAAGTAAACGAAACGAAGCGCAAACTATTTTTGATTAAAACAGGAACTGTCCTGCTGTTTTTATTTGTATTGTTACGGTTCAGTAATATTTATGGAGACCCCAACCCGTGGAGCAGTCAGAAAAATATGCTGTTTACCGTTTTGTCCTTTATCAACCTCAATAAATACCCGCCTTCATTGCTCTACCTGTGCATCACTATTGGCCCGGCATTAATCCTGCTGGCATTTACCGAACAACTCAAAAATAAACAAAGCCAAATGGTGATGGTGTTTGGGAGGGTTGCCTTCTTTTATTACCTGCTGCATATTTACCTCATTCACCTGTTATGTGTTGGGGTGTTCTACCTTCAGGGTTTTGGCAGTGACGCCATTCATTCGCAAGGCTCTCCTTTTTTATTCAGGCCCGCAACACTCGGGTATGGTTTAGGCGGAGTGTATGTCATCTGGATTTTGGTAATAGCTCTTCTATACCCTGTTTGTAAAAAATATGACCGCTACAAACGGCAAAACAAAAAGTGGTGGCTCAGTTATGTGTAAATGATTTTCACTCCAGTTCCTTTTTCAAAAACCTTCCCGTATGGCTATGTTTATTACGGGCAATTTCTTCCGGTGTTCCCGAGCAAATAATCTGGCCGCCACCGCTTCCGCCTTCAGGCCCTAAATCTACTACGTAATCGGCCACTTTAATTACATCTAAGTTGTGTTCGATAACCAAAACGGTATTCCCTTTTTCAACCAGTTTATTCAGTACTTCAAGCAGCACACGCACATCTTCAAAATGTAAACCTGTGGTGGGTTCATCCAGAATATAAAATGTGTTTCCGGTATCTTTTTTACTTAACTCGGTAGCCAGTTTTACCCGTTGGGCTTCTCCTCCGCTAAGGGTAGTACTTTGTTGCCCCAGCGTAATATACCCCAAACCCACATCGTGCAGGGTTTGAATTTTTCGCAGGATATGCGGAGCATTTTCAAAAAATTCTACGGCCTGCTCTATCGGTAAATTCAGTACATCACTAATGGATTTCCCACGGTAACGTACCTCAAGTGTTTCTTTGTTATATCTTTTTCCGTCACACTCTTCGCACCGCACATACACATCAGGTAAAAAATTCATTTCAATCACCCGCATTCCTCCTCCCTGACAGGTTTCGCACCTTCCTCCTTTTACATTAAAAGAAAAACGGCCCGGTTTATACCCGCGAATTTTTGATTCGGGCAATTCAGCAAATAAATTCCTGATATCGGCAAATACTTCCACATAGGTGGCCGGATTGCTTCGCGGAGTGCGCCCTATAGGACTCTGATCAATTTCTATTACTTTATCAAGGTGTTTTAACCCATCGGCTTTTTTATACGGTAACGGTTTTTTATTTGAATTATAAAAGTGCTGATTTAAGATTGGGTATAATGTTTCGTTTATCAGGGTTGATTTTCCGCTTCCGCTCACACCCGTAACACAAATAAACGTTCCTAACGGAAAATCGACACTTACATTTTTCAAATTGTTTCCACCGCATCCCTGTAATGAAAAATGTTTTCCGTTTCCGCCTCTTCTTACAGCCGGCACTTCAATTTTACGCTCACCGTTCAGGTATTCGGCTGTAATGCTGCGCTGACTCATAAACACCGGCACTTCTCCCCTGGCCACAATATGCCCGCCATGCACGCCTGCTCCAGGCCCTAAATCAAGCACGTAATCACTTTCCAGAATCATATCCTTGTCGTGCTCCACCACAATGACCGAGTTACCCAAATCGCGCAAATCTTTAAGCGATTTAATGAGCCGTTCATTATCGCGCTGGTGCAATCCTATACTCGGTTCATCCAGAATATACAATACCCCTACCAACTGCGACCCGATTTGAGTGGCTAAACGAATGCGTTGTGCTTCTCCGCCCGAAAGCGTTTTTGAGGGAGAGTTAAGCGTGAGGTAACTCAAACCCACATCAAGTAAAAACCCGATGCGCGACCTGATTTCTTTCAAAATTTCGGCAGCGATGATATTTTGTTTATCACTAAGGCGCTGCTCTATTCCGTCAAACCATTTGGCTAAGTTCCCAATATCCATTCGCGACAGTTCGGCAATATTCTTATCACAGATTTTAAAATGCAGCGATTCCTTTTTTAATCGCGCGGCATCACATTCGGGGCAATTGCGCACCGTCATAAATTCTTCGGCCCACTTGTAAATGGCATCGTAACTTTTTTCGTGGTAGTGACGGGTAATTAACGGAACCAACCCCTCCCAGTTGCTGCTGTACGTTTGGGTGGCTCCGCTGCTGAAGGTGTAGTTCACTTTCAATATTTCATCACTGCCGTACAAAATTATCTCCATTGCGGCCTTTGGAATTTTTTCTACCGCATCGGCCAAACTGAATTTGTGCTGCTTCGCCAACTCGCGCAGCTGCACAAAAGTCCAGTTCTCTCTGAATTCGCCCAGCGGTGCGAGAGCCCCTTTGTTAATGCTCAGTTTTTTATCCGGAATAATGGAGTGCACATCAATATTGCTTACAACACCCAATCCTTCGCACACCGGGCAATATCCGTAAGGCGAATTAAACGAAAACGTATTGGGCTGTGGCTCGTCATACGAAATTCCGGAAACGGGATCCATCAGATAACGGCTGAAATGGCTTGCCTGTTTGCCTGCATCATCTGTTACCATCATAATGCCTTTGCCCATGCGCAAAGCAGTGCGCACCGATTCTCCTACTCGGGTGGCTGAGTTTTTATCAACCTGAATGCGGTCAATTAATACTTCTATATCATGAATTTTATACCGGTCGGCCTGCATTTTAGGAGTAATGTCTTTTACCTCTCCGTCAATGCGCACTTTGGTAAATCCCTGCTTGCGCAATTGTTCAAAAAGTTCGCGGTAGTGCCCTTTGCGCCCTTTTACTACCGGAGCAAGCACCAATATTTTTTTGCTGAAAAACTGTTCAATAATTCTATGTAAAATCTGATCTTCATTCAGGCGCACCATTTTCTCACCCGTTACGTAAGAATAGGCATCGGATGCACGGGCATAAAGCAACCTCAAAAAATCGTACACTTCGGTAATGGTTCCAACGGTAGAACGCGGATTTTTATTTACCGTTTTTTGCTCAATGGAAATAACCGGACTCAACCCTTCAATTTTATCTACATCGGGGCGTTCCATATTGCCTATAAACTGACGGGCATAGGCCGAAAAACTTTCCATATACCTGCGTTGCCCTTCGGCATAAATGGTATCAAAGGCCAGGGATGATTTACCGCTTCCGCTAAGTCCGGTAATCACCACCAATTGGTTCCTTGGAATGGTAATATCAATATTTTTAAGATTATGCTCACGGGCTCCAAGCACTTCAATTAGCTCATCTTCAAGCACCACATTTTTTTTATCTACCGTATTATTTTTTTTAGCCATATATTTTCGGGGCAAAGTTCGCTTAAACAGGGGGAATTAATGCGAATGATATACTACTTAACGAAAATAAGGGCTTTTGGTTTCATTTTTTTCTTTTTCGTTGTCGTAAGTTCTTACGGCCAACACAAATTTGTACGCTACAATGTGGATGACGGACTTTCGCAAAGTTCGGTGTATTCTATTTTTCAGGATTCCAAAGGGTTTATGTGGTTTGGCACCGGTGACGGACTGAACCGGTTTGACGGTTACCGCTTTGAATCATTTAAAACCGGACAACGCACAAAACCCGGACTGAGCAACAGTTTTATCACCGCAAAAGCGCTGGAAGATAAAAACGGAAATCTGTGGTTTGGAACCCGATCGGGAGGGCTGAATAAATTTGTGTATGCCAGGCAACAGTTTGAACACGTTCCTTTATATAACAGCAAAGGAAGAAATGATTTTGACTGCGAACTCATAGGCTTTGACAGCAAAAATAATCTTTGGTTTTTGAACGGCAGCAATACCTTAGGATGTTATGATGAGGTAACAAAAAAATCGTTTTTTATAGAAATGCCCGAGGGCATCCGATACTCGGGCGATGGTGGCCCCAACCGCATGGGGCTTTTGATAAACGACACCATTTTTTTTATCGGCAACTGGAAATTAGTTGTATTCCCTGTTGCGCAAAAGCAGTTTATAAAGCTTCTGGAAAAAGAAATTAAAGCTACCGGCTCTACCTTTACTATTTCACTTTGCTTCGATAAAAAAAATGAAACCATGTGGATTGGAACCGAGAAAGGGGTAATGCAATACCAACTCACTGCTAAAACACACCACTGGATTGACCTCACTAAAAACCATACAGCTCCTATCGCTTATACTCTGGTAAAAGATAATTACAACCGCTTGTGGATTGGAACGGCCAAATCGGGGTTGCTGTGTTACCATCTGAAAACGCAAACCCTTACTACTTTTCAAAACGATCCGAATGACCCTAAAAGCCTTTCGTTTGATATTATTCGCTACCTGTTTATTGACCGATCGGAAAATTTATGGATTGGTACCGATGGGGGCGGCATTAATAAAACAGACCTGAAACCTCCCAAATTAAATGTGTATGCCGAACACACTTTTATCAAATGTTTTTATGAAGACCGGCAAAAAAATATTTGGGCAGGCACACATGAAAACGGCATTTTGATTATTGACCGCAAAAAAAATCAAACACAGCAGCTTAAACGAAAAGAAGTATTTGGCAATATTGTTTCCTGTATTACCACCGATGTGTACGGAAATCTGATAATCGGTTCAGATAACGGGATAGATTATTACCACAACGGAAAATATGAAGAAGTGCCCAGCAACCCGAAAGCTGACCGGGTTGAAAGCAATAATTTAGTATACGACATTTGCCATACCGATGAAAAAACTACGCTGGTAGCTACAAGGCTCGGTTTGTTCGAAGCCAAATACAAAAACCGGAAAATGGATACGCTTCAGCTCAATAAAAACCTGCACACACTTATTTTGCGTGTTCACCAAAGCAGAGACAAGCGCATTTGGGTGAGTACTGCCGGCAATTCGTACCTGTTTATTTTAAAATACCGCAACGGAAATCTGGAAATTACCGACCGTATATTATGGCAAACCAATGTGCGTTGTTTTTACGAAGATACGCTGTCGGGTATTCTGTGGATGGCATCGGAAAAGGGACTCATCAGATACAACCTGCAACAAAATTCATATACCCTTATTACCACCGATGACGGACTGGCCGATAACTACCTGTATGCGGTACTTCCTGATGAAAAAGGACAACTGTGGATGAGTTCAAACAAAGGACTTATTTGCTACAATCCGGCCACCAAAAGCTGTCACAACTATAATGTAACCGATGGGCTGCAATCAAACGAATTTAATACAGGTGCTTTTTACAAAAGTGTTTCGGGCGAACTTTTTTTTGGTGGTATCAACGGGTTTAATGCATTTTTTCCGGTAACACTAAAAGATAATCCCTACACTCCGCTGGCTGTGCTCACCTCCCTTAAAATTAATGACGGCACAGTATCGGGAGAAATGGCCGGAAGCAGCCATATCACGTTACCGTTCGACAGCAGCACCCTAACATTTGAATTTGCCGGGTTAGAGTTTACCAACCAGTCAAAAAACGAATACCGCTACCTGCTTGAAGGGTGGGATAAAGTATGGGTACTTGCCGGTAAGGCGCGTTTGGCACGTTACAGCAATTTGCCTCCGGGCAAATACACTTTTAAAGTACAGGTAAGCAACAATGATGAAGTATGGGGGCCTCAAACCGCACTTATCCGTATCCATATTACTCCTCCCTATTGGAAACAGTGGTGGTTTGTTCTTCTTACTACAGCCGCAGGATTGACTTTCCTTATTTTATTCATCAGACAGTTTATTGCACGCAGGCTTCGGGAAAAATTGCGCGAACTGGAAAAACAACAGGCAGTACAAAAAGAACGCGAACGTATTTCGAAAGATATGCATGACGATCTGGGTTCAGGTCTCTCGCGCATTGCCATTCAAAGTGAATTGCTAAAACACAAACTAAAACGCAACGAAAATGCCGAATTGCAGGCCGAAAAAATTGTACTGGCCTCACGTGAACTGGTAGACAACCTGAGCGAAATTGTGTGGGCATTAAATCCGCGGCACGACTCCATGCAAAGTTTAATGGCCTACCTGAGGGAATTCACCACCGATTTATTTGAAGAAAATGAAATCCGCTGTGTGTTTCTGTTTCCCGAGCCTATGCCAAACCTCACCGTTCCCTCTGAAGTACGCAGAAATATCTACTTAATACTGAAAGAAGCACTTAACAACAGTTACAAATATGCAGCCGCCACCCAGGTAACACTTGAAATGAAGGTAAACGGAACACAGGTAATTTTTACCGCTGCCGACAACGGAAAAGGATTTGATATGAACAATACACGGCAGTTTGGCAACGGAGTAGCTAATATGCAGCGCAGAGCCAAAAACATAAAAGCCGGTTTAACCATTCAATCACAACCGGATAAAGGCACACAGTTGGAAATACGGGTAATTATTTAACATCACATGAAATGCGTATTGCACATTGCCGCATTTGTGATGACCTTTGACAAAAATGATACGGGTAGCAATAGTTGAAGATATAACGGATATACGTGAAGGCTGGGCCGGAATTCTGGGCATGAGCGAGGGCTTTACCTGCGAGTACACTTTTTCGAATGCCGAAGATGCGCTGCAAACATTAAAACAGCATCCGGTTGATGTGGTGCTGATGGACATAAACCTGCCCGGCATGTCGGGCATTGAGTGCATGACCCTGCTCAAGCCCCTGCATCCGCATATGCAGTTTATGGTGTGCACGGTGTACGAAGACGATGAACATATTTTTAACGCGCTTAAAGCCGGTGCTACCGGTTATATATTGAAAAAAACCGAACCGGGTAAAATGCTCGACTCCATTCACGACCTGCATAACGGGGGCTCGCCTATGAACTCGATGATTGCCCGCAAGGTAATTTCCAATTTTCAGAAGCCGCAGGCCGAACCCAATACACATACACTCACTCAAAGAGAGCAGGAGTTACTGCAGCTTTTATCCAAAGGATTGCGCTATAAAGAAATTGCCGACCAGCTTTTTTTAAGCACCGACACGGTTCGCACCCATATCCGTAATATTTACCGCAAACTCGAAGTTCAATCACGCACCGAGGCCATTAATAAAGTTTTTCATTCGTGAATTTTAAATGCCCGGCTGTGTAAATACCACTTTTATGGTATGGCATCGCACCCTTCGAATACTGAAATTTGTTTGCATGAGTAAGTATTTTGCTATACTGATTGTAGTGCTTTTACCGGGTAGCCGGTGTTTGGCACAAGACCCTGAATTACTCATGAATGAATCAAGGGTTCCGCTGATTCATTACCAAAAAGCCTATTCATCGGCAGACGCCCGCTACTATGCTTCGTATGGCGCTTCGGCAGGGGCAACCATCTCTATGGCGAATTTATTTTTCGGAGGGTTTAGCAGCAGACGCTTTCGCATGGGCGATTTGATAGGTGCCGATATCGGATCGGGCTACACAGAATCAAACATCACGTATCATATCATGCTTTGGGGAAGAGCCGAAGCCGGCCTGCAGGCGTATTACGGAATTAGCGAAAACTTAGATGCGGGAATAAAAGCCTACTCGCTGCTTAATGCCGACCCGGTGAACGGAGGAACGCTATCTCCCCTTCATTTTCAACCGGTGATACGGTATAAAAAACTCATTACCGAAGTTTCGTACGCCCAGCGTAAAAACAATTCTCCGTACAGCCATTTTCAATGGCAGCTCAAATATATTTTAAACAGCGAAGACTCTTACCGCGGCATTCTGGTACGGTATGAAAACTATCAGGGAAATCTGACAAATCGTTCCAACTATTTAAGTATTGGCCTTTCTTTGCATTTTGCTTCCAACCGTTAAATTAAAAAATATAAAAAAATGAACATGCTAAAAACATCCTTTTTGATTGCAGCCGCTCTCGTTACCGGAACCGCAGCGCTGGCTCAAAACAACTACACCGAAAAGGTAATCCCGCTGAGCAAACAGGCCAGCAAAGGATACCTCTACGACTGGGAAGAATCGCCTGATGGCGGACTGGAACTTACCTTCAAATACAGCGAGAAGAAAAAAGAAGGTTACGAAAAATACTCGGTTGATAAAACATTCAGCAACGTAAATCAATCGCTTACCGAAACCGTAAAAGACCGCTCGGTAGTGAAAGAAAACTACAGCAAAACCTGGATTTATGCCGAGATTGGCGGCAGCAATTCGTTTGATGTGCTTAGCACCAAGCTTAAACTTTTTAAAGTTGCTTACGAATACAAATGGAACAAGGAAAAACAACGCTACTACCGCAGCCAGACCAACCGCGAAAAAGTAACCATTAAAAACGTGGACGATAAATCCTATGAAGGGTTTATTGATTTTGGCAACAGCGACAACGGAGAGCTGATGGTACTTACAGCCGTGAGCAACAAAAAAGAAAAAAACTTCTTTTTGCTCAACGTAAAAACCGATCTTTCATTTAAAGAAACTCCGTTTAACCTTGGCGGAAACCACACACTGGTGTATGCCGGTACCGTGCAAAGCAAAATTACCAATGACGATGACGAGTTTGATATTGCAGGTGCCGATATGGTATTTATTTTTGCTCCCGTTGATAAATCGCCCGATTTAAAAAAGTATACTTACATACGGGTTGACAACAAAGGAACTATTGTTGACCAGTTCACGTTTCAGGCACCATCGCCCAATTTATTGATTACGGAAGCTAAATTATTGCCTAACGGAAACATCATGCTTTTTGGCGCTTATACCAAAAGCAAAGATGCATTTGAAGATGTGTTTGGCGAATACGGCCCTATTGTAAGTCCCGGATTTCTGGCAACCGATAATACAGGAAACCAAAACCTGCGCATGACCAAATACAACAAACACGTAGAAGACGAAAACATGCTTGCCATGGTGGTGATGAGTATGAAAAAAGGCGGAGTGGAATGGCAGCGCGAAGTGGCGGTGAAAGAAATGGAATCGAAACTGAAAAAAGCTCCTGAACAAAAAAAGGCTCCGGTGTATAACGGAAAAGCATTCAAAATTCAGCAGTTTGACGTGATGCCAAACGGAGATATGCTGGTAGCCGGACAGCTTACCGGACGGGTAAGCATGGGATTGGGCAACCCGATGAAATCTTACAAACAGTTAATTTGTTTTCACTTTGCCAAAGACGGAAACTTAAAAGCGCAATATGGCTACGAACCCGAGAGTATTGACGACAAACAAAATGTGATTTACCCGATTATTCAGCAATTCATCCCATCGGCCGATGGAAAAACTGCTTACTGGATGGTGCTCGAAAATATTTCGGTAAAAGGATATGAAAGTTTTATGGATGCTTACAATGGCTCGGTATCGTATTATCCGGTTTATTACCCAAGCATTATTAAAATTAATATTGAAAATGCCACCATCAGCAATATGGAAGAGCTGGGCAAACGTAAATACAGATTAAACCGTAAATTAACTTATATCTACCAGAAAGAATCAAAATCGATTGTATTTGTGGGAAGAGATGAAGACAACAAAACCCTTTGGTTGTGTAAATACCACCTTAATTAACCTTAAACCCTAAATACATACATAAGAACGGGCCGCCTTTGTGCGGCCTTTTCTTTTATGTACTAACAATGCAAAATCTTTGCATGCCTGACTATAAAGTGATGGAAGTCTTGTAAAGCATATAAACCAGCTATTTGTAAGTTTTTAAAAACAGACGAAATTATTCTTCTGGTTTAAAATTTATTTTTTGCTGCTCTTTTCTTGATAGGTGACGAACAATTTTGTTGACTTGATAAGATTTTGTTACAAAAGTATTGACACTTTCATCAAACTTCTGATTTATCTGTAGCTCGACTTCTAACACATCGCCTTTTGCAAATGCTTCACCTTTATCAATTAATTCGAAGAAAGAAGGATCCGCAATCTTTGCGGAAATTTTGATGCCTCTATAATAGAAATCCCATTTTAAATTTTCTTCAAAGGAAACACGGACAATATTAACAGTCGCGGCCTCAACTATTTTTCTCTCGCCCTCTTCTACTTCCTCTGACTTCTGTGATAAATCAACAAATTCCGTTTTGTCAACTCTAACAAGCGGCTTTTCATTTTTATCTGTAATCTCAAATCCAGTAATTGCCGGATCATTATTTAATACATCGAAGTTTTGAGCCAAAGCATCTTTCACCACAGGACTATGCTCATAAATATTAAAAGTTGCATTCTCAATAACAATTACATTTCCATCCTTGTTAACAATTTTGGTTTTGTCTCCTTGCTGTTGAACTTCTTTTGCCTTTTTACCTTTTAGGAATTTTTTTAACTCAATCAGCCCGACAACAGTTCCGACAATTGCTGCACCAACTTCAATATTATCCTTTGTGAGGAGATTTTTTAGGGTATCTAAAGTTGTCTCGACAAGTTCTATGTGACATAAAAAACTTCCCTTTTCAAGCGCCTTGACTTTGATTTCAATTTTCTTTCCGCTATTCAAGTATTTATTTACCTCCTGAACAATAGTTGTGGTATGAATAAGGCTACTAACAAGTACATCTGCGTCAACTTGGTGTTGTTGACCATCAAACTTTATTTTAAAATCATTTCCGACTATTTGTCTATTGTTCATTGTTAACAAATTTATATAATTATTCCATTAAAATAATGTCAGCCTGAGAACTTATAACGAACTGAACCGCTTTTGCTTGCGTACCGCAAGTGTAAGCATCAATCAAAAAAAATTGAAAGAAAATTACTTGCGGACTCCCAACTCGCGTGCTCCCGATTACTATCGGGGTGTAACGCGTGCGTAAGAGTTATCCGGCACCACCTGTTCATCTATACTGCTAAAAGATACCTGTAACCGGTTGTGCGGTTGAATACGATTCATGCGCGCATCCTCAGCAAAAAATCAACCACAAGAATTTGCTATTCCCGGTTTTTATCACCAATTTTACCTTGCAAAGTGTAGAGGAGTTTTTTCACGCTCTGCCGTTAGCGGCAAGCATTGACAACCGTGCGAATTTCAAAAAACATTGCTTTTATCTGGCTGACAGACCGAAAAGAGAATTTGTATACAACTAACCCGTTTTCGTATTAACTCCACCCCTGACAATCACCCCATCTTTGTACCATAAATTTTAAACAAAGAAGAAAATGAAAAAAGTAATCTTAATTACAGGTCCAAGTTCAGGTATAGACGAATATACCCTTCTTTATTCTGCACAAGCAATCATTTATGCACTCAAGAACATTTATTCGTTTAACCATTTTACAGAAGCAGAAATCAAACAACAAATTCACACATATGCTTCGCAAGGATATTAGTATTTATTTAGTTGTTGTATTTGCTGTGCTGTTTTTAGCTTGGCTTTTGCTCGGGTTTCTATCAATTGGATACGAAGACGGAACTAACCATTCAAACTTTGGGAAAATATGTTACGAGGTAGCGACAATAATAAATTTTTCAAGCAGACTTTGGCAAAGAATATTTCCATCATCATTAGCAATTATACTTTCAATTCTGACGACTTCAATAATCCTGACAACAATCATTTTACTACTAAAAAAACTCATCGGACAATGGAACACATAGCCCCGACTCGTCCTCGTGTTGCACCTACCCAAAAGGCAGGGTTTCGTGCTCCAAAGACAGTTTTGTGGTTAATCAAACATTAGTTTTTCAAATCAAGTTTTGTTGTAAACTTCCCACCTTGTCATCTATACTGCCAAATGTTACCTGAAACCGGTTGTGCGATTGAATATGATCCATGGCGCGTCCTCAGCAAAAAATCATCCACAAGAATTTGCTATTCCCGGTTTTTATCACCAATTTTACCTTGCAAAGTGTGGATACGTTTTTTCACACTCTGACGTTAGCGGTCATGCTATTGGGACAGTGTAACCATTAAACAGACAGGCTGACAATTAACTTTAAGACAACAAATTTTGACAGGTGGACAACATCATACAGACATAACTTCAGGACAGTTCTGGCGGACAGTCCGACATTCATGGCTATGCACAAAAAAATTAAAACACCCCCACCTCACAAAAATAATTTGAATTTCTATGGCAACCGCACAAGCGGCACATTTGGGGTTGCCGCCACGCTAAAAGTCGACCCACTGGCAACCCCAAAAGAGCCGGTTTTTTCCACTCACTATCTATATTCGTAACAACAATGAAAATTAAAGATATTCGTCAGTATCGGACTTTCTATAAAGAGCAAGTAAACGGACATGGTTCAAACCGTGACGAACACTTTATTGGAGTAACTCATACAGACGGGGAAAACAAAAAGTGGGGATATTTCAGCATTACACATGGCGACAAGGAGAAACTTCAAACTGACGGCATCAGAGGATTTCTTGAAGGATTTCTTGACATGGCAAGAGATGCTCAAGCAGTTTATGAATTTCTTCAAAACTCAGTCGATGCAAACAGCAGCAGATTTGCAATGTTTTGGGGTAAAGATGAACTTGATGGTAATGAATATTTACTTGTGCTCAACAACGGGAAGCAATTTGATTTTGCTTCAGTCCGTTCAATTTTAAATGTTGGAGTTTCTACCAAGAGTTCAGAAGAACACACAATCGGAAAGTTTGGAATTGGTTTTAAGTTGGCTCATCGATTAGTTGGTAAGGACAACGGACTTGAAGAGCTATTAAATAAAAATTACGGACCTGTTCTATTTAGTTGGAAGAACTCAGAATTGAAAGCACTTTTTAGTTTGAATGGTGAGGAGATTCAACCTACTCCACAACAATACAAATCTGTTTCCCCCACAGAATGGGAAATATCAGGAAATGAACCCTGGTTATTCAAAATTTTAATCACAAATTTTCCTTGTCAACCAAACGAAACAATCAAGGACATACAATACAAGGAAATCACTTCTCCATTTGCCTCAGAAGAAATAAAAGTCCTTTCAAGATGGTTGAACAAATATTCATCTGAGATTCCTGTGGAGGAATTTCAAGAGGGGTCATTGTTTTTTATCCGACTTGGAGAGGACAAGAAAAACCATTTGCAAGATGCAAATCTCAAAGAAGGTTTAAGGTTTTCTCTTTCTGTCTTGAATCACACATCGCAACTCAATACAAGAGGTTTAAAACACATGAACCTTAATAAAGAGGAACTTGAAAGTGTTGACTTAAAATTTTTACCGTTCACCATTTCAAAAGAAAAAGACAAGGAAAAATACAACTGGATTCGATTTGACAAAACGGAAAATCTTTCTGCGGATGAAATAAAGTTAGCAGAAAAAGATTCAGACATCCAATTCTTGATGGGATTTACTTCTTTTGTAAGAGCTGAGGAGGTATTTAAAAATGCCCCAAACTTTTATTTGTATTTCCCATTGAGTGAGGAAAAGCACAACCTAAAATTCATAATTCATTCTAACGCTTTTTACAAAGCATCACACAGAACCTCATTACACATTGGAAGTCAGGAAAAGTTTGGAATAAATGAACGACTGCTTTACACTTTTGCGAAAACGTTAACGGATTATCTTACTTCTTGTGCAAATTCAACTAATGAAACAGACAAAGAAAAATTCAAGGAAATATATTCCAACTTACTTCTCTCAGATGAAAGCAAAGAACCAAACCGGCAATGGATAAACAAACCATTGGTTGAGCCAATTCACAAATTCTTAAAGGAAAACATTCCAGTCAAATCAAATTATAGTTTTGAATTAATAAATGATTCCTCTAAGGTCAAAATCAAGACAACAAAAATCCCAATTGATTCAACATCATTTGTAACTGACCTTTATTGGTTTTATTGGAGTGATGATTCGGTATTGAAATTACCCGCCATAAGCAAGTTAGGAATTTCAACCTTTTCGATTGTTGATTTTTTAAAAACACCCAACGCATTTTCAGAAATCAATAAATTTATTGGTAACAATAGCGAAAACGCTTTTGCTACACTTACTGAAATTGACACTGCCATTGTAAGCGAAAAATCAGAGGAGGTGTTAAAAGAAAATTTGTCAAAGATTAAGGTGTTTGAATTTGAAGATGGAAATTTTCTGAGCATTGATGATTTAAAAACCAACCCTGAATATTCCAATCACTTAATACAATTCAATAGGATAGATGAAATTTCAATTGAGATAAGAAAAGCAGGTTTCATACTATCCAAGCAATCACTTTCGCAATACGAATCGCTTTACAAATTCTTAAATACTGTTCAGATACTTGAATATTTTGAATCTGCTGAGTTGATTAAATTACTGAGTTATGGTTTTGAGAAAACACAATTCACCATAGAGGAAAAGAAAAAAATATTTACAACTTTAGAAGCACCAAACAGAAATGAAAATGCAGAGACAAGGAACAAGCGAATGAAACTTCTGAGATTGTTCAACAACAAACTTGGCTACACAGTTGAACTTGGACAATTAATTAAAGACACTCAAAAATCTTGGCTGAAATCTTTTTGCATTGACGAGAAGGAACACTTTGAAGAATTGGATAGATACTTAGTTCCTGACGACAAAACAGTTTTTACAAGTATTGTAATTCCACTATGGGATAAATTCACAGAGGATAAGACAGGGTATATCAAAAGCATTCCCTCTCACTTCTTTGAAGAAATTACAAAACTCCAACAAGAAACCAATCAAAGAGAAATGCTTTCGGATAGAAAGCATATTTTAATTGACAACGAATTCTATAAAGCAAGCGATGATATATTTTATTCACCCGACTTGTATGCATTGTCTGATGAAGATTACCAAAAGGCGAAAGAAATATTCGCTAAATATTTTCAGAAGAAATTTCCCGACAAAAGAGTTCTACCCTATCTCAAACAACCGCCATTTCAACTTCCAGTTTCGGATTTGTCAGCATTGACACTATCAAGTGAAATAGAAATAACTCCTGCCGAAGTTGATGCATTAGCTAAAACATGTGCAGCGGCAAAGCTTGACCTGCTTGAAAAATTTATTTTACAGCCCAAGGAAACAAAAATAATTTTCAGACCGATTGCAGAGAATGAAAAACAAATTGGCAACATACAGTCAGACGATTTGAAAAAATATGTTTCTGAGAATCATGCTGAGTTGGTAGTTGCTCCAGTCATAAAATCGTTGAGTGATTTTATCTATTTAAAGGATAGTGAACTGTCGAAATATTTAATCGCTGAATTTGATTTCAAAGACAGGGACAGAACACATTTGCTTTGCGGAATTATTTTGTCAGAAGATGATAATGTGAAATTTGAATTCATCAATAAGCACCCAAATCTTATTGTGGAACAGGAAAACAAAAACTCAATTAATCAGTTAAGCGATATTGTAAAAACGGCATTATCAATCAGTGATAGACAAAAGGCAACCGAGATTTTAACTGCAAAAATTTTATTCAAGCAAACAGAAGGAGAAACATTTTCTCTTAACAACCTTCAAGGATTAAACGCAAACAATATTTATTTCGGTGAGAACAATGGGTATAGTATTCTACTATCAGAGTTGTTTAAGCAAGATGATTTGAACAAAGTAGCTTTTTTAGAAAAAGTTTTGGAATCTCTTGCAGCCGAAATTTCGGTTGAGAAATTAAAACTGTTATCACTTTTCAATCTCAGCAATGAAGTCGATAAGAAAGATATATTTCAAAAGCTAAACGCTGACTACAAAAAAAACGGACACCTTTCAAATGCTGCACAACTTGCATTCATTCTTCTTTACAGAAAATTTGCAGACGAAAATATTTCAGTAAAAAGTTTTAAGATTAAGTCAGGCGAAACAACTAAAAGCATTGATGGCAGTTTTGGAATTTCAGTTTCAGATTTCGGTTTGTTTAAAAGTGAATGTTATTTGCCACAAGAATTTTCGGGTGTAAAAGACATTCTCAAACTGAGTTCAAACAAGCCAGTATTTGAAGTTGACAGCACAAAACTTTATCTCCATCCACATATTATTGGTAGTTCATTTTCAAGTCCACAATTAAAAGAAGGTTTAAGTGATAATGAGCAGATTGAACTTCTTGAATTGATTGAAGCAGCCAATGTGAGAAGTGATTCTTTACAATTCAATCAAAGTTGGAGTTCAATTTTTGGTTTTGAAATTCAGCATAAGGTAAGTTCAAACTTTGCCTACAAGCAAGAGGAAGAACTCCCGAAACATATTGATGATTGGAGAAGGAATAGTATTGATAAGGAAACTGAGATTAAAAAACTCAATGTACTTTCATCTTTAGGTGTTCAAACAGGCATTTCCAAAATTGTTCGTTTGAGAAGATTTCTTTTGGATGAAACCTACAGAGATAAATTTGAAGTTGCGGAATTAGATTCTATACCAACTCAACTATTGGCAAACACTTTAATTGTTTGTTACAGTTCAGGACAAGATTTTTCAATTTCAGTTGCCGACAAAAGATTTGATGTCATTAAGGAGGTTACAAGAAAAGTTTTGAATCAAAAGTTAACTACCTATCCTTTGCCCGTATTGAATCAAGAGTTGAAATACTCTTTGGAAACTCTAAACGCTAATCAGGATTATTATTTGGACTTTACTTCAAGTCAAAATATTACTGCAAATGGTGTTGACAAATCAGAGCTTGTAAAATCAATTTCACAAAATATTTATGATGCTACCCTATTTATTGATTCCCCAGAGATAAAATCAATTCTGAAAAAGATTGAAATAATTCCTGTTACCGATTTTGATAAACTTGAAACACTTGCACATGAATGGAATGAGAAATTTTATTTGGAATGGAAAACAAAGTTCGCTCAATACTCAATAAAATTTACCGATGTAATTCCTACAGTTCTTTATTTGGATAGTCAGGAAATCAAAACTTCATTCACTGATGGATATGTAAACAGAGAGAATACAGTTTATGTATCTTCAAAATTTTCTTTTGATGAAATTAAAGTTCAACTCATACAAAGAAATTTATTACCCGAAGATGCAATCAAAGAGTTGATTGTTTTGCATGAGGCATACAAGTTGAGAATACGGGAAATGCTTGAAACACCAATGTTAAACATTGATGAATCGCTAAGAGAAGAATTAGAGAAGTTAAAAGAGAAAGCCGAGCTACTTGCTGAGAAAAAAGATTTGAAAGAAAGTTTAGGTAGGGAAAAATATTCTTACAAGTGGTTTATTGATTTTCTGCAATTAGAATGTTTACATGCTGCTGAAGCCGATTCAACTTCACCCGAAAAAGAAATTTCATTTTTCGCTGCTGAAAAGGAAGAAGATTCTGAAAGAATTATAATCCTTCGTGACCCAAACAGAACTGTTACGCCAACCTTAGAATTTTGTGCTGACTTTCATGCAAAGTTTTATAGAGATACGGGAAGTCCGATTGATGTGAAAATTCAAGGAGTATCGAAGAAAGGGCAAACTGTTTTAGCAATTCTTGCAAACCCAAATGACTTACGAGGCATTGATATTAAAAAGGAAATAAAGCGAATTGAATTAAGATTTTCCCGTTCACTTGATTTACTTCAAAAATTATTAAACTCTTTTAGAAAATTAGGATATGATAAACAGTGGGAACCGACATACAGCATCAAAGACAATTTAACAGAGAATATTCAATTTATTTTTGGGCCGCCAGGAACAGGCAAGACAACAACAATTGTAAATAGAGTAATAGAGATAATGCAGAATGAGCCACAAGCAAAAATTCTGATTCTTACACCGACCAACAAAGCAGCTGATGTTGTTGCTCATAAAATCTTTGACAAATCAAGAGACGACTATGATTGGCTTGTTAGATATGGTGCGACCTTTAATGAGGAGTTGATTCAAAACGAAGTTTTAAAAGATGCCAATTCGTTTTTGTTTTCTTATTACAGCAGATGTACAGTTGTAGCAACGATTCAAAGATTCCCCTATGAAGAATTCATTGATAGAATTGTTTCAGAAAAGGAAATCAAAATCCGAATGTGTGATACAGATTGGGATTACATAATCTTTGACGAAGCATCAATGATTCCTGTAACCTACATTGCTTTTGGTTTGATGAAATGTTTTGAAAAAACAGACGGTTCACAAACGAAATTTTTAATTGGTGGTGACCCAAAACAAATTCCACCAGTTATTACAATTTCAGATGAAGATTTGCCAGCCGATTTTGAGAAGGAAGAAAATATTTACTCAATGATTGGACTTGATAGTTTCATTGAGGAGGAACAAGCTATGATTCCAAGGTATGGAGATAAAATACAGAATTTAAAAACTCAATACAGAAGCACTGAAAACATTGGAAAACTTTTCAGTCATTTTTCTTACGGTGGCAAATTATCTCACCATCGTTTAAATGGAACAACACAAATAAAATCTTTGCCGAAAGGTTTTGCATCTCTTGGCATTAAACCAATATCTATTATTCGTTTTCCTGTCAACTTGGATGAATCTGTTTACAGACCTGAGAAGTTAAGACAAAGCCCTTATCATCTTTACTCAGCACTTCTGCTTTTGGAATTGATAAGAAAGTTTGATTCTTCTCTCACTGATAAAGATGAAGATTGGACTATTGGAATTATTTGTCCTTACCGTTCACAAGCAACACTTGTAAACAAAATGATTGAATCACTCACTTTGAATCACAAAATGAAAGTCATTACAGACACAGTTCACGGTTTCCAAGGTGACGAATGTGATTTGGTTTTCTTCTTAATGAATCCTTCAAATTATTCAATTTCATCTGATGCTAGGTTATTCCTACACAAACACTATTTGATAAATGTTGCAATCAGCAGAGCAATGGATTACTTGATCATTCTATACCCGGATGAACACACACAAGGAATTGAAAAGCTATACAAGATTCACAAAGACCATTTTGGAAGCATTGAATATTTTATTGAAAATCTCTTAGGAATCAACCTTACTGAAATTACAATTCAATCTTCGGATATTGAGCAAAAACTTTTCAATGAAATAAATCACATTGAAAAAAACATTTTCACTAACAAGCATCAACTTGTAAATGTTTATCACTTAGCGGAAAAAAAATATTTGGTGAAGGATAGTTCAACAGCAATAGACATTCAATTCAAATTATGATGAAGAGCCACTGCACAAAAGCACACACATTTGCAAGCCGCACAAGCCAACTCTCAGACCAAAGCTTGCAAAAGAGTGTGCTTTTCATCTACCCAAGAAGAAATTCAGTTATTTTTTCTCCCACCCTTCGGTGTTTTAATTTTTTTGCAATCACACAACCCGCGACAGACAAGCAATCGGACAGTTTATTTCAGACATTAACTGGACAGTTCAAGTTGACACGGACGGAAGAAGCACGAACCGCTAACATGGGTAACCGTTGCACAACTCAGTTTAAAATAGGAAAAGCGGCTTTCATAAAGCGGTTTTAAGGCATTTTTATTTTGAGTTCACCATTTTGATGTTTTAAATTTTGGAGTGCTCCAATTGAAAGTAAATAAACCGTTTTAAATCGTTTTTTAGTAGAGAAACTTCTTCCCTTAATTTCATCATTACCCCTGCTTTTACTTTTTTGGGGTTATAGTTCAACCATTTTTTCAGGTTGTAAGCAATAGCTGCTCTGTAAGCATCCCCGAAAACAGTACATTTTAAAAGTAGAAAAATTACTTCCGGGCCTGTGTTTCTGTTGCCAGAAAATCGCTGTAAGAGCGCAGCAGGTTACCAAAAACGTATTGCTGAATAATTACTAAGTTTTTTTCGCCATTGAGCAGGGCAAAATACCTTTCTGGGTCAATGGAAAGGGGCTGTTTGGTTTTTTCATCAAACTGCTGCATGGTACGTTCATCAATGCCTTTATAAAAAATACGCAGGGTGTTTTTTTCTCCGTTTTTATTTTTCACCTCCATAATGCAATACGGAGTAAGGGCTGCTACCGAGTCGGCTT
>JAIBAK010000062.1 GCA_019695215.1 Bacteroidia bacterium | reverse complement strand
GCACTTCACTTAAATCAACATGCTTAAATACTGAATCGGCCATTTGAGCAAATGTTTTATTAATGGTTGAATCGGTATAGCAAGAGTCGCTTTGAGCTAAAGCCTGAAAAGCGAAAAATACAAATAGGCTAAGTAAGATTTGTTTTTTCATAACAGTTTATCTGAAAAAATTAATAATGAAAATCGAAACGACCGGAAGAAACTTTTATCTTTTTTGTACCTTCTTGGTTGTATAGTGAAAAATCAAAAGTTCCCGATACAATATTATTTGAACTATCTAACCGACTGATTGTAATGTAAGCCATCCCATTCGGTACTCCGACCGCGCCAGTACGGTAAAAAACATTATTGTAATTAACCGAAAAAAAGTCAGTATCATAAGTGAAGGGGACAAAATAGAATCCAGGTGTATGAATTTTATTTGTTGTAAAACTCAACCATTCATTATCAACGGGATCATGTTCGTTTATTTTTATTGCGTAATGAATATGTAAAACTCCCAACTCATAGAAGATATAATTATAATGATACCCTCCTCTCCCCATTGGCCAAGCTTTTCCATTCATTAAACAACCAAAAGTATTTGCTCCAATAGCAGTAGCCGGTGGCAGTTTATCTAATTCACTTTCTTTTTTGCAATGCAGGCTAAGGCAGCTAAGGGAGGCAATTAGTAAGAGGAGTTTTATGTGGCGCATAGCAGTGGTCAAATTGGTGTATCAAATGTAAAGTATTTTTTTTTGTAAATGCAAGAAGGAAAAGAGAGCGTTGAACTTGTCTGCCTCGGGTAGAAACGCAAAACAAATAAAGTACTCGTTGCAAACGAGTACCAGTTAGAGGTTACATTAAACTCAATGGTTGAATCAGTAAAGAGGGTATCGGTTTGGGCATACACCGATACGGTGAACAGAAAACAAACTAAATAAGCCGTAAGTTTGGGTTTAATTCTCATACTTAGTTATTATTTATTGGTACCTGAAATCGAAACGGCCTGACGAAACTTTTATTTTTGAACTATTGTTAAAATCATTTAACGAAAACTCAAACGTACCTGAAACATAATGGTTAATACTATCAAGACGGGAGATATTAATAAAAGCAAATCCATTAGTATTATTAAAGGCAGAACTATAGATATTGCCATTTATCCCCACAGAAAAAAAATCCTCGTTTATGTCATTATAGCTAATGAAATAGCTGCCATATTCATGAATTTTATTTGTTCTCAATGTAACTGATTCGTTTGTTATTGAACTAAAAGGGTCTAATCTAGTGGCATATCGTACAGACAAAATCCCCTTTGAGTAATGTACCTCTGTCATGTGGTCTCCTTTAGCCCCAATTGGCCAAGCCTTTCCATTAAGTAAGCAGCCAAAGGTATTGGCTCCAATAGCAGTAGCCGGTGGTAGTTTATCTAATTCGCTTTCTTTTTTGCAATGCAGGCTAAGGCAGCTAAGGGAGGTAAGTAGCAGGAGTAATTTTATATGGCTCATAGCTGCAAGTTTTTGTTTATTCAAAGTTACGGCATAAAATTTTGTAAAAGCAAACAATAAGGCGTATTAATTATTTTTACCCTTTAGGGTAATTTAGCAAAAAACCCCTTAGTCACACCCTAAAGATAGCAAGGTTTTTGTTTTTATACCTGCTGTGTTGGAAAATTGGCGTCTGTCGGTTGTAGCAACCGACAGCACGGAACTCGTGGCGGTGTTTTTAGTTGTATTTGTAATCAAAGCGACCTTTGGTCACTTTCACCATATCTGTTTTAGTAAAAGCATAAACATTATACTCAAAAGTTCCAGCCATGTAGTGATTAATGGTATCAAGCCGGGTAATGTTAAGAATGGCATACCCCCCATTAGTGAAATAAGAATCGTATGAAACATTTCTATACAGTGCTTTAAAAGCATCACTTATGCCTCCATCGAAAGGAATCACATAATACCCGGGACCGAAGATCTTATATTTAACCCGTATGTAAACCCCAGTTCTTCTACTTGAAGTTCCCGGATATAGTACCGCGCAATCCAACTCAAAAATTCCTTTTGCGTACCCGCTTCCCAAAAAATCAATATCTTCTTTATCTTCCTTGCTTGGCCAGGCATGGCCATTCATAAGGCAACCTATGGTTTGAGCACCCACCGTGGTAGCAGGAGGCAGTTTATCTTCTTCGCTTTCTTTTTTGCAATGCAGGCTAAGGCCGCTAAGGGAGGCTAGGAGTAAGAGGAGTTTTATATGTTTCATCATGTTACTGTGGTTAGCGATTGATAAATATTTTTTGCTTATCCAGTATCGCCCCATTTTGTTCAATCAGTATTTGATACAACCCCGCTGCCAGATTTGATACATCAAAACTTTGTGTGTTGGTGCTGCGTGATGTTGGTTGCAGGTAAATGACTCTGCCTGTCATATCAATGGCTTTCACCCGGTAATTGTGCTGTATGTTTTGTATTGAGATATATCCACTGGCCGGATTAGGGTAAATAATTATCCGGCTTACTTCATCGGTTTTCGTTTTAATGCCAGTATTTTTATCATCAGGCATTACCATAGAATAGGATTCACCTGAAATAATTCCATCGATAGTGCCGTCCCAATTGGTGCAATTACTTGGCTGAGTGGTTAAATCGGTAGGAGTTCCATACCCAACAGTTGAAAGCGTAGTAACATTCCAAACATTGTATGAACTAAGGGTTGTATACGTAGAGTAATAATCCCAATAGTTGCCATCAACCGTAACACTTGAAATCCCTACCGAACCATAAAATGCAGGAGAAGGAGGTGCAGATGCATAAACAAAGCTGTTATTACCGTCCTCTATATCAAATCCGGCTGCCTGATAAAATTCTAGATCTCTTGTATTGCTGTCAAACAAGTTGTCGCTTCCATATCCGGTACTGCTGTTTAATCGTGTTGTGGTTTGATTGGGGCTCATGGAAATAAAACTACTGCCTGATGAATGAATAGAAACCTCATTATTTTCAAACGTGCTGCATTTGATATATGCGGTTCCCGCACCATCCATACTTAAAGCTAAATCCTGGTCTTTAAAACGGGAAGAATAAACAAATAACTCCGAACTGCTGTTTCCTGAAAAATCAATTCCGGTTTCACCATCACCGGTACACCAGCCTTTAAACTCGCTCAGGTTATCCATGTCTTCGGCTTTCCATCCGGTTAAGCAATCAATAAATCGGGTATTGTATAAATTGGCTGAATGGGAAATGGTATGTACGCCTACGAGGCAATTGTTAAACACAACCTCGTTTAAATAAAGCATATCAACATCAGATGAAGATTCTTTTTTTATGGCCGTATTGGTAAATTGAAAAACACATTTTTCAATAGCAATGGTTTCGGTATTTGATTGCCCGGTAAGCACAATGCCGTTGTGCGGGTAAACGTAAGAACTTCCTGTAAATTTTACCCCATAAAAATCAACTGAGTTCTCCAGTTTAAATCCGGTGCCGGCCGCAAGTTCTACCGTACCTGTATGTATTTTAAATAACCCCAAACTACCTGGATATACCGTGCCCGATGTTACTTCCACTACCTTATCCGTCATAGCGTCTCCTTCAATCTCTATGCTACTGTTTGTTCCGGTAGCGGTAATATTGCTAAGTCCGTTTGATGGAAAGGAAAAACGAATAAATCCATTTTGATTTGTTACCGCCAGGTGGTTATTATTTCCGGTAAGAATTAATTGCCCGCCAATATCCAGCATCGATTCGTCATCGGCCAATTCAATGGTAACATTTGGCTCTATGATTAATTCTGCTCCATTTTCAATTTTTAGCGATGAGTTCTTGCGAATACGAAGGGCCGAGCCACTTTCCAGTTTCAGCGTACTTCCTTCGGTAATCACCAATGTACCGGTGCGGCTGGCGGCATCATCGCCAATAATCAATTGCCCGTTATTTTTTATCGTAATTTCAGGAGCACTACTTACGCAGGCTGCATTAATTCTGAATGTTTGTGCAGCAAAATATTTATCAGTTGGCGGGGCATTGCTTGTTAGTTGCTGGCTATAGCCAATCGTGTATCCTTCATTTACAGCCAAAATTCCTTCTACCTCTACACTGCCTAACCTGTCTCCGCTGGTGTCGGCAAAATTGTAGCTGTAGCCGCTGGGAATGGTAGATGGAATATAGTGCAGCATGTACTCAAAAACCTTGGTATTTGCAGAAGTGAATGTTGCGTGCGACTGGTTATAGATACCACCAGAGGGAGTAGTTTTGTCGGGAGAAATGAAGGCCACAAAAGGCGACTCTAGACTGTCGGAGTTTATATTAAATAAATATCCCTGATTGTACACGGCTAATGAACTTTTAGTAGGGATAAAACTGTAATTAGCAAATGAAACGGCCGGAGCAATAAAAGCATCAATGGCCCCGCCACTTATCGTATTGGTTCCACCGGGGGCATTATCTACCGGAAGGCAGGCCACTGCTGTTTTTAACAACCAACTTGATTTATATAGCGATTTTCCTGAAACTTTATTTTGGAACAACCCGTTATACAATACACTTCCTATGGTTTGGTTCGACATGGAGTAAATATCGGCATACCGAAAGATTCCGTTGCCGTGGTTGTAGGCATGCCACATTAAATCTCCTTCGCCCAGTGTAATGGTATTACTTGCGTCCCTTTGTTTGACCCCCGACCCCGACCCATTGCTAATGGCTACCGCCTTGCAGCCTATATTACCACTATCCAGTGCATTCATCTCGGTATAAAAAGAGCCGTAAAGCGAACCTGTATAATTGTACTGGTAAATGAGCATTTGCCGGGCAGCGGGACATAGTAAATCAAGGTAGTCCCAATAAATATCTTCAAATTCGCGCGGGTCAATTACCAGTTTGTGGTCTTCAAAAATGGTTTTGTATGCATGCATTTTTAACGCCTGCAGGCCCATGGGCTGGTTTGCTCCCAATAAGGGCGCATCGTGGGCAATAAACAGTTTGGTATCGTGCTCGTAATCGGGGTTGCCGGGGTTGGCCGCTTCCAATGTTTTCATGTGGGCCAGGGCATAGCGGCACACCACCCCGCCCATGCTGGGGCCCACCAGCACATTTTTATGGGTGCTGCCATTGGCCCATTTCATTTGATTTACCTTGCGCAGCACCGCCTCTACCACATAGGCATTGGCCTGCAGCCACGTGTAGTTGGTATCAAAATCTACAAACACAAAGTCGTAGCCTAAACGTTCAATTTCTGTTAGCAAACTGCTACCAGTTATAATTGCTTTAATGTTATTCAAATAACCATTTCCTGTTTTCCTCCCAGTTTCATAAAACTTATACCGGGGGCCATTAAACCCTTCGGTAACAATAAAGGGTTTGCGCAATTTTTTATCGTTGTTGCCACAGCCATAGCGTATGGAAACGCGGGCACTGTGGTAGGCCCCGCCATAGGTGGCAAAGGAGGTAACGGTAAAAAAGGTATCGGGAGTAAAACCTGCATAGCTCACTAATTTCAGGCTGAATTTTCCATCTGCATGGGTATTATTGGTAAAGTGCAGCCT
Organism: Bacteroidia bacterium; assembly: GCA_019695215.1. Taxonomy (GTDB): domain Bacteria; phylum Bacteroidota; class Bacteroidia; order UKL13-3; family UKL13-3; genus JAGPCK01. The sequence continues at coordinate 7,983 of JAIBAK010000062.1, read as the reverse complement.
TAGTTTTACCACGGCATCGGTTTGGTCGCCAAAGTACACATCGGTACTCCCGTTCACGGGTATGGTTTTGTATCCTTCCCCGTTGTTAAAATCCACCTCTAAGTGATCGATGCTGCGGGCATCGTTGGTGGTGATAAGTGATGACGGAAAAACAAAACGGGCCATGCTATCGGCATCCAGCTCTACCTCATCCATAGCCGGGGCGGCTATAAAACAGGCGGCTTCTTCAAAGGGGCTTTCGCTGCGCCCGGGCATATCGCGCAGTTCTATCCCGTTTAAATCAAGCAGGCTATCGGCCAGTGCATTTTCTTTTAGTTTGCCATAGTGATAAAATAAAATACTTACGGGCACGCGGCCGCTGTCCAACTCAGTTTGCATGAGCGGCAACAAAGCCCCCAGCGAATCATAGGCCTGGGTGCTATCCACAAATGCCCGCCTTATGCAACCATAGGCCCTGCGCCAGGCAAAGTGCAGGGCGGTATCGCAGGTAGAAATACTGCCGTTATAGCCCCCGATATCTTGTATAGAAAAAGCTTTTTCCAATAAAATGCCATAAGGAACCGAATCGAGGTTCACATTTTTAAGACAGGAATCCACCATTGCCTTATACGAGAGATTACTAAGGCTTGAGTCGATGGTTTCAAAATCCTGGGCTTTTGTTTCTATACAAACACATAGCATAGCCAAAAGGAAAAAGGTTCTTAGTGGTTTCATATCAAATTAGTTAATGGTATTTTATATCAAATCGACCATCAGTGATAACCAATGAATCACCAAACTGGCTGTAAACGGTAAATGCAAATGTCCCGGCCATATAATAATTAATGGTATCTAACCTGTAAATATTGATGGTGGCATTACCATGATCGGTAAACTGATTGGAATAAGTGTATGGAATAAAACTCAATCCTGCTCCAAAATAAGTCCAATCTCCAATATTTCTTTTAATTGGAATCTTGAACATTCCGGTTGAATTTATAACACCTGGGTTAGTTGTAAATCCAATACCATTACCCGAAAGCGAACTTTGTACAGGAATGTCCTTACCCCCGAAGCTTAATTTACCTCCTTCATAATCAGCTAAAAACCCAGACACATCACCTATAATGGCTTTTCCATTAGCCAGCCAGCCAAAAGTTTGTTTTCCTTCCATGGTAATGGGGGGGAGTTTTTCCAGTTCTGTTTTCGGTTCGTCATGTTCTTTTTTGCAATGCAACCCCAGTGAGGAGAAGGCCGCAAGCAAAAGAAAGAATCTAAAATGTTTCATATACATATTTAGTTAGTGGTATTTAAAATCAAAGCGGCCATCGGTGATCACAAGTGAGTCTCCAAACTGGCTGTAAACTGTAAAAGCAAATGTTCCGGCCATATAATAATTAATGGTATCAAGTCTATAAATATTGATGGTGGCATAACCATGGTCGGTAAAAATTGATTCGTAGCTTGGTAGAATAGAATTGAACTGGGCGGAAAAATAGGTATTACTGCCGATCTTTTTTGTTATAGGAATTAAATAAGTACCTTTCTTATTGATTTGATATTGATCTACCAGTATGCTAATATGGTTTCCCTCTGTTGAGAGAATTTGGTCTCCTCCAGACAACTCAAACACCCCATTTTGATAATCGGCATACCATCCATATAGGTTACCAATAATAGCTTTTCCATTAGCCAGCCAGCCAAAAGTTTGTTTTCCTTCCATAGTAAGCGGGGGGAGTTTTTCCAGTTCTGTTTTGGGTTCGTCAGGTTCTTTTTTGCAATGCAAGCCCAGTGAGGAGAAGGCTATAAGTAAAAGAACTAAATTCAAATGTTTCATTACAGCGGTTATTTTTTATTTAGCCAAAGTTAATGCTTTGTGTTTTGTAAAAAGCTTTTTCCAATAAAATGCCATAAGGAACCGAATCGAGGTTCACATTTTTAAGACAGGAATCAACCATTGTTTTATACGACAGATTGTATTGATTGGTATCAATAAGTTCTGCCTCTTGTGCCGTGGAAGTTTTAACAAAGCAAACAGCTATAATGGATAATAATATCAGTTGTTTCATAAATTTTAATTTAGTGGTATTTTATATCAAATCGGCCATCGGTAATTACCAACGAATCACCAAACTGGCTGTACAAAGTAAAAGCAAACGTTCCGGCCATGTAAAAGTTAATGGTATCTAACCTGTAAATATTGATGGTGGCATAACCGTGATCGGTAAACTCTGAGGCAAATGTGTATGGTAAGTAATTAACTCCAGATGTAAAAATAGTATTTGTCCCATTTACATATTTAACTGGAATTAAGTATAATCCAGCACTTTTAATCTTTTGGTCATCTACAACTATGTTAAAAGCATTGGGATCCGAAATGAAAGGCAATGGTAGGTCGGCCCCTCTAAGTTCAAACACTCCATTTTGGTAATCTGCATACCACCCATAGAGGTTACCTATGATGGCTTTGCCATTAGCGAGCCAGCCAAAGGTTTGTTTTCCTTCCATAGTAAGCGGGGGTAGTTTTTCCAGTTCGGTTTTCGGTTCGTCAGGTTCTTTTTTGCAATGCAAGCCCAGTGAAGAGAAGGCCGCAAGCAAAAGAACTAAATTCAAATGTTTCATATGCTAATGTGATTACCGATTGATAACTATTTTTTGTTTAGCCTAAGTTAATGCTTTGTGTTTTGTAAATAGCTTTTTCCAATAAAATGCCGTAAGGTACTTCATCAAGGTTCACATTTTTAAGACAGGAATCCACCATTGTTTTATACGACAGATTGTATTGATTGGTATCAATAAGTTCTACATCCTGAGATTGCCCTTTTAAATAAAGGCAAAGAAGAAATAAAAGGGTTAAAAATTTCAGAGGTTTCATAAGTATATTAGTTAATGATATTTAAAATCAAATCGACCATCAGTGATAACCAACGAATCACCAAACTGGCTGTAAACTGTAAAAGCAAATGTTCCGGCCATATAATAATTAATGGTATCAAGTCTATAAATATTGATGGTGGCATAACCGTGGTCGGTAAACTGATTGGAATAAGTGTATGGAATAAAACTTAATCCTGCTCCAAAATAAGTCCAATCTCCAATATTTCTTTTAATTGGAATCTTGAACATTCCGGTTGAATGTATAACACCTGGGTTAGTTGTAAATCCAATATCATTGTCATCTAACTGGCTACTAAAAGGTAAATCTCCACCACTAAAACTCAATTTCCCTTCGCTATAATCACCAATAAATTTTGAAGGATCGCCAATAATAGCTTTTCCATTAGCCAGCCAGCCAAAGGTTTGTTTTCCTTCCATGGTAATGGGGGGGAGTTTTTCCAGTTCGGTTTTCGGTTCGTCATGTTCTTTTTTGCAATGCAAGCCCAGTGAGGAGAAGGCAGCAAGCAAAAGAACTAAATTCAAATGTTTCATTACAGCGGTTGTTTTTTATTTAGCCAAAGTTAATGCTATTAGCGTTGAAAATACTGTGATTCATTACAAAGTAAAGAGTCAAAACTCATCAGCGCAAAAACCGAATCGGTTAAATCCTCGTAAAAAATATTTTCGAGCGAATCAACCAAAACGGTATCCAGTTCCGGTTCATCTTCGTCTAATTGGGCATAAGAAGAGCCTGTGAAAGCAAGACACAGGCAAAAAAGCAGGATGATTTTTTTCATATCGGGTAAAATTTAGGTATAGTTAATAGTGCATATCAAATCGGCCATCGGTTACATGCACCACATCGCCCGTGGTGGGTTCAATGGCATCAAAATAAAACAGGCCGGAAATAATGCGTTGCTGCGTATCGAGGCGAGTTACGATAAGCGCACCTTTCCTTTGTTTATCTGTTGTGTAGGAAACTCCTCCACCACCAGACCAAGAAAAATAAGCAAGCGATGTGTACAGAGTATTGCCAGATATTTCATACACTCCTGTTGTTTTTACCGTATCGTATAAAGTAACACAAACATAAGTTGTTGGTGAGAATGATACCTTTTTTTCCAACTGTAGCAAAAACCTGCCATTGGGGAGCCAGTCTAACCAGTTCATGGAGCCTACCCAAACCTGCCCGTTTACTATGCAACCTGCCGTTTCTTTTCCGCTTTGTGTGGCAGGTGGTAAAATGGAGTAATAATCTTTCTTCTCTTTTTTGCAATGCAGGCTAAGGAAGCTAAGGGAGGCAAGGAGTAAGAGGAGTTTTATGTGGCTCATAGCTGTGGGTTTTTATTTATTCAAAAATAACCTATAAATTTTTGTAAAGACAAATATATATTTAGTCATGCTGCCCCGATAGCCATCGGGGTCAGCATCACGAAGTCTTGGGGATTTTATCCTTTAGGGTAATTTAGCGATTAACTCCTAGTCACAGACTAAGGGGAGCACGGGGAACAAGTAAAGCCCATACAGGGAAACTCAGGCGAACTGATGAAGTTTATTGTTTCGGGCGGGGTTACCGAACTTTAAGGCAATTGACCGATACATTCCTTTCGGAAGAGATGATAGGCGCACTCCATTTCTGAAACGGTATTTTCATTAGCCGGCCGGATAAAAAAATACACCGCAGGTTTAGGGTTCGATCCATACTCGGTGTGAGCGTATCCAAAGATGGTTTGCGTTCTTGGGGTGCCCGATGTTTTTAAAAGTTCAATTCCCCGTTCAAATTTTATTTTCTCTATACCTAAGGGCTGTATCTCTCCTTGTGGAAATATCAAAACAAGGTTGTTTGAATTCTTTAATAATCCGGAGGTATACTCAAACGACTCCATCACCGAGCGGGAGTTTTTGCGAACGGAAAAAGCACCGAGAAACCGGAAAAACCAATAGCGATTCAGTTGCTTTTCAAGCATCATGATATGAAACTTCTTTTTCCAGAATATCCCATTCAGGTAATACCAAAAAAATCCATCCCACCAACTGAAATGATTCGCTAAAAGCAATATGCTCCGGTTTTCATCAGGTAAAAGATTCCCGGATTGCACTTTGAAAGTATGAAAATGTTTTTTGAGCAACCGGGATAGGTAAACATCAAAAATAATTTTTGCGGATTTAGCATGCGATGACTTAATCATTTCTTAAACAAATTAAAGGGTTGCCGCTTTTCATAGTTTTTGCATTTTTCGTAGATGGTTATTAGCAGCATCATTAAGTCGAGCTGAAAAATGAAATCTTCAACCGGAATACTCCCAACCCGTATGTCAGAATTATAGGTGCTGGAATAAATAACAACGGGTAATGAAGTAAGTGTTCCGTTTACTATAAAAAAAGGAATTAGACACACCAGATAGGTTAACCAGAAATAGCCCAGCCACCCTTTGCGAAAAAGTAACTGATTCCACAGTAAAAGGACACAAGCTGCAAGTGAACTGACCGAAGTATATAATTGCTGAAGATGCATAAATGTAAACGTGGCTAAGGTGAATATAACTATCCAGCCAAGCGGCAAGGAAGCTTTTTTAAAGTAATCGGTTTTTATATAAAAACGCAGCACTTCGTAAACAAACACACAGGCAAACGGAACGGTTACGAAAAAGAGACATTCCTCAAGCGGAATGTTGTAAAAATAGAAGCCTAGAATGTAGTTTGAATTAAACTCCCAAATTTTCCTGTTGGTAAAAAGAATATCCCAACCTATAAAAACCACTCCTGTTACTATCATTGCCGGAAATAAATATTTCCATAACCTCGCAAACCCCATTTTCTTTTCGAAAGAGAAAAGCAGCGGAAAAAAAACAGTTGCAATATTTATCAGTAAGTAGGTGTACATTGTTTAACTACGTTACGCATCATAACCAAATCAGCCGCACTGCATGCTTTATGTTCTTCCATAAAATTGAGGATATGTTCTACAATAAATCGGTCGTTTTTTGAATAACGACAGGCTTTTATATTTTGAATAATCACCCGCTTGTCGTCAGTCAAATGAGTACTGTAACCAAGAAATGCCGGTACATAAAATTCTACCGTGTATCGCAGAAAACGAATTTCAACACTGAGCGGGTCGGCAGCGATGGCTTTAGCAAATGTGGCAGCCGACTTATCCAGGTATTCCAGTTTTGCATATGGATTCCAGGCATGTTTTGCTTTGAGTCCTTCCAATGCTCCAATAAACCCGGTGATAATCGGCTTATCCGAATTCAGAGATATCAGCTTCCTGTAAAGCGCATCTGTTTTAGCGGCACTGCTTACGCAATAGTAATACTCTGTTCTCAGTGTGTTTGCGTCTATTTCATCCTCTGTAGCAAAACCGGCTACCCACAGCAATAAGAAAATACCTGTTAAATACCGTTTCATCAAAGCAGGTTAAGCTGGTACCGGAAATAAGATATGGTAAACAGATACACTTTGGCAGGTTTTGAAACACTTACCCGTTTGTTAAGAATCACCTGCAGGTCCATCCTGTTGATTCTTTTGAGCAGGCCGAAGAAATAAATATAGGCGATATACACCCCGAACCGGCACCCGTCAGGCAATTGTTTTATTCCCTTCAACGACTCTTTAAAATCTAATTCAATATCGCGTTCAATGGCCCGCTTCATTTCTTTATCAAACACTCCATCCGTTTTTACCGATGGGAAATAAATCCGGCCTCTGTCCCAGTAGTCGCTTTTTAAGTCGCGCAGGAAATTTATTTTTTGAAAAGCTGCCCCCAGTTTTCTGGCCGGTTCTTCGAGTAAATTGTACCGTTGCCCATCTCCTTCGCAAAAAACACGCAAACACATTAAACCAACCACCTCTGCCGAGCCGAAAATGTACTTATCATATTCCTCCTGCTTATACCTTTCGTGAGTTAAATCCATCTCCATGCTGTATAAAAAAGCATCGATCAGTTCATAAGGAATATTGTATTCATGCACTACTTTCTGAAACGAATGCAGCACAGGATTAAGGCTTATTCCCTGTTCAATTGCTTTATAGGTTTCGGTTTTAAACTCGGCTAACAGTTTAACCTTGTCGTGCGCATGAAACGTATCAACTATTTCATCGGCAAAACGCACAAATGCATAAATGTTCCGAATAGGCTCCCTGAACTTTTTACTGAAGGCCAGAATCCCCAGACTGAAAGACGTAGTGTAGCTGCGGGTGATAAGGTGGCTGCAATCGGCACAAACCTTATCAAATAAATTCATATGCTCTGTTAGTTTCATCATTTTGTTTTTTATCAAATAGTTTCATGAATGAGATCGGCTACCACTTTACCCGATATGAGTGACGGTGGAACTCCGGGACCCGGAACAGTTAACTGTCCGGCATAAAACAGGTTCTTTATTTTTTTGCTTCGGATGGAGGGTTTCAGAATAGCTGTTTGCCGGAGCGTATTTGCAAGCCCGTAAGCATTTCCTTTAAATGAGTGGTAATCTTTTATAAAATCGTTGTGCGCATAACTTCGTTTAAATACCACATATTCCCTTATGGATTGACCGGTGATTTCTTCCATCCTTTTCATTACCAAATCGTAATAAAACTCCCGTGTTTCTTCCGTATCTTTCAAATCGGGAGCAACCGGAATAAGCACAAACAGATTTTCGTTACCCGCGGGAGCAACACTTGCATCGGTAACCGAAGGGCAACTCACATAAAACAACGGTTTGCCTGGCCATTGAGGGCTGGAATAAATTTCCTTTGCATGGTTTTCAAAATCTTCATCAAAAAACAAATTATGATGCTGAAGTCCCTTTAGTTTTTTATTTACACCCAGGTAAAAAATGAGGCTTGAAGGAGCCAGAACCCGTTTATCCCAATAAGCAGGAGTATACGAACGCAGGTGTTCAGGTATTACCTTCTGGTCAATATGCCGGTAATCAGCCGAGGCAATAACCACATCGGCTTTATAGTGTGCATAAGGAGTACCCACACCTGTAATCCATTTTTCATCATTAACTGTAACCTGATTTACTTCCTCGTTAAATTTAAAATTCACCCCAAGCTCTAAAGCAAGTTTCTGCATGGCTTCCACAATACGATGCATACCTCCCATCGGGTACCATGTTCCCAAACGGATATCTGCAT
>JAIBAK010000082.1 GCA_019695215.1 Bacteroidia bacterium | reverse complement strand
TGGGATCAGTTTCATGAACAAAGCACGCGGGTAAACGGATTTCATCTAACCGAATTACCGGCACGTATTGGTAAAATTGTGGTGTGTTTTGTACAGGTGTGGTTTCCGGTGTTCAGCTTTAAACTGTGGCTTATGAAACTGCCGCAATGGGTACCGGCCGTTTTGCTGCTTACAACTGCCATTGCGGGAGTTTGGTTTCTGCGAAAAGTAAAATGGAAACAGGCCATACAAAATAGCGTACTGAAAGGGGGACAACTCGCCTTCGAGCACTGGATGTTTGTATTTAGTCTAGCCATTATTTGCGGACCTTACCTGTTGTTTAAAACCACGTTTCACTCTATGGCATCGCAGTACCTAATGCTGGTGTATCCGTTTTTTCTTTTAGTGCTTATTCCGTTTTTAGAAAAATCAAAACCACTCACCTGCACACTTACGGTGGTTGTTATAGGCGGATGGGTTTTACACCTGCTGGCATACAATATAAAACAAAAGCAGCTTGATCCATTGGTGAATGATGCTCAAAAAGCCGATTTGATTGTATTAACCTCCAAAGACCGGAGAGGTTTTTTGCGCTTTCTACCCTATTTGCCCCCATCGCAAAAAGTTCTGTTTGATGAGTTAGCAACCCCGTGCACCTATGCAGGTTTAGGCAACGTATTTTATATTTCAGCAAAGCCAATTGGCAACCTGAATAAAAACTTAATCGACCATTATCGCGAATATGATTTAACTGACGGTTTATATTTTTATACCTGCCGCACCGATTCGGTATCGTGCAGGGGCGTTGAATAAAAAAAATGTTTCCTGCTTTATCAAACTTTTCAGTCATCAAAAACAGGAAACATAAGGAAGTATTTTTACTGTACTTTATTTTTTATATGCGGAATAGTTTTGAGGTACGCATAAATACCTTTCACTTCGGTATCGGTTAGCCCGGTATGCGGCACCATAGGGTAGCGAAGAATGGTTCCGTCACGCTTTTTACAATATTTTACGGCATCAATAAATTGCTGTTCGGTATAACCAGCAATACCTGTTTCGTCAAACGTAATATTGGCCGAAGGAACTACGGCACCTTCCATATTCAATAATGGATTTCCGCCACCGCAATAACCTTCAGATTTGGTTGGCTCCAGTACATTCATGGTTTTAAAATCTTTTGAATGGCAGGCAAAGCAGGCAATTTGCCCGTCAACAATATATTTTCCCAGAGCTACTGCATCATTGGTATCGGGCCTCATGATGGGTTTATCGGGGAAAGGCAGCGGTTTAAATGCCACGGCACATAAAAACTTGGTTAAAAAAGAAGGTTCACTTTCGGGTGCTTCCTGATCGGAGGGCGCTAATGCCGGAGAATCCGACCGAAGCCACGCAATAATATCTTTCAAATCTTCATCGGCCACCAGCGGAAATTTGGGCATATAAGGAGGCAGATACTGCCCGTTGGGTCTTAATCCGGTGCGCAGTAAATAATAGAGTTGCCCGTCAGTCCAGTTGCCAATCCCTTTTTCTTTGTGCGAAGTAATGTTTTTAGAATAAATAGCCCCGAATTCCTTAGGAACATCTTTTAATAATTTACCTGTAAGTGCACCGTCATCGGCCGCATGGCATTGAATACATAACATGGAGGCAATACGTTGTCCGTTAGCTACCCTTTCCGGAGTTACATCTACTTTCATTTCAATGTTTTTAGCTTCGTATTTAGGAATGCCGCGAATGGAAATAAACGCAGCTCCGCCAGCCGCCAGAATAAGTACTATCCCCAGGATAATACCTATCCACTTTAAAATTTTCTTCATAAGGTGTTGGTTGTTTACGGAGATAAAACTAATACGAAAAAACTTAAAAACCATTTTTTAACTATTTTTATTCAATCGCAGCGGGATTACGGCTAACTTGCGGCTCTGTTGAAAGCAATTATTTTTTTACTTCTCTTTTGTGCGGGAAATGGTGCCTTTGCTCAAGCCGCTTATCATATTTTTTTAAAGGATAAAGGCGATACCTCACTCATAAAGCCTGAAGATTTTTTATCGGCCCGCTCCATTAATCGCAGGCAGTTGCAGCATATCCCGGTTACCTATTCCGACTATCCCGTTTGCCGTGAATACCTTCGGAAACTGGAAACACTGGGTATAAAACCGACCACCGTTTCTAAGTGGTTCAATATGGTTACAGCCGTATTAACTCCCGGTCAATATGACGCAGTTATTCGTTTGCCCTTTGTAGAGAAAGCACTAGTTGCAAAACCCGGTGGCGGAACCTGCGTGACGCTGAAAGAACAAATAGATTCATTTATCCCCGATTATTATGGTGTGCCGTGGTACAGGCATCAGTTGCGCATTACCCATACCGATGTATTAAACGCCAATCAATACCGTGGCGAAGGAAAAATTATTGCAGTAATGGATGACGGGTTTATGAATATTGATAAAATTGCTGCATTCAAACACCTGTTCACCGGCAACAAAATTTTAGCAGTACATGATTTTGTAAGCAATGATAACGAAGTTTACACTGACGGATTTCATGGCACCATGGTTTTATCCAATATTGCCGCCATTGCCGATAATAAATTGTACGGAGGAGCATATAATGCCTCATTTATTTTATGCCGAACGGAAAATGATACCGTTGAATCGAGGCAGGAAGAAGAAAACTGGCTGATGGCAGCTGAATATGCCGACAGTATAGGAGCCGATGTGTTCAGTACTTCATTGGGTTACTCCAAAGGCATGACCGATTCAT
>JAIBAK010000018.1 GCA_019695215.1 Bacteroidia bacterium | reverse complement strand
CAAGGATGGATAAATGATTACAATAACTCAAGACCACACAAATCTTTGAAAGGAAAAAGTCCCTCAATGATTAAATAATAATGAAATTGTCTACTTTAGCTGTGTACTAAAAGGGGGATGCTTACAATCTAACACATGAAATTTCCTTTACCCCTTCCTCCATATATCAGTTGTTTAATACATTTGGGTTTCGAAAAATCACTATTATAGAAGACAAGCCTTTAGTCTATAGTATAACATCCTTATTCCGAAGGATCGTTTGGGAATTTACCACACTTCGATTCCGACTGATGTTGATGGCTGAAACTGGTGAAAAGAATTTTATATTATCTCAAAACATGCTGGTTGTTGCCGAAAAATAGCTGCCTTACAACTGCATTTTTATGTGATCAACTATTCGATCAGAAGCCTTGCCATCACCGAAAGGATTTTCAGCGTCCATTGGAAAAACGGGATTAAAATTCATAAAGGCATCTATCATCTTCGTTGAATCATTCCCCACCAAAACAGCATATCCTTTTTCTATTGCTTCCGGCCTCTCGGTGGTTTCGCGCATTACCAATACCGGCACCCTGAAAGATGGTGCCTCCTCTTGTATGCCGCCTGAGTCGGTAAGTATTTTGCAACAGGTGCTCATTACTTTCAATAATTCAAGATAGTTTAACGGTTCGCAAATAATCATATTAGTAAGATTTTGTAAACCCGATGCTATCACAATGTCTTTTACCATTGGATTGGCATGAACCGGCCATATAAACATACAGTTTTTTGCTTTGGCCGCGATCTGTTCAACTGCCGATATGATATGTTGAAGATGAAGATGATTCTCCCTACGATGACAGGTAATAAGCACGTTTTTGTTACCATTATCAACAGCCTGCTGCACCCTTAAATCTGAAAATGTTACTTTGTTAAACTGTGGTGAATTCCGGATAAGTTCAATGGCATCTACAACGGTGTTCCCTGCCATCATTATTTTTTCGGAGGGTATTTTTTCACTCTTCAAATTAGCTATAGCCTGTCGGGTAGGCGCGTAATGAAAATCGGCTGTAATACTTGCAACCCTTCTGTTCAACTCTTCGGGGAAAGGGTGAAGTAAATTGTCGGATCGTAAACCGGCTTCGAGGTGAAAAAAACGAACCCTGTTGTAAAAAGCAACTAAGGCAGTAGCCATTACCGTAGTGGTATCACCCTGAGCCATTAAAACAGAAGGTACGTGTCCTTCTTTTCTGATAGTAATAAGAAGAGATTCCAATTGACTCACCGCTTTGGCAAGCGAATCGGCTAACGATTGACCGGGCGACATGATATCAAGGTTATAATCCGGTTTAATTGAAAAAAAATCAAAAAACGGAGTGAGCATTTCCTGATGCTGCCCTGAATTAACAATGAGGTAATTATTAAAACCCGATTGTTTCATTTTATTGATCAGCGGATATATCTTGATTAATTCTGGACGCGTTCCAATGATTAAAACTATCTTTTTCATGAAATAATACGGTCAATCTGTTGCATGAGTCCCTCCATGAAATGATCGATGGAAAGATTTTCGGAAAAATACGCCAAAATCTCTTTTTTATTGTGATTTTTACCTGAAAGAAATTGTGCTGCTATTTCTTCCCGGTTGTCAGATTCAAAATCGATAAGAGATAATACATGCTTGGGTAATTCAAGTTCTTTTAACCCTGCTAAAGGATGTGCAATTACCCGAACACCATAACTCAAATATTCATACAATTTATTGGGAGCACAAAATTCAAAATTCATGGATACGCCCTTATAGAGAATCAATCCGTAATCCATTTGTATATAATAATCCGGTAATTCACTATGAGGAACCAACCCTTTTAATATAAGCCGCGGATTACCGGCATCAAGAAACCGTTGTTTGATTTCATCACAATAGTTTCCAATGACCAGAAAATATAAATACTCATTCGATTTGTGACATGCCAGTAACTCTTCAAGCACACTTATGTAGTGGTCGTTTCCCACACTTCCAATATGCCCTACAACTACTGCTTCTGGCGGGAACAGGGGAGATTTTGTAACAGAGGGAGTACCCACATCAGTCGTATTAGGAAATAAATAGCATCTTTCCCGTGAAACACCTGTTTGCTTTGTAAAAATTCGTAGCCGGTTCTTTTCAGGAAATACCGCCATTGCAATATATGCTACACCATGCTTTTTAACCATTCGCCACATCCAAGCACTTATGAATGACAATTCTCCCGTATCAATCATCTCAAATTGATGATAAACGATTTTTTTGCTATACCAAGGCAGCATTTTGTTCATCAACATTACCCAAAATACCACCTGATAATCGGGGGTATAAACAATTTCATTTTTCGACCGCCTGAGAAGAAAGTATAACAATAGCAGGTGCCTCCCCAATTTATGCAGCAGGGGCAAATGACCTAAAGAAATCCCATGCCTGTAAGTAGCGATTTTATTGTGGACAGATACCCGATTAAACAAATACTGTTCGTGAATATAAGTTTCAGTAACAATTGAATTATACCGATTTGAAACCGTATCAATTATAAAACGGGATACGGGAGTTAAAGTGAAATTATTGAGTGTTACAAAATGTATGAGCGCCATTTTACCGCTTAAACCTATTCTTCCAGGTATTTAGCATATTGCTTTTATTGTCATACTCGTAATAATATCCTTCGCCTTTGCCACCACCATAACCATAATAACCATAAGATCCCTTTTTACCTTTTTTATCTGCTTTGTAAGAATTCAACAACAGATAAACAGATTTTAAATTATGCTCGTTTTTAATTTTACTTGGTAGTTGTAAAAAATCCTTCTGACTATAACCTGCTTTAACCACATATAGTAAAATATCACTTTGCTTCATCAATACAATAGCATCTGAAACTAAACCTACCGGAGGTGTATCGAGAAGTATGTAATCGTACATTTCCTGAAGCGATACCAAAAGTGCACTCATTTTTTCGGAGTTTAATAACTCGGATGGATTAGGTGGAATAGGCCCTGTAAGAACAACCGATAAATTCTCAAGATCGGTTTTATTAATAATTTCTTCAAGGGTTGATTTGCCTATAAGGTAGCTGCTCAATCCGTGAGGTGTATTTATTTTAAAGGTGTTTGCTAATTGGGGTTTCCGCAAATCGCATCCTACCAATATCACCCTTTTATTTAACATGGTTAAGGAGCCGGCCAAATTTATGGTTGTAAAAGTTTTACCCTCCCCGCTTATAGTTGAAGAAATGGTAATAATTTTACTTTTTTTATCTGGCAAAAGAAATTGCAAATTAGTACGTACCGCACGAAGTGATTCTCCAAAAACAGTGCGATGCTCCTTTACCGCCAGTAATCTTGATTCTTCCTCGTCTAATTTCTGAGGGTAGGCAAGTACAGTTCCTATTACCGGAAGATCGCATATAGCCTCGATCTCTTCAACTGAGTTAATTTTATTATTTAAAACCTTCAGTGTGATTACCAAAGTAATCCCGGCAGTAATACCTAGAATAACATACAATAAAAAGGTAAGTTTCCGGTTGGGCTGCACAGGTATACGGGGCGTTTCGGCCTCATCAATTATACGGGCAGATGAAACAATGGATGCTCTGGAAATAGATGCCTCTAATTTGGTTTGAAGCAGGAAACCATAAACCTTCTGATTTACCTCCAAATCACGCTTCAGGGTTATATACTGCTTTTCGGCCGTTGGTAATTTACGCATACCATCCGTAATGGTATTGATTTGCTTTTGATAAAAATCAATTTGCACATTTATCTTCTGGCGTGTAAACCGAATATTTTGTTTTACCGACTGAATGACTTCGTTAATTTGTTTATTCAGCTCAATCATTCCCGAACTGCTTGGCGTAAGTTTTTCTGAACGTGCAATTTTTTCGGCATTCAGTTTATTTAAATCAGAAAGCAATTCCAGCAGAACCGGATCAACTTTACCATCCACATTAATCGGAAGGGAGGTTGTATTTTTATTTTCGGATATCTGTTTTTCTACATTCTCTATTGCCAGTAACTGTAGCTGAAGCATGCGCTGATTTACCTGCATGTCGGTTAAATCACGCAACCCTTTTTCATTGGAAAGCTCTATATCAAGCAAATTATTTCCCTGCTTAAAATCGGCCATGTTCAACTCCGAGGTTTGTACGGTTTTATTCAAATCATTAATCAACCTGTCCATAAACTCTATGGTTTGGGTGGCAGTTTGTGATTTGTACATGATATCATACTCGGTATATACTTTTGATAACTGATTAATTACATCCCTTGCAAACTCGGGAACTACATCTTTATAAATGATATTAATAATGGAAACTCCTTTATCCACCTGCTCTACATACAAATTGGATGACACCCGCTGGTAAAGGCTGTTTTTACTATTAAATACAAAGTTGAAATTATTGGTGTTTTGTTTAAAAACTAAAAAATTAGCATGATTAAAATAAACACAAACCTTATTTTTATCAAACTCAATGGTATCGCCAAAGCGGGCTTTTACCGAACTGGTTGTTCCTAATTCGTCCTCCCACCCTATGGTAAAATCATTATCACTTTCAATACTCAATGAATAAGATTTATCAAACTGCACCGAATCGGGATTTAGGGGAGTAACCACAAATGGAGAGGAGGTATAAATTTCTTTATTCACCACCCTTCCGCTTGAAAAATAGCTAACGCCAATTGGCAACTTTTCAATTGCTTTTAAAATGAGCAGTTTTGATTTAATGATATAAGTCTCGGTAAGAATTTTGTCTTTTGGGCTGCCAAAATCTTTTAAAATGGCAACATCCTTAAGCAGGTTATTATTTTCCGTATCTATTTTTATCGATCCTTTCGCTTCAAAAACCTCATCCTCGTACCGAAGTTTGAGATAAGCCATACTGAAAGCAATTAAGGCGAACAATGCAATCCAATGCACATTTCTCAACAGTAAACGCGCATAATCGGAAAGGATAATATCATCGTTGTTTGACGTAATATTACTTTTAAATCCCTGCATACTTTTTTTTATTTGATTGCACTAAATGCAAGAATTAAGGTAGAAATGGAAGTAAGAACAATAAAATAAGGACTCAATCCGGCAATGGTTGCTCCTCTTAACTTGTTTTTTACCGGCTCCACATACACAATATCTTTGTCGTGAATAATAATATCCGGATTTTTTAAGGTGTTGGTTTTGCCAAGATCCACTTCAATAATCTGAGGTGATTTTAAATTGCCGCGTATAATTTTTATGTTATAAATTTTGCCGTATTCAGTAGGTCCACCGGCCATAGCCAAAACCTCAATAAGTGTGGTATTTTCTTTATTGAGTTTGTAACTCCCCGGCATCCTCACTTCGCCAAGAACACTTACCGAAAGATTAGTAATAGTTACATCAATTATAGGATTAACAATGTATTTTGAATAAAGCACCTCGAGTTTTTTGGCTGCCTCCAGCCGGGTTAATCCTCCAAGTTCGGTTCGGCCAATTATTGGTAAGGTAACATTCCCCGAAAAATCTACGAGAAACCCACTTTCTTCAGCTGTGGCAGTGCCTATAGAAGAGAGATTGTTTTTTTCCAAATCGATATTATTCAGAAAACGAATCACAATGCGGTCGTCTGCACTTATCCGGTGCCGGTACGTATTTGAATCAGATGAAACAACCGAATTAGAAGCCGTTCCCTGCTCTCCGGTTTTAAACATTATATTTCTGGAAGCGTTACATGAAAGAAGAATAATTATCATTATGCCCCCCAAAACACTTGCCTGTAATTGTTTATAATATCTCAATGTTCTTTATACTAATATCAACAAATATAGGTGTTTTGCTTATTTAGACAACTCGCATACTGCCTGCCATGCCATTAATCCCATCCCTATTTCAAGGGCGCTTTCATCAATATCAAAGGTTGGAGTGTGTACCGATGACACAATTCCACGGGCTTCATTGCGGGTGCCCAGTCGATAAAAACATGACGGAACTTCCTGAGAGTAAAAGCTAAAATCTTCAGCGGCCATCCAAATATCTAAATCCACCACCTGCTCCGCACCCAAATAATCTATCGCATTTTGTTTCGCAGTTTTAGTGAGTACCTCGTCATTTTTTAGAAAAGGATATCCCTTCATAATCTTAAAATCAACACTTCCGCCCATACTTTCAGCAATACCGGTGGCAATTTTCACCATCAGCCGGTGTGCCTCGGCTCTCCATTTTTCATCTAAGGTGCGAAAAGTTCCCTCTAAGTAAACTTCATTCGGAATAACATTGGTGGCCCCGTTGGCTATCACTTTTCCAAATGATAATACCGAAGGAATGGTAGGATTTGCATGTCGGCTCACCACTTGTTGTAAGGCAGTAAGCATTTGTGCCGTAATCATTACCGGATCGATATTGAAGTGTGGCATGGCACCGTGACCGCCTTTCCCTTTTACCGTAACATAAATTTCATCGGTCGATGCCATGTATAATCCCGGCCTGAAACCCACTTTTCCGGCAGGCAACAACGGCATTACATGTTGCCCCAACATCGTGTGTACTCCCGGATTTTTAAGCACTCCTTCTTTTATCATCAGGCTGGCTCCACCGGGTAATTTTTCCTCTCCGGGCTGAAATACCAATTTTACAGTTCCTTCAAAATGGTCTCTGAGGCTAAACAAAATTCGGGCTGCCCCAAGCAAACTTGACGTATGTACATCATGTCCGCAGGCATGCATCACTCCTTCGTTGCACGATTTGTAGGGTACCTCATTCTGTTCAGTAATAGGAAGTGCATCCATATCGGCACGCAGAGCCACTACTCTTTTCCCGGGATTTTTACCTTCAATTAATGCTACCCTGCCTGTGTTGGCCAGTGTTTGAATGGAAGAAATTCCAATCGCTTTGAGCTCTTCCTCAACAAATGCTGCTGTTTTAAATTCCTTAAACGACAACTCGGGGTTTGCGTGCAACTGCCTGCGCAGTTGGGTTACAGACGAAAGCAAATCGGATGACGCTTTGCGGATATGTTCTTTTAAATCCATGTACTGCGAAAATAACAGAAATTAACTTTTAATGGTTATGCCGGAAAGAATATACCGGAAAAGAAAGGCTTCAGGAAAAAATTCCCTTGGCCATCATAAACACCACTATCCAGATTAATCCCTTAATCAGAAAAAAGAAAAAGCCTGCCCATCCAAAACGTTTTGCCCACGTTTTAAAACTTTTGCGCCCCGATTTGCTTACCGGACAGGTAAGTTCTGCGGGCTGCTCTTTGCTAATGGTATTAACCTGTTTCATTGAATGAAAACAACTAAGTTGCTCACTGTTGTGGTTGCAAATATCCTAAAACTTTGGTTATTTTAAGAATTTAGAATCCCCTCCTGAAAAAGTTTAACCGGCCGGCAACTACTGCATCCTGTTTTTCTGCCAGTTAGATTTTGTGGCAGTAGTTTGGTTGCTTTCGGTGCTTTTTTGTCCTTTCGGCTGCGATTGCAATACTACCGAGGCTAAGGCAGCAATCCCCTCTCCTGCTTCGTCCAGCTGAGGCAATTGTGCGGGAGTAAAATAGTTTGGAATAAATGCCGTATCGAATTTACCGCTTACAAATGCTTCGTGATTCATCACAAATGTTCCGAACGGCAAGGTAGTGGCAATGCCGCTTATCTGGTAATCGGCAATAGCGCGCTTCATTCTTCTGATAGCATCGGCACGGTCATGTCCCCATACAATCAGTTTAGCAATCATAGGGTCGTACTGAATAGGAATTTCCATTCCGGCTTCAAACGAGTCGTCAACACGTACACCATATCCCTGCGGAATTTTATACGTTCTGAGTTTACCAATATCCGGAAGAAAATTATTAGCCGGATCCTCGGCACACACCCGCAGTTCAATACTATGCCCGTTTATCTTTAGCTCATCCTGTGTGTAACCCAATTTTTCGCCAAAAGCAATACGAAACTGCTCGCGCACCAAATCCAGTCCCGTAATCTGTTCGGTAACCGGATGCTCCACCTGAAGGCGGGTATTCATCTCCAGAAAATAAAAATCAAGGTTGGCATCCACCAGAAATTCTACCGTACCGGCCCCCGTATAATTACAGGCTTTAGCCACATTTACGGCTGCCTCTCCCATTTTTTTACGCAGTTCGGGAGTAAGCACACTGGAAGGTGCTTCTTCTACCAGTTTCTGATGCCTGCGCTGCACCGAACATTCGCGCTCAAACAGGTGAACAATATTGCCATGTGTATCGCCTAATATCTGAAATTCGATATGCCTTGGACCAACCACGTATTTCTCAATAAAAACCGAACCGTCACCAAAGGCAGATTGCGCCTCGCTCATGGCCATTTTTACCTGCTGTTCAAATTCGGCTGTATTGTTTACCACGCGCATGCCTTTTCCTCCTCCACCGGCCGAGGCTTTAATGAGCACCGGAAAACCTATTTTTTCGGCAATTTTTTTCGCTTCGTTTATATCTGAAATGGCCCCTTCAGTACCCGGTACCATAGGCACATTAAATTGTTTGACCGCTGCCTTGGCGCCCAGTTTACTTCCCATTACCTCTATGGCCTCCGGAGCAGGACCAATAAAAACAATACCTGCCTCACTCACCTTACGGCTGAAAACCGCATTTTCCGAAAGAAAACCATAGCCGGGATGAATGGCTGTTACCCTCAGCTCTTTGGCTACTTCAATGATTTTATCCATCAATAAATACGACTGATAAGATGGAGGCGGACCGATGCACACAGCTTCATCGGCATATTGCACATGCAAGGCGGTACGGTCGGCTTCACTAAAAACGGCTACGGTTTTATATCCCAGCTCTTTGGCGGTGCGCATTACACGCAGGGCAATTTCTCCGCGGTTGGCTATAAGTATCTTATGCATTTGTTCCTGTTTAAAATTCAGTGCTGCTATATTCGGAAAAATCTATGGAAAATAATGAAAGGAAATTTTCACAAAAAAGCAGACCGCAGATAGGTTGCGGTCTGCCGCTGTAATTTTGAGGTTACAAATTGAAATGCATATGATTGAAGATATCTTATTTGAGCGACTTTATCTATCCACTACTATTATGAACAAAAAGGGTGGTCCAACGGAATGCGGAGCCTTGTTTGACCTTCAGATAGAAATAATGGACACAATACTTGAAGATTATCATTTACCTAAATCCCGAAAATATCAAACCATACTTTTTGACTTCATCGATCGGGAATGTAACCTGACCGAAGCAAGAAAACTTCTGAGCCAGGCACGTGAATCATATCTAATATCACGCCCCGCATTAATATCTGAGTTACTCCAATCCGTAAAGGAGGGTTTAATAACATCCTACGATGCTTTGACAGATATGAATTATCATACTCATACCTACTCTTGCTTTATTTGTGATTTATTAACTACAGACCAAGCAAATATTGCTGATGTTAAGAGCGACTTATCCATTATTGAAAAATCGCCTGAATTAGCAGAAATATTATTTTGGCTGCATGACAGAGAGAATCCACAAAATTCACCTGCTTATTCGATGATTGAGAAAACCGGACTTCGGTTATATAAAAAATACTTAAGCATCATTGAAGAACATGAAACGATAAGTATCTCCAACATCCAAATTATCCAGATCATGGCTGACCCGAAACTTAACATACACTTTTTAGCACTTCATCCCGATTTTAATAATGGAATATTATTTACTATAGATTTGGATATTTATACGCTTATAAACACCTGTCGGGGTCATCATCCAACTTACTATTTTCTTGAAAAAATACTATACAACGAAAGCACGGAGCGCGAGAATAACTTAATTTTGGATTTTACCGATATGGGTGAAATGGTTAACATATCCAACGAATTAAGGTTGTATAAACAGGAACCTCCGGATAGTGATGAATTTGCTCAAAGTTATTCACTGGTAGGCTTTGCTGAAGAAGGGCCTGTTTACAATATAACTAAAATAGAAAGAAAATTAAAAGGTGATATGCCTGATGAAACTGAATAATAACTAAATCAAATAACCTACTTCAAAATAAAAAAATTAGCCAAAGAAAATATATGTCAGTAAACGAGAAACTTTCCGAAATCTATGGATTTCTAATTGAAAATAGAGAGTACAATAAATTAGTACAACAAAAGATATATAATAAAGTTATTTTACCGTACAGTGACCCAGTAGATAGAATAGTATCACTTCTGTATCATGCAGCCAACACGCAAAGTCAACCCAGAATTAACAGCCTTGCTTTGTTCTTCAAAAACTTATATCAATCTCCTGATTGCATGAATACAATGGCTAATTTTCTTAATATAATTAAACATCAAACCATACCAAATATTAATTATAACGGCTTATTTAGCGAATTGAAGGAGCAAAAGGGTTGGGGTAATAAAACTGCAGCATTATTTACAAAAATGATCTTTCAAATTCATAATGGAGATTTTTCAGAAAAATTAAAAATATGGAGTGATGCCCCAAACTCAATTACTGACAATGACAAATTACATTTACCAGTTGATACTGTTATTATCTCAATATTTAATGAACTCGAAAAAGATACAAAATGGAATTTCACAGAAATAAACGACACCTTGAAAGAATTAAGTTCTGAAATGAAAATTGAAGTATGGGATGATCTATGGTTTTGGGGATTCATAACCCAAATTGGGTCAGGTTACCATCGGAAATTCCGATGGAATGAAAATAAATATTGGATGCTACAAGAAAGTGATAAGTGCCCTGCTAAGATCCAAGAAATTCAAGAAAAAGCGAATCAATTCTTAAAAATATTAGGTAAATAGAGCAACCCGCAGATAGGTTGCGGTCTGCCGCTGTAACTTTGGAATACAAAATTTAATATTATGGAATACAAAGAAGAAATTAAACGGCTGGAAATAGCCGATAAGCGTATAGACATTCAGAAGAAAAAATTAGAAGTTAAAAAAGAAAAAAGCAATCATGCGCAGGTAATGGAGCAAAGCCAGCTGCGGCTTGATGAGAAGCGATTACTTATTCAAAAAATTTCGGAACTCAGGTTTTTGCTAACCGATTATGTAGTAGATGACGAACGGGCAATTATTGGTAGCGAGCCTTTTTATAAACCTACCATTACCGGCCTTAACCGGGAAAAAATTACGCTGAAATTAATGGATTTGATAGATCAGTTGTAACTAAGCAAAAGATTAACTTTAATGCATATTTATCCTAAATATATTACATTTAAATTGAATACCAAACATGAACGCAACTGAACAACTAAACGAAAAGCTTGAAAAAACTGTAACATCCTACCCTGATGGCACGCAAAGAATTGACAGCAAGATTAAGGGCTTGGCATTTTTTCCGGGAGGAGACGGACTTTTTACAAAAGATGATACTAATCATGAAAAAGCTGCATTTCCCATTGGTGGCATCATGGTTTTAGGTCAGGATTTTGATTCAAAAAATTCATATGAAGCATCTTTGAAACAAAATTTTGAAAGCAGAATTAAAAATAAAACCTGGGTTAATCTTCTTCAGATACTTAAGGCAACAAATATTGACCCTGAAGAATGTTTTTATACTAACGCAATTATGGGGGTTAGAACAACAGGTAAATCTACAGGAAGGTCTCCAGGTTTTAATTGTGATACTTTTATTTCTCAATGCAGAAAGTTTTTAATTGAACAAATACGCATCCAAAAACCAAAACTGATAATCACTTTAGGCATTAAGGTTCCATCATTTTTGTCTGCGTTTTCGAATGAGCTGGCTGCGCTGTCGGAAGTTAATTCGTGGAAAAAACTTGATGAAAAAGGGTTGCATATTTTTAAACAAATAAACATCGGAGACGTAAAGACCAATGTTGTTTTTATAACCCATCCCTCTTTATATCACAGTAACGTGAAAAGAAGGTTTAGAAATTCAACTCCGGATTTAAACGGGAAAGAACTGGAAAAAGCACTGATTAAAGAAGTATTAACATGAGTGAAACTAAAATGACACAAAATAAAACAGAGAACGTAAATTCTGAACTACAGATGTGGACAGCCGAGGTTCAAAAATATCTCCAATCGCTTGAAATAGCACTTAATTCCAACTCAGAAGCAAAGGAAATTTATAAAGGTTTTTTTGTATGGGATAGTAAGTTTATTGATAACCCGAAAGTAATGTTTGTTGGGATTAATCCAGGAACAGGAAATCCAAATCAAAAAAAAGAAATCAATGTTGAACCATGCGAATCCTTGTCCTATTGTGAGTACTTGATTGGAGAGAATAATACGTATACATTAGCGAGAGAAACAGCAAATGTTTTCAAGGAGTTGATTCAACCAAATGATAATGAATCTTTAACTCATTTTTTTAATACAAGGTGTACTAAAACAAATTTTTTCTATTTAGCAACTACAAAAGAGACTGACATCAAACCTTTCATTAAACTACTAAATGGTCTTGGAATTTCATTTCACAATTTTTTTGAAAAAAGTGCCGATTTCACTATGAGTCTAATCAAAATATGTAAGCCAGAAATAGTATTGTGTGAAGGGAAGTCAGTATTTGATTATATAGTGCGTGATTGTTATGGAGCAGACAACACTTTAATTACTTGGAAAAATAGTGTTGGGATGTTTAAAGACATTGAAAATTCAATTACATACGTTGGTTATAGCCGAAGGTATTCTGGTATCAGGAACAAAAAGGAGCTAATAACTTTACTCAAACCATATTTTTAAATTCATGGACTTAATATATAAAATAAATCGGTTTCTTTACCGAAAAATCGGAATTGCGTTACCAATACCGATGGAAAATCACTATTATAAATGGAGGAGACTTGGTGCGCACTATAATTTTTTTTGTAAAAACTGCTTTAACACATTCCACCTCTCTAAAGTAATTTCCAACAATGAAACGTATTTCAGTTGCCCAAAATGTGGATCCAAATCAATATGCTCCGGTATAAAATTATCTAAAGCAATTATTGATAAGAAATCAATTGATGAATTGCTTAAAATTTGTAGAGAAATGGAAGATTATCATAAATGGATAACAAGCAAAATTGAAGAACAAAAAAGGCTACAAAACCAGAATAAAGAACTCTGAATTACATTGTTACGCTAATGTCGTGAAGCTCCTGCCTCGTAACAAACTATAAACAGGCATCTTGCCTGCTTGCCTGCTTGCCTGCTTACCTGCCAAAACCAGTATTTTACTTTCGCCCATCAGGGTTGTTGCGGGATTACTATCAGTAGAAAAAAGGACTCACATCTATAGTTAAGAATACTAAACTTTGCACTGGGGCGTTTGATTGTGTATGATTAAAAATATCTCTCTTTTGGCAATAATGTTAATTCCCTGTGCCGGATTTTCCCAGACGGATTTAACTACAGGCAAAACGGTAAAAGTTTACCTGCTTTCAGATATACAAACACAACTGCTATCGGTCAATTCGGGAGCAGGTACAACCCGCCATGAATTTACCTCATTTATTCGCCCCACAGTGGCTTATGGATGGACAGATAAAAAGAACCGAACCCATGAACTTGAACTCACAGAACTATCATTTACCAAAGACCGCGAGGCAAATACTTCAGGTGGCTCCGCGCCTTTCTATGCAGGTACTATTTACCGAATTCGTACAGCCATTAGGTATGAATACCGGATTTACCTGCTCAAAAACAAAGAATGTAAATTGAATCCTTCGGTGGGCATAGGTGTTATGGGTTACCACCTCAGGGATGATTATAAACCCGAAGTAAGTAATATTTATCGGTATCGTAATAACAGTACCGGAATATTAGTTCATATTATTCCACGATTGCAATACAAATTAAGTTCTCATGTATATGCCGACCTGAATTTTCCCGTAGGAATAACTAACCTGATAAGAGAAGGAAACCGCATATATAATCCTGCACTAAAGGCCAAAGAGCAAACATTCTCCACATTCAGCCTTACTACTCTTCCTGAATATTTTTGTGTGAGGTTAGGTGCAGGGATATTGCTGTGATTTGCTGCTGACGCAAGGCTCCCACCTCATGACAAACTATGCTCCGGCATCCTGACGGGTTTTACCCTTAAACATCCGCTGCTCGCAATCTTTAATCATCAGTTTCACTACATCAGGCATCAGGGTTTCGGCCTGCCAGTGCAGCACTTTTTTTGCCTTTGCGGCATTTCCCAAACTCTTACTGATATCGGATGGCCGTTTTAATGTTTCATCAATACGGCAATGCTCCTCCCATTTCAATCCGTAATAATCAAACGCCTCGTTTACCATATCGCGCAGGCTGTTGCTGGTTCCTGTGGCTATAACAAAATCATCGGGCAGGGGCTGATGCAACATGCTGTGAATAGCCTGAACATATTCCTTAGCATAACCCCAATCACGAACCACATCGAGGTTACCAAGTTTCAACGTTTCTTTGCTTCCGTTGCCAATACGCACCGCTGCCGAAATAATTTTTTGCGACACAAAACGCTCGGGGCGTATGGGTGACTCATGATTGAACAAAATACCCGAACATGCATACATGTTATAAGCCTCGCGGTAGTTGGCCACAATCCAGTGTGCAGCAGCCTTGGCCGCAGCATAAGGGCTGCGCGGCCTGAAAGGTGTATCTTCGGTAGCCGGCTCATCGGTATTCCCAAAACATTCGGACGAACTGGCATTGTAAAATTTAATGGCAGGGTTTAAAAAACGTATCGCCTCAAGCAGGTTAATGGTACCAACGGTTACGGTTTCAAAAGTTTCAACAGGCTGCTCAAACGATAACCCAACCGAAGTTTGCCCGGCCAGATTATACACCTCGGCAGGGTTGGTGTTTTTAATGGTCTGCAACACGCTTCTGAAATCTGTTTGAGTCATGGAAAGCAGCGATACCTTTTCCTTTATTCCCAATCGCTGCAGCCCCGAGAAAGGGTTAATCTGAGCATCGCGCGAAGTGCCGTAAACTTCGTAGCCCTTCGACAATAAAAAATCAGCCAGATAACTGCCGTCCTGACCAGAAATACCGCATATAAGTGCCCGTTTCATAAATTGACCGGCAAGTTAAGACTTCTTAAGTTAAACTCAATGAGTTTATAACCTGCTTAATTTCAGAAACAATAAAACTAAACTGGCGGGTGGATTTCTTTTCACTAACTCCAAGCAACCTATTTGCCGTTCTTCTGCTCTACTTTTTTACCCAACCACCGATTGAAATATATGCAACCTGCACATTTACCCGATGCAACCTTTTTTGATGCACTGCCCCAGCCAACTGCCCAACAGCCGATGCCGGTATTATTCAGCGCCTGCCTTGCAGGTACGTTGTGCGGGTTTGACGGTACCGATAACGGCTCGTATCCGGTAGCGCAAAGTTTACTTAAACTGCCCCAGATAAAGCCGGTGCTCTTTTGTCCCGAACATTTTTCGTTTGGCACCCCAAGAGAGCTTTGCGACATTCATGGCGGAACCGGAATGGATGTATTGGATGGCAAAGCCCGTGTACTCACAGAAGCCGGAAACGACTGGACTGAAGGTATGATTCGCGGAGCAGAACAAATGCTGAAAGTTGCCATTGAAAATAAAGTTCAGCTTGCCATTTTACTCGATATTAGTGCTGCCTGTGGTTCGCAGGTTATATCTAACGGACAGCGAACAGCCGAAAATCGCTCCTACCGCATTGGGGCAGGAGTAGCTGCTGCAATGCTTATTCGTCATGGAATAAAAGTTATCAGTCAGCGCGATTTTAAAAGCCTGCAATTGTTTCATCATAAAATTGACCCCTACTTTAAAGTGGCCAAAGAAAGTATTGACCACCACCAAACGGATTGGTACCGCAGTTATTTCTCCGAAAAAATTTAACTCCCTCTGTTTGTGAACAATCCCCAAAATACCCCAACGAACCCTTGACACGTTTTTATTTAATCGTAATTTTGCGATTAAATAAATAAGTAAATGGGAGCAACCAAAGCTGAAGAATTTTCCGTTAAAGACAACCGCCTTGCTAAATATGCCAAGGCTTTGTCTCATCCTGCGCGTATTGCTATTTTAAAACTGCTGATACAAAAACAAGCCTGTATTTGCGGAGATATAGTGGATGAACTTCCTTTATCACAAAGCACTGTATCGCAACACTTAAAAGAACTTAAAGAAGCCGGTCTCATTAAAGGGGATATTGACGGAGCCAAAGTGTGTTATTGTATTGATGAGAAGGAATGGAAAGCTGCCAAAAATTACCTGAATGATTTTTTCGAAAACTATACAGGCTCACAAGAGTGCTGCTGACTTTTCAAAAATAAACCATCGAATAATTACGATTAATATGGAATCATCAGAACAACTGAAACAATTAGTTAAAGAAAAATACAGCCGGATTGCCCTGCAGGATAAAGAAACCAACCAATCTTCCTGCTGTGGAGCCGGTGGTTGCTCCACCGAGGTATATAATATCATGACGGATGACTATGATAAAGTAAGTGGCTACAATGCCGAAGCCGACCTTGGGTTAGGTTGCGGGTTACCCACCCAATTTGCCAAAATAAAAAAAGGTGACCTGGTGATTGATCTGGGTTCAGGAGCAGGCAATGATTGTTTTGTGGCGAGGCACGAAACCGGAGAAACCGGAAAAGTAATCGGCATTGACTTTACCCCGGCCATGATTGAGCGTGCAAGAATAAATGCCGAGAAACTTGGCTACAACAATGTTGAATTCAGGCAGGGTGATATCGAAAAAATGCCGGTAACAGCCAATGTAGCCGATGTAATCGTAAGCAATTGTGTATTGAACCTGGTACCTGATAAGGGCAATGTGTTTAAAGAAATTTTTCGCGTGTTGAAGCCCGGAGGGCATTTCAGTATTTCAGATGTGGTATTGGTGGGACAACTACCTGAAGCCTTGCAGAAGGATGCAGAAATGTATGCCGGATGTGTGGCAGGCGCTATCCAGAAAAACGCTTACCTGCAACTGATACAACAAAGCGGTTTTAAAAATATTACTCTACAAAAAGAAAAAAACATCATTATTCCCGATGATATTCTGATGAGCTACCTGCAAGGGAAAGAACTGGAAGAATTTAAACAACAGCATACCGGTATCTTTAGCATTACTGTTTATGCCGAAAAACCTGTTGATTGTTGTACCCCCGGTGGCGGTTGCTGCTGATAAATTTTAGCCCTATGAGTGCAACAAACTGCAACCCTACCCATCAGCGCAGGAGACTCGGATTTCTTGACCGCTTTTTAACCCTTTGGATTTTTCTTGCCATGACTATTGGCATTAGCATCGGGTATTTTATGCCTGCATTCCCGGCTGCTATCAACAGCATGTCGAGCGGCACCACCAATATTCCCTTAGCCATCGGATTAATTCTGATGATGTACCCACCGCTGGCAAAAGTGAAATACGATAAAATTCCGGGACTATTCAAAAACAGTAAATTATTTTTACTCTCCATGGGCATTACCTGGATAGTTGGCCCTTTACTCATGTTTTTACTTTCCATCACTTTTCTCAGGGATTATCCCGAATACATGACCGGTCTTATTCTTATTGGTATTGCCCCATGCATAGCGATGGTAATTGTGTGGAACGAACTGGCCGAGGGTAACCGCGAATACATAGCCGGATTGGTGGGCATTAACAGCCTTATGCAGGTATTTTTCTTCAGCGCCTATGCCTACTTTTATATCACCGTCATGCCTCCGCTTTTTGGCATAAAAGGCATGGAAATAAATATAACTATTGGTGAAATTGCCCGCACGGTAGCCATTTACCTCGGTATTCCGTTTGCAGCCGGGGTTATCAGTCATTATGCCTTAATTAAAGTGAAAGGGGAAGCCTGGTTCAACCAAAAATTTGTTCCGGCCATATCTCCTGTTACGCTTGTTGCCTTGTTGTTTACCATCATTATCATGTTTAGTCTCAAAGGTGAACTAATCATACAAATTCCTTTTGATGTATTACGCATTACCATTCCGTTGGTAATTTACTTCGTTATCATGTTCCTGCTTACTTTTTTTGCAGCAAAAGCTGCAGGAGCCGATTATGAAAAAAATGCCTCCGTATCGTTTACTGCTTCCGGAAATAATTTTGAATTAGCCATTGCGGTAGCTATTGGTGTATTTGGATTAAACAGCGGGCAGGCTTTTGCCGGAGTAATTGGCCCATTGGTAGAAGTACCGGTGCTGATTGCCTTAGTGAACGTAGCCTTTTGGCTACGGAAAAAATATTACACATCAACTAATTAAGCCAAATGAAAAAACGTTTGCTCTTTGTATGCATCGAAAACTCAAACCGAAGCCAGATGGCACAGGCATTTGCAAAAATACACGGTGGCGAAATGGTGGAAGCCTACAGTGCTGGTTCCAAACCATCGGGTAAAATTAACCCGAAAGCCGTTGCCGCCATGGCCGAACTGGGCTATGATTTAACATCCCATAGTTCTAAATCGCTTGATGAAGTACCGAAAGAGATGTATGACTATGTGGTGACAATGGGATGCGGAGATGCCTGCCCGTGGATGCCCGCGAAAAACTTTATTGACTGGCAAATCCCCGACCCCCGAAATATGGAACCTGAAGAATTCAGAAAAGTAAGAGACCTGATAGAGTCTCAGGTAAAAAAATTGCTTGGATGATGCCACTGTAAAAGTATTTGAGTACTTTCGGGTAATAAAAATACCCGGTGGCTAAAGCAGAACTGAAAACAAAAAAAACAACAGCCGTTGTTGAGGATTTTCTGAACTCCATAAGTGAAGAGCAGAAAAAAGCGGATGCTTTTGCATTGCTTGACCTTATGAAAAGGGTAACCCGGCAGGAGCCAAAAATGTGGGGACCTTCCATTGTAGGATTTGGCGAATACACGTATAAATACAGTAGCGGCAGGGAAGGCGACTGGTTTCTGATGGGATTTTCTCCCCGAAAACAAAACCTCACCATTTACATTATGACCGGATATGAACGTCACCCGGATATAATGGCCCGGCTTGGCAAATACAAAACAGGCAAATCGTGCCTGTACATTAACAAACTGAGCGATGTAAACGAAAAAGTGCTGAGCGAACTTTTAACTGTGGCGCAAAAAGATCTGAAGGTTTTAAAAGCTTATTTCGACAAGAAAAAATGAATTCCTGCCATTTAAAATCGTTTAGTCTGCTTGCCGCTTTAATTCTGTTCGCGGCAACCAAATCGAATGCTCAGAATACTGCCGGAAACCAACTCTTCAGTTCCCCTCAAATACATGAAATACGTTTTACCTTTTGGCAACCCTCCTATTGGGATTCCCTTACCGGCAACTACACTTTAGACAAAGAAATGCGTTGCAATATGGTGATTGATGGTACCCCTGTTGACACCATAGGTATTAAATTCAAAGGTAATTCATCGTATAAATCGCCCGGTAATAAAAAATCATTTAAAGTTGATCTGAATGAATTTATCAGCGGTCAGAAATATGACGGGTTGAAAAAATTTAACCTGAACAACGGTTTTAAAGACCCGACAATGCTGAGGGAAAAACTGATGCTCGATTTTTTAAATGAGGCCGGATGTGCCGCCCCCCGCTGTGCGTATGCCAAAGTTTACCTGAACAATGTTTACTGGGGACTTTACACCCTGGTAGAAGAAATAGACGAAACGTTTCTTTCACAACATTTTTCCGATCCGTACGGCAATTTATACAAAGGAGACCCAAAGGGAGATTTAAAATGGTATGGCAGCATTGATACCGCATATAAAAGCCGGTATGAGTTAAAAACTAACAAACAAACCAGCGACTGGGGTTCACTCGTGTTTTTTATAAAAACATTAAACCAGTCATCGGCTTCAGCCTTTTATGATTCCATGCAATTGGTATTAAATACCGATGGATTTATAAGGTATTGGGCGGTTACCAATTTATTCTCAAACCTCGATTCCTATTTGGGAAGCGGCCACAATTATTTTATCTATCACAATATTTCTACTAACCAAATGCACTGGATTGCATGGGATGTAAACGAGGCTTTCGGTAATTTTCAGATGGGAATGAATGCTGCCCAAATGGAAATGCTGAGCATGTATTTCATAGCAGCCCCTCAGCAAAACCGTCCGCTATGTTACCGAATGATGCAAAACAATCAGTTTAAACAGCAGTATATTGATGTACTCTGCGAGCTGGTACGTAATGAGTTTACACCCGATAAACTGAATTCAAAAATTGATAGTCTGGCTAATGCAATCCGCACAGCGGTGTATGCCGACCCAAATAAATTTTATCCCAATCAGCAGTTTGAAAGCAATATCAATGATTCATTGGTTATCCCTAATAACCCGGGGGCTCCTACCCTGCCGGGACTCAAGGAATTTATCCTGACCAAACGCAACAGTTTAATAAACCAGCTAAACCTTAACGGATGCAATGCTGCCAATACAGGCACACCTGAATTACCTGCAAAAACAGGAATTACCTTTGCCAATCCGGTAACCGATGAATTGGTTATTCACTCCTCCTTCCCTGTTTCCTCTGTTGAAGTAACAGACCTTAACGGAAAACTACTGATACAATCAGCCACCAACCGAATGAATACGGGTATCCTGGCTGCCGGAATGTATCTGCTCAAAATTAACCGTACAGCCATGTATCGCTTCATAAAGGAATAAATTGTGGCCTGATATTGGTAAATAAGGCACCGCATATGAACTGTACCCCAACATTAATTTTACTTTTTCTGCTGTTGCTTAATGCCTGCACGCACGAGCCAAAAAATAATTCCGGTTCATTAAATACGGATACCATCATTCACAAAAAAACCATTGTGGTATATGAAACCGAAACGGTGAAAGTGATTAAAACCCCGGTTATTGTTGAACAAACACAAAAGTTAATTCCCGAAAAACAGGTAAATCCCCCAAAACCTGAAATACGCAAAGAGCTTCCGGTTAAAAAAACCACGCCTTTGCCTGTTTACAAATTTCCTGTTGATACGGAATACCATTACTATAAAAACAAAAAAATATCGGTAAAAATAAGCCCCTGGAAAAATGAAAAACGAAGTATTTTATTGTTTGACTACGACCGGAATATTACTTATACATTTGAAGATGTTCGCCACTCCTATTCATACTATACCGAATTAGCATATCATCCCAATGGGGCCGTTTCAACAGCCGTTACACATATGAACCCCGGTGCAAGCAGGTATTGGTACGAAACCGAGATCCAATTTACCGAATACAATATTCCGGTTACCAAAAAAAGCACGCAGTTTCCAATGGAACTCGATAATCCTCCCTCCATCCAATACTGGAATGTGCAGAAAAAACAATGGGTGGATCAGCTTACGGTAGAATGCCAGCCAACCCCGCAAAATAAGTAAATCTGGAAACCCTATGCTGCACAGTAAAGGTTTGGTTACAATTTCTTACTTTTGAGTAAAATGAAACTTTACATGAAAGAGAGCGTTACAACTTGTCTGCCTATGGCAGAAACGCAAAAAAGAAGGTACTCGTTGCAAACGAGTACCAGTTGGGAGTATTGAACTAATAGATTAAGGAGAATGCTCAGTTTTAAAGATAAATATATTTTAGAGTTGAACTTCGAAGCCACGCGAAGGGATTCGCGCGGTAGCTGGGGGCTCAATAAATCGATCAAGATTTGGACGATTTAATTATAAGAATTTAACATTAAATAAAAATTTAAAATGAGAAACATATTTTTATTAATCTTTTTTTGTTCTTGCAATGACATAAATTACAATAAGATCATTTTTGAAAAAAGGGGTGATAACAATGATTATCGTTTTAAGGCATATACTAGTAGCGATAGTATAATAAGAGGATACGAAATTTTCTTTTTAGGAGATAAGTATAATATGCATTATTTTAATGGGCATTCAATTTGTCAGCACATAAATTCCGAGGGGAAAGTTTCTGGAGTGGTAGAAGGTAATGGATTCACATATAGTAAAGGTGGTGATCCTCGTGTTGATAAGGATGGTATTGAAATCACATATTATAAACCTTATTTACCATCTGACATAAAATTTAATAAAGAAGGGTTACTTGATGGGGTAAGACTTTTACTTGATACGAACGGTCACATTATTGAACGGCAGGTGTGGAAGAATGGTAAAAGAATTGGCAGAGGAAAATATTTACAGTACAAGGAAATTGAGTAATCAATTTAACGACAGATTTGTGTTAAGCGAATGGCATATGTATGGTAGCAGCAGGCTGGGAATTCAAAAACCAAAGCTCGTCACCCCAACTCGCGCGCGTTTGCAACGCGTGTGAAAGCATAAAGACGATTAATTATTAATTATTGTATAGTATATTTGTCTGATGTCTGAACGTTACAAATTAATGGGAAAGAAAATCCTTATTTTAAAGGTTCAACATGCTCATCACACTTGGAATGTAAGCGCACGCGTTGCAAACGCTCGCGAGTTGAGGCTGATTAAAAAAATTATTACTATTTTAATTGTAATACTTTGCGCTTGCAATAGGGAATGTGATATAAGAGAAAAATTGTTAACTAATTGCAGCCATAAATATTGGGATGTAAAGTATGTTAAAGATGACTATTTTATTGGTGCATACCGTTTTGATATTGATGGCAGTTGTTATTATCTGAAGTACAACCGGGGAGAACATTTCGTTAGGAAGTTTTTTTCTGATGCACATTATAGACCTTCACACATTTGGAACTTCATTGGTAAAGATTCGATTGAAGTTCTTTCGTATGGATTTTATTATCAAATTAAAGAATTCTCTAATGACACAATCATCCTTTTACATACTTCCGATTCTAGTTTAAATGAAATGTTAATTGTTTCAAAAGATCAAAAAGACAATTATAATTTTGATAAACTAAAAAAGGAAACAAACACTGAATACCGCTTCAATAAAAAGCATTTCAGGAATCATTAACAACTAACCACGCCTTCGCTCGCGTGCCGCGAGTGTAAGCCAACCACACCGGCATGTTGCCAGCCACGAAAACTTATATTAATTTAGCAGTTAATGAGTGAATACAGAAAAACTACCTCGTTGGGCAGGCATCCTGTCCAACCGCCTCCTGAAAAGAAGTAAATAATAATACAGAACAAATCTGCTAATTTTGCCGCATGTCACTTGGCAAAGAAGTAAAGGTTCTGCTTCGTAAAGAACTACTCACCGAATGGAGGCAACGCTATGCCATAAACGGTATGCTGCTCTATGTAGTTTCATCGGTTTTTGTGGCCTTCCTTTCCTTTCATGTAGTTAACCCTTCCTCGTGGAATGCCCTGTTCTGGATCATCATGTTATTTACCAGTGTAAGTGCTGTGGCCAAATCATTTATTGGCGAAAGCAAAGGACGCATGTTGTATTACTACACCATAGCATCGCCACAAGGGGTTATGCTGGCTAAAATGATTTACAACACCCTGTTGATGCTGGCTCTAAGTATTTTATGCCTTTCGGTGTATTGCATGCTCATTGGTAATCTGGTAACCAATATTTGGGCCTTTGCATTGGCTGCTGCGCTGGGCAGCATGGGCATGGCCGGTTGCTTTACTATGGTTTCGGCTATTGCATCAAAGGCCAATAACAGCCATGTATTAATGCCCATTCTCAGTTTTCCGGTTATTTTGCCCCTGTTGTTAGTTACCATCAGGGTTTCCAAAAAGGCTATTGACGGACTGGATTTCAGTACTTTTATGATGGATTTTATGGTTATTTTCTTTATTAACTTTATCATCACCGCCTTAGCTTACATCCTGTTTCCTTTTATCTGGAAGGATTAGACTCAGGTTTTCCTGTATAAAACTTTATCCTTTTTCCCTTATAAACTGCTTATCAAATATTACCTTTGCCCCCGTTTATGCAAAAGCATTGGTGGAAATTAGTCGGAGTGGTAGCCTTGTATTACACCATTTTCAGGGGTTTTACAGGAGAAATTCCTCAGTTACCTATTCTGGAAGAATCAATCAGAAATCTTTATTTCCACGTGCCCATGTGGTTTGGTATGCTGCTGTTGTTACTTGCATCAACGGTGTACAGCATTAAATACTTAGGCAAAAACAACCCGGAGCATGATATCATTGCCTCGGAACTGGCCTATACAGGAATATTTTTCGGGATATTGGGAATTTGTACAGGAATGATTTGGGCAAAAAATACCTGGGGCACCTGGTGGACCAATGACCCTAAGCTAAACAGTGCAGCTATTGGCATGCTTATGTATTTTGCCTACGCCATTCTGAGAGATGCTATTGATGATAGTGAAAAGAAGGCCAGGATTTCAGCGGTTTACAATATCTTTGCGTTTCCGGTATTTGTGGTGCTCATTTTTGTATTACCCCGTCTCACCGCATCGCTGCATCCCGGAAATGGTGGCAATCCCGGTTTTAACCAATACGATTTGGATAATAATATGCGTTTGATTTTTTATCCTGCGGTAATGGGTTGGACCATACTTGGCATTTGGATTGCTAACCTGCGCATACGAATTAAAAAAGTAGAAAAAATTATAAACGAAAACTGATATGAAAGCTGTTATCGCCTTTTTCTTAAGCCTTTTTCATGTTCCCAATCTGGATATGCTCAACTCGGTTCAGGGAGCTGTTGCCGAAACCGATGCTTCGGATAATAAACTATTTGTAGTGGTAGCTGTAGTAGCCGTAATTTTTACCGGAATAGTGCTTTACCTGCTGTTTATTGATAAAAAAGTTGGTCGCATCGAAAAACAAATTCACTCCGACAAAAGTTAGTGCATCAGAAACGAGTTCATGAAAACAAAATACATCATTGCCATTATTTTAATTGCCGTTGCCATTGGAACCATTATCAGCATGTATGGCGACAGCAGTACTTATGTAGATTTTAAAACAGCCGTAACCAATTCCGACCGCGATTATCATGTAATAGGAACCCTTAACAAGGAAAAACCTATGGAATATAATCCTGAAAAAAATGCAAATCTTTTCAGTTTTTATATGCTCGATAGCCTCGGCTACGAGATGAAAGTACTTTATCACAACACCAAACCTCAGGACTTTGAGCGTTCGGAAAAAATTGTCATTGTTGGTCGTGCTTTATCGGCACAGGAATTCGAAGCTACTCAGGTTTTATTAAAATGCCCTTCTAAATATACCGAGGGTCAGAAACCGGGAGAAAATTAATCCAGATTCATGCAGGAAATTATTTTTCAGGGAGAACATTTGCTACCCGGCAATTTGGGTCATCTGGCCATTGTGCTGGCGTTTGCGAGTTCATTATTTTCCACCATTAGTTTTTTTATAGCCTCCCGTCAAAAAAGCGATCCGCTATGGAGTAAAGCCGCTGTTACTTCTTTCTATATTCACGCGCTCTCTGTTCTCACCATTGTAGCCTCCCTGTTCTACATTATTCATAGTCATTACTACGAGTACCAGTATGCCTGGCAACACTCTTCCTCCGATTTGCCCTGGTATTACATGATTTCCTGTTTTTGGGAAGGACAGGAAGGAAGCTTTTTACTCTGGATATTCTGGCATGCAGTATTGGGGCTGATTCTTTTATTCAAAGCCAAAGACTGGAAAAATCCGGTAATGGGTGTGATAAGCCTTTGCCAGATTGCACTTACCTCTATGCTGATCGGGGTAAAAATTCTGGGTTATAAATTAGGGAGCAGTCCTTTTGATTTAGTGCGTGTGGTAAATGAAAGCGGCCCTTTGTTTAATCAACCCGATTATTTAACCCGGATTAAAGACGGAAACGGACTAAATCCGCTGTTGCAAAACTACTGGATGGTGATTCACCCGCCAACGTTATTTTTTGGTTTTGCCTGCACCATTGTTCCTTTTGCTTATGCCATTGCTGCCCTTATTCAAAAGAGATACAACGAATGGGTAAAACCCGCTTTGCCCTGGGCCCTTATTGGGGTAATGGTATTAGGAACCGGAATTATTATGGGAGGCTTCTGGGCATACGAATCATTAAGTTTTGGCGGATACTGGGCCTGGGACCCTGTTGAAAATGCTTCGCTCATTCCGTGGCTCATTCTTATTGGTGCGGTGCACGTAATGCTCATTCATAAATCTACCGGTTCATCGCTGCACTTTGCTTACCTCATGGTCATTTTAACTTTTGTGCTTGTACTGTATGCCACCTTTCTTACCCGCAGCGGAATACTCGGAAACTCTTCGGTTCATTCGTTTACCGATTTAGGAATGAGCGGACAGTTACTGGTATTTTTATTTATGTTCATCATACTATCGGTGATTCTGATGGCGAAAGAATGGAAAAAAATCCCTTCGCTGGCAGCTGAAGAAAATATTTACTCAAGAGATTTCTGGATGTTTATCGGGGCACTGGTTTTAATCATTTCATCGTTTCAGGTATTGCTCACCACATCCATTCCTGTTATCAATAAAATTGCGGGCAGTAATATGGCCCCTCCTACTGACCCTGTGGCGCATTACAATAAATGGCAACTTCCTTTCGCCATTATCATTGCCCTGCTTACCGGAATGGGCCAATTATTAAAATTCAAAAAGAGCGACCCTAAAAAGTTTTGGAAAGACAATGCCATCGCAGCAGGTATTGCCTTAGCTCTGTCAGGGATTTTATTCCTGGGGTTTGAGTTAAACAACTGGCTCTATTTTATCCTGCTTTTTGCCTCGGTTTACACCATAGTGGTGAATACACAAAAGGCATGGCCGTTTATAAACGGAAAATTAAAAGTTGCCGGAGCTTCGGTAGCTCATATCGGATTCGGGCTTATGCTTATTGGAGTGCTTGTATCATCGGCAAATAAAAATGTAATTTCACGAAATGAAACCAATGTGGCTTTTTTTGATGGCAACGATGCCAAAACCATGAAAGAAAACTACGAGAACATTTACTTAGAAAAAGGAAAACCTGTGAAAATGCAAAACTACCGGGTAACTTACCTTGGCGACTCATCGCATTGGGTAAATAATTATTACAAGGTAAAATACGAAGAACTTGACCCATCGGGCAAGGTGGTAAATGAATTTATGCTGCACCCCAACGGACAAAGCAATCCTAAAATGGGTTTTATTGCCAATCCCGATACAAGACATTACCTGAGCCGCGATATTTTTACGTATGTAAGTTCTGTTCCAAGTAAAGAACGCAGGGCTGAAGAAGAATTTATCAATGAAAAATACCACAGCATTAAAATAGGTGACACCATTCAAACCAATAATGGAACTGTTTTACTTGAAGGAATAGAATCGGATCTTGACACAACTAAAATTTCTGCCACAAACGTTAATGTAAAAGTAAAAGCACTGCTTAAAATAATTACCCTCGATAAAACCTATCAGGCAAAACCCGTTTACGCTATAGAAAACAACGGTATTGTAAGTATTGAAGAAATAGTGGAGGAAGCAGGTTTGCGGTTTCGCTTTATGAAAATTAATCCGGAGAGCGGAACCATCGAAATTCAAACTGCCGAGCGTACCCCGCATAAACAGTTTATTATTATGAAAGCCATCGTTTTTCCGTATATCAACTTCCTTTGGGGAGGTACTATCGTGATGATCATCGGATTTTTGTTATCAATTAAGCGAAGAATTTCCGAACTTAGGCGCTCAAATATTGCCTGATGCCCTACAAAATTACATTGATTGGCTCCGGAAATATGGCCTGGAATCTGGGTCATGCGCTACACCAACACGGACAAATTATTCAACAAGTCATTAGCAAAACACCTGAACATGCTCGTGAACTGGCTTTAAAACTCAAAGCAAAAAGTACACACCTTCTCTCTGAATTAGATCAAACATCCGATATCATTTTAATTTGTGTTAAAGACGAAGCCATTGAGCAGGTAGCATCTCAGATTAATGTAAACAGGCAGGTGGTGGCACATTGCTCAGGAAGCATACCGATTGAAGTATTAACCAAAACTTCGTTTTGTTATGGCGTTTTTTATCCGTTGCAAACACTTACCAGAAATGCTTTAAAAGATTTTAAGGATGTTCCGGTTTGTGTAGAAGGGTGCAATAACGAAGCTGAAGAAATACTTTTTACCCTTGCCGATTCAATAAGCAATCAGGTACACCGCATAAGCAGCACCCAGCGCCTGCATTTACATCTGGCAGCAGTAATTGCCAATAACTTTACCAACTCACTTTATGGCATTGCCAAGGAAATTCTCGACCGGCATCATTTATCGTTTGATTTGTTAAAACCACTTATAACTGAAACTGCCCGAAACGTGCAGCAGTACGACCCCAGGCAAATGCAAACCGGTCCGGCCAAAAGGCATGATGAAACAGTGATACAAAAACATTTGGAATTACTGGCAGGTAATCCCGAATGGCAGCAACTTTATAACCTGTTAAGTAACCTCATTAAAAAACAATACTAAGTTTATGAGCACCCCGTTTCTTGAAAAACTGCACACCATAACCACTTTGATGTTTGATGTTGACGGAGTATTAACGGATGGAAGTGTGCTGGCCACCGATACAGGCGAACAACTGAGAGTATTCAATATTAAAGACGGATATGCTTTGCAATTGGCCGTGAAACGCGGCTATAGGATAGTGATAATAACCGGAGGAAAATCTCCCGGTGTAATAAAACGATTGCAGGGTTTAGGCATAAATAATATTTATACCGCTGTACCCGATAAATTGGTGAAGTATGATGAGTATGTCAGGGAGCATCAGTTACCTGCAGGGCAAATTATGTATATGGGTGATGATATTCCTGATTATGCCATTATGCAAAAAGCAGGGCTTCCGTGTTGCCCGGCTGATGCCGCAACTGAACTTAAAGAAATTTCGCTTTACGTTTCACCCTTTGCGGGCGGAAAAGGATGCGTGAGAGATGTGATCGAAAAAATAATGAAAGTACAGGGAAAATGGACGGTTGATGACCATCAGAACCTGATTTGGTAATGAATACTGTTGTCGACTTTTTTCGCTTAATACGCTGGCTTAATCTGGCTATTATTATTCTTACGCAATATGCGGCTGCCTGGTGCCTGTCGCCACACAACAGCATTGTTTATTTTTTTGAATTGCGCTTTACTCTTTTTGTAACCGGAACCGTACTTATTGCAGCCGCAGGGTATATTTTAAATGACTATATGGATGTAAAACTGGATTTGGTAAATAAACCCGATAAAGTAGTTATTGGCAATACCATTTCACGCAGAAGAGCCATGATATGGCACTCCGTTTTTAACGGAACCGCTTTATTAATCGGAGTGTTTCTTTCTATTAAGATTGCGACTATTTTTCTCTTTTCAGAACTGTTATTGTGGACGTATTCATCGCGGTTAAAGCGTAAATTTTTCAGTGGCAATTTTGCCGTTGCAGTATTAACAGCCGTGAGCATTCTTGTTCTTCCGGTATTTGATGCAAGTATTTTATGGCGACCCATTATTGCTTATGCAGTATTTGCTTTTTTACTTACCCTTATACGAGAAATTGTGAAAGACATGGAAGATATGAAGGGAGATGCAGGCCATAACTGCGAAACATTACCCATAGTGCTGGGTTTGCGTCCCACCAAACAAATCATTCGCTCCATTTTACTTCTGCTTATGCTGGCGGTGCTTGCTTATGCTGTAAGAGAGGCACAGTTTATTGGCTGGTTTTTCTTTAGCTATGGGGTGATTACCGTTTTGATTCCAATGATTTACCTGCTAATAGAATTAAACAGAGCTGATAAAAAGAAAGATTTTTCCCGATTAAGCACCTGGTGCAAAGTCATCATGTTTACAGGTATTTTCAGCATGCTTTTTTTCAAAATAATACACTGAAAATTCAGTCAGTAAAACCCGATTTATCCCTTATTTTTGCCTTTTAACTTTAACGTAACATTCCAACTTCAATGGACAATAAAAAAATTAAGCGCAGCGATGATTATTCTCTCTGGTATAATAACCTGGTAAAAAATGCCGATTTAGCCGAACATTCAGCTGTAAAAGGATGCATGGTGATTAAACCTTATGGATATGCTATATGGGAAAAAATGCAACATGAACTCGACCGTATGTTTAAAGCAACCGGACACGTGAATGCTTATTTTCCCTTATTTGTACCAAAAAGTTTGTTTGAGGCCGAAGAAAAAAATGCAGAAGGTTTTGCCAAAGAATGTGCTATTGTAACACATTACCGCCTCAAAACCGACCCTGACAATAAAGGAAAACTCATAGTAGATCCTGAAGCCAGGCTGGAAGAAGAATTAATTGTTCGCCCCACTTCAGAAGCCATTATATGGAACACATACAAAAACTGGATTCAGTCGTACCGCGACCTTCCTATACTCATAAACCAGTGGGCCAATGTGGTGAGGTGGGAAATGAGAACGCGCTTATTTTTGCGCACCGCTGAATTTTTGTGGCAGGAAGGACATACCGCTCATGCCACTAAAGAAGAGGCAATGGAAGAAACCAGAAAAATGCTTGACGTGTATGCCGAATTTGCCGAAAATTATTTAGCCGTGCCGGTGATAAAAGGAGTAAAAACCGAGAATGAACGTTTTGCCGGAGCCGATGATACCTTTTGCATTGAAGGACTGATGCAGGATGGCAAAGCACTTCAAATGGGAACTTCGCATTTTCTCGGTCAAAACTTTGCAAAAGCATTCGATGTACAGTTTGCAGGCAAGGATGGAAAAAGAGATTTTGTGTGGGCAACCTCCTGGGGTGTTTCTACCCGACTGATGGGTGCACTTATTATGGCACACTCAGATGATGATGGGCTGGTTCTTCCGCCTACCATTGCTCCCATTCAGGTGGTGATTGTTCCCATTTACCGTTCGGATGAAGAATTTGCCAGAGTAAACGAAGTGGCTCTTGATATTAAAAAGCGACTCGAAAAACAGAACCTCTCGGTAAAATACGACAACCGTGACACCCACAAACCCGGCTGGAAATTTAATGAATATGAGTTGAAGGGAGTACCCGTGCGCATTGCCATTGGTCCACGCGATGTAGATAACCAATGCGTGGAAGTAGCCCGAAGGGATACCAAAGAAAAACAATCGCTGAGCAATGTGGATCTGGAACATAAAATCCCGCATTTACTGGAGCAGATGCAGAAAAATATTTATGACAAAGCTCTTTCCTTCCGCGACCAGAACATTCATATCGTTAATACCTACGAAGAGTTTAAAGAAAAACTTGAAAATCCGGGTGGATTTATAGCTGCACACTGGGATGGAACCGGTGAAACTGAAAATAAAATTAAAGAAGAAACCAAGGCCACTATCAGGTGTATTCCCTTAAATGCACCGGTTGAAAAAGGAAACTGCATATACAGCGGTAAACCATCGGCCCAGCGTGTGTTATTTGCTAAAGCATATTAAAATATGGAGTCGAAAAAAGAGGAAATTTTCCGGTTGCTTAGTACCAAAGCCTGCACCAAGCAGTTTGTGTATCGAAATATGCTTAATGTATTTCAAAAATTTAAACAACAACTGCAGCATCTGGAAGAAAACCTTTCAGCCCGAATGGCATCCATTGATAACCATGTAGAATTAAAATTCTATGACAAAGGGCCGTTTGAAGCCCAG
Source organism: Bacteroidia bacterium (assembly GCA_019695215.1). Taxonomy (GTDB): domain Bacteria; phylum Bacteroidota; class Bacteroidia; order UKL13-3; family UKL13-3; genus JAGPCK01. Next base: position 29,337 of record JAIBAK010000018.1, on the reverse strand, counting down.
TTAAAATTCTCGGGCGACACCATGGTGTTTATGATGCACACCAATGTATTTGATTTCCCTGACGACCATCATATCATGCGGCTGCCTTACATAGCCGAAGATAAGATGAGGGAATATTGCGGATTAATTCAGGTATATAATTTCCTTTCCGACTCCATTAAATACAACCGAAACGGGGATATCGGCATTCTTATCGGGCGAATTTTTATAAATAAGGATAACCACTTTTTTATTGAGGGGAAACGACCGTTAAGTTTTTTGTTTAATGACATCACCCGTCATGAAATGAATGATGAAAATGTGCAGAAGATTATTGAAGAAGCTATGCTGTTTTGCCTTAATTTCGACTTGGTAGCTCCACCGGTAGATGCCGTAAACTTTATTACCGTTGAACAAAAAAACAATGAACTTTACAGTTCCGGAATACCCACATCCAAGGCTTTGGGATTTCAAATGAATAAGGATACCGATTAAGCAGCCGGCAGCTTCACCAGCACCATCGTGCCTTCTTCCGTTTTGCTTTCAATAGTGGTATTACCTGAAAAAAGTTCAGTTATCATTTTGCATATAGCCAACCCCAATCCGCTTCCCTGCTGCTCATAAAAATTGCGGCCGGGCTGACTAAACACCCCAAGTTGTTCTAATTGTGCCTCACTCATCCCCCTTCCCTTATCCGACACACTCACTAAATAACCTGAAGGAGTTTTAAATCCGTTAACCGTTATTTCAGTTCCCGAATTTGAAAACTTACAGGCATTATCCGTTAGCTCCTGAGCTATTTTTGCAATAAAATCTTCGGGCATTTTGATAGAAGCCGCCTGTAAATTTAACTTCATATCATCGGCCCGGCCATATTTAGAAGCAACCGAAAGGATAGCCTCCTTAATTCGTTCGTCAGCCGCTATGGTAACCTTGCTGCTTATAATTGCCAGATTTTCGGGCAACCGGTAATAACTTTGTAATAAGGAAAACAAAATAAAATTTTCAATCAGGTGCTCCAGCCGTTTACCCGATTCGTAAATGTACTTCGACATTTCTCCTATTTCATTCCTTTCAATACTGTCATATCCCGTAGAAAGTATCTCAGAAAAACCAAGAACACTGTTAAGGGGGGTACGCAGTTCATGTGGCAAACTTGTGCTTATTGACGTTCGTAAATCATTAAGTTTTTGCTCTGCCTTTCTTTTTAATTCATCCTGTTTGGCAAGCCGCGCCTGCACTGCCTGCAACAGGCCATCAATTGTAAAGGGCTTTGTGAGGTAATCATCTGCTCCAAGTAACATTCCTTTTCGCAAATCCGTCATATCGGCCTTGGCCGTTAAAAACAAAAAAGGCACCGTTGACAGTTCAGGATTCTTTCGCAATTCCGTTAATAATCCGTATCCGTCAAGTTCCGGCATCATTACATCGCTTATAATTAAATCGGGCAAAAAAACGGAAGCTAACTGCAGTCCTTCTTTTCCATTAGTGGCCTGCCTGGTAATAAAACCCTCAAGTTCCAGAATTTCATTTATGTTTTCCCGTACGGGAGTTTCATCTTCTACTATAAGTACTTTTTTCATTTGTCAGTATTATTTAACGGAATGAGGACTTCAAAAGTGGTTCCTCCGGCAGCCGATTTAAAAGTGATTTGCCCTTTGTGAAGTTCAACTGCATTTTTAACAATTGACATACCTAAACCCGTACCCGAAATATTGCCTACATTCGAGGCACGGTGAAAGGTTTCAAATAATTTATCCTGATCAGCTTCCGGAATACCAATGCCCCTGTCACTAATAGAGAAAACGAATGCCTCCTCTTTCCTTACAATTTCAATTTGAACTTCAGACCCGGCAGCCGAATATTTTATGGCGTTGGTAAGAAGATTTGTTACCACTTGCCTGAAAAGTTTTTTGTCTACTTCGGCCTGCACAGGATTTGCACAAGTAAAAAGCAATTGGTGTCCCGAACCAATACTCGCTCCTATTTCATCAATAATTTCGCTGCAAAAAAGTGCGATATCAGTTGGTTCCGGAATAAACTCCATTTTACCCGACTCAATTTTTCCTATGATCAATACATCATTCAATAATTGCGTCATATGCTTAATGGCCGAACGAACCTGATTGAATAATTTTGATTTCTTTTCCGCATCAAGCCGCTCATTATATCTTTCAATCAATTCCATTGATGAAAGAATGGTGCTCATTGGTGTTCTGAATTCGTGTGAAGCCATAGAGATAAATCGCGATTTTAAGTCGCCTAATTCTCTTTCCTTCGCAAGCATTTTTCTTACCTCCTCCTCGGCCTTCTTCAAATCGGTAATATCTCGGGCCGAGGTCATCACACTTACTACTTCTCCCTGTGTATCGAACTCGGGCACCAGTTGCCAGTGCAGCCATATTGTATTTCCTCGTACAGGAACTTCAATTCTGATAGTTTCCTTCTTTTGAAAAACACGGTCGATTACTTCTCTGAAAAAACGGGCTGTTTCAACAGAAGCACCCATTTCTTCATGCGTTTTACCAAGCACCTGTTCTTTATTTAAACCCGTAAAATTTTTCACCACCGGATTCACATAAAGATGGCGGTGTTCCTTGTCGAATCGCATAATCATGTCCTGTGAAAACTCAGCCAGCGACCTGAACATTTGATCAGACTGAAACTCCTGCTCGTTGCGTGCAGTGAGGTTATGAAAATTGTACGTTACAAAAACCTGCTGCCGATACTGCCACTTTATATAGGACAAATCAACCTGCACGCTATGGCCTTGCTTATGTTTTATAGAAATAATACCAGCCTTATTCACCTCTCCGGCAACCGCACCTGTTATCCGTCCAAATTCTTCCTTAAAAAAAGACAACGATTCTGATGTTACCAGATATTCCACAAGCTGTCCTTTCAGTTCCCGGTTCGAATAGCCGGATAAGTTCACAATTGCTTTATTGCTAAAATGAATGGTTCCGTCTTCTCCGGCAGCAACAAGTGCATCAGCCGACAGCCCGGCTACAGCCTGCCATTGACTTTCAAGTTCTGTCATGTGTAATTCAGCGGGTGAAGCCATAAATGTTGTGTGCGTTTAAAGATATGCTTTCGGTTTTAGCCTAAGCAATATCAGTCACTTTTTATTGGATTCGGGAGAATACCTGAAAAGTATAATCGTAAGGGTTTTTCTCATCCTTATGATTGTATTCCGAATTCAATTCGTTCCATTTATCGGGATCTAAACGGGGGAAAAAAGTATCTGCTTCAAAAAAATGATGGATTCGGGTAAGGTAAATCCGGTCGGCAAACTCAATGGTTTGCTCATAAATATTGCCGCCACCTGCAATAAAAAGTTCGGTTTCCCGATGTGCTTCGGCATATTCAATTGCCTCCATCAAATCACACTTTACCACACAACCCGGAATATCGAGCAGCGGGTTTCGGGAAATAACAATGTTTACTCTGTTGGGAAGCGGTTTCCCTACCGCTTCATAAGTTTTCCGTCCCATCACTAAGTGGTGGCCGGTGGTTACCTCCTTAAAATATTTTAAATCGGCAGGTAAATGACAAAGCAATTGGTTGTTTTTACCAATTCCGTTCTGTTCATCGCAGGCTACTATAAGGGATATGAGCATACACAAAAATGAATAAAAAAGTCGAAAATTTTTCACATCAACGACTTCTTATGAAAAAAAACAATCCGTTACTAATGATCGGCTGTTTTGCTTTTGGTAAATTTACTCTTAAGTTTAACGGCAGGAACCCAGATTTTTGAGGCTATTTTTTTCATAAAAGAAGCATCTTCTTTTACCTTCCACACAGTGGTACGCGAGGATTCCAGTGGTGCTTCATGAAAACTATATGCGTATGCTGCTATAGAAGTGCGGAAAACTCCCTCGGGAAAACGAATAGGGTCGTATCCATGCAATGTGTACCCCCGGCAAAGCATAATCACAAGCCTGTTAAACGGAACATCAATTTCGGCTTTCTCTCCGGTGCGTCCGTCTTCTAATTTCAATTCACCGCCATGCTCCTTTTTCCAGTCTTTATTCAGGTATAAAAGTAAATTAAGGTTACGAAACCAGGTTTCATTTAGCGGATGATAGTTAAAATCGGCATGCATATCTAAAAAGCTGCCTTTTTTGCCCTGATGAATTCCCCCGCCATAAAATTCTTTATCTACAAAAACCTGCTCATTGGTTACATAACACAACCACTTTTGAAAACGGTCTGAAATTAAATCATCGTACAATTCCTGAAAAACGCCCCCGAGCAACCAGAACTTTGACTTTTCATACTTTTCGGCTGCGAAAATATAATCTGCACTTTTGGTTTCTATATTTGGAATACTCTGGTAAAGCTGCAAAATTTTTTCCGGCTCACAAAAATCGTCAATAGCAATTTGCCCGAATGGTTTTGCCGTAAGAAACCGGTCGCGGAATTTGTCTTTATTAACTTCTAAATAATCAAATCGAATCATAAGAAAAGGTGATGGGCAAAGTTCAGCTACAAATAGTTAAGAAAAAAGTGTTTTGCAGGATAAAGCTGATTTGCTCACCACAAACTTATTATTTTAAACCAATCATGCGACCCGATTCACTGTCCCACACTTTAAGCCTGAATGCTTCAACCATATCTTTTATACTCCAGCGAATGGTTTTTGGATTTTGCAATTCAGGAATGGATTCCATTACCTCCGGCAACCTGTAAAACGGAATGCGTACATTAAGGTGATGTATATGGTGATAGGCAATATTGCCGGTGAACCAATGCAAAATTTTGGGCATAATCACAAAGCTGGTGGTACCTAATGCTGCACCATGGTAAGTCCAGTCTTTTCCTTCATTGTAAACGGCCCCCGGAAAATTATGCTGAATGTAAAAAAGATAAGCCCCCATTCCATGAGCAGTAAGGAAAGGCAACAACCATCCTAAAAAATAAGTTTGCGGCCCCAGAAAATAAAAAATGGAAACAGAGGCCGCAATGTGCAGCACCAAAGCCACTCCACAGTCAAAATGCCGCCTGAAGCTATACATGAGGGAATGAATATTAAGGTTATAAATAAAGATGGTGAGGTAACCGCTAAATACAGTAATTGGATGACGCGCAGCCAGATAAATCCAACGCTCTTTTTTAGAAAGGCGATTAAACATATCGACCGAAATAGTTGGATAAGCCCCGATACCGGTATTGGATAGTTTTGAATTGTGCACATGGTGATGGTCGTGAGAACGTTTCCATATGCTTACCGGTGCAAGGGCAAACAAACCATAAATGGCAAACATCAGATTTCCCATTTTGGAGTGATGCAGAATAGCCCCATGCTGATTGTCGTGATAAATCACAAACATACGCGACATAAGCAACCCGCTTAACAGAGCAACAGGCAATTGAAAATACCAGGCTTTAAGTAAAAAACCTGCTGCAAAAGAGGCTGTCATAAAAAATAGAGTACTTAAACTATAAAGCCAGCTCTTAAACAGGTTTTCATGTGCAAATGGTTTAGTAGCTAAAATCAGTTCTTTACCCTGTCTCATGTTCTCTCAAATGTTCTTTTTCTTAATACTGCAAATATATTTCAGTTAAACACTCATTTTGCGTTTATGTTTCCACCTTCTGTGCGACCAAAGCCACAACTCGGGAGTTTGCTGAATTTGCCGCTCCAGCTTGCGTGTATGCAACTCAGTTATTTCACCATCAGCACTTTTACCCGGTTCAAGGCTTAGAATTTCCGGTTTTATTTCATAGTATCCCCGTGCCTTTCGGGTTACGTTTATAAACACTACCGGGTAGTTAAATTTTTTTGCAATCTTCTCGGTGCCCTCATAAACGGGGGTATCCTGATTTAAAAACGTGGTCCAATAAGCCGTTTCAGGCAAAGGCGTTTGGTCGGCAATAATTCCTATGGCTGTTTTTATATGCTTGCTCGATACCAGTTCCCTCAAAACATTGTTTACCGGAGTAATTTTAGTCCCGAATTTGGTTCGCATTTTATAAATCATCCGTTCAAAAAACGGGTTACTTAACGGACGGTAAATAACATTAAGCTGAAAGGGCGTGTTTATGGCTATGGCCGGCCCGGTCCATTCCCAGTTACCATAATGCCCCATTACAAGAACCACGCTGCCACGCTCGTCATACAGTTTTTGCATCAGTTCCGTATTGTGCATCACTACCCTTTTGGCGTAATCCTTCTCGGTCATGCTAATGGTGCGCAATGTTTCAAGCATTAAATCACACAGGTAACGGTAATAGTTCCTTTCAATGTGTTTTAATTCGTCAGTTGTTTTTCCCGGAAACGATTTTTTCAGATTTTCCCTTACCACCTTTGTACGGTACCCGATTAATACATAAAGAATAAAATAAAACAAATCGGAAAAAGCGTAAAAAAGAGGAAAGGGCATATAAGCCACCAGCAAAATAAATGGGTAAGAAAGGTAAAAAATAATGGCCTGCATGATTAATTTACCAATGCGCTAAGTTAACAAACGCTATCTGAAAATTGATAAAACCTTATCCTAAATTTTTGATTTCGTTCACTAATTCCGTGAGTGCCTTTTTTGCATCTCCAAACAGCATGCTTGTTTTTGGCCGGTAGAACAATTCATTTTCAATACCTGCATATCCTGCCTTCATACTGCGTTTATTTACGATTACGTTTTGTGCATTTTCTACTTCCAGAATCGGCATTCCGTAAATTGGTGACGAAGGATCGGTTTTAGCTGCGGGGTTTACCACGTCATTGGCACCTACCACCAGCACCACATCGGTGGTATTAAATTCCGGATTAATTTCCTCCATTTCCACCAGCTTGTCATAGCTTACGTTACTTTCAGCCAGCAACACATTCATGTGTCCGGGCATACGTCCGGCAACCGGGTGAATGGCATATTTTACCTCTACTCCTTCGCTTTCAAGTAAAGTTTCCAATTCATGTACCACATGCTGTGCCTGTGCTACTGCCAAACCATATCCGGGAACAATCACCACTTTTTTGGCATATTTCATTAATATGGCGGCATCGGGTGCTTTTACTTCTTTAATTGTACCAACAATGGTACTGCCACCACCGGTAGCAGACGTATTCCCCCCGCCAAAGTTTCCAATAAGTACATTGAGTAATGAACGGTTCATAGCCTTACACATTACAATGGTAAGAAGGGTTCCTGCCGAACCTACCAGAATACCTCCTACAAGCATTACTTTATTGTCGTACAAAAATCCTCCACAAGCAGCCGCAACACCAGTAAATGAGTTAAGCAACGAAATAACAACAGGCATATCCGCCCCTCCGATAGGAAGCACAAATAATACCCCGTAAATTAAGGAAAGGGCGAGTACCAGATAGAATGTTTCGGCAAATTCTTCTGATGAAACAAATACGGTTTGGTAGGCAAAAAACAGAATCACCAACAATAACCCGATATTCATGTATTGCTGAAACGAAAAGCTTTTATCTTTTACGCGTCCGCTAAGTTTACCCCAGGCAATGATACTACCTGCAAACGAAACAGAACCAATCACCATTCCAATGATAATCGTAATCATTTCTCCGGTTGGTAATTCAGCTACACCTGTTATTCCATTCGTTAGATGATGAAACTCAATAACCGAAATGAGCATAGCACAGGCTCCACCCATTCCGTTAAATAAACTTACCATTTCAGGCATGGCAGTCATTTGTACTTTTTTGGCCGCCATCCAGCCAACAATGGTTCCTACGAGTAGTCCTCCGAAAATAAACGCCAGGTTTCCTAAATGTTCCCCATCATGATTGGTATAAAGAAAAATGGTTCCGAAAATGGATATAATCATTCCAAATGCGGCAATCAGATTTCCTTTTCGCGCGGTAGCCGGATTACCAAGGTATTTTAATCCTCCTATAAAAGTAACCGAACCGATAAGGTAGATTACTTGTAATATATGTTGTTGCATGTGTTTTCTTAATAATAAGTTAAAACGGTATTACTTTTTTTTCTTAAACATCTCCAGCATTCGGTCAGTCACTACAAATCCGCCCACCACATTAAGTGTTCCCAGCACTACTGCTAAAAAACCTAAAATCAGTGATAAGGTATCATGAGCCTGCCCCATAACAATGATGGATCCTATAATTACGACCCCGTGTATGGCGTTGGCGCCACTCATTAACGGAGTGTGTAATACTGAAGGTACGTGAGATATGAGTTCAATACCTACAAAAACCATTAGGATAATGAGATAAATGAGCTGAAGGTTGTCAGTGATAAATCCGAGTATTGCTTCCATAAATATACTTCCTTAATTTGCTGATTGAGATAAAGCCTGTTTAACCATTTGATTTAATATTTGCCCCTGATGGGCAATGAGGGTTCCTTTTGTAATTTCTTCCTCCAGTTCCCATTTAAATCCGTCTTTGGTTGCTAAATGCATAAGCAGATTGTACACATTTTTTGCATATAGTTCGCTGGCATTATTGGCAAGGGTACTTGGTAAATTAGCCTGCCCTATTATTTTCACCCCGTGTTTCACAACGGTTTTTCCTAATTCGCTGGCTTCGCAATTTCCGCCTTGCTCAATAGCCATATCCACTATAACAGCTCCCAATTTCATTTGTTTTACCTGTTCTTCGGTAATCAAAACAGGAGCTTTTTTACCCATTACCAATGCGGTGGTAATTACTAAATCGGCCTGAAATAGCGATTTGTTTACGGCTTCTTTTTGCTTTTGCAGATATTCAGCCGAAACTTCTTTGGCGTAACCACCTTCAACTTTAACCGTGTCGTCAGACTTTACTTCAATAAATTTTCCGCCAAGTGATTCTACCTGCTCTTTTGTTTCCGGCCTCACATCGGTAACCTCTACAATTGCCCCTAATCGTTTGGCAGTAGCAATTGCCTGAAGTCCGGCTACGCCCGCCCCGAATATCACAACCCGCGAAGGAGTAATGGTTCCGGCCGCAGTCATCATAAGCGGAAATATTTTCCCCATAGCATTGGCTCCCATAATCACAGCCTTGTACCCGGCCAGATTACTTTGGGAACTTAATGCGTCCATGTTTTGAGCACGTGAAATACGCGGAATGGCGTCCATAGCAAAAACCGAAACCTTGCGGTTATTGAGCGATTGAACCATTCCCGGATTCATTGCACCATAAATAAACGATATAAGAGATGAACCCTCCTTTAATCCTCCAATTTCAGAATCGGAGGGGGTATTCACCTTAATTACCAAATCGGCTCCCGAAAGCAAATCTGCCTTGGATGCTTGTATACGGGCTCCTGCTTTTTCATACGCCTCGTCAGAGTATGACGAATTTAAACCGGAACCAGCTTCTATCATTACTTCAAAGCCTGCTTTCTGCAAACTTTGAACAACTGAAGGAGTTAGAGCAACCCTGTTCTCCCCCTCCCTGCTTTCTTTAAGAACACCTATTTTCAAAATGGTATATTTAAGTTTGGCGGTAAATATAGAACATTCCTAAAAAGTTTACTGCCTGTGCCCAAAACATTATATAGAATTATTCTAAAAAACACCCTTTGTATTTTTCAAAATTGTATCATTGAAAGATGTTTGTAACAGCCTGGCATTCTTCCTACCGACTTCATTTACCAGATGGTCATAGATTTCCGATGATAAAATATGAACTTATCCCTGAGCAGCTTCTTAGGGAGGGTATAATTGATAAGAATCATCTTTTTTCTCCGGGCATTGTACCTGACCCAATAATAGAATTAACTCATTGCAAATCCTATTGGAACAGTCTGAAAAATTTACAACTTACCGAAAAAGAAACACGGGCAATAGGATTCCCGCTCCATGATGAACTCATTTTGAGGGAGCGTATTTTGGTGCAAGGAACAATTGACTGTGCAACATTCGCTCTAAAAAATGGAATTGCATTTAATACAGCCGGAGGAACCCACCACGCCTCTTTCAACCGGGGAGAAGGTTTTTGTTTGCTAAACGACCAGGCCATTGCAGCCAATTGGTTACTTTTTACCAAACAGGCTAAAAAAATTATGATTGTTGATTTGGACGTACATCAGGGAAACGGTACGGCCCAACTTTTTGTAGGAAAACCTGAAGTATTTACTTTTAGTATGCACGGGAAAGAAAACTATCCACTGCGCAAAGAAAATTCAGACCGTGACATCGAATTAATAACCGGAATAAATGGTTATGACTATTTAGCCATTTTAAAACGGGAATTTATTTCGGCAGCCATTGAATTTGCACCCGATTTTATTTTTTATAATGCCGGAGTGGATGTGCTGGCAACTGATAAATACGGGAAATTAAACCTCAGTCCGGAAGATTGTGCTGAACGCGACCGTACCGTTTTTGAATTTTGCCGGGCGCAAAAAATTCCTGTAACCGTGTGCATGGGGGGCGGCTATAGTCCAAATATTTCTGATATAGTAAATGCACATGTAAATACTTTTAAAATGGCTGCCGGCATTTATGAATAATAATTGTATTAGGAATTTTAAACTCAGGTTTATTATTTTCGCTTTTTAAAAAATATTTTTTCAGGGGGTTGACTTTTGAAAATTAAAAATCTTAAATTTGAAAAAGCTTCGATTTTTCAACAGCAATGAAAAAAGCTAACAAGACACCAAAAGAAGAAAAGGACGCATCAAAAAAGAAGTCGTCACTGAAACCGATTACCGGAAATCAGAAAGAAACAAAGTATGTAAAGAAAAACTTCTTTTCACCGGAAGGTGACGATGAAGATGATTTAGATGAGGATGAGGACACAGACTTAGACTTGGACGAGGAGGTTGACTTAGATGAGGAAGTTGATGTGGACTTAGACGAAGAGGTTACCCTTGAAGACTCATTTGAAGATGATGATGACTTTGATGACGAGGAAGATGAAGATGACGAGGAAGATTTTTAACCAAAGTTCGCCTCAAAAATTCATTAATACCGGTGGTGTCTCAATCCAGTTGCTTAAATGCAATTGCCGGTCAGCAATCTGAATCCCGAATTTAATGGTTTGCGGTTTTACCTCATATGGGGTTAAATCCATCACAACTGAAATATCCCCTTTTATCGCTTTGTTTTTGCCATCAGGAGTAAGTACATCCATGCGGTATAAAAACCTTACCGTATCATTGGTAAACGGGATAGTAACAGGAACAAACTTATTTCCCTTTTGCTCAAAGTAATCAATAAAAACATTATTGTAAAACCGGTTAAACGGACTGTAGTTAAAGGGAGGCATGGTATCGGTAGCTGATAACCCCAGATCTCCGTCTCCGTCTAAATAAGAAAAAGTAAGGCGTATAAGCGAATCTTTTCCGCTGGCATCGGTAATTTTCTCTACCGATTTATATTTTATTTCAGGAACAACGGGCAACGATTCAGGGTCGTTACAGGAGCTGAAGAAAATGATAGCGGGCAGAAAAAATAAATACGTGAATGGTTTCATCTACTTTTGCAAAGTTAATGTTTAGTAAGGAAAGTTTTATTAAGGATATTTTCAGCGAAAGTATAGCGGATTTTAATAAATCGGCTCTTTCCCTCTTCAGATATCAGGCCAGCGCCAATCCGGTGTATCGTGAATTTTTACGTGAATTACATATTAATGCCAGCGATATTAACAGCATAGAAGATATCCCTTTCCTTCCTGTTGAATTTTTTAAACGGCATCAGGTAAAAACGGGCGACTTTAAACCCGAACTGGTTTTTACCAGCAGCGGCACCACGCAATCTGTTACCAGCAGTCATTATGTAGAATCGTCTTCCGTTTACATCAAAAGTTTCATCAGGGGCTTTCATCAGTTTTTAGGAAACCCTGAAGAATATATTATCATTGCGCTTCTACCCTCCTACACCGAGCGCGGTTCGAGTTCACTGGTTTATATGGTAAACTATTTAATTAAGGCCGGTCAACATCCGTTAAGCGGTTTTGTTCCATTAAATGAATCAACTGCATCAAAAATTCAACAGTTAGACAGTGAAGCAAAAAAAGCCAACCGAAAACTTCTGCTTGTAGGGGTAAGCTTTGCCCTGCTGCATTTGTGCGATCATCATTTGCTTCACCTCAACCATACAATCATTATTGAAACCGGTGGTATGAAAGGAAGAAGAAAAGAAATTACCCGGGAAGAACTTCATGCCGAAATTAAAAATAAGCTTAACCCTAAAAGTATAATTTCGGAGTACGGCATGACGGAATTATTAAGTCAGGCCTATACAATTGATGGAAGAACATCCTTTTTTACTCCTCCCCAAATGAAGATTTTAGTTCGTGACATAAACGACCCGTTCTGCATTCTTCCCGAAATGAAAAACGGAGCCTTAAATATTATTGATCTTGCCAATGTGTCGAGCTGTGCTTTTCTGGCCACATCCGATATTGGAAAAACAAGCGAAGATGGTTCGTTTGAGGTATTAGGGCGCATAGATAACAGCGACCTGAGAGGATGTAATCTGATGTATTACTAAGATGAATACAAAAAGAAACCCCGAAGTGTTTACACATCTTCGGGGCTAACTAAACTATGAAAAACCTATCTGTCTGCGCTCAAAGCTAAGAAACAATTATTCCCAATATTCATAACATTGTATATAAGGGTATTACATTTTTACATAATGCTATATTGACCTAAAATAGGCCAATATTTCCCAAAATGGAAATGATTTTTCACTAATCCCCGATATCCGGATATTTGCCAAGGATTACAAAAAACACCAATCCAACTTCTCTATGGTTCCCTTATTACCCTATATTTGCAGGCTTAAAAAACAGAGAGAATAACAGAAGGGAGAAGTGCAACGAAATTCGGTACTCAGTAACAGTAAAATTGCTGACAATTAATTCCCAAAAACAGTAAAAAATAAATGACCAATATCAGAGAAATATTAAAAGAGCGCATTCTGGTTCTTGATGGAGCAATGGGCACCATGATTCAAAGACACAAACTGGAAGAAAAAGATTTCAGAAATGAAGCTCTGGCAAATCATGGGCATCCGCTTAAAGGCAATAACGACCTTCTTTCCATTACCCGACCCGATGTAATTAAGGGAATTCACCGTTTATACCTTGAAGCCGGAGCTGATATTATTGAAACCAACACATTCAGCGGAACTGTAATTGCCCAGGCCGATTATCATTTAGGTGCCGAGTGGGTTTATCAAATTAATTTTCAATCGGCTAAAATTGCACGGGAAGTTGCCGATGAATTTACAAAAATGAATCCCGACAAACCGAGGTTTGTGGCAGGCTCTATGGGTCCCACCACTAAACTGGCTTCTATGTCGCCCAACGTAAATGATCCGGGATACCGAGCCGTAACTTTTGATGAACTGAAAGAAGCCTTTGCCTTGCAGGTAAAAGCCCTGATTGAAGGCGGGGTTGATATTTTATTAATTGAAACCATTACCGATACCTTAAACGCCAAAGCAGCACTATTTGCCGCACAGGAGTATTTTGATCAAACGGGGAAAAATTACCCGGTAATGATTTCTGGTACAATTACCGATGCCTCCGGAAGAACCTTATCGGGTCAAACTACCGAAGCTTTTCTTATTTCAGTACAACATATGCCATTGCTAAGTATAGGTCTCAATTGCGCACTGGGTGCATCGGCATTGCGACCTTATCTGCAAGTGCTGGCAAATAAGTCCCCATTTTTCGTGAGTGCTTACCCCAATGCCGGATTACCTAACGAATTTGGACAGTACGATCAATCGGCATCAGAAATGACAGCCCAGGTTGAAGAATTTTGCAAAGAAGGATTGGTAAATATTTTAGGAGGCTGTTGCGGAACAACTCCCGATCATATTAAAGCCATTGCCGAAATGGCCCGGAAATACAAACCACATCAATTAAATCTCACCTCACACGCCTGACCCCAAATGACCTCACCAAACAACCTGAACCCCTTACATGTTTTATTGGCAGAAGATGATGCAATGAACATTATTGTAGTAAGCAAATTTTTACAGCGCTGGGGAATAACCTGCGATGTTGCCCGAAACGGAATGGAAGCAGTTGACAAAGCCAAAGAAAAAAAATACGATGTGATTCTGATGGATATGTTTATGCCCATGATGAACGGAACCGAAGCGGCCAAGCAAATAAGAACTTTTGATGAGGCGGTTCGTATTTTTGCATTAACTGCCGATTCATCAGACGAAATGAAACAACAAGCTATAGAAAGCGGAATAACCGATTTTGTAACCAAACCCTTTAACCCTGAAGAATTACACCACAAACTTGATAATCTGAAATAAATTAGAATGGGTCAGACTACAGAAGACTATACACTCAAATTAAGCGGACTTGAACCCCTTATCATTTTCCCAGGAAGTAATTTTATAAATGTTGGTGAACGTACCAACGTAACTGGTTCAAAAAAATTCCTTAAACTCATAAAAGAAGGACAATTTGAAGCAGCATTAGACGTAGCAAAAGAACAGGTGCAGGGGGGAGCTCAGATTATCGACATAAATATGGACGAAGGAATGATTGACGGAGCAGAGTCAATGGTTAAATTTCTTCACCTCATTGCTTCGGAACCCGATATTTCGCGTGTTCCGGTAATGATTGATTCCTCAAAATGGGAAATTATTGAAGCTGGATTAAAATGCGTTCAGGGAAAATGTGTGGTAAATTCCATTTCCCTAAAAGGTGGAGAAGAAGAGTTTATTAAACAGGCCCGAACCGTTAAAAATTTCGGAGCTGCAGTTATAGTAATGCTTTTTGATGAAAAAGGGCAAGCTGATAACCTCCCCCGCAGAATTGAAATTGCCGAACGTGCCTATAAAATTCTGACTCAAAAAGTACACTTCCCTCCTGGTGATATTATTTTTGATCCGAACATTTTTCCGGTAGCAACCGGTATGGAAGAACACCGCAAAAATGCACTTGACTTTTTTAATGGAACCAAATGGATAAAAGACAACCTTCCGGGCGCTAAAGTAAGCGGAGGTGTTTCCAATGTATCATTCTCCTTCAGAGGAAATGATAAAGTGCGGGAAGCCATGCACTCGGCTTTTTTGTATCATGGAATAAAACATGGTATGGACATGGGTATTGTGAATCCGTCTCAATTAGAGGTATACGACCAGATAGATAAAGAATTGCTCGAGTACGTGGAAGATGTATTACTTGACCGGAGGGATGATGCCACTGAACGTTTACTGGAGTATGCAGAAAAAGTTAAGGGAAAAGGCAAAGAAAAAGTTGTCGATGAAGAGTGGCGCAAAGCAAGTGTGGAAGAGAGATTAAGCCATGCACTTGTAAAAGGAATTGTAGATTTTATTGACATTGACACGGAAGAAGCACGTCAAAAAAGCGAGCGACCGCTAGACGTAATTGAAGGCCCGCTGATGGCCGGAATGAATATAGTTGGAGATCTTTTTGGTCAGGGAAAAATGTTTTTGCCACAGGTGGTAAAAAGTGCAAGGGTAATGAAAAAAGCGGTTGCCTACCTTATGCCTTACATGGAAGAGGAGAAACGCAAAAGTGGAAACATGTCAACCAGCCAGGGCAAAATTCTGCTTGCTACAGTAAAAGGCGATGTGCATGATATAGGAAAAAATATTGTAGGCGTGGTATTGGCCTGCAATAATTTTGAAATTATTGATTTGGGTGTGATGGTCCCGGCAGAAAAAATTCTGGAAGCCGCGCAAAAAAACAAGGTAGACGTAATCGGGCTAAGCGGGTTGATTACCCCTTCGCTTGATGAAATGGTGCATATGGCCAAAGAAATGGAACGCCTGGGAATTAAAATTCCTTTACTTATAGGAGGAGCTACTACGTCAAGAGCACACACCGCTGTAAAAATTGACCCAGTTTATTCAGGTCCGGTTATACACGTGCTTGATGCCAGTAAAAGTGTTCCCGTTGTTCAATCAATGATTAGCGAAGAACAACGCCCTGAAGCCCTGAAAAAATTTAAATCGGAATACGAACAGTTCAGAATTGATTATAAAAACCGCAGGAAAGATAAAAGTGCTGTTTCGCTTGAAAAGGCCAGGGAAAACAAAATAAAAATTGACTGGGACCTTGAACATCCTGTTGCCCCGGCCGTTTCAGGAATTAAAGTATTTGATGATTTTCCGCTGGAAGAATTACGTGAACGGATTGACTGGACACCATTTTTCCTTACCTGGGAACTGGTTGGTAAATATCCAGCCATTTTTGAAGACAAGGTGATAGGCACCGAGGCTAAAAAATTGTTTGATGATGCCAATAAATTATTGGATGAAGTTATCAGTAAAAAACTATTAAAAGCAAAAGCCGTTATTGGATTTTGGCCCGCCAATAGCAAAGGTGATGATGTAATTTTACAAAACGGCACTACCTTTAGTTTTCTTCGTCAGCAAAGCGAGAAAGCCGCTGATCAGCCCCACCTGTGTCTTGCTGATTTTATTGCCCCGGCTGAAAGCGGAAAACAGGATTATCTGGGAGGCTTTGCAGTAACAGCCGGCATAGGTATTGAGCCCCTGATTGAAAAATATGAAAAGGATCATGACGATTACCATAGCATCATGATTAAAGCCATAGCCGATCGTTTGGCGGAAGCATTGGCCGAAAAAATGCACGAACTGGTTCGCAGGGAATATTGGGGTTATGCCAAAAATGAAAACCTCAGTAATGAGGAAATGATTAAGGAAAAATATCAGGGTATTCGTCCGGCACCGGGTTATCCGGCCTGCCCCGATCATACCGAGAAAAGAAAACTATTTGATTTATTACAAGCTGAAAAAAATGCAGGCATCACGCTCACCGAAAATTTTGCGATGTATCCTGCCGCTGCTGTCAGTGGGTTTTATTTTTCGCAGGCGCAAAGTAAATATTTTGCAGTAGGGAAAATTCAGAAAGATCAGGTAGAAGACTATGCCAAACGTAAAAATGAAAGTATAGATTACGTAGAGAAATGGCTTTCCCCGAATCTGGGTTACGATAACTGATAATACGCACTTAATTTAACTCCGAAATCATAAATTTGATTTCATGCTGCATCCCGAAAAAGTATTGTACGGCTACTCGATAGGTGTATTCCCTATGGCACATCCTGGAGAAGATCACCGCATTTACTGGTATGAGCCTGAAATGCGCGGAATAGTTCCGTTAGATAATTTAAAAGTGAGCAAATCGCTGAAGCAAACCCTGCGCTCGGGCAAATTCCATGTAACCATAAACGACAGTTTTGAAGAAGTGATGCGTGCCTGTGCTGAAAGAGAAGATACCTGGATTTCGGAAGAAATAATTCAATGTTACACCGAGTTGTTCCATATTGGTCACGCATTTAGTTTTGAAACGCGCAACAACAACAACCAACTTGTGGGTGGATTATACGGTGTGGCACTGGGAAGGGCATTTTTCGGGGAGTCCATGTTTTTTAACGAGCGTGATGCATCAAAAGTGGCATTGGTGCATTTGGTAGATTGGCTTAAAGCAAACGGATTTAAATTACTCGATACCCAATACATCACCCCACATTTAAAAACGATGGGGGCAATTGAAATTCCTCAAAAGGAATACCTGCTGCTACTGGAAAGTGCCCTGCAAGCCTAAACAATTTTCCCGTCACTCATCACCAGTTTACGGTCGGCCTGATTAGCCAGAAGTTCATTATGGGTAACAATGATGAAAGTTTGTTTAAAGTGGTCGCGCAGGCGAAAGAAAAGTTTATGCAACTCCTCGGCATTATGCGAATCCAGATTGCCCGATGGCTCATCGGCAAATACCACAGAGGGATTATTGATTAGAGCACGGGCCACGGCTACCCTTTGCTGCTCCCCGCCCGATAACTCGGAAGGCTTATGCTGCGCCCGCTCCTTCAAATTCAGAAATTCGAGCAGTTCAGCTGCTTTTCGTTCGGCCTCTTTAAGTGAAAGTCCCCCGATAAAGGCAGGCATGCAAATATTTTCCAGTGCGGTAAACTCGGGCAATAACTGATGAAACTGAA
This sequence comes from Bacteroidia bacterium, assembly GCA_019695215.1. Classification (GTDB taxonomy): domain Bacteria; phylum Bacteroidota; class Bacteroidia; order UKL13-3; family UKL13-3; genus JAGPCK01. Next base: position 11,461 of record JAIBAK010000018.1, on the reverse strand, counting down.
ACACAAACCCGATATGTTTATTCCGAAAGGCCGCCAGTTTTTTCCCGTTCAGGGCATGAATATTCATCCCCGAAATGGTTAATTCTCCGGCATCGGCCCGGTCTAAAGTGCCTAAAATATGCAGCAGGGTACTTTTACCGGCCCCTGATGCACCCACAATAGAAACTACCTCAGCCTGACCTATGTGAATATCAATACCCTTTAGCACCTGAAGGCTCCCGTAACTTTTGGTAATGTTTTTTCCCACAATCATCGCTTCGAAGGTAGCGAAATTTGCTTTTGGTGCCGATAGCTTTATTTTTGCGCAAAAAACTGCACACAATGAATTTACACGAGTATCAGGCCAAACAGGTTTTAAAATCTTTTGGCGTTGCCATTCAGGAAGGTATAGTAGCCGAAACCCCCGACCAGGCACATGAAGCGGCTTTAAATCTAAAAAACCAGTTCGGAAGCGATTTCGTGGTGGTAAAAGCTCAAATACATGCAGGTGGTCGCGGAAAAGGCACCATCATGGGTAAAGAACAGCGTGGTGTGGCGGTTGCCAAAAATGCAGATAAAGCAAAAGAAATTGCTTCGAATATTTTAGGCGGAACTCTGGTTACCATTCAAACCGGGCCTAAAGGAAAATTAGTAAACAAAGTACTCATAGCGCAGGATGTTTATTACCCCGGACCAAACCCCACCAAAGAATTTTACATGAGTGTGATGCTCGACCGTACCGTGAGCAAAAACGTAATTATTTACTCTACCGAAGGCGGAATGGATATTGAGCATGTGGCCGAAACCACCCCTCACCTTATTCATAAGGAACATGTAGATCCGCGCGTAGGATTACAGGGATTTCAGGCACGTAAAATTGCGTTTAACCTTGGCCTTAGTGGAGAAGCTCACAAGCAAATGGTAAAATTTGTTCAGGCACTTTACAAAGCTTACGACAGTACTGACTCGGCCATGTTTGAAATTAACCCTGTGCTCAAAACATCGGATGATAAAATTATAGCGGTAGATGCCAAAGTATCATTAGATGATAATGGTCTGGTTCGTCATGCCGACTATGCAGCCCTGCGCGATACCAGCGAAGAAGACCCAACCGAAGTAGAAGCCGGAGAACATAACCTGAATTACGTAAAGCTTGACGGAAACGTAGGCTGTATGGTAAACGGTGCCGGATTGGCTATGGCCACCATGGATATTATTAAACTTTCTGGCGGAGAGCCTGCCAATTTTCTGGATGTGGGCGGAGGAGCCAATGCAAAAACCGTAGAAGCCGGTTTCCGGATTATTTTAAAAGACCCGAATGTAAAAGCCATCCTCATTAACATATTCGGAGGTATTGTACGTTGCGACCGCGTGGCCCAGGGTGTGGTGGATGCCTATAACAATATTGGCAATATACCGGTACCCATTATTGTGCGCCTGCAGGGAACCAATGCAGCCGAAGCCAAAAAACTCATTGACGAATCGGGACTGAAAGTGTACTCGGCCATTCAACTGAAAGAAGCCGCTGAATTAGTGACTAAAGTACTCGCATAATTTTGTTTGCCGTGCTTCGACTACGCTCAGCGTGACAAACAAAATTTGAGGTTCAACATTGTTATGCATCCTTTGCTTAACAGATAAAAAGAAAGCCGGTTGTAATCAGCCGGCTTTTTTGTTAGATTTGATTCATAATAATGAAATCATCAATAATCTTAGTCTTGTTACTCTTTAATGGCTTAGCAGATTGCTTAGCCCAGGACAGCTCCACAAGCGAGACTACTATCATAAAAATAACCACACCGAAAAGCTATCCTTATTTTAAGATTACTGCAGAAATATCATTGAAAAAATACCCCAAAGATACTTTCAGGCATGTCAGTATCATTTTTAAAAAGGATAAATACACAACCGATACCTTTGTGATAAAGTATGAGTCCGATACAAATATTTTTCACGTAAAATTTGAACCTATTTCGTGTCAGGATATTTTGCCGGATGACACTTTAAACAACACCATTGTTGATTATTATCTTTATGAATTAGATACCAAGGATAAAATACCTTCTGAAAAAGAATATCTGGTACGGATAAAATTGTATTATGATCCAAAGAACATTGACTTTACTCCGAGCCTTTATTTCATTATGAGATTACCTACTGTAAAACATGTTAACATTAAGAAACTCCCTGTCAAAGAAAATTATCAGTGGGAAAAATATTACACTCCGAACGAACTAATCTATCGCATTACCCCTGGTGTTCCAAGGTAGTGATGTAGTAAAATCGATAGCTTATCTTTGCAGCCGTTATGCTCATCACCCTTCACCCCGATAATCCGCAACCCAGAGAGATTTCAAGGCTGGTACAACTGCTGCAAAAAGACGGAGTCATCATTATTCCTACCGATACCGTATATGCCTTTGCGTGCGATGCCCACAACCTGAAAGCCATTGAACAAATCTGCCGCATTAAAGGGATTAAATCCGAAAAGGCCAACTTCGCTCTTTTGTGCAAAGACCTGAAACATATTTCGGAGTACACTGCGTATTTTGAAAGGAATATTTACCGATTAGTGAACAGTTGCCTCCCCGGGCCATACACTTTTATTTTTAAAGCCAACGGCAACGTTCCTAAAATTTTTAAAAACTCGAAGAAAAAAGAAATTGGTATTCGTGTACCGGATAACCGCATCGTGCAGTTGTTGCTCGAAGAATTCGGTCATCCGCTGGTTTCAACTTCGATACACAGCAGCGACTCGCTGGAAGATTACCTCACCGATGCAGAAGAAATACATGAGAAATTCGAAAACGTGGTAGCCGCAGTAATTGATGGTGGTGCGGGTGGTGTTATCCCTTCAACCGTAATCGACTGCACGGGAGAAGAAGCACTGTTAATTCGTGAGGGAAAAGGCGAAGTAACTATTTAGTTTTCTCCTCTGTTTTTCCTAATAGGATACCCATTTTAAGTCCGCATTGAAAAGCCGGGGTTATTTCTCCGCCCATCCCTGATACGAAACCAATCCCGTTAAAATAAAAATCCCAGCCTCCTCCCGCTCCTGAGGTTGCCACCGTATGCTGAGTCCCTATACCAAGTCCGGCAAACAAATCAACCGCAAACCGGTTGCTATACACATATTGCTTCCCGAAATTTATAAACAATGCCCCCCCTGTAGTACGAAAAGTAGAATAAGAGGCCGGATACCCGTAATACTGGCTTTTGAAAGTATAATTTATAAACATAAGCTCCGGACGGATATACCCTCCTTTAAGCAAATGGCTAAATCTCATTCCGCGCATGGTAATATCGGGTGTATTGATAAATTTATATCCGGTGCGCACAAAAGCCCCGGCCATTTCGGTTCCGGAGGTATTAAAACCCAAGCCCACAATACCCAACCCTACTTCATAACTTCTGCCCGGCCTTATGCTTTTTTCATATGCAAAGGAAGATACTCCTAAGGTAGGAGAAATGATGTCCATTTTAAGAAGATGTTTTCTTTGCCCCACATAATTTTTAGGATCATCCATATCCTCCAGAAAAAAGTTAAGTACTGTTCCGCTTTCCAATAGCACCTTTCTGATTTTTTTCTTCTCCATCACCATCACCGGGTCTGTTTCGTTTACCGGCCACAGTTTGTATTTTATTTCATCCACGCCCACTTCCGTTACCCGGGCTTTCAGTGTATCCGACTTTTGTTTCAGGATAATTAAATCCTGTGCTTTTGCTTTTGGAGTAAATAATAAAAATAACCCGGATAGAATAAGTGCTTTGAGAAGCAGGTTTGTTGTTTTCATGTTGTTAAATTTTATACAAGGTAAGAATAGTTCAAAGAATTCCAAACGCTCCTTATTAAGTTTTAGTATAATGAGTATTTTATTCACTTGTTTTTTACCCTCAAAAACTGAATTTTGCGGCCTCAACAAGTCCAGGCAATAGTGAAGTACAGTTATAGATTATTTCATTTACATTTATTTCTTCCTTTACCCAACAAGACCCCGATTTTAAACCCCACTTGAAAGGCAGGGAAAAACTGATTATACTTTTTGGTAAAAAAAGCGAAATGCGGCAGAATTCCACCGGATGAATAAGTATACATAACAGGTACAGTACCTGTAAAAGCCGGAACTGTAGACCGTAAAAATTTCTGACCCTTAATCCCGCATCCAAGCCCCCCAAATAAATCAAATACCAATCCTGACTTATCTTTTACCTGATACCCAATATTTAAAATAAAAGCTTTGCCTTTCACCCTGTAGTATTCCCTAAATGTACCCGATTGCCCCTGTGAAGCCATTTCAGAATACCCGGCTGAAATATGGTATTGATAGGTAAGCCCCATGAACTCCGGTTTAATATAAAAACCGGTGACTCGATATCTTCCCGTTGGAATTTGGGATCTTGAACCCATCATAAATTTGGGGCCAATTTTCATAAAAACACCAAAAGGATCAATCTCATCCGATACATTCAGGCCGACTCCAATAATTCCGGCACTTATTTCAAAACCAAAACCCTTTTTTATTTTGTAGTCCCAAGAGGAAGAGAAGCTCGTTCTTAACAAACTAAAAGGCTCCACTTTTACGGATGAACGTTTATCGGTATACCCATTAGCAACCTGCTGAACTCTGGTATAATAATATATCACTTCCCTGCCACTTGCAAATACAACTTTAAGTAAACTATCGGCCGGAATAAAATACGACTGCACACTATCTTTAACTTGATATTGCTTATATAAAACTCCATGATGGTCGGCCTTTAACACATGGGCAATGATTTGGTTGGCTGAGGTTTTTAGAATAATTATATCCTGTGCGGTAGCTGTATAAAAGCTTAAGAAAATAAAAGCTACTAAGTAAACTAATCTCATAGCATTCTTTTTAGTTTAATGCTTTCATTTTGCCAAGTAATAACCCAAACTGAAACTGACCGGAAATCACCGGCTTTAAACCCGAACCTAAACTTGGAGATATAACCGCAAAGCCATTGGCTAATCCGTAATTACGGTCGTGAGTTAAACTTGTTGAGGGGCCGGGGTTTGGATAACCGTTAATCAATAATTGATCAGATACAATACCAATACCCGAAGCTACTTCAATATTAAAAACCAACCTCCTTTTTACCATTCTCTGATAGCCTAACTGCGCCATTACTCCGGCAGCCATTAATTGCCTTTGATCTGTAAAACGACTCCCGAAAATTCCCTTTGATACATCTATAACAAATACTTCGGAACTAAATCTGGAATACTCCATGAAAAACTGTGGCCCTATATAAAATCCTTGTACCGGTTTACTAGCTGCAAGTGTGATATTCCTGTTAATATAATAGTTGAATCCAAAATCAAGAACACAACCCATACCTGAGTGTGATTCCCATAGAACGGCTGACGGTGGGTAAGCAATCAGATGTAATCCGATAACAACAGATTTACCCTGTTCAATCAAGTGCTCACATGCAAACGCAATCATTGAATTTGCCGGGGCAAGAACTCCAATTTTCAATACAGTTGAACCCCTAAAAATTTCTTTGTCCTTTTTAACCTGATTCAATGAGTTTTCATCCATTCGTATTACTGCTCCGTTTTGATAAATTATTTTTATCACTCCCGATTTTGAGATATGTCTGATAGAACCATCTGAAAAAGCAGGCCAATTACGGTACACGATAGAATTTGAGGATACCTTAATTATGACTGCCCTTATGGTATCAGTTGTATTCAAACGTTTTCGGATAATAAAATCCTGTGCGTTTACCTCACCTATGAGGGCTAAAAAGAGAAGAATAACAAAACAACCCAATCTAAACATACCATTTACCTTTTTAACCCTCTACCCTTTCGTCCAATCAAAACACCAATTTCAAATCCTCCGCCTACCATTACGCTAATCAAATCACTTCCCTGTTCTGATACCAGCCCATAGCCACTTAGCAAACCTACCGGACTTTGATGGTAAATCGTATAATCGGAACTCAACCCGGCCGGAACCCCACTTTTTACCAACCTGTCGCTTACATAACCAATTCCTATCCCACCATAAATGTTTACGGAAAAAAGATTTGAAAAAATAAACTGATTGCCCAAATTCAGCATTAAAGCTCCGGCCTGCAAGCTAAACTGATCCATAACCTGATGACGATCCACTGAATTACCCCAACCTAAGTTTATGTAGTACTCAGCAGTTTCCTGATAATTATATGTTATGTAGTATAACGATGGTGACAGATAAAACCCTTTTAGCAAATGAGCATTTCGTCCATACAAACAATTGGTATAAAACTTCACTCCGGCACAAAAAATTTGTCCCTTACAATCATTTTGGTAGAGATTTGTTGCATGATTGATGTAACCAAAACCAACCTGTACCGCTGTTCCCGGATTAACACTTCTCTCAAGCGAAAAATTATACACTGGCCGTAGCCAACTGACACCATTAAACCGTATAACGTTTTTGCGGTTAAAATCATACACTGACGAGTCTAGTGGTTTGAGCGAACATTTTATCGCGGCTATTGAACCACTTTCAAAAACCACCTTTCTATAAGGGTAACGCGTTTCAGTAATTATCACCGAATTGCTGTCTACAGGCCATAACTTATACCTGACAAAAGTTTTATTCGCCTCTATAAATTTCACTTTTAGCGTATCCGATTTTAAAGGGGGCGCTGTAATTAACAAATCAGGTTGTTGCGCATGAACTCTATCACAGCAAATAAGTAGCAGTAAAAATCCGCAAACTTTATTGGAGTACTCCATAATGCATGCAATATAAAAATATTTAGGCCAATTGCATGAAAATTACTACCTCAGCTCCTAAATAATATACGCGTTAGGATGCTTTAATCAGGTAATCCTTTTTGTGTGGACTTTATGCAATTAATTCACTTGCTTTTTCCCCTTAAAAACTCAACTTTGCGCCCTTATTCAAACAGAGACTATATGCAGGCAAATCCTATATTAGTGGAAGTATACCGGGGCGGAGAGCTGGAGAGTTTTCACCGCGGGGTGATTTGTATAGTGAACGAGCGCGGAAAGGTTACTTATTCCGAAGGAGATATTCAGCAAATTTGTTATCCCCGTTCGGCCCTCAAATTTTTTCAGGTCATTCCCCTTATCGAATCCGGAGCAGCCGACCATTTCGGGTTTACGCTGGAAGAAATTGCCCTGATGTGCGGTTCTCACAATGGCGAAGCTGAACATGTGCGGGTGGCTGAATCCATTCTTCAAAAAATTGGTCTGGATAAAAGTTACCTGCGTTGCGGGCCACAGTTGCCCACCCTTAAAAAAGACATCCAATCACTTTACAAAGCCGATAAAAATCCGGAACATATTCATAACAATTGCTCGGGTAAACACTCGGGGTTTCTGGCTATGGCTAAGTTTATGAAAGCCGATCTGGAAGACTACAACAACCCCGAACATCCCCTTCAGCAGGCCATTATGCAGGTAGCCGAAGAGATGTACGAATACCCCGCTGAAATGATGAGTATAGCAGTTGATGGCTGTTCGGCCCCAATTTTTTCCATTCCGGTGTACAACCAGGCACTGGCTTATAAAAATCTGGCATCGGCACAGCGTTTTGGTGAAAAACGAAAAAAAGCCTGTGATACGGTTATCAAAGCCATCAGCAGTTACCCGTTTATGGTGGCAGGTTCACAGCGCTACTGCACCGATTTGATGCAACACTGTGGCAGCCGGGTGGTGGGCAAAACCGGAGCCGAAGGTATTTATTGCCTCTCGTTTTTGAAGGAAAAAGCAGGCGTATGCATTAAAATTGATGACGGAAAAATGCTGCCTCAATACAATGTTGCCCAAAAGGTAATTGAAGCCAGCGGCATTTTTAACGAACAGACTTTGTCACCTTTGCGTCATTATTTGCATGATGAGCTTAAAAACTACAACAAAATAACCACCGGTGAAATCAAAGTGAGCGAAACGATACTGAAAGCTCCCCTATTTGCTTAACTTTGTCGCTGCAATCAACATTTTTTTGCGGCTGAACTGAATAGCTGCTGTCTCGCTAAATTCACCTTGGAAAATACCATGGAGTTACTTGAACCCATACACGAACATTACCGATTACGCATTGGCAAAAATCCGTCTCAGGCACCGCTTGAACAGTTTTTGTGCACTCGTATACATAAATTCAATTCTCAGCGATTCGACTTTTACTTTAACCGCGGTAAAATAACCGTAAACGGAGAACCGGTTGCCCTAGACTATATTGCCCAACCCGGAGACGAAATTGTGTTATACAGCCCGTATACCCTGAAGGCAAGCATTGAACCGGTGCCCATGAACCTCGATATTGTGTATGAAGATGCGGCCTTAATTGTGGTAAACAAACCTGCGGGCTTAGTTATGCACCCTGGCCTTGGGAACCATCATCATTCTCTTTTGCACGGACTCAAACACCACTTTGAAATAAACCATCAGAAAATAGAAATTCCCAATGGCATTGTACACCGCATTGATAAAGGAACAGCCGGACTGGTAGTGGTAGCCAAACTGGGAAAAGCACATAAATCACTCACTAAACAATTTAAGCAAAAACTACCCGAGCGTGTGTACCATGCATTGCTTCATGGTCACCTGCCACAGGATGCAGGCCGAATCAGAAATTTTACCGGACGCGACAGTGAAGCTCATTACCGCTATCAGGTGTACCCCGATGATATACGCAAAGGAAAAATTACCATTACCAATTATCAGGTTTTAGAGAAATTTACAAATGCCTCATTAGTGCAGTGTATTCTTGAAACCGGACGTACGCATCAGATACGGCTCCACATGAGTCACCTGGGTCATCCGCTGTTAAACGACTTCCGATACGACCTCCCCGAATGGGACAATGAACCTTATCAGAATTTGCCCGGTCATGCACTTATTGCTAAAACACTTGGTTTTGAGCACCCCTACACCCATGAATTCTTGCGTTTTGAAATTAATTACCCGCAATGGTTTGATAAATTGTTATTCAGCCTGCGGCATCCCGAAAACATACCCACAACAGGCTAAGTGCGTGTGGATAAAAACCGACTGAAAACGCCTGTAAAAACAAGGGTTCAGGCCATGTTTTAACCTATCTTTACCACGCTAATCAAATCACAAAAAATGAGCACAGAAACCGCAGGAGATAAAAGTAATTATTCAGCAGAAAATATTCAGGTACTCGAAGGCTTAGAGGCCGTTAGAAAACGCCCCGCCATGTATATTGGCGATGTGGGTTTTCGCGGACTCCACCACTTAGTTTACGAGGTAGTAGACAACTCGATTGACGAAGCCCTTGCCGGATACTGTAAAAACATTGAGGTAATTATTCATAAAAACAACGCCATTACCGTAATTGATGACGGGCGGGGTATTCCTACCGGAATGCACCCTAAAGAAGGTAAATCGGCTCTGGAAGTGGTAATGACCGTACTGCACGCAGGTGGTAAATTTGATAAAGACACCTACAAAGTTTCGGGCGGTTTGCATGGCGTGGGTGTAAGTTGCGTAAATGCCCTCTCAACCCTTATGCGCACCAACGTGCACCGCGAAGGAAAAGTTTTTCAGCAGGAATACAACTGCGGCAAACCTATGTACGATGTGAAAGTGGTGGGCGAATCAAACCGCACCGGTACTACCCAGTATTTTGAACCCGATGCTTCTATTTTTATTCATACCGAATATAAATTTGATACCCTTGCTGCCCGTATGCGCGAGCTGGCCTACCTGAACCGCGGCATCCGCATTACCCTGCGCGATGAACGTGTGGAAGAAGGGGCTCCGTTAAAAGAAGAATCATACTTTAGCGAAGGCGGACTGCGCGAGTTTGTGGCCTACCTTGACGGTACCCGCGAAAAACTAATTCCCGAGCCCATTTATGTAGAAGGTGAAAAAGGAGGCGTTCCCGTTGAACTCGCTTTTCAGTACAATACCGGATATGCCGAAAACCTGCACTCGTATGTAAACAATATCAACACTATTGAAGGTGGTACACACGTGGCCGGTTTTAGAAGAGCACTTACCCGTGTGCTTAAAGGTTATGCCGAAAAAGAAGGCCTGCTCAAAAACGTAAAATTTGATATCAGCGGTGACGACTTTCGTGAAGGAATGACCGGAGTGATTTCGGTGAAAGTACAGGAGCCGCAGTTTGAAGGACAAACTAAAACCAAATTAGGAAATAATGAAGTAATGGGTGCCGTGGATCAATGCGTGGGCGATGTACTGGGCAACTACCTTGAAGAACATCCGAAAGAAGCCCGTACCATTGTTAACAAAGTGATATTGGCCGCCACGGCCCGCCATGCTGCACGTAAAGCGCGCGAAATGGTGCAACGCAAAGGAGCCATGAGCGGAAGCGGACTGCCCGGAAAACTATCCGACTGCTCGGAAACCGACCCGAGTTTATGCGAAGTATACCTGGTGGAAGGTGACTCGGCAGGCGGAACTGCCAAGCAGGGACGTAACCGCGCCTATCAGGCCATTCTTCCGCTCAGAGGTAAAATTCTGAACGTAGAAAAAGCTCTGGAGCATAAAATTTACGAGAACGAAGAAATTAAAAATATTTTTACAGCACTTGGTGTAACCATAGGAACCCCCGAGGATGACAAGGCGCTTAACTTAACCAAACTGCGCTACCACAAAATCATCATTATGACCGATGCCGATGTGGACGGAAGCCATATCCGTACGCTTATTCTCACGCTGTTTTTCCGGTATATGAAAGCCCTTATTGAGTTTGGCTATATTTACATTGCTCAGCCACCGCTATACCTGGTGAAAAAAGGGAAAGAAGAAGAATACTGCTGGACCGAAGCCCAGCGCGATGAAACTGTATTGCGGTTAGCCAAAGGCGGCAACCCCGACAGTGTGGGCATACAGCGTTACAAAGGTTTGGGCGAGATGAATGCCGAGCAATTGTGGAGCACCACCATGAACCCCGAAACCCGCACACTTAAACAGGTAACACTGGAAAGCGCAGCCGAAGCCGACCATATTTTCTCGATGCTGATGGGCGATGAAGTACCTCCGCGCAGAGAGTTTATTGAAGCCAATGCCAAATACGCCAATATTGATGCGTAATTGAGTGCATGGATCATGGAAGATAGTTCATAGCCATCTCTACTATAATTTGTGAACTATAACTCATAAATGAAAAATCCCGTGTGCAACAGTTCACGGGATTTTTTTTTGCCGCTCCATTTCGAGGAGGGAATGCCGTAACGATATTTCTGAAATAAACCCGTATTTAAACGGGTATAAACGTTTATACCTGTTTGTACACTCAACACCTGTTCGTAACGCAAATACCCCCGCATTTGGCAGGCTTGGCGAAACTTTCGTAACTTAGTTGCGGGAATAAACGAGTTACCGGCAACCCTATGACGACAGTGCAACTTTGAAACGACAGTGCTAAAACAAAAACTTTACCTTTGCCTAAATCGCAGAACAACTAATGAAGAAAAAACAGACCGACCGACTAAGAAGAGAGAA
>JAIBAK010000061.1 GCA_019695215.1 Bacteroidia bacterium | reverse complement strand
TCAAACTCCTTGAGTATGCCGGCAATCTGACTGGGACTAAACTTGCTCTTTTTCATCCTTTTTTACATGTTAAAATTAAAAATTTATTTTCTACTTTTAAAATGTACTATTTTCGGGGATGCTTACATTGGCGGCTAGCATATTTTAGCTACAACCTACACTGACAATTAAGATTCATTATAACAGATATTTTCCTTAATCTTAGAATTTTATACAAAATAAGACTTGTATAGTAATCTTATTTTTGTATTTTTGTGATATAAAAACGACTTGACATGGCTTTACTACCATATTCTGAAGAACAAGTTCTTGACCGACTAAGATTTGAGAATCCTTGGTGGGTGACAGGAACAGTAGAAGAATACTACACTTCCATGCAAAGGAGATTGTATTTTGACTTGTTTATGCCTCTCGTTACAGAGACAGGGGTAAGAAGAGCGGTTGTTTTGATGGGGCCGCGAAGAGTTGGGAAAACGGTAATGATGTATCATGCTGTTCAAAATCTGCTTGAAAATGAAATTGACCCTTTGAAAGTAGCTTTCATTTCAATTGAAACGCCAATTTATAACAATATTAGTTTGGAGCAACTTTTTAGTTTTTGTCGAAAAGCAACAAAACAAGAAAGCCCAAAAGGTTGGTATATCTTCTTTGACGAAATACAATATTTAAAAGATTGGGAAGTGCACCTAAAATCGTTGGTTGACAGTTATCCTCATACTCGCTTCGTGGTTTCAGGTTCTGCTGCTGCTGCTTTACGACTTAAGAGTAATGAAAGCGGAGCAGGACGATTTACAGATTTTATGCTGCCCCCGTTGACCTTTAATGAGTTTCTCCATTTGAAACAATTAAACAGACTCATTACAGAAACAAATTTGGATTGGCAAGGTAGTTTGACAAAATTTTACAGCACCAATAATATTAACGAGCTTAACAAGCATTTTTTGGACTACATCAATTATGGTGGTTACCCCGAAGTAATTTTTTCAGATAAAATTCAAAGCAATCCCGGACGGTATATCAGAAGCGACATTATTGACAAAGTACTATTGAGAGATTTGCCGAGCCTTTACGGAATAAGAGACGTGCAAGAGCTTAACTCGTTATTTACTGCTATTGCATATAACAGTGCAGGAGAAGTAAGTCTTGAAGATTTAAGTAAAAATTCAGGAGTTCAGAAAAATACAATTAAACGTTACATAGAATATTTAGAAGCTGCCTTTTTAATAAAGGTCGTTCGTAAAATTTCAAACAAACCCAAGCAGTTTCAACGTGCGACACAGTTTAAGATTTACCTGACAAATCCTTCTCTGAGAAGTGCGTTGTTTGCTCCATTGCAACCGACCGACCCATTTATTGGAAACATGGTTGAGACGGCAATTTATGCTCAATGGCTTCACAGGGATTGGTTTACACCTTACTATGCCAGATGGCAAAAGGGTGAAGTTGATATGGTAAAACTTGACGACAAAAATATCAAGCCGCAATGGGCTGTAGAAATTAAGTGGAGCAACCAGTTTTATGAAAAACCCGGTGACTTGAAATCTCTATTGCAATTTTTAAAAGACAATAGCCTGCAAACCGCCTTAGTTACAACCATTGACAAGGAAGGAACTAAAGAAATAGCCAATTTAAAGCTACAATACATTCCTGCATCGGTTTATGCTTATACAGTTGGAAAGAACACCATTTTACAAAAACAAAAACGCAACTCGTGACAATGTTGTAGGCATCCCCGAAAACAGAACACTTTAAAAATACCGTTTCCATCTAGCGTACACGTTTGATGCGTTTAAAGGCTGGGAACGTTTCTATGGTAAAATCGTAATATCTCCCTTAAGCGAGAATCTTGTTCCGTGATACCCTTTTGCTTCTATGAGGTACACATACACGTCCTGCTGCAAAGGTTTGCCGTTTAATTTTCCGTCCCAGATAAAGTTTGGATTATTGGATTCATACACCAGTTGCCCCCAACGGCTATAGATAAGAATTTTAAACCGGGTTACATTTTCAAAATTAATGGAGAAGAAGTCGTTATACCCGTCATCGTTGGGTGAGAATGCCGAGGCAATAAACACATTTTCATGCACACGTATATCAAGGAGTCGTATTAATGAATCCGAACATCGGGTGGTGGTATCGTAGGCTACCAGTTTTACAGGGTAAACACCGGGCAGTGCATACACTTTTGGCGGTGGCTGAAAGAGGTTGGCAAATGCATCAATCAAATCGCCCATATCCCAATTAAATGAATCGGCTTCCAGCGAATTATTGGTAAACAAAATGGTATCCTCCACCGCATAAATGGTGTCGCCTTCATAATTGTGCGAGAAGGAAGGTTTAGGCAAATCATGAACTATTATGGTATCGTAGGCTGTGTCCTTACATCCGCTGGCATTTACCGAAATAAGGCGGGCAATATAATTACCGGCTTTGGTATATGTGTGGCTCGGGCTTGGCGCATTTACCGAGCGCCCGTCACCAAACTGCCACTGATAGGTGTTGTTTGTAGTAGATCCGTTTACAAAATTAACGGTTAATGGCCGGCATCCTTTTAAGGTATTACCTGTAATTACTGCCTGCTGCACGGTATCAACAAACACATTCATTGAAACGGCACTGTCGCATCCGGTAATATTATCTATTACCTGTACAGAGATGGTATAAGGGCCGGGTGCATCGAATAAAATATCAATTGAATTGGTACCTATGCCTCCTACTACTGTTCCGGCCGGTGTTATTGTCCAGTTATAACTGTAATCGGGGTTTCCGGTAACATCTATCTGATAAATATTTCCGCGCGAGTAGGCACATGAGCGTTTGCTTCCGTCAATTTTAGGTTTAGGCTTAGGACGTTTAATTAAACTCACAAAAACAGTAGAATCGCAGCCCACCGAATTAAATTCTTTAAGGGTAACCCGGCCTAATCCCTGCTGGCTCCAGTGTACAGTAACCGAAGAGTTGGTATTAGACCCGATAATATTACCGCCTGTTACACTCCATAAATAACTGTCTCCCGCCTGCACCAGCGCGTTGTAAGTTTGGGTTGAATACTCGCACACCGCAGGAGCCGCATTTAAAATTTGTGGTACCGGAGTAGCCCGAATAGTCACCGAAAATTCGGAAACCGAATCGCAACCAAGTCCGTTGGTTTGAGTAAGAATTACCTTACCTGTTCCGCTGCTTCCCCAAAGCACAATCAGATTTTGGGTATTAAACAATCCCTGAATGGTTCCGCCTTCTACTTTCCACTTATAACTGTTTCCGGCAAGCGGCACAGCCACCGAATAACTTTCTTTTTTGTTTTCGCACACGGTAGGATTACCGTTTATACTTGGTCTTGGCGTTGGATTAATGGTAATAGTGATAGATGAAACCGAATCGCATCCGGTGGCATTACGCTGTATCAGGGTAACTGAACCTGCTCCCTGTATTCCCCATTTAACCGAGATGGCATACTTAAGTGACGAATCGGTAATAACTCCTCCCGAAACAGTCCACTGATAAGTGTGGCCCGGTTTATTTTGCGCAGTGTAAATAGCAAATTTGTTTTCACACACGTTCACATTTCCTGATATAAAAGGAACAGGAGTAGAATCAATTCTTACGGTAAGAAAACGGGTAGAGTCGCACCCGGAAGAATTGGTTTCTTTCAATTGTACTTTTCCTAATCCCGGATTTATCCATTTAACCGATAAATTAATCTGCGTGGCCGACCCGATAATATTTCCGCCAACCACGCTCCACAGGTAAGAGCTTCCCGGAGTTGAGGTGGTGGTGTACATTTCAAACTTATCCGAACATACGAGGGTATCGCCATTAATCTGGGGTACCGGAGTTTTTTTAATGGTTATGGTTTGAGTAATGGTTGAATCGCAACCAAACTGATTGGTTTGTTTTAATGAAACCGAACCTGTGCCCTGCGGCCCCCATTTTACGGTAACACTTCCGGCTGTATCCGGAGACTCGAGTGTTCCGCCAATAACTACCCACTGATAGGTGCTGGAAGCTGTTCGGTTAAAACTGTATATGTATCTTTTATTTTCGCACACACTAAAAATACCGGTGATGGCGGGCACGGGCGTTGGATTGATGGTGATATTTTTAATCAGGCTCGTATCGCAACCAAGAGCATTTGTTTCAACTAACTTAATGGAACCTGTGCCCGTAGTAATGCTGTCCCATTCAATTACTACCGAAGTGGCCGTTGAAGTACCAATGATTTTACCGTTGGTTACACTCCAGGCGTAAGTACTTCCGGTATGATCGGTGAGCGTATAGGTAAATCGCTTCCGTTCGCAGGCCGAATCGGGACCTGTAATTTCAGGCAGGGTATACGGGTCGAGAATTACCGTTTTAGAAATAACAGAGTCGCACCCGAATTGATTGGTCTTTTTAACGGTGATAATTCCTTCGGTGGTATCATTCCATCTGACAATTACCGAAGAATCAATAATAGATGTTAAAATAGACCCGCCTACAATTGACCACTCATAGGTATTTGATGCGGTGCTGTTAACTTTGTAAGTAGCCAATTTAAGCACACAATTACGTGCCGGGCCGGTAATAACGGGGGCAGGCGTAGCTCTGATGGTGGTAGCCAGATTAACCGTTGAATCACAACCAAGCTGATTTGTCCGTTTCACGGTAACGGTACCGCTTCCGGCAGTTCCCCATTTAATGAGTACGGTAGAATCGGTTGAAGTCCCTATGATGCTCCCACCGGCAACGCTCCACAAATAGGTGTTGGATGCTGCCGAGTTTACCTTGTAGCTGTAATATTTTCCGGCACATACCGAAGCAGTACCTGTGATAACAGGTACGGGCGTAGGATTAATGGTAACCGGATATGTTTTGATTGAATCGCACCCATTGGTATTTGATGCCGTAATTTTAATGGAGCCGGTTCCTGCGGTATTCCATTTAATATTAACCAGCGTATCGGACGAGGCACTTACAATAGAGCCTCCGGTTATTTGCCAGGTATACGAAGTGCCGCTTTCTGCCGGAGTTTTGTATTGATACGTTTTCCGTTCGCATACCGTTGTTGGCCCTGTAAACACCGGAGCAGGTGTTTGGTTAATGGTAATATTGAGAGCCGCGCTGCTCTGGCAACCGGAGCTGCTTGTAATATCAATAAACAGCAGTCCTGATGGGGGAGCTCCCCACAAAATACTTATAACAGAATCAGAACTTCCGGTAATAATGGAGCCTCCTATTCCAACCCAGCTGTAGGTGGCACCGGGAGAGGAAGCCACTGAGTAATTATAGCGCTTGTTAGAGCACACATTCAGCGGTCCGCTTGTGGTAATATTTGGCCGTCCGTTTATTTTTACCTCTTTCGTAATAATGGTATCACAGCCTGTTATAGAATCGCCCAGATATAAAAACACTTTACCCATTCCTACGCTGTCCCAGCTAATCTGTACGGCCGTATCGAAGGGGGTTCCTACAATAGAACCTTTTTCGGCCAGCCAGTAATAAAATCGATTACTCACTTTGGCCGTATGGTAAAATTCGGTGGTGTTTACACAAGCCGAGTCTATTCCGAAAATGGCACCTACAGGAGCCGGCAATACCCTTATTTGTTTAGTGATGACTGAATCGCAGGTGAGCGATCCGGCTTTTCTGAATATGCGGGCAGTGATGGTAAACACCCCCGGCACTTTAGGGGTAAAGAGCATTTCGGTGGCCGATCCGTTTAATTGATTTGGGGCAACCTTAAAGTAGGCCAGTGAAGCCGGAGAAACAGACCATATCACCGAATCGGTAGCAGTGGTGGTATCGGCCCAAAACCGTCTGGAGTAAGTAGAATCGGGAAACTGATTAATACACATGGTATCCCGTCCGCCTGAATTTTGTATTGACTTAATGGCAGGTGGCTTTGTTATGGTAATAGCTACCACATCGGTATCGGCAGGGCAAGAACCATTGCCTGTGGTGATTAACTGTAAATTGGTAACGCCAAGCGAATCTCTTTCATAATTACTCGGGATGTAAATCGTACTTAATAAATAACGCGAAGGGACAAATGTTCCACCCGGATGAGTAGCCGTTGAATCCCTGAAACGCCATCTTCCACCTGAAGCTGCCGCTACTGTTCCGAATAAAAGTACCCGAAGGTCTTTGGTACAAATGGCACTGTCGGGGCCGGCATTCGCATCAATGGCCGAGTTAAACGAAGTAACCACAATGGTATCCCGGGCCGTGTAGCATTTAGCCGAATCAGTCATGGTTACCACATACGTTCCTACACCTACGCTAATGGAGCGAGAAGTATCATTGCCCGGATTATTCCACTGATACCGGAAAGCCGGAAAACCACCCGAGGGATTTGCCGTGATGGTGGTATTGCTTCCTCCAAAACATACCGTAGCAGGTTTGGGTGAAATGGATACCGCTAAATTATTGGCAAATTGAACCGTTACCGAATCACAGAACGAAGTAGCTCCGCAACTCCCGATTACGTTTCCGCACACCTTGTACATCACCGAACTTGGAAAGGCACCTGATGGGGTAATGGTTACCGTATCACAACCGGTGGTGCAGCTAAGATAAGAATTGTGGGTGGCATTATTAGGTACCGAAGTCCAGGTAATGGAAGATTCAACCAACCCTTTCGCAACTAACCTGCCGGTGCAGGCCTGCGTAACCAGCAACGTGCCATTCATGGCAGCCTTGGGAATAGAGCGAATCTGATACACGTTGGTATTATTGCCGGGTTTACAAAAAGTGATGCGGTGAGGCCCTGCACCACTAAGGCAAATAGCCTGACCAACCTGATAAGATGTACCGCAGCCAATTTGATAAAACAATGCCCCTCCGGGAATAGCACCCGAAACAATATCCAACTGAATACCGCTGGCAGCAGCATTTAAGGTGAGGTTAAATTCAATGCACTTATCGGAACCCGATGCCGCACAACAATAATCAAGGCGGGCAGTGTCGGGACTTGTCCAGATACTATCGGGATTAGAACTGAGATCTACGGTAAAACTTGGAGTATTGGAACTGCACGGCTGTGCATACACACTTATGGGGCAGTAAACAGCCAACCATAAAATAAAACTTAAAAATCGTTTTGGGTAAAAATGCACTTCTATACCTTCTCCAAATTATTGCAGGCAATCGGGCCTGCCTAATACATGCCAAAGTAAGTACAAATTTCGAAAAACTGCAATGCAAAAAGGTAAAAATATCATTTTAAACCTTTTACCCTCATCCGTGAGTGATTATTCCCTCCCCGGGGTTATACGTAAGGGCTTTGTGTTTTAGCAATTTGGTAATCCCTTCCTCAAACTGAAAGCCCCCTCAACCCGCTTCGTTTAAAAAATCAATCATGGGTTTCATGCTTTTAAAAACCCTTACCGTATATTTATCAAAGCCACTATCCTTTAACTGCTTCTCATCAATGGGGTGGTACATCAAAAAACTTTTATGCTTCAAATACGCTATGGCCGGATTGTCTTTATCATACCCCTTGGGAATTTGACTCAGCTTATCCCCGCTAAGGCTGCCAAAATATTTTACAAACGTTTTATCCTTAATGATTTTGAGAAACCGGGGATAGTTGTAATCTATTTCCTGCCTAATAGCCTGAAGTTGTGCAGGAGCAGGCATATAAACCCCTCCGGCCAAAAAACAATTACCGGGCTCTAAGTGCAGGTAGTATCCGGCCGATTCTGCCTTTTTACCCCCTTTGTTCATCCATGCCCCGAAATTGGTTTTATAAGGCGATTTATCTTTCGAAAAGCGCACGTCACGGTTGATGCGAAAAATACATTTTTTAGCCTCAAGATGCTTAATGTCAGAGTCAAAGGCTGCACTTTGGTTAATCACTTCCTGTGTAAATTTTACCCAATCCTGCCGCAGCGTCTCGTATGTTTCACGGTTAGCATCAAACCATTCCTTTTGGTTGTTTTTTCTCAATTTGGTTAAAAAAGCCATCAATAATTTGAAGTCCATAATCCCTTATTTATTTCCACAATTTAAGGATGTGCGATTGATTTTTAAAAAAAAGTGGTAATTTTATATTTCTAAATACAACTTTTTAAACACGAAGTGTATCTACAGTAATACAAAGTAGCCTTGACAAATCCGGTTAGCATAAAGGAAGAAGAACTGATAAGGCAGTGCATTCAGGAGGATCAAAAATCCCTTGAAGCATTTTACCGGATGTATGCAGGTAAAATGATGGGGATTTGCCTTCGATATGCAAAAAACCGCGAGGATGCAGAAGATATACTACAGGAAGGGTTTATAAAAGTGTTTAACAATCTGAAAAATTTTAAGAAAGAAGGTTCGCTGGAGGGATGGGTAAAACGCATAATGGTAAACACTGCCCTGCTGCATTACCGCAAAACGGCAAAATTTGAAAACCACGTAGAGGTGGAAGCAGCCGATAAAGAAACAAATGATCTGGACATATTAAGCAGCCTTTCGGCTAAAGAACTGATGGCTCAAATTCAAACTTTACCTGATGGATACCGGATGGTTTTTAATATGTATGTACTTGAAGGGTACCAGCACAAGGAAATAGGAGAACTATTGGGAATAAACGAGGGCACTTCCAAATCGCAATTAGCAAGAGCCCGCAAATTTTTAATGGATATTATTAAAAAACGAGAATTATAAATATCGTATGAGTTACAACGAAGAAATGGACAAAATTGTTCTGGACAAACTGGCCGGGTACTCGGAGGAGCCCGAGCCTGATTTTTTCCGGAGTATCCTTGCAGAAAGGGAACGAGCGGCCAAAAGCAAATTGCTTAACCGCATTCTGTTAATTGCAGTAAGCATTGCCGCTTTAATAGCTTTGCTGTATCTGTTGCTTCGTAACGATAAACCCGAAGGGCAAAGTTCCCTGCTTTATCCTCAACCCGGTTTAACAGCCTCCTCCGCTGATCAATCGTCTGAAAAATCGGGTTTCAACCATGTTGGCTCGGGCCAAAACCATAACAACGATAACGCAGTTCAATTAAGTTCTTCTTCCGTTTCGCCTGCTGAGGCAACCATCAATCACCTGCCCGCAACTCACAAAACAACCGGAGCCGGAAAACCAACAGCAATTACACAGGCTAAGAAAAATACCGGAAACGATGTAATAAGGAAAGAAACTGAACCAAAAGAAACAAAGGTGCAATCCGTAAATGCGATTTTTGATTATTTTATGGATTCTACCGGTAAGTGCACTTTTTATAACCAGTCCATGGCCAATGAAGATGCCGAATACGAATGGTTCTTTGGTGACGGAAGCATTTCAAAAGAAAAAGAACCTACACATGCCTACGCACTCAACGGATATTACCATGTGTGCCTCACGGTTACCACACCTCAGGGTACTTACGACAGCTATTGTGACGATATCTCTATTGATCATTTGCCGAATAGAAGAAACCTGATTGGAAAAGTGAGTGCAGGAAACAGTGTACCCGACAAAGGATGGGTGTACCTGATAAGTTATGACTCGGTGAGTATGGTTCCGTACTTAATTGATTCGAGCAGATTAGACCAGTCGGGTTACTTTACCTTTAATCAGATTCCGGCAGGCTATTATCTGGTAAGAGCCACTCTCGAAACCAAATCCATTCACTACAAACAATACATGCCTACTTATTATGGCCAGTCGCTTATCTGGAATTTTGCCAAACGGTATAATCTCTCTTCATTTGGAAAAGGCAATTCAGATTTGCTCATCATTAACCTGCTTTCAACCCGTAAATCGGATAGCGGTGACAATACCATTGACGGACAAACCAACACCCGCGATAATGAGTTGAATGACGATATTGTGATTTTGTACGACAACAACGGCAAGCCGATTGGGTTCGCTCAATTAGGCCCTGACGGGAAATTCTCATTCAACGATTTGCCTCCCGGAAGTTATCAGGTGTTTAACCCCCGAACAGGTTCTTATACCACCTACACCACCGGAGGAACATCATCAAGCACTCCGCCTCCGGGTGGAACAACAGGCGGAACTACTACCCAAACAGGCACACCACCACCTCCGCCTCAGCCCGAAATTATACTCTATCCTAACCCATGTACCAGCAGCGATGTGCTCACCGTAAAATTCAATAACCCCGATTTAGTACCATACTCGGTTACAGTTATTGACCAGAATGGTGTGACTAAAATGACGCAAAAAGGAAATAAATATCTGGTACCGGTTCAGGAAGTTCAACTGGATGTATCCATGCTTCCGGCCCGAAATTATCAGGTAATTGTAACACTGGGAAATAAAACATTACCAAGCGCTTCGTTTACAAAATAAGATTCCGTTTTTCTCTTAAAGCAATTGGCTGCAAATGATTACTTTTGCAGCCAATTGTTTTTTACCCATGTTTGACCGCGAGCGCCCCTCTTTTGAAGATTCGAATAATGTTACTGTGCAACGTTGCTTTTATGCCTATGAATTTGCACGGCCATTTATAACCGGAAAAAATACAGCCGATATTGGTTGTGCCGATGGATACGGATCATCTTACCTGGCCGGTTTTACCCAAAGTACCGTGGGCGTTGATTACTCGCTGCCCACTATTGAAGAAGCGCGCAAAAAACATGCGGCTATCAAAAACCTTACTTTTAAAAACGGAAGCGTACCGCCCATTCCGCTTGAAAGTGAAAGTGTGGATGTGGTAACGGCTTTTCAGTTTATTGAGCATATTCATCAGCGCCTCGAGTTTATGAAAGAGGTAAAACGGGTGCTTAAACCCGGAGGTGTGTTTATCTGCACCACGCCCAATATTAAAATGTCCATAGCCCGCAATCCGTTTCATGTGCACGAGTACACCTTTGATGAAATGCGCAGCGAGGCGGCAAAAGTGTTTGAAAAATTTGAGCTGAAGGGCATACAGGGAAATAGCAAAGTGAACGAATACTATGAGCAAAATGCACGCTGGGCAAAAAAAATATTACGCCTTGACCCGCTTGGCCTGCATAAAATTATTCCCGCCTCGTGGTTAGTGCGACCCTACAACTGGCTCACCACCCTGATGCGAAAAGATTTGAAAGAACAAAACAGCAATACCCTTTCTATCTCCACTTCCGATTTTTTTCTCACTACCGATAACCTTGATTTTACCTGGGACATTTACCTGATTGCCCACAAATAAACGGTCATGAAAAAAGTCTATTTCATCAGCGGGCTGGGAGCCGATGAACGGGCCTTTTCAAAACTCGAACTTCCGGGCATTACCCCGCATCACATTGCATGGAAAATTCCGGTTCATAACGAATCCATTGAAAGCTATGCCGGGCGAATGCGTGAGGAAATAACGGAACCCGATCCGGTTATTGTGGGTTTATCCTTTGGTGGTGTAATAGCTGTAGAAATTGCCAAACAAATAAGCTGCAAAAAAATAATTCTCATTTCAAGCATTAAACACCGAAACGAAAAACCCATGCTGTTTAACCTGAGTGCAGCAGCAGGATTGCATAAGTTGCTCCCCATGGCTTCGTTCAGTAAACCCAACCGCATGATGTACTATTTTTTTGGGGTGCATCAAAACAAACGAGCCATTGAACTGCTTAACGAACTCATGGTGTTTATGAACCCTGACTACCTGAAATGGGCAGTGAACCGCATTGTAAACTGGGAAAATGAATTGATCCCGCCTCGCTTAGTACATATTCACGGAACGGCCGATAAAGTATTGCCCGCTGAAAAAATAAAAGCCGATTACCTGATTGAAAAAGGTTCGCATTTTATGATATGGACACGGGCCAGACAGGTAAGCGAAATTTTACAAAAAGAGATTTGATTTTTTCTTTGCGCCCTAGCGAGCTTTGCGTGAGTTTTTTCCCGCTGATAGCGCAGAAAACCGCAGAAAGTTCTTATGTGCTCAGCGTAAATCTGAAGGAAACATTTTTTCGCAGATAGAAATGGAGCATTAAGGCAGTACCTCGCACACGCAGCGGAAACCAAGCCATGCCGCAGGTTTCTCATATTTCATGTAGCTTTTAACGGTGTAACCCAAATTGACACTATCCGGCTCCCGAGTAAATTTTATCTCAGAAAATGGAGAAGTGCCATCGAGGTTGGTGAGAAAATTTAATCCTTTAATGTAACCATCTGAAGTAAGTTCGGAGACGTTGCCTAACATGTGGTATATTTTAAACCTATTGGGAAAATATGATTCAACCCAAACGGTTCTAAACAATCTTTTCCGATTATCATAAACATAATCAACAAGCACACTATCCTTTCTGTACATACTCTCATAGCCTAATGGGTACTGAAAATAGTTTAGTCCTGCGTGTGCAGCAAAATTCCACTCTTCTTTGTTTGGCAATCTACAACGTACTTTAATTGGGAAATTATAAGAACTATCCAGATTCCATTTCACTTTATTATCCCTTACGTGCATCATTTCACTAATTCTTGCTGACCTCCAATTGCTGTAAAATTCAGCTTGTGATTTTGAAATACCCACAATAGGAAAATCCTGATAAGCCGGATGCCGCAAATAGTGCTTTACATAATTCGTATCCATTCCTCCTAAACTAATCCACACATTTGTATCAGGCAACATTTCTTTGAACCTCGTTGGCTCTTTCACACTCAGCCACCATAAAAACTGCAAGTAATCCAAGTTTGATATTTCGTGCTTATCAATAAACAAACTATCCCTCAGCCATACGGTTCCCGGTGGGGTTTCCATTTTTACCCATTTTGGTTTTTTGCGGGGCTTGTCAAATTTTTCGCTGGCACACGACAACACCAGCACAAGCAAAAACAATCCGATGATTTTTTTCACCTAAGCAATATATAACATTTTCCGAAATTCCATCCGGTGAAATAACATTCTATTGTGGGCCTCGCCATGCTACCGGACTTGGTTTTCCTTGCAGAATTTTTCCCGCTGATAGCGCAGAAAACCGCAGAAAGTTCTTATGTGCTCAGCGTAAGTCTGCGGGTTCTGCGGGAAATAAGTATATTCGAGCCATGCAAACCAAACGCCTCTCGTTTACCGATTGTGTGATGCTGATTATGGGCTCCATGATTGGCTCAGGAATTTTTATTGTACCGGCAGCTATGTCGCGCGAGTTAAACTCTCCGCTCATGCTGTTAGCAGCCTGGGCCGTTACAGCCCTGCTCACTGTTTTTGCTGCGTTAAGTTACGGTGAACTGGCCGCTATGATGCCCCGTGCAGGCGGACAATACGTGTACCTGCGCGAAGCCTACGGAAAACTCTTTGGGTTTCTCTATGGCTGGACGTTGTTTACCGTAATTCAAACCGGAACGATAGCTGCCGTAGCCGTGGCCTTTGCCAAATTCAGCGGAGTATTTTTCCCGTCCATTTCTGATTCAAACGTACTCTTCAGTATAGGGCCCCTGAACATCCAGACACAACAGGTGCTTGCTATCATCATTGTATGGATGCTTACATTTTCGAATTTCAGAAGTGTGAAAAGCGGGGCGCTGGTGCAGA
Source organism: Bacteroidia bacterium (assembly GCA_019695215.1). GTDB lineage: Bacteria > Bacteroidota > Bacteroidia > UKL13-3 > UKL13-3 > JAGPCK01. Next base: position 1,033 of record JAIBAK010000061.1, on the reverse strand, counting down.
ATATTTTTACCGTTACCAAAATAGGGGCCATTGCGTTTATGATTATTGCGGGTATCTGGTACATCAGCACCCATGCTGCACAGCAACCCAATTGGAGTTTGCCCTCCGGTTTTTCATCTGTTGGGTTCTGGGGCATTTTCAGTGTAGCATTAGTAGGTTCTATTTTCTCGGCAGATGCCTGGAACAATGTCACGTTTACCGGAAGTGAAATTGAAAAACCCGAGCGCAACCTGCCGCTTTCCCTCATTACCGGAACATTGCTGGTTTTAAGCATGTATTTTTTTATCAATGTGGTTTACCTGAAAGCGCTACCCTTTGAAGCCATTAAAACAGCGCAGTCGGACCGCGTGGGCACGCTGCTGCTGCAAACCGTTTTTGGCGAAACAGGCATGTACCTGATGGCGGCCCTCATTATGATTTCCACCTTTGGCTGCATCAACGGCCTTTCGCTCTCAGGAGCGCGGGTGTACTATGCCATGGCGCAGGACGGATTGTTTTTACCACAGGCCAAAAAACTCAATGCACAACATTCTCCGAAAAGCGCCTTAATCATGCAGGCGGTGTGGACCAGTGCGCTCACCCTCTCGGGCTCCTATGGCGATTTGCTCGACTACGTAGTGTTTGCCGTACTGCTGTTTTATATTCTTACCGTAGCCGGAGTTTTTATATTGCGCAAAAAACAACCCGATGCCGTGCGGCCTTACAAAGTGTGGGGCTACCCTGTGGTGCCTGTGGTGTACATTTTACTTGCCCTGTTTATATGCATCAGCCTGCTTATTTACAAACCCGATTTTACATATCCCGGTTTACTCATTGTGCTGTGTGGGGTGCCGGTGTATTATGCAGTGAAGGGGTTTGCCAAAAGTAAATAACCGTGAGGTTGGCGGGGACGCCAACCTTGGACAGAAAACTGTAACCCATTAGTTGTTTGTTTCGCAATAGCTCACACCACAATCTTATTTCAGCTTTGGTACTTTCTTTTCGGTTTTGAGAAGCAAATGACTTGAGTTTTTTATTGTAGTGATGATAAGCA
>JAIBAK010000017.1 GCA_019695215.1 Bacteroidia bacterium | reverse complement strand
TCAACAAGGCAATCAATGGCACTCACCATTCCCTGATATCCGTAATTCATCAGAATTACATCTTCTTTACCAATAAATGCGGCAAGACCTCTTTCTAATTCTTCGTGGTAATCGCTGTTTCCGCTCATCATGCGTGCACCCATGGGGTAGGCCATTCCAAAGCGGGCGGCACCTTCGGCATCGGCCTTCAATACTTCCGGGTGATTGGCTAATCCTAAATAATTATTTAAGCTCCATACAAGGCGTTCTTTGCCCATAAACTTCATATGCGGGCCAATAGGGCCTTCCAGTTTCGGAAACATATAATAGCCGTGGCTGCGGTCGGCATGCTGGCCTAACGGACCAGGGCGTTTAGCAATTTTTTCAAATAAATCCATTAGAATACTTTTTTTAAAAACTGGCGCAAAAATACTGGTTTACGAGAGAATGTTTGGTGCGTGTGAATAAAAACGGGAGTTTATGCACACTTAAAGTGTGATTCTCAGTTGCATTTTCAGGTCACTTTTTTGGTTTCCCTGTATCTCGTCAAGTCCTGAACCTACAGTGGTTTGATTGGAGTAAACGGTGTGGGCAAACTTGAGCCAAAACTCCATGTTGCGGCTAAATTTATAGTTGAGCAACAGGAAGTAACGCGCACCCTGGTTTTGTAAAGCCGGAACCGAAAACTGGTAGAGTAAATCATTTTCGTAGGTATAAATACGGCTGTTGTAACCCTCGGTATTAAAAATAGCAACCCGGGCAATTATGTCCCATTTACCCTTCATTGGTTTGTACATTACATCCTGAAAGAACACCGTTCCGTGCTCGGTTTTGGTATTTTCAGTTTGGTACTCGGTGTATTCAATTCGGTTTTTCAGGGTAAATGAAGCCGACACTTTGTAGGCAATATGGTAGCGAAATGTGTACTTGCGGTGCCAGGCTATGTAATCGCTTACCGTGCTGTTTGAATAGGCATTTTTCTGTTTATTGTCATTGCGGTAACGCCAGTACATTTGCACACTTTTAGAAGGAGTATAAGCTGCCTCGGCCAGGTAATCGTACCCGTAGGAAGGCGCATCGGTCAGGTATTTTATCCATTCCGATTTATACAAATCAGCATAGGCATTAACTGTCCATTTGGGAACCGGCCTCACCGAGATACCTGTATAAATTCCCCGTTCATTGGTATTGGTTGAACTTTCACCAAAGCCGTTGCTGTAGGTGGTGTGGTAGTTTTTTGCAAAATTTCGGTACAGCAGCGAAATATCAGTTACTGCGTTTAGTGAGGCAATAAGTCCGTGTGTTTGCGCCATAGCCCCGTTTCCGCTAGTCGAAATTTCTCCAAAAAAAGTAATGTTACGGTAATACCAGGTATAGTCAATTCCGGTATTCAGTAATGTTTTTCCGCTAAATGCATAGAGGTTGTACAACCCACCGCTTTTCTGAAAGGTTTTATCATACACCGTTTGTATCACGGTGGTGCCCAGTTGCAAATTTTTTAACCGGTAGCTCACATGCCCGCCATAAATAATCTGCCTTATACTTCGTTTGTCAGTTATTTCATTTGCCGTACGGTGGTATCCTGACGAAATAATAGAGGTGAAGGAGCTTTCGTCAGAGGTTACCAAACTGTCGCTGCCGGTTGCAATATTGCCGTCAATTTTTTTGTCGGAGTACAGGGAGGTAATTTCTATTTTGTTTCCCAAACGATACGTTACTGCTGCTCCACGCAAAAATTCATTTTCGTTTACCGAGCGATAAGGCCTGAGGGTTTGAAAATTTCGTTTCACATTTAACACAAACGGACTTTTACCAAAGGCCAAACCCGATGCAAAGGTTAATCCCTGACCAAAGGCCGCCTGATAATCACCAATGGCAATGGTTCGCCAGTTACCTTTTCCTTTCCAGAATAAATGACCCGAATAAAAATCGAATCCGCTTTTGTTGGCGCCTTTAAAAAACTGTTCACCTGCATCTTTTTCGGCTGTTAAGCCAATACTTAAGCGGGTGCCATACCTGTGTCCGTAGCGCATCATCAGGCGGTTGGGCGATCCGGTGTAGTAATTTGATGTGGTGTTTTTAAGAGATGAATTGTATCCTTTTTGTTCCTGCAAAGTGCGCTGGCCGGTGAGATATACTTCGTCACGTGCTTTCAAAAACATATCTTTAAAAGAGGTTTGATCATCTTTCCAGCTGGCATTAACCGAGGCAAATAATAAAAGCGATTGCAGTTGCTGAGGAGTAAACCCGTCAATCACCTGCAATTCGTAAACAGAAATAAAATTTCCGAACTGCATCCGGTGAGAAAGGATTCCGTTAACCTGCATTTCGGTTAAAAATCCCAATTTTTCTAAATCTTCTTTAGTGGCATGATTCAGATCGATGGGGTTTCGGTAAAAATATAAAAGCTGGTCCTGCAAATCGGTGTAATCAATTGTTGATTCTGAATTTTCAATGAGTTTTTCAAGAAAATCCTGCACCACTTTTACATCATCCGTTTTATCGGAAGGTTTTTGTGCTGTTGCGGAAATACGCAGTAAAAAAACAAGCCCGCCTAACAGTACAAAACGCAGCATCATTTCTGTTTGTTAAACAAAAAAGTAAGAGATGCATGAGGACTGATGCCCAGTTGTGGGTGTACGCTGGCAGCCATATCAAGTTGCATGCTTTTGTAACTGTATCCAATGCCAAATGTATTCAGAAACGGGTTGCTTGACAGGCCTGCCCTCAGTGCAAGTTTTGCCTGTATGCGGTATTCGAGTCCAACTTTCACCAGCGCGTTCAGGTCAGTTTGTTTTTGCACTTCGGCCACTAAAGAAACTTTTTCGGAGGGCAGGTATTGAAAACCTATTTTTGAAATGGTTGGCAAATGTTCGGTACTGTTTTTATCCAGTTTTTGCATGGTTGGGTTGCAAATATGAAATCCGGTAATAAACTGTTTGCTCACTTTATAAATTATCCCGCCATCAATACTGGGTGTTCCGGTACTTCCGTAGGATTTGATGGAAAGAAACTGATAATTCATCCGGAAACCAACCGAGAATTTATCGGTAAAGGCCCTGCTGTAACTAAATCCTAATTTTTGTTCGCTGTATCCGGTGTATCCAAAATAGTTGAGGTTGAGGGCAAAATTGCCGTACTTGGTTTTTACTGCCCCGGCCACGGCACCAAAGTTTAAATTACTTAATCTGAAACGGTTTTCTCCGTAAGTAGCCAGTTGAGATTGTTTCAAAAAACCCAGTCCTGCCTGATTGTTCTGAACGCTCCAGATATCGTCCAATGTTACCGAGGCATTAGCCATTCCCCAGCTTCTGGCGCCCAAAGGTCTTTCAAAGTCGGTTGCCACGGCATTTATTTTTAAGCAAAATGCCATTATCAACACCATGTATGTTTTCAACGTCAGGGCCTTCATGGCTGTAAATTAAAGGAATAGCTTTTTTGTGTCAATTAATTCTTCGTTTATCAATTATCTGCGAAGCAACTCAGAAATCAAAGTCCTTTTAAAATAAAAGGTATATCGTATTTTTGCCGTCCTTAAATCAAAACCAAAATATAGAATCCGTATGGAAAATTTTATTTATTTGATTCCTGCCATTGGCGTTTTCGGCCTGATAATCATGGCTGTGAAATCGGCCTGGGTTACTAAGCAGGATCCCGGAAACGACCGCATGAAAGAGATTGGCGGTTATGTAGCCGAAGGAGCAATGGCTTTTTTAAAGGCCGAATACCGCATTCTTGCCATTTATGTGGTGATTGCAGGTTCAGGTCTGGCCTTTTTGTCTCAGCATCCCAAAGTAGCTGCACACTCCAGCATCTTAATTGTAGCAGCATTTGTTTTAGGAGCGGTGTTCAGTGCATTGGCCGGTTTTTTTGGTATGCGCATCGCTACCAAAGCTAATATTCGTACTACACAGGCTGCACGCACCTCTCTGTCAAAGGCATTGAAGGTATCGTTTACTGGCGGTACTGTAATGGGACTGGGTGTTGCCGGTCTGGCAGTGCTGGGCTTGAGTATGCTGTTTGTATTCTTCTTCCAGTATTTTATGAATGGTACGCTGGATAACGGAGGATACGAAAAAATGACTCAGGTTCTTGAGGTGCTGGCCGGATTTTCGGTAGGTGCCGAGAGTATAGCGCTCTTTGCCCGTGTGGGTGGTGGTATTTATACCAAAGCCGCTGACGTGGGAGCCGATCTGGTAGGTAAAGTAGAGGCCGGAATTCCGGAGGACGATCCACGCAACCCTGCAACCATTGCCGATAACGTAGGCGACAACGTAGGTGATGTGGCCGGTATGGGTGCCGACTTATTCGGTTCTTATGTGGCTACAGTACTTGCTTCAATGGTACTGGGTAATTACCTTATCCGTGATTTTGTGGCTGCCAACGGAGGTTTCGAAGGCATTCCTTTCAATGGACTCGGACCAATTTTATTACCGTTAAGTATTGCCGCAGCCGGATTGCTCGCTTCTATCATCAGCAGTTATTTTGTAAGCGTTGGTGAAAATGCCAAAGCCGATACCAATACCGTTCAGGCGGCTTTAAACCGCGGTAACTGGATGTCAATTCTGCTCTCTTTGGGAGCTTCTTATGCATTAATTCAATGGATGCTTCCTGCCGAAATAAGCATGAGCGTTTTCAACGAAGGTCAGTTCAGCACCTCATCTACCACCAGCATGAATGTATTTTATGCAGTAATCATCGGAATGTTTGTAGGGGGTGCCATTTCTTATATTACCGAATATTACACCGGACTTGGTAAAAAACCTATACGCGATATTGTTCAAAAGTCGGCCACGGGTGCGGCAACCAATATCATTGCCGGACTGGGAACCGGTATGCTTTCGGTGGCCATGCCTGTTATTCTTTTTGCAGGTGCCATTTGGGGCGCTTATGCCTTTGCAGGGTTTTACGGGGTAGGTATTGCTGCATCAGCCATGATGGCCAATACAGCTATGCAATTGGCCATTGATGCTTTTGGCCCGATTGCCGATAATGCCGGTGGAGTAGCAGAAATGAGTGAATTGCCTGCCGATGTACGTGAAAAAACAGACGTGCTTGATTCGGTTGGGAATACCACTGCTGCTATTGGAAAAGGTTTTGCCATTGCATCGGCTGCGTTAACGGCACTTGCGCTGTTTGCCGCCTATGTAACCTTTACCGGAATTAACGGTATCAATATTTTTGATGCAAAAGTGCTGGCAGCCCTTTTTATAGGAGGAATGATTCCCGTAGTGTTTTCTGCACTTGCCATGAACTCGGTAGGTAAAGCAGCAATGGATATGGTAAATGAAGTACGCAGACAATTCAAAGAAATTCCCGGTATTATGGAAGGAACCGGTAAACCTGAATATGGAAAATGTGTAGAAATTTCAACTAAAGCAGCTCTTCGCGAAATGATGCTGCCGGGCGTAATTACCATTGTAACTCCTATCATCATCGGTTTGGTAATGGGTGCCGAGGCATTGGGAGCTTATATGGCCGGAGTAACGGTGAGCGGAGTACTTTGGGCTATTTTCCAGAATAATGCAGGAGGAGCCTGGGATAATGCAAAAAAATCATTCGAAAAAGGAGTGGAGATTAACGGACAGATGTACTATAAAAAATCTGATCCGCACAAAGCGGCTGTGGTAGGAGATACTGTGGGCGATCCATTTAAAGATACTTCGGGTCCTTCAATGAATATCCTCATTAAATTAACATGTCTTGTGGGGTTAACTCTTGCGCCATTGCTCGGACATGAGATGGTTGCCGGTGGTGGCAATGAAATGAAGCATGCAGGTTGTGGTGAAATGGATAAAATGGAGTGCCACTCCTCACACGGTGCTGGTATGGGCAAATGTGATATGGATAAATGCATGGACATGACCAAAGAAGAATGTGCTGCATATTGCGACAGCATGGGCTGCTCGGCCGAAGAGAAGGAAATGTGTGTAAAGCATGCCGGAAATTTTTGCAATAAAGATTGTCAGGATAAGTGTAAGGAAGCAGGCATTGAATGTGGCGAAAAGTGTAAAGGCGAGTGCCACGAGGCTTGTGAGAAAAAAGGGAATATGGATTGCAAAAAAATGTGTCAGGCGGGATCTATGAGTTGCGAAAGGCATAAAGGAGGAGATTGCACCGAAGGATGTCAGAAAGGATGTAAGGACGAAAAAGAATGCGAAGCAAATTGTGGCGAAAGCTGTGCTAAAATGCACGAGGGTGCCGAAACTAAGAAAGCCTGTTGCAAACCGGGCGAGGGGCACGCACACTAACTAATAAATAAGATATTAATCTATATAAAAAGGGCTGCCATTTGGCAGCCCTTTTTTATGTGATTTTTTTACTTTAGAATGCTTTCAAACTTATGTCTAAACTTTTTGCCGAGTGGGTAATGGCTCCGGTTGAAATGTAATCCACTCCGCATTCGGCATAACTGCGAATAGTGTTGAGTGTAATGCCTCCCGATGCTTCTGTTTCGTATTTCCCGTTTATTAATTGAACTGCTTCTTTTAAAAGTGCCGGACTATAATTGTCGAGCATTATTCGATGCACACCGCCTTTTGCCATCACCATTTTTACTTCCTCCAGATTACGGGTTTCAATTTCTATCTTAAGATCGAGGTTGTTCTCCTTTAAATAAGCATGTACATGATCAATAGCCTCAGCAATACCACCGGCAAAGTCAACATGATTATCTTTTATCATAATCATATCATATAAACCAATGCGATGATTTTCGCCTCCACCGGTTTTTACGGCCCACTTCTCAAGCATTCGCAATCCGGGTGTGGTTTTGCGGGTATCAAGTACTTTTGTTTTAAGTCCGTGCAATTGTTCCACATAAATTGATGTGGCAGTGGCAATCCCGCTCAGGCGCTGACATAAATTTAATACTAAGCGTTCGGCTGTTAATATGCTTCGGGAGTTTCCCTCTACTGTTAAGGCAATATCATATTTTTTCACCCGGCAACCATCGGGTAACAGAATATTCACTGTTAAGTCGGGATTTACCTGATGAAAAACCATCTCGGCCAGTTTTACTCCGGCCAATATGCCATCATCTTTAATTATCATGCGTGATCGCCCCTGTTCGTTTCCGGGCACACAGGCGTTAGAGGTATGATCTCCGGTACCAATATCTTCTGCCAGACATTGACGGATAAATAATTTTAATTCTTCGGATTGGAAATAACTGTCAAAATTCAAGGGGCGGAACTTTTAGTGAGCAAAATTACTCCTTTTCAAAATGAAGTTCCTGAATTAATTGCTGGCCGTTCTGTTCTTTAATCAAAATATATACTCTCAGGCTTCCTTTGTCATAATCATATTTGCCAATAATGTACTTGGTGCCCTGTGCCGATGAACCCCGGTGCTGAATGGTGAATGCTTTTGGAGGATAACTCACAAAAAAATCTTTTAACAGAATTTCGGCCTGCGCTTTACTGTACACGTCCGACAAGGTTGGTGTGGCAAAGTCAATCGTTTTATTAAAATACTGCGAAACCTGTTTGCTGTCTCCCGCTTTTATCGCAATCACTAACTGGTCGAATAAATCGGCTTTTGCAATGAATGGTATACTTACAGCCACCACACAAAAAACAATGATTGATTTCATATGCATAAAACTTCTCAACTGCTTCATTAATGTAAAATTATACCAAAACAGCAGAATTAACAATCTTTTTCTCTCACGTCCGTATTAATGTGCTGAATGCTATTGATTTCAAATGCATCTTCTCGTTTGTTTCAGTCAAATAATCCAATCATTAGTTTCTGAATACCCGGTTATTTCGTTGAGATGCTTTTTGTACCTTTGCCCCCATGTCAAAACGAGCAATTTTAGTTATACTGGATGGTTGGGGTCACGGGCGCGATGATGATTCAAATGCTATTTATAAAGCGCAACCTCCTTTTTTTAATTCGTTATTAAGAAAATATCCCTTCAGCCATTTGCGAACTGACGGAGAGAATGTGGGTTTACCTGACGGGCAAATGGGAAATTCAGAAGTGGGGCATATGAACATAGGGGCAGGCCGGGTGGTGTATCAGCAACTGGTATTAATTAACAAAGCTTTTCGTGAAAAAAAAATTCAGACAAATACCGCTATTCTTAATGCGATGGCTTATGTGAAAAACAAAGGGTGTAAACTTCATTTAATCGGGTTGGTTTCCGATGGAGGAGTGCATTCACACATCAACCATCTTAAAGGATTAACTGATATATGCGAAGAGGCCGGATTGGATAAAGTGTTCATTCATGCTTTTCTAGATGGACGCGATACTGACCCTAAAAGCGGGGTGGGGTATATGACTGATTTGCTGAATCACCTCAACGGCAAAAAAACAAAAGTAGCTTCTGTGATTGGAAGGTATTACGCTATGGACAGGGATAAGCGGTGGGAGCGTGTTAAACTGGCCTATGATTTATTGGTAAACGGAACAGGCGAACACAGTTCAAATTTGGTAGAATCTATTGCTAAACATTATACTGAAGGCACAACCGATGAATTTATGAAACCGTTAGTTGTGGTTGGCGGGAATAATGAGCCGGTAGCAACAATAGAAGAGGGAGATGCGGTAATTTGTTTTAATTTCAGAACCGACAGAGGAAGGCAAATTACCACTGCTTTAACACAGCAGGATTTTCATGAGCAAAATATGCATAAACTGAACCTGCATTATGTTACACTCACCAATTACGACAACAGTTTTAAAAACGTAAATATTGTTTTTAATGACGATAACCTGAGCGAAACACTGGGCGAAGTGCTTGAAAAAAACAACTGCAGGCAGGTGCGCATAGCCGAAACGGAAAAGTATCCGCATGTTACATTTTTCTTTTCGGGCGGAAGGGAAATTCCATTCAATGGCGAATCAAGATTTTTATGTCCTTCACCAAAAGTGGCCACCTATGATTTGCAGCCTGAAATGAGTGCCGAAGATGTATGTGCAGCTACCTTAAACGTATTGAATAAAAAAGAGGATGATTTTGTAGTGGTAAACTTTGCCAACCCCGATATGGTAGGGCATACAGGCGTTTTTGAAGCGGTGAAAAAAGCTATTCTTAAAGTGGATGAATGTTTAAAACGTGTGGTGGAGGCCGCTCAGGCAAATAATTACTCATGCGTGGTAATAGCCGATCATGGTAATGCCGATTATATGGTAAATGATGATGGCAGCCCCAATACTGCGCACTCACTTAATCCGGTTTGGTGTGTTCTTGCGGTTCAGGGTACGCGATTAAATGACGGCATTCTGGCCGATGTAGCTCCTACCATTCTTGATTTAATGGAAGTGCCACAACCATTGGCCATGACGGGTAAATCGTTGCTTGTACATGCTTAAAATTTCGCCTGTAATTTTATTTTTCGTTTTAGCAGCGTGTGAAAACGTAAAGGATAAAGCGGCAGCATCCAATAAATATTTTAGTCTTACTCAGTTTGCCAATGAGGTGGAAGCAGATATAGCCCGTGACACTACGCGAAACTTTGAGAAAAAGGTTACCATAAACGGAAAAAGTGAAGTAAAAAACAGTATAAAGCCGGATTGGAATACGGATCTGGAACTATTGCGACAGATGGATATTAATAAACCATCGTGGCAATTATCGTTTTCACAAACCGAAACGGCTCTTCCAAACGGGCAGTTAATTCGTATTTCGGCTAGTGACTCCATGCCGCAGGTTAAGGAAGTGCGGATTGTAAAAGATAAGAAAGGAAAGGTTCGGGAAGTATTTGCCATTAAGCATACCCAAAATTTGTTGTATGAACTTACCCAATCGGTTCATTATTTCACCGATAGTTTATATCAAATAAAAAGCAGCCAGAAAATATGGCTGCTTGGAGATAAGGAGTTTTTTCTGGAAACGAAATTTCTCAGGTAATCAGCGAAGATCTATCACCTGAACTCCGGGATACTTTGCCTTATTAAAAATAAAAAACTTATCATCGATAGCAATATTGGGTGTTTGCTTTACTACCGAATAAGTATAAATATTTCCGTTCTTATCATAAATAATAGAGCGGGTTATCTGCTGGGCTGCCTTATCAACTGTAACCTTTACTTTAAAAAAGGTTTTTTTCTTGTCTTTCGGAATCAGCTCAATGGTTTGCATCACTCTGCCGCCTTCCGTTTTTTCCTCTATGAGCCGGCATAAAAATCCTTTTTGATACATAGTGAAAATTTCAGAGGGATTTACATCGGCATCTTTAGGAGTATAATCGCTGATAGAAACTTCATTGGTTTCCTTATTATACGTGTACATTGTTTTTCCATCACAATAAATCTCCTGACCGGCCATTTCCACTTTAAATTTATGACCGCTGGTAGTAATAGTTCCGGTTTGGGTTTCTTTAATATTATCAGCTTTATTTTCGAGTGTGTAGGTAAATTTAGCCTGAAACGATTTAAGTGATTTATATTTTTTACTTACATCATCCAGTATTTTTTCGGCCTTTTTATCGCTTCCATCGGTAGAAGCAGTGGCAGTTTTAGGCTGGGCTGCGGCTTTTTTGGTAGCGGCTTTTTTAGGTTTGGCAGGTGATTTAGCCGGTTTTTGTGCAAAGGCAATTGCCGGTACCAGTAAGAGAAGGAGTATTAAATGTTTCATGTATTTTTTTGCCATCATAATGTTGAATCCATGTTTTTCAATAACTGTTCCAAAGCAAATTCGTCAGGGATAAGTACCTCGCGGGCTTTACTTCCCTCAAATGGTCCTACCACCCCGGCCTGTTCTAATTGGTCAATAAGGCGGCCTGCTCGGTTATATCCTAATTTTAATCTGCGTTGCAGCAACGAAGTAGAACCTTGCTGGTGTTGTACAATAATTCGTGCGGCTTCTTCAAAAAGGGAATCCCGTTCCGAGGCATCAAAATCTCCGGCTCCACCGCCTTCTCCGCTTTCATCTTTTACTTCAGGTAAAATATATGCATCGGGGTAGCCTCGCTGGGAGCCGATATACTCAGCTACTTTGTCAACCTCGGGTGTGTCAACAAAGGCACATTGCAGGCGTATTAAATCATTACCGTTAGAGAAAAGCATATCACCCTTGCCAATTAACTGATCGGCTCCGTTGGCATCTAAAATGGTACGGGAGTCAATTTTTGACGACACACGAAAAGCTAAACGGGCAGGGAAATTCGCTTTAATTGTTCCCGTAATAATATTTACCGATGGCCTTTGCGTAGCAAGTATCAGGTGAATGCCTATTGCACGGGCTAATTGGGCTAAGCGGCCGATAGGATGCTCTACCTCTTTTCCGGCTGTCATCATTAAATCAGCCAGCTCATCTATTACTACAACTACATACGGTAGGAAACGATGCCCGTTATTCGGGTTTAATTTGCGGTCAATAAATTTCGCGTTGTATTCTTTTATATTTCTAACCTGTGCATCTTTCAGTAAATCATACCGGGCATCCATTTCTATACAAAGAGAATTCAAGGTATTAATTACCTTTTTGGTGTCTGTAATGATGGCTTCACCTTCTCCGGGCAGTTTGGCTAAAAAATGACGCTCTATGGTTTTATAAATACTTAATTCAACTTTCTTGGGGTCAACCAAAACAAACTTGAGTGATGACGGATGTTTGCGATAAAGCAGAGAAATTAATACGGTGTTTATACCAACTGATTTTCCCTGTCCGGTAGCACCTGCCATTAGCATATGCGGCATTTTTGCCAAATCGGTTACAAATACTTCATTGGTAATAGTACGCCCGAAAGCAATGGGTAAATCCATTTCGGCTTCGGTAAATTTCGGGCTCGACAATACTGATTTAATTGAAACCATTGCCTTGTATTGATTTGGCACTTCAATTCCTATAGTTCCCTTGCCCGGCATGGGGGCAATGATGCGAATTCCCAGAGCAGCCAGACTTAGCGCAATATCGTCTTCCAGGTTTTTTATTTTGGCAATACGGGTTCCTTCAACCGGAATGATTTCGTACAAGGTAACCGTTGGACCAACTGTAGCTTGAATTTTTTTAATTTCTATATTGTAATTGCGAAGGGTTTCAACAATCAGATTTGTTTTTTCTTTTAGTTCATCCTCGCCAACTTTCCCTTTTGATTCGGGGTATTCGCTTAACAAATCAAGCGTTGGGAATTTGTAGCTTGAAAGTTCAAGTGTGGGGTCATAAGGTTCGTTTAATCCTATATGCTCCATACTTTTTTCCGAAACCCGTTCTTCTTCGGTTTCCATGGTGTTTTGCACATTCAGTGTAAACTCACCGGTGTTAATACTTCCTGTAGAAACTACTTCCTTTTCAACGGGAGTTATTTTTTCCTCTACAGGTATCACTACTTCGGGTTTAGTCTCCGCGGTTATTTCAGTTGGTATAATTTCTTTTTCAACAGGGATGGCAGCTTCGGCAATTTTTTCGGTTGGCAGTGTTTCCGCAGGCTTTTCTTTTACTACTAATTTAAATGAGTCTTCTTCTACCGGGGCTTCATCTTCCTCAAAGGGTATACTTTCATTTTCAGCTAAAACTTTGTTGTGGGGAACTGATTCCGGTTCCTCTTCTTCGGTTTCCTGCTGTTCCGCATCCGGTGTATTGTTGTCTGTTGTTTTGGCTGCGTTAAATGATGGCTTAGGGAAATTGATATTAAACACCATCACCATAAACACCAGGGCATAAAAAATAAGGAACAGGGTTGCGCCAATGGTACCCAGCAAACTTCGAAGCCACAGTGAGGCGTGATAGCCAAAAGTTCCACCGGCAATTTCCATATTTCCGTATAGTAAAAGTCCGGTAGTTGCCGATAACCAGATAACAGAGAAGAAAGCGTATTGAAGTACTTTTTTTACCGGGAGCAGTTGTGCTTTGAAAAGCGTATTAAAACCAATAACAAAAAAAATAAGTACAAATGCAAATGAAGCTAATCCGAAACCTTTGTAAATAAACAGGTGTGCTAACACTGCTCCCAATGTTCCGAGCCAGTTGTCGGCAGCATCGGGATTTTGAGCAAAAAAATCGGAGAATCCTGGATTACTTGCCAAACTCTGGTCGATTTTCCAGGTGAACAGGTAGGAGGCAAAGGCAACTAATAAATACAGAGAGAATAAAATAGCACTTAATCCCAAAACTTTCCTTAAACGCTCATCGCGCCAGAATTTATAAGTAGGCTTACCCGTTTTTGTTTCTATGGCAGGAGGGATGGGAGCCTTCATTTCAGGCTCTTCACTTAGGTAGGCATTCTCTTTATTTTCCCGATTTACTTTTTTGGCCATTGATAAGGCTATTGCAGCAAAGTTAAAATTCGCCACCACAAGTATGAATACAAGTTACCCACCTGTGTCAATTGCATTGCACATATATTTATTTAAGGGCAGCGCATATACGGTGAATCAGAGCGGGGCCCTCGTAAATAAATCCGGTGTATAGCTGAACCAAACCGGCTCCTGCCTGCATTTTTTCTATTGCATCGGATGAAGTATGAATACCTCCCACTCCAATTATAGGTATTTTCCCCCCGCTTTTGGAGTGGATGTAGGCAATCACTTCAGTAGATCGTTTGGTTAATGGTTTTCCGCTTAGTCCTCCGGCACCTGTCTGTTCAATTTTTTCTGACCGGGTGGTTAATCCGCTTCGGTCAATGGTGGTATTGGTGGCCACCAAACCATCAATACCTGTAGAGAGTACAATATCTATTACATCATCCAGCTGGCTATGGGTGAGGTCGGGCGCAATTTTTAAAAATAACGGACGATGTTGTAGTCCTTCGGAAACGAACCTGTTTCGCAGTTGCATTAAGTGACTTAAAATGCGGGTAAGCGGTTCTTTTTCCTGCAAAGCTCTTAGTCCGGGGGTGTTAGGCGAACTTACATTTACTACAAAATAATCTACCAGATTGTAAAGCCGTGTAAAGCAAATTTCATAATCGCTGATGGCATTTTCGTTGGGGGTGATTTTGTTTTTTCCAATGTTTCCGCCTATCAGCACACCTTCCGGTTTATGCTGAAGGCGTATGGCCATGGCTTCTACTCCTTCATTGTTAAATCCCATCCGGTTAATAATGGCTTTATCCTGAATAAGTCTGAATAAACGCGGCTTATCATTACCCGGTTGCGGAAGCGGAGTAACTGTTCCTACTTCAATAAAGCCAAAACCCATGGCAGCAAACTCATGCATATAACGGGCATCTTTGTCAAATCCTGCGGCTAAACCAACCGGATTTTTAAAAGTTAATCCTGCAAATACAGTTGGCTTTTCGGGTTTCCTTATTCCCATTATTTTGCCTAAGCACCAGCCCAATAATGGAATTTTTCTGATAACCCTGAAAAGGTTAAGGGTTAGGTAATGAACCTCCTCGGGGTCGAACAGGAAAAGGAAACGAACCAGCAGCCTGTAAAACATGGAGCAAAATTGATTTTTACTGTTGATATTTAAATAGCCTGTTCCAATATTTCTTTATCCATTTTCAAAACCTTTATTCTCAGTACTTGTTGTACCAATGATTGTAGTTTTCCACAATTTAGATTCATTTTAAATACAGGAAACTGACAACCCTCATTAGCTATAACTGATGCTATTTATAAATTTGCCTCGATTTTAAGAAATCTCCTATAATGAACTGGTTAATTAAAACACTCAACTCATCCATCGGACAAAAAGTAATTATGAGCCTTACAGGCTTGTTCCTGTGCTCATTTTTAATCATCCACATGATTGGTAATCTGCAATTGTTTCATGACGATTACGGACTGGCATTTAATAAATATGCCGCTTTTATGACGACTAATCCACTGATAAAAGTCGTTTCGTACCTGCTTTACGCTTCTATTCTGTTTCATGCCATTAAAGGACTACATCTGGTTTATAAAAACAATCAGGCGCGTCCGGTAAAGTATGCTGTTAACAACGGGAAAGCCAACAGCCACTGGTCTTCGCGAAATATGGGTATACTGGGTACCATGTTGCTTGTTTTCATAGCCGTGCACATGAGCGATTTCTGGTATGAATACAAATTCGGAGATGTTCCGCACACCCAGTATGCCGTAAGCCTTGAAACAGGTGAAATTATGACGGATACTATTCCTGCAGGAATGAAACTCCACAATAAAATTGAAGATGTGATAGCCAACGGTAAGCATATTTATGTGGTGAAAGATCTTTACAAAGAAGTGTCGGTAGGATTTAAAGAATGGCCATTGGTATTGCTTTACGTCCTGTCCATGTTTGCCCTTTCTTTTCACCTGTATCACGGGTTTAGCAGTGCATTTCAAAGTTTAGGAATTAATCACTCTAAATACAGCGGACTTATCCGATTTATAGGGCTGTGGTTTTTCTCTATTATTATTCCATTGGCTTTTGCCGCCATGCCCGTTTATTTTTTTATTAGTTAAACATTCAGTTATCAATAGTATATCGATATGACATCACCAAAACTGGATTCAAAAATTCCCGAAGGTTCATTAGAACAAAAATGGACCAAGTACCGCTCAACTGTTCCATTGGTCAATCCTGCCAATAAGCGCAGTCTTGAAATCATTATTGTGGGTTCGGGCCTTGCCGGAGCTTCAGCTGCTGCTTCACTTGCCGAGTTGGGTTATAAAGTAAAAGTTTTCTGCTTTCAAGATTCTGCCCGCAGGGCGCACAGCATCGCTGCTCAGGGTGGTATTAATGCCGCAAAAAATTATCAGAACGATGGTGACTCAACCTACCGTTTGTTTTACGATACTATTAAAGGAGGTGATTACCGCGCCCGTGAAGCAAACGTTTACCGATTAGCCGAAGTAAGTGCCAATATTATTGACCAGTGCGTGGCTCAGGGGGTTCCATTTGCCCGTGAATACGGAGGAATGCTCGATAACCGCTCGTTTGGCGGTACGCAGGTAAAACGTACCTTTTATGCTGCGGGTCAAACCGGTCAGCAGTTATTGCTTGGAGCTTATTCTGCCCTGCAGCGTCAGGTAGGCATTGGTGCGGTTGAAATGTTTGCCCGTCATGAAATGCTCGATATTGTGAATATTGATGGTAAATGTCGTGGTATAATAGCCCGTGATTTAGTTACAGGAAAACTCGAGCGCCATTTTGGCCATGCCGTATTGCTGTGCTCGGGCGGATATGGAAACGTATTCTATCTCTCAACCAATGCCATGGGGTCAAACGTTACTGCTGCCTGGAAAGCGCATAAAAAAGGTGCCTTTTTTGGTAACCCCTGTTATACCCAGATTCACCCTACCTGTATTCCGGTTTCGGGCGATCACCAGTCTAAGTTAACCCTTATGTCGGAGTCATTGCGTAATGACGGTCGTATTTGGGTGCCAAAAAATATTGATGATGCGAAGGCCATTCGCGAAGGACGCCTTAACCCGAATGATATTAAAGAAGAAGACCGCGATTATTATTTAGAAAGAAGATACCCCGCCTTTGGTAACTTAGTGCCGCGAGATATTGCCTCGCGTGCGGCCAAAGAAAGGTGCGATGCCGGTTACGGAGTAAACGCCACGGGTGAAGCCGTGTACCTCGATTTTGCTTACAATACCAAATTTAAGTATGGTAAAATGGAGGCAACCAAAAAAGGTATACACAACCCCACCGAAGAACAGCTGAAAGAACTGGGAACAGCCGTTATTAAAGAGCAATACGGAAACCTGTTCGATATGTACAAGCAGATTACCGGAGTTGACCCGTATGAAAATCCGATGATGATTTATCCAGCGGTGCATTACACCATGGGTGGATTGTGGGTAGACTATAACTTAATGACCAATGTGCCCGGATTATATGCTTTAGGTGAAGCTAATTTCTCCGATCACGGTGCTAACCGCTTAGGAGCTTCGGCACTAATGCAGGGACTGGCTGACGGATATTTTGTGATTCCGTATACCATGGGAGCCTACCTGAGCAGCGAAATCCGAACCAAAGCTATTTCAACTGACCACGAAGCATTTGTTGAAGCGGAGAAAAATGTACAGGAGCAAATAGATAAACTGTTTGCTGTTAATGGAACCAAATCGGTAGATCATTTCCATAAGCGCCTGGGTAAAATTATGTGGGATAAATGCGGTATGGCCCGTAATGCACAGGGATTGCAGCAGGCCATTACCGAAATTCAACAGTTGCGCGAGGAGTTCTGGAAAGATGTACGGGTAACGGGCGATGCCAATGAGTTTAACCCCGAACTGGAAAAAGCCTGCCGCGTGGCCGATTTTCTGGAGTTGGGCGAACTCATGTGTAAAGATGCCCTGCACCGAAACGAAAGTTGCGGAGGTCATTTCCGTGAAGAATACCAAACCGAAGAAGGAGAGGCCATGCGCGATGATAATGCCTTTGCCTATGCCGCTGCCTGGGAGTTTAAAGGAGTAAGCAACTGGGAACTGCACAAGGAAGATTTGAAATTTGAGAATATTAAAATTGCACAAAGAAGTTATAAATAAAATCAACAAACACTCAGACAATGGAATTACTATATAATTAAGATTTAAAAATATGAAAAGAACACTTATCAGTTCATTTATCATTATCTTCATTTTATTTAGTAACTACGGTTGCAAGAAGGACAACCTTGCCCTTCCGGACAAAAAGGAATTATTACCCTCATCAGGTTCAAATAACCTTGAAACAAATGAGAATAATGAAGATTTGATGGTTTTAGGGCCACAATTGCAAAACCCATACACGGTAGCAAACATGACAATTGCCTTAAGCAATTTAATTGCAAGTGAGGGATTGGGTTGTTCATCTTCGCTGTTTAATGTACGCACCACTCATAAATATGTTAAGTTTATGCCACAAAATGAGGCACAGCTTCAAATATTGTTTGATGATACAACTTTGGTGCTTTTTGATTATCCCTTAGACCGGGAGGTTATTGTACCTGGAGTGTACTACAGGGATTCTTCCATTACAGATACTTTAGTACCCACTTTTCAGTATGCGTGTGTTCCTGTAAATTATGTATTTCCTAATGAGGTAAACTACTCAGTATTGGCTACCTTGTATTTACCTGAAGAGGATGAATTACTAAATACTGCCATTCAAAATGACAGCTCTATTGATGCTTGTCGTGATGCATTGGTTGACGAAGCATTGCTAATTACCAACAACTCGTTAGAGTATTCAGCAAAAACTAATAATACTACCACAGATAAATTTAAAACTAATATTTTTGGTAGTAGAAATTCTTGGTTTCCATCAGGGGCTATTGTGGTTTTTGATAATAGAAAAAATCAGTATATGCCTGTTGAGGGTGTTAAAGTCAGAGTGAGAAGATGGTTTGAGATTAGGGAGGCATTGACAAGTATTTCAGGATACTTTTTTATTCCTCACAAATTTAAACGTGATGTAAATTACAGTATTAAATGGGAACGTAATGATTTCGATATTCGATCTGGTTTTCTGGGGCAAGCGTATTTTAATGGACCAAAGCAGTCTATACCCTGGAATCTATGGATTGTCAGTGGTAAATCAAGGCATTATGCAACAGCTCATATTGCGGCTATTCATTATTTTTATTATTGTCAGGGATTTTATTTAACACCACCTCTAGGTAATACATTTTTGAGTCCTAGACTTAAGATTGCTGTGCATACTGCCGAAGAACCTTGGTATATGGATGGTATTGCAGCTACCCATCCCGGTACTAGGGTTTTTGGAGCATTTCCTGTGATTGATTTATATGGTGGAAGCCGAAGGTCTGATTTTATTTACGGAACTACTATTCATGAATTGGCTCATTACGCACACTGGGGTTTTGATCCATATAATTATAATAATGATACACATAGCCGACTACGAATTGCAGAGAGTTGGGCGGATGGGGTTGAGTGGGTATTCGCCAAATGGCGATATGGATCTTATGGTGATCCGGGTGATCCTAACTTCCATACAGGAGGGACCAATAATTATCAAGATAGAACGGTTGGGGATGATGATGTATACACGAGTATAGTGGTTGATATGATCGATAATCAAAATCAACAGGTTATTCCATCTGAGCATTCAACATATTATTATTTATATCCAATTGATGAGGTGAACGGATATCAAATTCATGAAATAGAACAATCACTTAGAGGCGTAACATACTGGAACGAGTGGCGAAATAATCTAATTAATAATTACAATAATGCTACAGAAAATAATCTCTATGCTTTATTTGCAAGTTGGAATTAGTGCAATGAGGTTAATTAGTTTATACATATTACTTTTTGTTTTGTTTGGTTGCAAGGTAAACGAATCGGACTTAGATCGCTATAAAACGGTGTATTACAATTTTACTGGGCATGATTTATTTATAAAAGTTTTTGCAAATTCTGATTCAGTTTTCTCTGTCTTTATTAATTCTGGAGGATTTTTTGAGCAGCCAGGAGGGGGTAAGTCAACAAGTGGTTTTTTTGTAATAATCGGTGATTCTATGATTGTAAAATTTAGTGGAGGAAAGAAGTTAATTTATTCCGATGCGATCTCACCTACTCTTAAGAACCCTTTGCTTATTACAGGATATGATCGAATTGATTCGAAAGGTATTACTAGCTTTTTGTATGCATTTACTGATGAACATTATTCAAAAGCGCAATAAAAATATATGAGCGGAAATATGAATATCACACTTAAAGTGTGGAGACAAAAAAATACGAGCGACAAAGGCCGTTTTGAAACATACCAGGTACCGGGTGTTTCGCCCGATATGTCGTTTTTAGAAATGTTTGATGTGCTTAACGAGCGCCTGGTGGCCGAGGGCAAAGAAGTGCCCATTGCCTTTGACCACGATTGCCGCGAAGGCATTTGTGGCATGTGTAGTTTGTTTATTAACGGACGCCCCCACGGGCCAAATGATGGCGTTACTACCTGCCAGTTGCACATGCGTTCATTTAAAGACGGGGATGTGATTGTGGTAGAGCCATGGCGTGCCGCAGCTTTTCCTGTCATTAAAGATTTGGCTGTTGACAGGTCATCTTTTGACAGAATTATGTCGGCAGGCGGATTTATTTCGGTAAATACCGGAAATGCACAGGATGCAAACAACCTGCCTATAGGAAAAGAAATAGCTGACGAAGCCTTTGAAGCTGCCACCTGCATTGGTTGCGGTGCCTGCGTGGCCGCCTGTAAAAATTCATCAGCCATGTTGTTTGTAGGAGCCAAGGTTTCGCAATTTGCTTTGCTGCCACAGGGACAACCTGAACGTAAGCAGCGGGCCCTTGCCATGGTGAATCAAATGGATGCCGAAGGTTTTGGAGCCTGTACCAATACGGGTGCCTGCTCGGCCGAGTGCCCTAAAGAAATTCCGCTTACCGTTATTGCCCGTTTAAACAGGGAATACCTGGGTGCTGAATTTTGCGGTAAGTAGTTTTAAAAATATACTTAACAGGGCGGCTTAGGCAACTAAGCCACCTTTTTTGTTTTCTGTTTTGCATCTTTTTATCAAACCGCTTATCTTTCGAAAAAGTGTTTCGTCAAAATGAAATATCTTGGTTTTGTATGTTTTTTTGTGCTTATTTCCTGCAAGGGATTCATCACGGATGAGGTAAAAACGACCTACTATAACTGGACATCAAAAAAAATAACCGTTAAGCTGTATCAAAGTACTTTTTATACAGGTAATATTTCACTTGCAGCAGGAGGTGATTATAGCGAGATGACAGAATCACCACCAACTACTCCTTATTTTGTTGCAGTTGCAGACTCTATGGTTGTAGAGTTTGAGGACGGTAAAAAATTAATTTATACTGATTTGTCCTCACAAACAAAAAATAATCCGCTAAGTTATTATGGATACAATCATTTTGAGTCCAATAAGGGCCATAATTTTCTTTATGCATTTACCGATGAACATTATTTAAAGGCGCAGTAAATTACTTACGAAATGAAAAAACTACTTTATATCGTCATCTGGTTTCTGTTATCAGCTATGCATTGCGTGGTGGAGCATATTCCTCATGTTAGAACTACCTACTACAACTGGAGTAATCATAACCTTTATATAAGGGCATTTAATGAAGGAAAGATAGCATATGAAATTTTTATCATAGCAGGTACTAATTTCAGTTTTAAAGATGAAACAAAAGCAGTGACTCCATTGATTGTACTCATAGCCGATTCAGCTGTGGTAACATTTGAAGATGGCAAAAAGTTATGGTATGCCGATAATCAAATCTCACCTACTAATCAAAATCTACTATCCATTGGAGGGTATGATTATTTTAAATCTACGGATATCAACAATTTTCAATATGCCTTCACCAACGAGCACTACTTAAAAGCGCAGTAAAGTCACTTAACCACTCCCGGGCTGTCGTTTTTTATTCATTTTTTTGAGGTTATAACCTCTTTCATCCGTCAAATTCCAATTTCTTTTTCAATTTAGGGAGTCAATCTGTCTATTTTTATATTACTTAAAATCAGTTATTTATATAAATCTGTGTTTGCTTTCTAAGACAATCCACAGTGCATTTTGTGGACTGTCGCGGTTTTTAGGGATTTGCATAAAGACACCTTTGTTTCCCATCAATCGCAAAAAGAATGGAAACAAATTTCAAACTGGAATCTTTTAAAAGTCCGGCCAAAGCACAAGTAAAGGCGCTGTCGTTGCAACTTCCTTCCGGGGGCTTTTCTTTATTTCCTCCAGATTGGTATGGGGGGATTGTCCATTGGCCTCAAAAACGACTATTTTTAAATACATATTTAGACAAATGTATTAAAATTGAAGATGAATCTATATTTTTAATAGTTAAACTATTTGTTTTTATAAAAAAAAATATATTTTCGTTTTTCAAATTGATTATAAATAACATGAAAAAAGGAAGTATAATGATCATTTTGCAGGCATTAATAATATGCCTTAGTGCCAATGGGCAACAGGTTGCCAATACCATCGACAACATTAACTTGAGTCAGTCGGGTTTAGCGGCAAAGCAGGAACCGGGGAATAAAAATACAGTTTCAGACGATGCTTCTGTTCAGTTAACTGCATTTTCAGCGCAATCAACCGGAAAAGCAATTGTGCTCAACTGGTCAACAATTTCGGAACAAAATAACGTTGGATTTGAGTTAGAAAGAATGGAGGAGGGAGAAAACCAGTTTAGAACAATTGATTTTGTAGAAGGAAACGAAACCAATGTTGGGTCTGTTTCATACGAATATATTGATGCTTTTGCCGGAAACGCTTATTACAGGTTAAAGCAGATTAATCTTTCAGGAACCTATGAATACAGCAAAGCTATTTATGTAGAGGCTTCGCATATTGAAAAAGTGTTAAGTCCTCTTTCAGTAAGTACCGTTTTAGTGTATCCGTATCCAGCTTCTTCTTATGTAAATATTGAAGTAAAAACGGACGAATCTACTTCTTTTAACGTACGTGTGATGGATATGATGGGAAAGGAGTTTTCCTGTCCGGTTATCAGTAAAAATAATTCAGGCAATAAACTTACTCTGGGTATGGATGGATTAAGTAACGGTATGTATATGCTGGTAATTCAGAGCGGAACAACCAGTGTAAGTAAAAAAATATTTCTCGAAACAAACTAAAAAATTAATTATATGAACTCAGTTAAAAAGACAATTTACATGATGCTTTTGGCTGTTCTTGGGGCGGCTGAAGGTGTGCAGGGGCAGGTATCCATTACCTCGGTGGGGCAAACGTATTCTCAAAATTTTAATGCGCTTCCTCCAAGTGGCAGCACCACCTGGAGTAACAACTCTACGTTGAGCAGTTGGTATGCCGACCGATCTTCAGGTAACGGAGCAATTTCATTTTATTCGGATAACGGTGCCTCATCCGGTGATGGGTTGTACAGTTATGGAACGGATGCTAATGACAGGGCATTGGGGGCTTTGCCCGGAAACCCTGGTGTTGGTAATTTAACGCTGGGACTCCGCATGAAGAATAATTCCGGCTCTACCATTACCGCATTAACAGTTACCTATTCGGCCGAGCAATGGAGGGCCAATGGGTCAGGATCGCAAACAATTGGGTTTTCTTACAAAACAAGTTCATCGGCAATTACCACTGTTTCAGGAAGCGGATACACTACTGTAAGTTCCCTTGATTTTACAAGTCCGGTGACCGGAACTATTGGAGCAATTGATGGAAATGCAACATCAAATAAAGAAACCAAATCGTTTACAATTACCGGAATTTCGTTAGCATCAGGCAGTGAAATAATGCTTAAATGGTATTTCCCTAAATTAGCCAATGTAGATCATGGTTATGCCATAGATGATTTGAGTATCACCACCTCTAATCCTGTTGTGTATTATTCTAAGTCAACGGGATTTTTGAATGCCACAGCTACCTGGGGTACGAATACCGATGGAACAGGAACCAATCCTTCCAATTTTCAGGGGAATAACTGCATGTATATTATTGCCAATAATGCCACACCTACACTCAATAGCAATTGGGAAATCCAGGGTACGGGTTCAAAAATTGTTTTGGGTACCGGAAGTTCAATTAATTTTACTATTCCTGCGGCAAATACTGTAACAGGAACTATAGATTTAGCTTCTAATTCTACACTTACCATCAATAGCGAAACAGTTCCCGCAATTGGTTCCAAAGCCTCTTCAAGCAGTATTATATTCAATAACGCAAATCCTCAGGCTATCCCGGCCGGTACCTATAATAATCTTACCATTACCGGAGGAGGAACAAAAAGTATTGCAGGATCCATAACTATAAATGGTACCTTAACTTTTACCTCGGGTAAGCTGCAGTTGGGAACATATGACTTAACTATTGGTTCATCGGGTTCCATTTCCGGGGCTAGTTCTACTAATTATATTATTACCAATAGCACCGGTGGAGTATTAAGACAGGTTCCCAACTCAGCTACTAATATTACTTATCCCGTGGGTACCTCTACAAGTTATAACCCTGTTGTTTTATCTCAAACTGCTGCAGGTACAACTGATAATTTTGAAGTAAGGGTTTTTGGTGGGGTAAGTACTTCCTATAATGCTTCGGATGCGGCAACAGGTACTGCCATTACAAGTGACGTGGTTACAAAAACCTGGGCAATTTCAGAGTCTACTCCCGGTGGTTCAAATATGAGTATTACCCTGCAATGGAATGCTGCTGATGAAGGGACTTCTTTCTCAAGAAGCACTTGTTATGTGGCTCACTATACAAGCGGGGCATGGCAATCGGTTGCTGCGGCTGCTGCAAGTGGTACAGGCCCGTATACCCGTCAGTTAACCGGGGTAACTTCCTTTAGTCCATTCTCTGTTATCGACAACAGTTCACCGCTTCCTGTGCGAATGCTGAGTTTCTCGGGTAAACCCGGTGATGCCGGTAATGAGCTGGAATGGATAACTGCTTCTGAAGTGAACAATAAAGGATTTGAGATTGAACGAAGAGATGAATCATCGGGCGACTTCGTATTTGTTGGGTTTGTTAACGGGCATGGTACTACTTCAATGGTTAATAATTACATTTACAATGATGATATAACTGAAAGTGCTTTTTATCGCCTGAAGCAGGTAGATTTTGACGGCCGTTTTGAGTACAGCCAGATTATATACATTGATCGTTCAAATGTTAATTCTACTTTCTCAAACGGAAACATATCCATAAATATATATCCTAACCCGGCAGTAAATTCGGTAAGCGTTGAAGTAGCCGATGGAGCAGATTGGGAGCTGAACGTAAAATTGGTGGATATAAACGGTAAAGAGGTAAATGTTCCGGTACAGCAAAAATCGGCTGATGGAAGAAAACTTACTCTTGATGTAAGTGCCGTTAGAAAAGGAGTTTATTTTATTGAATCGGTAAACGGTCAAAATAAGTTGAGCCAAAAATTATTGATTTTATAGTTTGTTGATTTGTTTTTTTAACGCCTGCCATGCAACTTGTGTGGCAGGTTTTTTGTTTTAAAAGCAGGCGCTAAATTGCTTTAAAAAATGGCTGTTAATTATGTTATCTTCGTAGGTATCTGATGAGACTCTCCTTTTTAGTTATTTTCTCACTTATTACGGGTTTTGCCGTGGCTTCTCACAACAAAGCCGGTGAAATCACTTATCGTTTGGTTTCAGGCTTAACCTATGAAATAACAGTTGTTACATACACCGAGAACGGAAACTCCCGCAGCCGTCAGGCCGACAGAGATCAGCTGGAGGTTTTTTGGGGCGATTTTACCTCATCAATCATTAACAGGGTTTCAAAAGAAAATTTACCTAATACCACCTGGAAAAATACGTATGTAGGAACGCACCTTTATGCCGGGCCGGGTACTTTCAAAGTTTATTTGGTAGATCCAAACCGTATTGAAGGGGTACGAAATATGGATAATTCCTTTAATACAGCCTTTTATTTGGAGTGTACCATTAAGATAAATCCTTTTTTGGGAGCAAACAGGTCTCCGGTATTGTTGATTCCGCCAATAGATTATGCCTGCACCCTGCGCAAGTTTGTGCACAATCCCGGAGCGTACGATGCCGATGGTGACAGCCTCGTTTATTCAATCATTCCGCCTAAACAGGCTTTGAATACGGATGTAAATGGTTTTTTTATTCCACAGGCTACTACTTCCTTTACCATTGACCGTTATAACGGAGAATTAGTTTGGGATTCACCCGTACCGGGGCAGGACGGAAAATATAATATTGCCATTTTAATTCAGGAGTTTAGAAATGGAAAGGAAATCGGAAATATTATTCGCGACATGCAGATTGTTGTTGTTATATGCAATAATGACCCGCCAGTGCTAACAAAAATTCAGGACACCTGCATTGAAGTTGGCAAAACGTATACAACAGTGGTAAAGGCAATAGATCCGAATGCAGGCGATTTGATTAAGCTTACCGCCTATGGGGCACCTTTTATTGCACCCGGAAATAATGCTACATTAACTCCATTTTCTGCTCTTGGAAAAGATAGTGTAAAGGCTACTTTCTCCTGGACACCTTCCTGTAATCAAATTCGTAAAATACCTTATGAAGTAGTATGCAGAGCCGAAGACCAGCATGCTGCCCCCGACATCAACTTAGTTGACATGAAATTTTTCAATATTCGGGTGGTAGGGCCGGCTCCTAAAAATCCGGCACTGGCGCAATTTGAAGATGGTTTTATTTTGAAGTGGGACAAAGATTCGTGCAATGAGGCCGTTGCTTATAATATTTACCGCAGAATTGACAGCTCAAAGTGGAAACATAATTACTGCGAAACAGGAGTACCAGCCTATACAGGTTATAAATTATACCACACCGACACCGGATTAACAAATAATCAATATTACGATAACGATGGTGGACTTGGTTTGGTGCCGGGAACAAGGTATTGCTATCGGGTTACTTCAGTTTATTCCCCCAAGGGAGCCAATAATGCTCCGATTTACAGCGAGGCAGCCGAGGGTTATTCAAGTATTGAAGTTTGCGCTGAAATTACAAAAGACCGACCGGTAATAACGAATGTGAGTGTACTTAAAACCGATAACGACACCGGGAGAATCTGGCTGGCATGGTCAAAACCCCTTAAGATGGATTCGGTGTATTACCCCGGACCATACAAGTATGTTATTTTCCGCTCTCCCGATATTAATGGAAGTACTTTTGTGGCGATCGACTCGCTTAGTAATCCTTCCTTCCATTTCTTTAACGACTCTGCTTACACCGATACAGTTAAGTTAAATACTCTGGGTAAGCAGTATTCTTATAAAATTGAATTTTACAGTGATTCGTTTGGATTGAAACGTCAGTATATTGGGAAAAGCAGACCCGCTTCTTCTATTTATTTGAGTTGTATCCCCGATGACGAGGCGCTCGAATTGGTTTGGAAAGATAATGTGCAGTGGAAAAATGTAGTGCACACCATTTACAAATGGAACGAACAAACACTGGCCTTTGATTCCATTGGCACATCTCCGGTGCAGCGATTCAGGGATGAAGGGCTCATTAATGGGAAAACATACAGGTACTATATTAAATCTAAGGGCGAATTCACGGTTCCCGGTTACGTGTATCCGGTAATTAATTTGTCTCAGGAAGCAGAGGGGATACCGGCCGATACTACTCCCCCTTGCCCTCCGATGTTAAGCGCTGCCACCAATTGTGTTTTGTTTAACACTTCTTTAAAATGGAATAATCCCAATAATTCATGTGCCAAGGACATTGTAGGGTATAACGTGTATTGCCGCACCATACTTGATACATCGTATATTCTTATAGCAACCAACAACAGCGCAACTGATACTACTTTTTTTGATGCCCGGCCAATTCTTACCAAATCGGTTGCCGCTTGTTACCTGGTAACAGCAATTGATTCTTTTAACAATGAAAGCGAATTCAGCAACGGAGCCTGTGTAGATAATTGTCCCGAATATCGTTTACCAAATGTTTTTACTCCCGGCAATGACAGTTTGAATGATTTATTCGGACCTTTTCCATACCGGTATGTAAAAAAAGTAGATATGTCGGTTTACAACCGATGGGGGCAGTTGGTTTTTGAAACGCATGATCCCGATATTAACTGGGACGGGAAAGAAATGAATACAGCAAAGGAAGTTCCCGATGGAGTTTACTTTTATATTTGCACTGTGCACGAACTAAGGTTAGAAGGAATTAAAAAGCGGATATTAAAGGGAACCATTCAGGTTATCAGATAATGTTTACAGGAATTATAGAAACGGCAGGGGAGGTAAAGCAGGTACAACGTGAGCTTGGAAACCTGTATTTGCAGGTAAGCAGTACCATTACCCCACAGCTTAAAATTGATCAAAGCGTGGCACATAACGGAGTATGTTTAACTGTAGTAAACAAAGAGGATGATGTTTATACCGTGGTGGCCATTGAAGAAACATTAAACAAAACCAATCTTGGAGAATTAAAACAGGGAGACAGTATAAATCTGGAAAGATGTATGCCTGCCAATGGTCGTTTTGACGGCCATATAGTACAAGGACATGTAGATATCACAGCCATTTGTTTAGAACGGAAAATGTTAGACGGAAGCTGGCGTTTTACTTTTGGGTATGAACCAACCCAAAACCATCACCTCACGGTAGAGAAAGGTTCGGTTTGTGTAAATGGAGTAAGTTTAACGGTAGTTGATTCAAAGGAAAAATCATTTTCAGTTGCAATTATTCCGTATACTTTTGAGCATACCAACTTCAAACAAATCGGAGAAGGAGACAAGGTTAATCTGGAATTCGATATCATTGGGAAATATGTATCCCGTATGTTGGAGCAGCGAGGCGTTTAATTTCCCTGCATCAACTCTTTAAATTTTGCCAGGTCTTTTTTATGCGGAAGCATGCTGCTCAGTGATTTTTTTGTTTCCCTCATAAAATGCACTAACAAAAAACTACCATTTGCCAGATGCGATAAATTACCTGCCCACACCGCACCGGTGATACCGAAAACAGGAATAAGAAAAAAACAGGCAGGTATAGTCACCACCAATCCAATCATGGAAGCTTTTGATGAAAGATGATGCCTGCCGGTGCCCGAAAAATAGGCTGCCAGAATGGTGTAAATACTCAGCATAAAAATACCGGGCGAAAGATGAATCATAAGGTGCTGAATTCCTTTAAATGATTTACTGAACAACTCCATATAAAGGGTATCGGGAATAAAACACAGAATGCATAAAAGAAAAAGAGTTCCCGTAATGCTGAACTTTATAAGCAAAATAGCCTGCTGATGAAGTTTGTCTCTGTCTTTTTCATTCGCACTGTTAGCATATTTAACGGTTGACAAACTTTTGCTGAATACCCAAACGGATTCAGAAACGGAAATACCCGTAGAGAAAATTCCGAGCGAGGTAACCCCCTGCATTTTTTCAATTAAATAATAGCTGAACCGGTAATTAAGTAACTGTGCCAGATTAGCCAGTTGACTCCATCCCCCGTGGTGTATAAATTTTTTAGCTACCTCTTTCCAGGTGGCTTCAGCGGCAGGAGCGGGGTTCAATAAAAACAGCGTTAATCCCAGCGGCAGGGCATAGCCTATATAAGCCGCATCAATAAAGTCATCGATGGTGTGAATGGAATCCCGTTTGACTGAAAAATAAAATACAACTAATAAAGTGAGCGGTTGTAAAACAGAGGTAAGATTAAATGCACTGAAATTTTGCCGGGCTAATAAAAGACTTTGCATATTGGCAAAAAATGATACGAGCAGACTTAAAATAAGAATGGGGAATCCAAAGCCCGGTTTAATCAATCCAAACAGATTCATGATTGTTGAACAGGCTATGCAAATAAGCATGGTCCAGCCAATACTTATCATCATTATTTTAAACTGCGGATAACGGGGAGCAAGGTAAACAATGGCACCACCGCCCATCACCCCCGATATCATTTGAATCATGCTTATGGATAGAATGATTAAACTTATTTCCCCGCGTCCTGCTGTGCCAAGGTAACGGGCCGTAATAACCACAATTAAAAAATTGAGGAGTGCTGTTATCAGTCGGTTGGCTAATGTTCCTATAAATCGGATGCCCATGAAACGAAATTAGGTATTATGATGATAAAACCCTGTTGTAAATTGATTGCAACATTTTTCCTATGGTAGCTTCACTAAA
Organism: Bacteroidia bacterium; assembly: GCA_019695215.1. Taxonomy (GTDB): domain Bacteria; phylum Bacteroidota; class Bacteroidia; order UKL13-3; family UKL13-3; genus JAGPCK01. The sequence continues at coordinate 33,628 of JAIBAK010000017.1, read as the reverse complement.
ACGGTCAACTACCTTGTTTCTTATGGTAAGACCATCGTATCGGGCTAATTTTTTTGCTGTTTCCCTCATTGCCTCCATCAGTTTTTGAGGCGAGGATTCAAAAACTAGTATACCTGTTTGTTCATCTACAATTTCGGGAGCAATGCCTGTGTTTGTAGCAACTACCGGCAATCCGCAGGCCATGGCTTCAACTAATACTATCGCAAATGTTTCGTAATGGCTGCTCATCACCAACGCATCTGCCAGGTGATATGCCTGCACCAAAGCCTCTCCGGTTAGTTCTCCGGTAAATGAAATTTTATCACCCAGTTTTTTCTGAGCTGCATAAGCCTCTATTGCTGCTTTATCGGGGCCGTCTCCTGTTAGTTTTAAAGTAGTATTTATGCCCGATTGAATCAACAATTCAAATGCATCAATAAGTCCGTGCAGGTTTTTGCTTTTTTCATCAAAACAACTCACGCTTAAAAAATGAGTAACTGCCGATGGAGTATGTGCAGGCTTAAGCGAGAACCGGTCCATGTTTACCACATTCGGCACAATCTGGTAATTTGTGTTGTGTAAATTGTTTGTGAGCATGGCTTCTTTCAGTATTTCACTTACTGGCATCACCGCCTTAGCATACTTTACAATTTGCTCTGTATATTTTTTTCGGGCTGTTCCCTCGTAACTGCTGCTGTTTTGTTTGAAATAGCGTGACCAGTGCTCGCTGATTACATACGGAATTTTACTTTTTTGCCATAGTTTTAGTGCGAGCCAGCCGGTGCGGGTTAAAATATGCACGTGGCAAATATCGGGCTTGCCCCATTTTTGTTTTATTTGCTCGTAGGCATATTTGGTAGACCAGCGATAGTTTAAACCATTAATGATTTTACCGATAAACGGGGCCTTTACCGATTTAAGGTAGATACGGTAAACAAAAATCCCATCTTCAGTTCGTTCTTCAATCTGATGCCTGTTTGCAGCGGCATTTTGTACAATTTGTAACACGGCCACACTGGCAAAACTCTGTATTGACCGGGCATGTTGCTGCACAAATAATCCGGCCATTTGGTCGTATTTGTTCGGATACCAGGCCGGAAGAAAAAGTACTTTTAGTTTTTGTTCAGGCACTACACAACAATAATAAGAACCACAGTCGCACTAAATGGAGTATCCCCCCGCGACTGCGGTAAAAGTATAAAACTATTTTTTCAGTTCAGTAAAATTCTTGAAGAAATAAGGAATGGTTTCAATACCCTTGTAGTAATTGAATAAACCATAATGTTCATTAGGCGAATGCAGGGCATCGCTGTCTAATCCAAATCCCATTAATACAGACTTTAGTCCCAGCACACTTTCAAAGAGAGCTACTATCGGAATGCTGCCTCCGCCACGGGTTGGAATTGGTTTTTTACCAAAAGTGGTTTCCATGGCTTTGGCTGCTGCAATATAGGCAGGCGAATTGGTTGGTGTTACCACCGGCTCACCACCGTGGTGAGGGCGCACTTCCACGCGTACTCCTGCAGGTGCAATTTTCTTGAAATGGTTGGCAAAAAGTTCAGTGATTTTATCAGTAGTTTGATTGGGTACCAAACGCATCGAAATTTTGGCAAATGCCTTTGACGGTAAAACTGTTTTTGAACCTTCTCCCGTATATCCTCCCCAAATTCCGTTGCAATCAAGGGTAGGGCGAATGCCGGTTCTTTCCAATACCGTATATCCTTTTTCTCCCCACACATCGGCAATGGCTAAATCATTTTTGTATTCTTCAAGATTAAAAGGGGCCTTATTCAGTTCTGTCCTTTCTGCTTCCGTAAGGTTTTGTACGTCCTCATAAAATCCCGGAATGGTGATATGATTGTTTTCATCGTGCATGGACGCAATCATTTTGGCAAGAATATTAATCGGGTTGGCTACGGCTCCTCCGTAAACTCCGCTGTGTAAATCGCGGTTAGGCCCTGTAACTTCTACCTCCACATAACTCAATCCGCGCAATCCGGTATCAATTGACGGAACATCGTTGGCAATCATGGAGGTGTCGGAAATAAGAACTACATCTGCTTTCAGCCGTTCAACATTTTCTCTGCAAAACGTACCTAAATTAGAGCTTCCCACTTCTTCTTCGCCCTCAATCATAAATTTTACGTTGCACGGGAGTGTATTTGTTTGCATCATCACTTCAAATGCTTTCACATGCATGTAAAACTGTCCTTTATCATCAGCCGAGCCACGGGCAAAAATGGCTCCGTCAGGATGTAATTTTGTTTTTTTAATGGTGGGTTCAAACGGAGGGGTATCCCATAATTCCAGCGGAACTACCGGCTGCACATCATAGTGCCCGTAAACAAGTACGGTAGGCAATTTAGGATCAATCATTTTTTCTCCGTAAACAATAGGATGGCCGGCAGTGGGACATACTTCTACTTTATCTGCTCCGGCAGCAATCAGTTTTTCTTTTACATATTCGGCTGCGTTGGCCACATCACCTTTGTAGGCCGAATCGGCACTGATGGAAGGAATGCGAAGCAATTCAAATAATTCATTCAGAAAACGGTCTTTGTTTTGGGTTAAATATTCCTGTTGTGTCATGGGTAGTTACTTTTTGGGCAAAGTTAGGACTGGCAGTGGTTAAAACAAGTGTTACAAAAACTTTACTTTGATTTATAAATAACAGGTTAAAATCTGAATTTTAAAGCCATTTCATGCGAGGTGAATGTAACATAAATGGGGGTTTGCTGAGGAAGGTCATAGGAGTAGTAGAGGGAGAACTTTTGTTTAAAGAAGGTTAATCCCATATTCAGGCAATAGGCCGTATAGGATGACATATTGGAAGGAAACCTTGCAGTGACCCCGGTCTCCAATTTGTTTTTTATTGAAAAAGTCAGGTTGATTTGCGTCAAATCCGTTTTGTTTTCCAGGGTATAAACGAAAGATGGACTTAAGGAGAACGTTTTCCCAAGGTTTATGCGTGTTCCCATGTTCCAGTAGAAAATTCTGCGCAGGTTGCCGGTATTTGAAACAAATGATTTTACCTGTATAACATTTTCTGAAATACCTATGTAAAAATTACCCCTGTATAAACTTATTCCGGGGAAAATTCCATAGGAATGCAAATTGTTTTTAATAGGAAATGTGAGTGGAGGGATTAACTTAGTTACATTCAGGTATTGATGCAAATAGTAAGCATTTAGCCCAAACCGAAGGGCAGTTTTGGATGACAGTTTTAGGTTGTAATGGTAAAGTATTCCGACACGATCATTCAAATTTAGTCCCCCCGCATTATCGTGTAAATAATACCCTCCTAATGTGGCATTCGATTTTTTTAATTTCTGCATATAGGCTAATTGCAGGGTGCGATAACCTCCCCCTTTAATTTCCGGCCATTGATTTCTGTTATGCAGGTGCAGGGTACGGGCATAGGTGCTGTCGGTGCCGGTGAGTGTCGCGTTATGAAAAATCAAATTCTGCTGAAACATGGTCCACAAAGGGTCAGTTTGGGCAAAAGTTATTTGAGAACAACTGACAAGAGCAGGTAAAAGCAAAAGTTTTCTCATTTTTTATATACTCAGTTACTAAAACGGGCTTAGTGCATAATTAGTATTTTACTATATTGAATGCCCTTTTCTGTTTCAACTTTTATAAAATAGAAGCCTTCAGGTACTTCGGCAGTCGTAAGGTGAATTCTGCCATTTCCCGAATATTTTAAAACTTCATTACCTGCCAGATTAATGAGCGAGCAATGTATGGATTCATTTTCCGGGTTTTCAATGGTGACATACATGTTAGCTGGATTGGGGTAAACAGCTATTTTATTTTCACCGATTACCATTTGGCGCGCATTCACTTTTTGCCCAACCTGAAATGAAAGTAAACCATGTTTCAAACGTAAGGTTGTAATCACATATCCGTTCAAATAAGTTAAGTAAGTTCCTAATTCAGTATCTCCGGAACTGAAGGAGTTTATTACCGTTAAATTTTGCGGGTTCAGTTCTTTTAATGACTTTTTAAAAGTTGCAAAAACTCTTCCGTCATTTGTTTGGCAAATTCCTCGCGCATCCTTTAAACTTACGATTAATGTGTCTGACCAGGATTCTCCGTTATTATAGCTTACCCTGCATGATTCGGTTTGAGGATAGAGTGAATAACCTTGGCTTTGATAAAAATCTTGCCCCGAAAATCTCATATCAATTGAATTATTTTTATTGATGATATTTAATGTTTTTAATGTGTCTTTTGAAATATAAGCGGTATTAGATTCGGTGCTAGAGAAAGAGCCTGTGCTGATTAAAATATTATTGTTGACTTCAAAAAGATTAATTGCCAGATATTGGTCAGTATAAGGAATTGGGAGTTTTTGTTTGAATGTCCAGTTTAATAAATCTGCAGAAGTATAAACTGCGCGTTCACTCAGGTAATCTCCTATGAGGTAATACTCTCCTCCAACATATCGAATCAATTCAAATTCAATAGCGGGTAGATTAAGTTTTGTCCAGGAATTTCCACCGTCATATGAGATATGTGCAAAGGGAATGAGTATAATTATCGTATCACCTTTTACCAAAAAATCATTCACTCCCTTGTTGGGTATATTTTCAGTAAGATTCTTCCACGTTTTTCCATTATCCTGAGATTTATATAATCCACCGCTTGTTTCATAGGCACGCCCAAATGGTCTAAAGTATAGTTGATTGGATTCTGCAACAAGTCGGGTGTTAAAATCACCATACATTGCTTTGTCTTTGAAAAACGAAATAGAAGCAATGAAATCTTGACTATTATGAGGATTTTGCTGATAAACCGATCCGTTTCCTACAATATATATTTTTCTGGTTATCGGATTTACATAAGTTTTATTAATGGAAATACCTTTTGGAATATTGTGTGGCACATGCGTAAAGCTGGCTCCTTTATCGGTACTAAAATATAGCCTGATCAGGTCGGTATTAGAAGTTGTATAAGGTAAATTGTTCGGCATTCTATCGATAGTACTTCGTAACCTTACAATGGCCCAAAGGGTATCCTTTTTTTTAAATAGCTGAATTGAGTGGTTAACTGAATCCGGCAGACCATCGCCTATTTTTCCCCACGTGATTCCTTCATCCGGTGAGGAATAAAGTTGACTGGAGTTGTTTACAGACAGGTAAGCGGTTTTTGTTTGCTTGTCGTAAAAAATAAATTCAGGATTTTCATTTTTGAAGAGGTTATCAAAATTTGAATTCTTTATCTCAACCCATCCAGGTGAAAAGACACCTAAAAATTCGTATTTTTTTGCGGAGTTATTTGGGTCGTATGTAACCGAAAGTAATCCGGAGTTGGTTAAGAGTGTGGTAGAGGGTGCGATAAACCGATTCACGGTTTTGTACCAGCCTGTAGAAAAATCGTATTCGGTGTATTTGTATGTGTTAAGCCCTTTGCTGATATCGATCCAGGTTTTTCCTATGTCGAATGACACCTGCATTACACTGTATGTTTGATTATTGATTACCGGAGTTGCCGGATCTTCCTGTTCCATAAATCGAATCATGGTGTTGCTGTTGGGATATGAGTAGTATCGGTCACAATAAAGAAACTGGGCATACAGAAAATAATTTTGATGATCTACCGTGTAGTATGTTTCACCCTGATTAATTAAAAATAAGGTATCTCCCACTTCTTTAAAATCTAACCACCATTTGGCAGGCCAGCCTTGAAGAATTCGGGACCATGTTTTACCTTCATCATTACTTTTAAAAAGATAACTGTCATCATGAAAAATGAATTTATACCAATTGTTACCCTTAGCATAAAACAAATTAATATCTGACCTTTCTGATGGTGGGCCGTTTAGCGCTGTGCTTTGAGCAAAAAGGGAGGTGTTGACTAAAAACAATAAACAGCTCAGAAAAAAAATATTTCTTTTGGTAAGCATTGGGGTATTTCCTTTCATTTTAAAAATATATTTACAATTTTTTGAGGTGCTTTATAAAGTACCGAGTCGCATGTGAAAGGTATTTTTTCATTTTTTTATTTAATCAGTGGCAAAAATGGCTTAGTGCATAATCAGTATTTTGCTGTATTGAATTCCTTTGGAGGTTTCAGATTTTATAAAATATAAACCTTCAGGTACTTCTGCTGTAACAATATTAAGTCTGCCATTTCCCGAATATTTTAAAACTTCATTACCTGCCAGATTAATGAGCGAGCAATGTATGGATTCATTTTCCGGGTTTTCAATGATGATGTACCTGTTAGCAGGATTTGGGTAGATACTGAAATAATTGGTGCAGCAGGTAGTTTCTTTTTCACCTGTTGTCATCGATACATCGTATATAAACAGACCTCCACCATCGGCACTGATGTATAATTTATTATTTTGCCAAATCATTATATCTCCAAGTAGTCTTTGTTTATAATGGTTTATAAGCTTGATCGGTTTGAGGGTGTTTTTATCGATAATGTATATTTGTGATTCCGTGTTAAAGAATAAAAAATATGGATTTTCAATTAACGATTTTGACTGCATTAATACGGGGATAATTGTATCTTTCCATGTAAATCCTTGGTCGTATGAAATTGAAAATTCCATATTTGAATTTCCAACCCAATCTTTATTAGAGTATGAAAGAAAAGCGGTACCTATTTTCACAACGTTTTTTACTGGTTGTTTATGTTTGCTTGGAAAGGTAGTCAGCCAGGTTTTACCACTATCGTTAGAAATTAACCCATCAGCAAAAAGATTTAGCCCCAAATTGAATAAATCACTTACATAAGGATTATAATTTTGAAACATCTTATTCTCCCATTTAATGAGATCCTTCGACTCATAAATTTGTCGACCCATAGAAATGGTGTATTTACCCATAACATATTGTACATTATCACATATTATGTTTGAATCTCCAATTGCAGAAACAACAGACCATGTTTCCCCACCATCAGTTGATTTTATTGGGTAAGGTGCTAATGCTAAAATTGTGTCTCCATTGGCAACTAAATCTTTGATACCCCCATAGTTTAAAATATTTTGAGTTAAACTGCGCCATGATTTTCCGTTGTTAGTTGTTTTAGAAACTCCTGAATACTTTCCATTCGAATAATAGTTCGAAGGGTTTATCAATATAGCAGAGTCATTTATTGGGATTATTTTTCCTATAACTACATCTTTTTTGGGAGGAATGTCTTCACTAAATTGGTATGCAGGTATCTTTTGATAGAAATGCCCTATTCCAAATAAAAATATTTGCCCTTGGCTTGATATGTGAGAATTATAGAGGTGATATCCTTTAGGAATATCAATTTCAATCAATGAAAACGAACTACCTTTATCTGTGCTATAGTATAACCGGTAGAGATTTGATGAAAAGTTATAATTGTTACTGGTTTGTTTAAATAAGGTTAAAGCAAACAGTGTATCGTTTCGTTCATATAGCTTTACATTCAAGCACTCAGGCAAAGCCAGATTAATCCCAGTGCCGCATTTAATCCAGTTTTTCCCTTTATCGCTAGATTTGTACAAGGTAAAATTAACTTCTAAAAAGAGAGTCTTACTTTCAGAACTGTAGTATCGAATTATTGGATCGCCTTTATCTTTAACAATATTGTAGTAGTTAGTATTTTCTATATTTTCCCATTTGTTTTTCTTAAAATCAAACCTGACCAGATCATAAGATATTCCTTTAGGTAAAAAATCGTGTTTGTAAAGAGCAAAATAATTACTGTCTGTTTTGGTTAAACAGTAAGGAGAATATATAGTATTGTAAGGTACTGCAATTGTATTGCCCCAGCTGTCGGTAGGAATCCAGTAAACGTCAGTATATGATTTTAAACCCTGACTAATGTTACTCCATGTAAATCCATAATCAGTTGATAATACCCATGCTATAGTCGAGATATTATCTGTTGTAGGTGAAGGGATTGAGTTTGCATATTTCCCTATTAAATCTGATTTAGTATTTGAAAGCATTAGAGCAGGCGGTTTCACAGGCGTACCTAAATATGTAAAGTTTGACAAGTTATGGGTTAAAAATACTCCTGTCTGTGTGTGAAAAACCCCAAAATTGTTCTTTTGGATAAAGAGGTCAGGCTTATAGTTCGCATTCCAAGGAGGAATCATTTCCTCCCAACTTTTACAGCTATCTTTACTGAGTAATATTTTGAAAGGGGCTGTATCTTGCTTTTTTAAAAATTTCAGAAAATACCCATTTAGTGAAATAATATCTTCAATTTCTTCAAGAGCTGGTGGCCCCGGAATATAACTCACCTGCCCTTTAGCTGTTAAAATATTGATTAGTAAAACAAGAAAGAGGAGCTTCTTCATACGTGCAAGTTACTATTTTTCTTTTAACTGTTGATATTTATGATAAAAATGAACTATTGCTTTCTTTATTTTCGCAGAGATGAATAAGCGTGAAGCGGATTACTTATCGCTGCTGAATGAGCCTCAGCGCGAGGCTGTGCTGAATACCGAAGGCCCCGTAATGATTATAGCGGGTGCCGGCTCTGGTAAAACCCGTGTGCTCACCTACCGTATTGCCCACCTGCTAAGCAAAGGGGTAGATGCATTTCAAATTCTTTCGCTCACTTTTACCAATAAAGCTGCCCGCGAAATGCGCGAGCGGATAGAAAAAGTGGTAGGCCATGAGGCAAGAAATTTATGGATGGGCACTTTTCACTCGGTTTTTGCACGTATGCTGCGTACCGAGTCCGGGAAAATAGGATACCCGCGAAACTTTACCATTTACGATACCGATGATGTTAAAAGTTTACTCAAGAGTATTGTGAGTGAGATGAACCTGGATGAGAAAATTTACAAACCGGGCTTGGTACTCAACCGGATTTCAAATGCTAAAAATAACCTGATTAACGCCAGAGCTTATTTCGAAAATCTTGAATTGCGTGAAGCCGATGCAGCCGGTGGCCGACCTAAAATTGCCGAAATATATTTAGCTTATCAGGACAGGTGTTTTAAAGCCAGTGCCATGGATTTTGACGACCTGCTTATGAAAACTTACGAATTACTCCATAAGCACACCGATGTACTGAACAAATACCAGCATCAGTTCAGGTATATAATGGTTGATGAGTTTCAGGATACCAACCATTGCCAGTACATGATTATTCGTAAGCTGGCAGCCGCCTATCAGAATATTTGTGTGGTGGGTGATGATGCCCAGAGTATTTATGCTTTTCGGGGAGCCACCATTAAAAATATTCTCGATTTTAATAAAGATTATCCCGAACTGAAGGTATTTAAACTGGAGCAGAATTACCGCAGTACTCAAACCATCGTTCATGCATCTTCCGGCATTATTCTTAAAAATCGCGACCAGCTGAAAAAAGAAATTTTTACTGAGAATCCTGAGGGGAATAAAATAAGCGTATTCAAAGCCGTTAATGATAATGAAGAGGGAAGAATGGTGGCCTCATCCATCTTTGAAGAAAAAATGCAGGAGCGGCTTAATAATTCTGATTTCGCCATTCTATACCGCACCAATGCCCAATCGCGTGCGCTGGAAGAAGCCCTGAGAAAAATGAATATTCCTTACCGCATTTATGGCGGGTTGTCATTTTATCAGCGCAAAGAGGTAAAAGATTTACTGGCTTACTTTCGGTTAATAATTAATCATAATGATGAGGAAGCCCTGCGCAGAATTATCAATTATCCTGTAAGAGGCATTGGCAAAACAAGTATCGAAAAATTATTTATACTGGCCGATGCCCATAATACATCAGTGTGGCGCATTATTGAAAGTGTGGAGGAGTTTTCGAAAGAACTCAAATCGGCAGTTAAGCCCCTAAGTGATTTTAGGACCATGATACAGCATTTTGCTGTGATGATGAAAAATCAGTCGGCATACGAGGTAGCTGAATATGTGGCTAAGCAAACCGGTTTGCTCAAATCACTGTATGAAGACAAAACCGTTGAAGGCGTAGCGCGTTTTGAAAACATAAAAGAGTTGCTGAACGGGGTAAAAGAATTTACCGTGCTTGAACCGGTAGAAGGAGAAGTGAACTTTTTACCTCGTACACTTGATAATTACATGCAGGATATTGCTTTACTCACCGATGCCGATAAGGATAATGAAGAAGATAACGACAAGGTTAAACTCATGACCATTCATGCCTCAAAAGGGCTGGAGTTTGCCCATGTTTTTATTGTAGGACTCGAAGAAAATTTATTTCCTTCCCAATTATCTCTTAACAGCCGGCAGGAACTGGAAGAGGAGCGCAGGCTTTTTTATGTGGCCATGACCCGGGCTATGCGCAAACTTACCTTAACCTTTGCCACCAGCCGGTTTAAATTCGGTACTTTAAATCCGGCCGAGCCGAGCCGTTTTTTAACAGAGATTGATCCTCAGCATTTGAAGATGGAACGTTTATTTGCAACCGGCAATCAAACGCAACGCGACTTGTCGGGGCTTGATGAAACGTTTCCCGAAAAGCGTACTTCCCTCTCGGGGTTGAATGTGAAAGGTAAATTTTCGAAACCGGGCGTTTCCTTTACCAAACCGGTATCAAAAGTACGTGTGAATGACGACCCTGATTTTATTCCTGACGACACTACCGGGCTCACCGAAGGAATGCAGGTAGTGCATCAGCGATTTGGTAAAGGAACCGTTGAAAAAGTAGAGGGAAATGCCGACAGCCGCAAAGCCACCATTAATTTTATGGGATTGGGGCAAAAGCAGCTGATTTTGAAGTTTGCCAAGCTCAAAATACTTTCATAGGTTTTTTCCAAGGAATATTCCCTATTTTGCAACATTAATTTTAGTTCATGGAATACAATACCAGCCGAAGCAGAATGTACATTAGCGAATATGGAAGGAATGTACAAAAAATGGTTGACCACCTGCTTTCAATTTCTGATAAAGAAGAGCGTACCCGTAAAGCAAATTTGGTGGTGGGAGTAATGGGGAACCTTAACCCACAGTTGCGCGATTCGGTTGACTGGAAACATAAACTCTGGGATCATATTCATATCATTTCCGATTTTAAGCTGGATGTTGATGCCCCGTATCCTGTACCATCTCCCGAGGAAGTGATGCGCAGGCCGGAGCGTTTAAACTATCCTGAAACAAAAATCAGGTATCGTTTTTACGGGAAAAATATTGAGAAAATGATTGAAAGTGCCAGAGAAATGGAAGAGGGGCCGACAAAAAAATATTTTATCAATATTATCGGTTCGTTTATGCGTGCTGCCTGCCGGCAGTGGAATGACGAAGTACTGCCGGATGAAGCCGTAATTAATCACATGGCCGAATTGTCTCAGGGCAAAATTCAGCTGGAAGCCGAAGAAGGTGCACATGATTTCAGCCTGGGCGATAAAGGACAACGTACAAATAAACCGTTCTATAAAAACAAGAATCAGTTTAACCGGAACAAAGGCAACAAATTTCATAATAACCGCAACCGCAACAGGAAATAAAACCAAATGGGTGCATTTAAAATTACAGGCGGGCTACCCCTTAGCGGCACGGTAGTTCCACAGGGTGCCAAAAACGAGGCGCTTCAGATTATCTCAGCTGTTCTGCTCACTCCCGAAAAAGTTACCATTTCCAATATTCCCAATATTCGCGATGTGATGAAACTCATCGAACTGATGGGTGATATGGGAGTAGTGGTGAAGCAGCTTGATGAGCATACCTTTTCCTTTGAAGCTAAAGAAGTAAATCTCGAATACCTGCGCAGTGATGATTTTCGGAAAAAAGGAGCTGCACTGCGCGGTTCCATTATGATTATTGGTCCGTTGCTGGCCCGATACGGATTAGCTTATATTCCGGAGCCGGGAGGAGATAAAATAGGAAGAAGACCTGTCGATACCCACCTTCGCGGATTTGAAGCACTGGGTGCTACATTCGATCATTTGCGCGATGAACGTTATTACCGTATTGATGCCAAAAATCTGAAAGGTACCTATATGGTGCTTGACGAAGCTTCGGTAACCGGTACGGCTAATATTGTAATGGCTGCTTCTCTGGCAAAAGGCACTACACAAATTTACAATGCAGCCTGCGAACCTTACCTGCAGCAGTTGTGTAAAATGATTAACCGCATGGGCGGAAAAATAAGTGGCATTGGGTCTAATTTAATTACGATTGAGGGAGTAAATAGTTTAGGTGGATGTGAACATCGCATGTTGCCTGATATGATTGAAATTGGCAGTTTCATCGGACTTGCTGCTACCACCAACTCTGAAATTACTATTAAAGATTGCTCCATTCCTGAATTAGGAGTTATTCCATCGGTATTCAAAAAGATGGGTATTGAAATGGAATTTCGAGGTGACGACATCTACATTCCAAAACAGGATTCGTATAAAATTCAAACGCTTATTGACGGATCGATTCTCACTATCAGGGATGGGATATGGCCGGCTTTTACCCCCGATTTAATTTCTATTGCTTTAGTTACCGCCACTCAGGCAAAAGGTAGTGTACTCATTCATCAATGGATGTTTGAAAGTCGCTTATTTTTTGTAGATAACCTGATTGATATGGGTGCTAAAATTATTTTATGCGACCCTCACCGTGCGGTGGTAATAGGTTCAAATCGCGAAACAAAATTACGCGGCATTACCATGAGCTCTCCTGATATAAGGGCAGGAGTGGCCATGCTTATTGCTGCATTGGCTGCCAACGGCACAAGCACTATCAATAATATTGAACAAATTGACCGCGGATATCAATACATCGATACCCGTCTGCGTGCGTTGGGAGCAAAAATCGAGCGGATTGATTAGTTACTGAGCAACTACTTTTAAATGCAGCAGTTCTCCGTTGTTTAAAATGGAGAGGAAATAAACTCCCTTTCTCATTTCAGCTGTTTTTTGAATCTGAATGGATTCGCTGTTGGTAAAATTCACCTCGCGGCAATACACCACTTTCCCGTTTATATCAGTGAGTGTTATCACTGCATTTCCTGTTAATTCGGCAAAATTAGTAATCACCAGTTCATTGGTAAAAGGATTCGGATAAACAGAAAATGACCCAAGTTTTTCAGGTTGAATAAGCTGAATTGAGGAGTAGCTAAATGCCCCATTAAAATCTACCTGTTTAATACGGTAGAAGTGTGTGCAACCGGCAATTAAATTGGGATGCGTAAAAGAATAGTTTATTACTTTATTGCTGTTATTATTACCAGTAACATTTCCAATCTGCTCAAAATCTACTCCATTTAAAGAGTGCTCAATTTCAAAATGACTGTTATTGGTTTCATTAGCAGTTGACCAGGAAAGCACTGCATCATCATCAACTTTAGTCGCTTTAAAATCTAACCATTCAACCGGCAATGGAGCTGTGGCATCAGTTCCGGTAAAAAATGAAAAACTGTTGTATGTAGCCGGATTATAAAATGTTTTGTTGGTGGCATCAAGTGTATTACTTGCGGCATATCCCCACGAAGCAGATGAGGAACCGCTATTCTTAGCCATACGTATATTGGCAGTAGAGGTTATGTTATACAAAAGCGCATCAGTATAACGCAACTTAAGGGTATAACTCATACCTGCTACATTGGTAGCACTGATATGCCAGTAGGCATTGAGTGTTTTTGTCCCACTAATCGGATAAGGCGGGTTGGTACCGGTATAATACAAAACAGTAGGTGCTGAAGGTGGAAGCGATGAACCCGGTTGCCAGTTAATCTGAGCTATGGCTCGCCCGGCCTGATAATAAGTAGAGGTACCTCCTGCTGTAAAACTTCCGGTATGAATGGCAGGCAGCGGATTCGTTCCGGTACTGAATTCATCGGCTCCGATGTCGGGAGCCCCCGTACTGATGGAGTTTGAGCGTGATCCGGGAGTCAATGAGTAATCATAATCGTAAACTGCCATTGGCCAGCCTTTCCCGTTCACATACCAACACAACTGAGAAGCCGTATTAATAGATAAATCCCCATTTGTGGCATCAGTAAAAAATGAAGTAGGGTTTACCTGAGCCGACAACTCTGCCCACCCGGCTCGGTCACTGGTAAAGAAACTTGAATAATATTCCTGAAATGACCTGTAAGTTAGAGTTCCTTGGTCAAAAAGTATTTTAGTTGTATCAGAACAAACATGAAGATTATAGTTTGGCGAATATGATGCTCCGGAAGGAACATTGATGTTGCAACTATACCCTCCGCTTGCAGTTGCACGTCCGTTATAAAACAGATTGCTTACTGAAATAACAGTACCACCGGTTCTTTTAAGATTACAGGAATTAGAAGCAAACGCGGTGGTTCCTCCGATATAGGTGGAATTAAAGATTAAATTCACGGCTCCACCGGCTACTTCAATCTGGTTTAATGTTTTATTATAATTGTTGGGAGCCGATAACATATTATTATTTACATTCCAGTTACCAGACCCAATATACAAATAATCACAATAGGAGCCTGGGGTGGATGAAACAACTCCTAAATCATAAATGTAATTCCCCATGAAGGTGGAATTACTGGCGGTACCGGCTCCTAAAATTACTCCGGCCACCGAAGGAGAAACCCCTGCCCCGGAGTATAGATTCTTAAGGTTATTTACCCGATTTGAATAGAATATATTTCCGCTGGTGGAGGTAACAAGGTTAATCCCATAAACAGAAGGTATGGACGAAGTATTTGCGTTTCGGCTGTAGCTGTTAAAATTTCTAACCGTATTGGAGAATACGGTGACAGGATTAGTTGAAATATTTAAATCAATACCACCAAGATAGCCACCAGCATTATTATCCAGCAAATCCAGCCCGCTAACCATATTGTTACTTATGGTAGGACCTGACGAGGCAAACACGCGTATTCCGGCCAATTGTGAGGGGGCATTGTAATTGTTTCCCATTTGGATGGAACTGGATGCTCCACCAATAGTATTACCCGAAACAGAGGTCATGTTACCGGAAGCATATATACCATAAAAGCTCATTGGCAAAGATGCGAGAGAGCCTGTGTTCAGAATTGTAATGTTGCCGATAGAACTGTTATTAACAACTCCTGCAGAAGCGTTGTAGTGAATTCCATAAATAGGAATGCTCGTAGTTGATGATCCATTACCAAGATAAATGCCCAGACCACTCAACTCATTCCCTGTACTGTTACCGAGGTTTACCGTACCCGTGCTGTTAACGAAAATACCTGTAAAAGGAAGTGCATTATCGTAAGAAGAAACACTAATGTTTTTTAGCTTATTGTTGTCAAGGTTGGTAGTTATACCTGAGCCGGTGGCGATTGTAATACCTAAAAATGAAACATAAGATGTGGTAGTGGCTGAGGTTATCTGGTATGTGCCGGTACCTGATGAACTGGAGTAGCCTATGATATTATCCTTTATGGTAAAGGTACTGCTGAAGGTTTGACTATATATCCAAATGGCCCCATGGTATTTGGTGGCTCCGCTATTGGAAATATTACGGATGCCGTTCTGGTAAAAACGGTTTCCTTGTATAGTCCAGCCCGAATTGCCATCTAAAGTATAAATCCCAATAGAATGCGAATTGTTTGCTGAGTAATCGTAAATATTATTATTAAGGATAGTAATACTGTCGGTGTATTTAATAGCAGGGGTTGATGGTGGCAAATCTCCTGCAGCTAAAATGCTGTAGGCCGGACGCCCCCCCGAATTACCTCCTATGTTGCAATTGCTGATAGTATTTTTCTTATTGCTCAGGGTATCCTTTGTAAACATAACAACTCCCGTAAAGGTCGTTCCGGCCCCTAAAAGAGTACATCGGTTGATGGTATTATTAGTAGCACCAAATCCCATACGTACAGCAGATCCCCCGGAGGTATTCAGATTCGATATGGTGAGACTTTGTCCTCCGCTGTTCAAACCATCAATGGTTACATTATCGGCACCCGCCAAATAAATTAAGGAAATTGGATGATTGCCTGAAATGATAAAATTCCCCCCCAAGGGACGAATAGTAACAGAGGAATATGAGGAGGGGCCTGTTCCACTTGGAAGCAATACAGCTTGAGTTGCTGAAGCGATGTTGCCATAAATGTAAATGACAATATTTCCGGTTTTAGCTCCCCAGTTAATGGCATTGAAAGCCGTATCTAATCCGGTGTAAGTTGTGGCACCAATCAAAACCTGACCGTTTACATTACTGCCTAAACAAGCCAGCAGAAATAGGTAAAACAAGCACACGTTTTAGTACACTCATAGTACGAATCTATAAAAATATTTTTAAAATAGACTGTTTTTTAGACGAATAGTTGCATTAAAGGGCAAAATTAACTGGAGAAATTCCTTTTGAAATCAGGTAGCTATTTGTTTTTGAAAAGGGTTTCGACCCGAAAAATCCCGAATAAGCTGAAAAAGGAGACGGGTGTGCTGATTTGATTATCAGATGCTTTTGTTTGTCGATAAAGGTTTCTTTTCCCTGAGCATATTTCCCCCACAAAATAAAAACAAGGTGTTCTTTATGGTCGGATAATAATTGAATAACCTTATCGGTAAATACCTCCCATCCCTGGTTTTGATGTGAGCCGGCCTGATTCGCTTTCACAGTGAGTGTTGCATTAAGCAATAATACACCCTGACGAGCCCATGGAGTAAGATCACCGCTTACGGGGGGACTAATTCCTAAGTCATTTTCAAGTTCTTTAAAAATATTTTGCAGGGATGGAGGTTGTTTAATACCCGGAGCTACCGAAAAACACAATCCGTTGGCTTGCCCTGTGCCATGGTAGGGGTCTTGGCCCAGAATAACTACTTTTACTTTATCGAACGGAGTATAATCAAAGGCCGCAAATATTTTGTTTCCGGGAGGGTAAATAGTTTGTCTGTTTTGTTTTTCATTCAGCAAAAACTGTTTCAGTTTTACAAAGTAGTCTTTACTGAATTCCTGAATCAGTAATTGCTTCCAGCTTTCATCCAGTTTTACTGTGTTACTGTCCACGGTTTGTCCGTTACTTTCATCACCCAGCCGTAAGTATCGGGAGTGCGGGCATTTTTAATATTTTCTAAACTTGTTTTAAGAAAATTACAAACCTTCCTGTTGGCTATAGCGGGCAAATCAAAATCTTTCCCTTTGTAGCCTATGGTAAGAATGGGGGCAATGGTGGCAGCGGTTCCGGTTCCAAAAGCATCGGCAAGAGTACCATTCTGGTGCGCTTCCATTACTTCATCAATACTTATTTTCCGCTCTTCCACTTCAATTCCTTCCGCTCTTAACAAATCGATGCATGATTTGCGGGTTACTCCGTCCAGTATATTTCCGTCAAGTTCGGGAGTAAGCACTTTACCGCCAATATCAAAAAACAAGTTCATGGTTCCCGATTCTTCCACATATTTAAATTCGCGTCCATCCATCCAGATAATTTGATCGTAGCCTTCCTTCTGAGCTTCTTTGGTAGGTAACATAGATATGCCGTAGTTACCTGCAGCTTTCGCAAATCCTGCTCCTCCGTCAAAAGAGCGGACATATTTATCTGCTACTTTTACTTTGAGTGGTTTGGTGTAATATGCATTTACCGGACAGGCAAAAATGATAAAAGAAAAATTAGCAGAAGGTCTTACTCCAATAAAATCATCAGTGGCAAACATAAACGGACGAAGATATAATCCACTTCCTTCTCCGCTTGGAATCCAGTCTTTATCCAATAGTACAAGTTGTCTTAGCCCTTCCATAAAAAGTTCCTGCGGTATCTCGGGCATACACATACGGGCTGCAGATTTATTAAACCGGGCCCAGTTTTCGAGCGGACGAAACAGTAACGGATTTCCCTCACTGTCTTTATTGGCTTTCATTCCCTCAAATATTCCCTGCCCGTAGTGAATTACACTCATTGCCGGACTAAATAATAAAGGGCCGTAAGAAAGAATTTGCGGATTTTGCCATTGACCATTGGTGTAATCCACCTTAAACATGTGGTCTGAAAATATTTTACCGAATTCGATATGGCTGAAATCGCATTCCTTTATCCTCGACATGGAGGTGGGTGTAATTTGAATATTCATCTTATTTTGTTGATGAGGCGGTCAAATTTCGTGTAATTTGCATCTAAATCAAATTATGGACGGGTTTAATTCTTTACTTGCTGATAAAAACGCGCTTACATTATTGTATGACGATAAGTTATACCTCATTAAAAGCGAACAACAAACTGTTAATTTCGTTGCTGATGATAAAGATCATAAAACAGAACCGGTTATTTCTTCTCCTTTATTGCATAAAGGGATTGTTTTTATTTACCGCAGTGATGAAGAACTCGATCAGTCGGAGCAGCAACTTTTTTCCGATATGGTTACCAAAGGGCTTAAGCTGGCATTAGATGAAGTGCTATTGTTACGCATCCCGTTAGCTGATGTAATCTCTTTCGACAAGTTAAAGGAAAAATACCTGACTGTTAAAATTATACTTTTTGGTATGCCGGTGGAGGACTTAGGATTGACTCAGCTTATTCCTAAATACAAGGTAACACAAGTTGATGAGCAGTGTAAATTGCTTGCTGCCGACTCGCTGGAAAAAATTGCGCGCGATTTGAATATTAAAAAGCAATTTTGGGCAAGTTTACAGGAGATGTTTAAATAACACATGTTACCACAACTCATATTTGCTACCCAAAACCGGAATAAAGCTATTGAAATAAGTGCCTTGCTCGAAGGTAAATTCGATGTTCGCTCATTAATTGATTTAGGATACACCGGTGAAATTCCTGAAACAGGCCATACCCTTGAGGACAACGCGCTAATTAAAGCCAGACATGTTTTTAAATTAACCGGCAAGAATTGCTTTGCCGATGACACCGGTTTGGAGGTTGATGCTTTAAACGGAGCACCGGGTGTTTATTCCGCAAGGTATGCCGGAGAGCAAAAAAACGATTCAGACAATATTGATTTACTTTTGCAAAAGTTAAGAAATGAACCGGATAGAAAAGCACATTTCAGAACCGTCATTGCATTGATATTTGACGGGGAAGAATATTTATTTGAGGGGATTGTTAAAGGCGAAATCATTACGGAAAAAAAAGGTAACGGAGGGTTTGGATATGATCCGGTGTTTAAACCTGAAAATTCAGAAATAACTTTTGCTCAAATGTTACTGGAAGAAAAAAACCAAATCAGTCACAGAGCCCAGGCTTTTGCCCAAATGAAAAATTTCTTAATGAACTTATAGTTCTCCGCGCTCTAATTTCTTTGATTTTACCGCCTGTTCCTTCATAAAAGTACTTTCATTTTTCATTTGCTGGAACAAGAAATTCGGGATAAAGCTAAGAATAAGCGCAATTCCGAAAATGGTAAGCATGTGGCTTGCCAGAGTTGAATCTTTCATGATAAAAGCAATGATAACGAAAATAATGTTTACCAAATACAGTAAAAGAGATGTTTCGGTATGATTTAAACCAATGGCAAGAATGGAATGATGAATATGGTTTTGGTCGGCCTTAAAGGGCGGATGTTTTTTTACAAGACGTATAATAACCACACGCAAGGTGTCAATTAAAGGTACAATTAAAATAGCAATTGCAATAGAAGGGGCAGGAATACCTGAACCTGCACTTAAATCAATAAACTGAATGGCAAAAACACTCATCACAAAACCTATTACCAAAGCCCCCGAATCGCCCATAAAAATTTTTGCCGGGTTGAAATTAAAAAACAGGAAGCCCAATAGGGCTCCGCTCATACTGAATGCCATTACCGACCAGCCAATGTTTCCGTTAAAATTAAACCAAAGACCGAAAGTAAGTGAGGTAATTAAACCAATTCCTCCTGCAAGTCCGTCAATCCCGTCAATTAAATTAAATGAATTGGTGATTACAATAAAGGTAAATAAAGTAAGGGCAAAACTTACCGGATACGACAATTCATAAATGCTGAATATCCCAAAAAAGCTTTTTATACGGATATCTTCTCCCACTATGATAATAATTGCTGCAAGTAATTGGGCAAGCAGTTTTTTATAAGGGGTCAGTTTTACCAAATCATCTTTTAATCCTGAGAAGAAAAGGATAAATAATGCGGCCTCAAAATACTGGATACGGGGCAAACTGGCTTCAGTCCATATTCCCCATATTTTAGTAGAAATAAAGAAACCGGCAAATATGGCTAAGCCTCCTAAACGCGGAATATCCAGAAAATGTACTTTACGTTCATCCGGAATATCAAACAATCCTTTCATTGATGAAACCATGCGGATGGTGGGAACTGCAAATACCACAATTAAAACAGCGGTAAAAAAAGACAACACAAGGTTTATCATGGGCAGACGATATTAGTGTTAGAATTAATACTCATTTTCAGTAAGGGTCGGTTAGTTGGTTGGGACGAATTTACGTAATAATTTTCTGCCCGCTCAAAGTATTCAACCATCAATTTACCGCCTTCGTCTAAATAACTCTACAGTAGAATGGTATTTTTAGTCTGTTCCAGAATATCAAAGGCCGTTTTGGAATCCGGAGCTTCGGCATAGGTACGTAATACGGGCTCGGTACCCGATGGGCGAATCATTACCCAATCTCCTGTATGCAGGTGAAACTTAAATCCATCAATAGACTCAGTGTTTACAATCCGGTAGCTGCCAAAATTTTTGTATTGCCCGGTTTGACATTTTTCAATGATGGAGTTTTTTTGATTTTCCTGCAGGTGAAGGTCATTTCGTTCCATGGCAAAGGTTCCGGTTACTTCATAAACCTCGGCAATTAGTTCATCAAGCGATTTTCCTGTTTTGGCCATAAATTCCCAAATGGTTAATCCAATCCATATTCCGTCTCTCTCCGGAATATGGCCTGTAATGGCTATACCTCCTGATTCCTCTCCGCCAACCAAAACTTTTTCTTTAATCATATATTCACAAATGTATTTGAAGCCGATTTTGGTAATTTGTACCGGTAAACCATATGCTTCACACATTTTCCTGATTTTACTTGCAGCGCTGAAAGTGGTAATCACTTTCCCGTCAAGTTTTTTATACTTATGAAGGTAATGAATGAGTAAAAGGATGATGTGATGGGAGTCTATGAATTCCCCTTTTTTATTATATAACCCTATGCGGTCGGCATCTCCGTCAGTTACCAGTCCGCAATCAATTTCCTCCGAAATGCGAATCATTTCAGAGAACTCATACAAGTTTTTATGAATTGGTTCCGGTGCCTGCCCCATAAATCCGGGATTATGTTCGCAATGCAATAAAGTAGCCTCGGGAAACAACCTGCGAATCACATTTTGGCCGGCACCGTACATGGCATCGTAGGCCAGTTCAAGTTTTTTCTCTTTTATCAGTTTCAGGTCGAACGATTTTTCAATTTGTTCACAATACAATGTTTCCAAATCTATTTCGGCTAATTGGCCATTTTTTTCTGCTTCTTCAAGGCTTGCCTCCGCTCCCGTGTATTGGTCAGGGATTAGCATTTCTACTTCGTCAATCATTGATTGAGTCGCAGGTCCGCCAAAAGAAGCTTTTATCTTAAAGCCGTTGTAAGAAGGCGGGTTGTGGCTGGCAGTAATAATAACACCGGCATCAGCTTTTACATGAACAGTTCCAAGAGAAATCATTGGGGTTGAAACAAATCCTTTTGCCATATGCACCTTAATCCCGTTGGCAATAAAAACAGAGGCTGCGGTTTCGGCAAAAAGATCACCGCCAAAGCGACAATCATGACCGAGTACAATACTCGGTGCAGTCTTGTTTTTTTTAAGCCATTCAGCTGTGGCAAAGGCTACCCGCTTTACATTATCAACTGTAAAATCTTTTGCTATAATTCCTCTCCACCCGTCAGTGCCAAATTTAATTTTCATACTCTTATTTTGTTTTTTGATTTACATATGTGGTTAACTGGGTCCAGCTGATTTCATTTGAGCGCATGCCAAAAATATATGCCGGTGAATCGGCAGGTTTTATCGGCTGACCATTAATTGATATTATTGTCAGGTTAAATAATTTGGATGTAATATCGTTTTCGAAAATTTTAAAATCAGTGAAATCAATTCCGTCAAACTTGAGTTCACACGTTTTCCCGCCACTAAAAAATGCGGTTACTGAAATAGGAGTGTATTCAAAAAAACCATCTTTCTCGCCCCATACTTCTTTGATGAGTATTGCCTCAACAGGGGTGGCATTTTGGGCAAAAGAGGCCGGTAAGCCGCATGAATCAAAAAGGTTCGGATGGTTCTGGAAAACAAGTTCCAGTTTATGAATAAGGATTTTGTTCTGTTCGGTATTTTCGGAAGTGTTTTCAACGCGGTAGGTTATCAATTTGCTTTTTGGAAATTCAACCGCAGGCAGCGTTTTGAATCCCTTTTGTAAATTGCTTTCTTTTATTTTTTCACCTTCAGCTTTATTCCGCACGGTCTGTTTACCAAACTGAATAATATGGTAGTAATACCTGTGACTTTTTAAAGCATCCCAGTATGATAAATAAGCCGGACCATTGGCATTGGTAGTAATTTGATTTGAATGTAGCATCGGAAAGGCTTCTTCCAAATCAATATAACCGTATGAAATTACTTCCCCTTTTTCATTAAAGTCGCTTAAAGTAATCCCAACAGGGAAGAAGTCCAGTTTGTTTTTTTTAAGAGTCCAGAGTTCATGAACAAATAAGGTTTTTATTTTAGATGCTTTGCTTTTGTTTGATTGTTCAATTTGTTGCAAGGCGTCAAATGTTATCTTTATTTTTTTAGAGGGGGAATCGTATAAATTTACTTTTCCGTCTTTAATATTTGAATAAAAAAATTCAGGTAATTTATCTACCAGATTAAATCCGGCAGTATCGGGTTGCTCACCATAGTACAATTGAATAATTACGGGTTTCAGTTCATATGCCTTTAGCTGCAACCCGAAAAAAAACAATAATAAAAAAGTAAGCGGGAATCTACTGGAATGCATTTTCGCCTGTAATTTCCATCCCCAGAATCAGCAAGTGAATATCATGGGTTCCTTCGTAGGTAATAACCGATTCGAGGTTCATCATATGGCGCATAATCGGATATTCACCGGTAATGCCCATACCTCCGTGCATTTGCCGGGCCTCGCGGGCAATTTTAAGCGCGATATCTACATTATTGCGTTTGCACATGGAGATTTGTGCAGGAGTAGCTTTGCCGGTATTCATCAGATTTCCTAATCTCCAGGACAGCAATTGTGCTTTGGTAATTTCGGTAATCATTTCAGCCAGTTTTTTCTGCTGCAACTGGAATCCGGCAATCGGTTTTCCAAACTGATGACGTTCTTTGGTGTATCGTAAAGCCGAGTCATAACAATCCATTGCCGCACCTATGGCACCCCAACTAATTCCGTAGCGGGCCGAGTTGAGACAGGTGAGTGGTCCTTTTAGTCCTTCAACTCCCGGAAGCAGATTTTCTTTAGGTACTTTTACATTATCAAAAACCAATTCTCCGGTTGCCGAGGCTCTTAACGACCATTTATTATGTGTTTCGGGTGTGGTAAATCCTTCCATGCCCCGTTCTACTATTACTCCTCTTATTTTTCCTTGTTCATTTTTTGCCCACACTACAGCCACATCGGCAAATGGTGCATTGGAAATCCACATTTTGGCTCCGTTCAAAAGGAGATGGTCGCCCATATCTTTAAAATTGGTGGTCATTCCGGCCGGGTTTGATCCATGGTCGGGTTCAGTTAATCCAAAACAACCCATCAGTTCTCCGGTGGCCAATTTGGGTAGGTACTTTCTCTTTTGCTCTTCGGAACCAAACTTAAAAATGGGGTACATTACCAATGATCCCTGTACCGATGCTGTTGAACGAATGCCTGAGTCGCAGCGTTCAAGTTCCTGCATAATAATTCCGTATGAAATATAATCAAGACCACCGCAACCATACTCGGCAGGTAATTGCGGTCCAAAAGCCCCAATCTCCCCAAGCCCTTTAAGCAGGTGATGCGGGAATTTTGCCTGCTGAGCAGCGTCTTCAATAATGGGAGAGATATTTTTTTTCACCCAATCGCGCACAGTGCCTCTGATAAGTTTATGTTCCTCAGTGAGCAGATCATCAATCTGGTAAAAATCCGGATGGTTAAACAGGTCTGCTTTACTTGATTGGTGAAAATCTTTTTCACCGTTGGTGGCTGAGCTCATTTTTTTACTCTTAATTATGTGGGCAAAAATAAGGATATTGCCCCTTGTAAACTAATGGTTTTATATGGCATTGTACACAATAAAAATTATTGATATACAAATTGATGCACCCGTGGGCTGGTATGATGAGGAAAAACAACTCGGAAACAGTTTCAGGGTATCTGTAGAAATGGGTGTGCAAATTTTTGAGCCGGTAAGTGAGTTGACCCACACGGTTGATTATGCTTCGGTTTGTGAATTGGTGAAAGAAATCTTTTCAACAAAAAATATTCAGCTACTTGAAACAATTGTTTCCTTAATCGGGGAACAGATTCTGACAAGGCATCAATCGGTTGAAAAAGTGAATGTTGAGGTTGTTAAAATCAACCCGCTCCTCAATATACCTGCCTACGGGGTAGCCGTATCGGGAACTTTTTTAAGGGGGTAGTTTTCGCAGGTTTTTTTTATAAGAATATTCTCAATATCTTAGCCGTACTTTCTTTAGATTAATTTATGGCCTTAAACTGTATTATAGTAGATGATGAACAGCTGAGCGTTAAGATCATCAGTAATTTTATTCAACAAACGGGATTCCTGTCGCTCATCGCAGAGTTCTCTAATGGGGTTGATGCTGCTAACTACATCAACGATCCCAAGAACAAGGATATTGATATCATGTTTCTGGACATTCAAATGCCGGGGATGACTGGTATGGAATTAATGAAAGCTTTCGATAACCTGCCTCAAATCATTCTTATAAGCGGGCACGATAATCATGCGGTGGAAGCTTTTGAGCACGGGGTTACCGATTACCTGCTGAAACCAATTACCTATCCGCGTTTTTTAAAAGCGGTAAACCGGGCAAAAGAGGAAATAGAAACGCAGCAGCAAAGCATTGTCTCAAACAACAGCACCAATCATATTTTTATCAAACAATCATACAACCTCATTAAAGTTGAAAGCAAAAATATCTGCTGGGTGGAGGCTTTGGGCGATTACATCAATATTTTTACCGATAAGGACAAATTTACCGTCCATTCCACTATGAAAAACATGGAAAGTAAACTGCCAAAGGATACTTTTCTTCGTGTTCACAGGTCGTATATAGTCAACATAAATAAAGTTGAAAAGGTGGATATGGATGACGGGTTGCTTGTAGTTGAGAAAAAACTCATACCAATAGGTGTATCATACAAGGATACTCTTATGAAAACTATTAATGCGATTTAGTAACCTGTAATGATTTACCTGAGGAATGAGCAAAGCCAAGGTACTGATTGTTGAGGATGAGCGAATCATTGTTCGTGATTTGCAAAACAGCTTAAACGAACTTGGTTACGATGTGGTAGGCTGGGCTCAGGACAGTGTGGATGCGATAAGCAAAGTGAAGGAGCTCAATCCGGATATTGTGCTCATGGATATTTTTATTGACGGGCTTATTGACGGAATTGAGACTGCTAAAATTATAAAAACTTCGTATGAAGTTCCGGTTGTGTTTTTAACTGCTTTTTCAGATAATGCCACTATCGACCGCGCTAAGAAGGTACTTCCATATGCCTATTTATTAAAACCTTTCAGCAACAGCGAGCTTTGTGCTGCCATCGAGCTTTCTATTTACAAATTTGAGCAGGAACGCGAGGTAAACTACATGAACAGGCAACTTACCGAAATGATTGAGTTGCACGTTCAGAATAAAAACCTTACTATAGAAGATGCATTGTTTATTTTATCCGGTAAGGCTTCACTGTTCAATACCACTCCCGATGCCCTTTATATCATTTCGCCTGAAGGGGAGATAATCGAACAGAATCAAATGGCAAATGATCTTACCGGTGCTTTAGATATTACCACCGAAGAAAATTTTTATCATAAAATAACTCCGGTTGATCTTTCGTATGGTGATTTAATGACCATTTTAAGAGGGAAAGGAAGTTGGAGCGGAAGAGTGGCATTAACAAAGGACAAAGAGAAAACGTTTGACCTTTCTCTGCGTAAACTGTGCCCAAGCGGAGGTTGTACCCTTTTGCTGGCCTTCATTCATGAAAACCCCCGCAATGCCGATTCTCAGAATCAGCAACTGGAAGATGTAAATCAACGGATGAATATTCTGGTAAAAAACCTGAGCGATGTGGTGGTATATGAAAGCGGGGCGGGTCGTGATTATGCAAGCCCCAATGTGGAAAGTATGCTTGGGTTTACCATTAAAGAGTTTAAGAATCATGAATTTTTCTGGACATTAATTCATCCCGATGATTTTGAGCGAATCAACGAATCATCTTACAGGTGGTATTATCAGGATACCACTGATACCTGGGTTGAGTCGTACCGGATGAAAAAAGCTGACGGAAGTTATATATGGGTACGGGATCAGATGTTTCAGGTAAAAAATAATTTCGGAGTAAAATACAAAATCGGACTTCTTATTAATATCAATGATTTGGTAGAAAAGGAGCAAATGCTGTTGGAGAACAGGCAACTGTTACAAAAAACAATTAACGATAAAGACCAGCTTATTCAGGAAATTCATCACCGCGTACGAAACAATTTACAAATCATAACCAGCCTTCTCAATTTACAATCAACCTATGTGGAGGATGTAATTACACACCGCATCATTCAGGACAGTCAAAACAGAGTAAGGGCATTGTCATTAATTCATGAAGATTTATATCAGTCGGACGATATGGCCCTGCTGAATTTAAGCGATTACCTTAAGCGGTTGGGCAATCAGCTGTACCGAAGTATGAGGGTTGATATTACCCGGTACAAACTTGATTTTGATGCCGAACAGCTGATGGTACCTGTGGATATTGCCACACCTGTAGGATTAATGGTGAATGAACTACTTTCCAATGCCTTTAAACATGCATTTGTTTCGAGAGAAACCGGGACTGTTCTTTTGAAAATCAAACAATGGGATGAACATATTGTGATTACTGTGAGTGATGACGGAATAGGGCTACCGGGTAACTTCAGTATAGATAAAGCCGATTCACTGGGAATGATGCTTGTTTTATCTCTTTCGGAACAGGTTAACGGCAAAATAACTTACTATGGTAATGGAGGAACTTCCTTTGAAGTTTCAATACCATTGCAGCAAACAACTAAAACGGAGTATGACAGGAGAACAGGCGACAAACAATATAGTTAAAATCTTTATTGTTGAGGATGAAAGGATCATAGCCAAAGATATTGAGGCTACCATAATTGCATTGGGTTATTCGTGCATTGGCTCATCCCTTACCGGAGAAGAAGCCATTGATCGCATTCCTCTGCTTAAACCCGATCTCGTGCTGATGGATATAAACCTGAAAGGTGGTATGAGCGGGGTACAGGCGGTTGAACATTTAAAACAAATAATAGATGTTCCCATTGTTTACCTTACTGCCTACTCTGATGAAAAAACATTAGACCGGGCAAAACGTACCGAGCCATACGGATATATACTCAAACCATACGAAGAAAGAGAACTGCATTCTACCATTGAAATGGCGCTTTATAAGCACAAAATGGAGAAGCAGATACGGCATAATGAAAAATGGTACCGAACCATTCTGGAGAATATAGGAGAAGGTGTACTTGTTACCACCCTTGCCGGAAGGGTAACATTTGCCAATCCGGTAAGCTTAGCTATTACGGGTTATGCCGATCACGAGGTAGCTAATGCATCGCTTAATCAGTTTTTCAAACTCGAAGCAAAAAATGACCTGATTAAGCATGTTTCTCCGCTTGAACTGTTTCATTCATCGGTAAACGGGAAGGCTTCAATGGCAGATATTTTTCTTGTACACAAAACAGGAAAAAAAATACCTATTGATTACCTCATAACACCTATAAAAAACGAAGAAGACGCTACGGTAGGTATTATCATTGTGTTCCGTGATTTAACCGATCAGCTCAAATCGGAAGAGGCGTTGCGTGCTACCGAGTACCGGTACACTACTATTTTTGAAACAGCGCGTGACGTTATTTATACCCTGAACAACGAAGGGAAGTTTATGTCGCTCAATAAGGCCTTTGTTGAACTTACCGGATTTGTAAGTGAGGAAATGCTGGGCAAACATTTCAATATATATATTCATCCCGATGATGCCCGCACCGCAGGAAGGCATTTTAAAACCCTGAAAGAAGGCGGATATCCTCCTGTGCATGAGTTGCGCGTAATGACAAAAACAGGAGCCTACCGCTATGCGGAGATTACTTCTGTTCCATTGAAAGAACATGGGGAAGTGGTTACCATTATTGGTATTGCAAGGGATGTAACGGTGCGCAAAGAGGCCGAGCTTGAACTTATCAGAGCGAAAAATTTTGCCGAACAAAGTAAAAAGTATCAGGAGCAGTTTTTGGCAAATATCAGCCACGAAATTCGTACACCCATGAATGCCATTCTGGGCATGAGTCAGCTGTTGCTTCAGTCAAAAATGGATACAAATCAAACGGAGTTTATAAATGCTATCCGGCTGTCGGCTGAAAATTTGCTCGTAATTATTAACGATATCCTTGATTTATCAAAAATTCAGGCAGGTAAAATGACCTTTGAGGAGGTGCCATTTAACCTGATAGAACTGATAAACGGATTAAACAATACCATTCAGTTTAAGGTTGATGAGAAAAAACTTTCCTATTCGGCTGTCATTGATAAATCAGTTCATCCAAATTTAATCGGAGATCAGATAAGACTCAATCAGGTATTGCTAAACCTGCTTGGGAATGCGGTTAAATTTACCGAGAGCGGCTCGGTAAAACTGGAGATTCGTCAGCTTAATAAAGATCGTGATAATGTTGAAATCGCATTCATAGTTTCGGATACGGGAATCGGAATTCCGAAAGAAAAGTTTGAACTTATTTTTGATACGTTTAAACAGGCCAATACCGATACGGCACGCAAATACGGAGGAACCGGCTTAGGACTTACTATTTCAAAACAATTAGTAGAACTGATGGGCGGAAGCATCACTGTTGACAGTGAAGTAGGCGTAGGCTCGCGGTTTACCGTAATCCTGCGGTTTAATAAATCAGCCAAATCGTCAAAACAATATCCGTCAGAAGTTACTACCGAAGATCCGAAAGGATTTAACGGATTGCGGGTTTTGGTTGCCGAGGATAATAATTTTAATAAACTGCTCATAAAAAATATTCTCTACGGATGGGGCTGTGAAGTAGATATGGCCGATAACGGAATTATTGCACTCGAAAAACTTAAAAACCACGATTACGATATTGTATTGATGGATATTCAAATGCCCGAGATGGATGGCTATGAAGCCACCATGAATATCAGGCAGCATTTTGATGAACCCAAAAGAAGTATTCCGGTTATAGCAGTTACTGCTCATGCCACGGTAGCCGAACAGGAAAAATGTGCAAAGGCCGGAATGAATGAGTTTGTTTCTAAACCCATAAATACCGATAAACTTCACAAAAAAATATGGAATTTACTTCACAATGACGGGAGTGGTGTGGGTATTGTGCAGGAAGAAAATTTACTTGAAATCAATCAATCACTCACCGACCTTTCTTACCTTAAAGAAATATCGGGAGGCAGTGTGGAACTGATGAAAGAAATGATTGAGATTTTTACCAACGAAACACCCATTATGCTCGAAACGCTCGAGAAATCGGTGAAAGAAAAAGACTGGAAAACATTCAGGGAAATTGCACACAAAATAAAACCTTCCATTACCTATGCAGGAATAACTTCGGCCGAAGCACTGATTGAAAAAATTCATGCCGATGCACGTGACCAGAAAAATCTGGAGGAGATTCCCAAAATGCTTCCTGAGTTTGCGGCTATTTGCCGCGCTGCCGTAAATGAACTTACCGAGAAGGCGAAGTCGCTTTAATCACCGGTTTTGTTCAAAACATTTCGACACCTTTGCCATCTCTTCAGCTACCGAGTTGCCCCAGTAATCCATTAAAATTTCGGTGTGATTTAACCGTGTGCACAGCTTTCTAAAGTCAGCATAATTTTTGTTTTGCTGCGGAGAATTTTTAAACGATTCCCAGTTTAGCTCCAGGTCATTAAATTCCTGCTTAAAGTTGGCATAATCTGTTTTGCGCTGCGCAATGGTATCCAATGCATTTTTTACGGTGAACGAGCAGGCTTTCTTTTTAACCTGCCTGCAAATGGTTTCATTTTGTTCCAGCTGGGCCGGCCAATTTACATACGCATTGTGTAAAAAACGGAGCGTTTTTTCAAAGGCTATACTTTGATTTTCAAGTTTGGCCTGTTCATTTGTTCCGCATGAAATCAAACCCATTGCTGCCACAAGAAATGTAAAGATTCTGTTCATTTCAGATTCAAATGTAGCAGTTCCCGATTCATTTTAATAAGTTCGTAAAAATTTTAACACCATATGGCAGCCGAAAACGACAGCATTCACTCTTCAAAAGCACCCGAGCCCGTAGGTTTATATCCGCATGCCCGCAGAGTGGGGAATTTATTATTTCTGTCAGGCGTGGGCCCGAGGGAACGCGGCACAAAAAAAATTCCGGGTGTTGAACTGAATGAAAAGGGAGAAATTGTTTCGTATGATATAGAGGCGCAGTGTCATTCGGTGTTCAGGAATATTAAAGCCATATTGGAAGATTCAGGGAGCAACTGGGATAATATTATTGATGTAACCGTTTTTCTTACCAATATGAAAGACGATTTTGCCACCTACAACAAATTATGGGCAACTTACTTTGGTCAAAATCCACCGTGCCGCACCACTATTGAAATAAATTGCCTGCCCACACCTATTGCCATTGAGCTAAAGGTAATAGCCACCATTTAGTTGTTAAAAAGGTGAACGCAGGTTTTTTAATAAGCCGAGTTCCCGGTCCTTGTCCGAGACAATCGGATCCGAAACTCCCCAGTTTATATTTAAATCGGGGTCGTTCCATTTTATTCCGCCTTCCGATTCTTTGTGATACAAATTGGTGCATTTGTAAACGAAAATAGTGTCGTTTTCAATCGTAGCAAACCCGTGAGCAAATCCGGGAGGAACCCAGAGCATGAGAAAGTTTTTTTCACTTAGTTCCAGCGAAAAATGCTCTCCGTAAGTAGGCGAGTTTTTTCGAATATCCACCACCACATCCAGCACGGCTCCTTTAATTACCCTTACTAATTTTCCCTGCTCATACGGGGGAGCCTGAAAATGAAGTCCCCGGAGAGCGCCTTTTTGCGAAAGCGACTGGTTGTCCTGCACAAAATGAGCATCGATGCCATGTTGTTTAAAGAGTTTTTCGCTGTACGATTCGAAAAAATACCCGCGCGCATCAGTAAATACTTTGGGCTGAATAATTAAAAGTCCCTGAATGGGAGTGGTTTTTACTTCCATATATTGAATGCGCAAATTTATTAACAAGCTGCTGAATTTAGAGTGAAATAATTGCCCACAAACGGGGAGAATGCCGCATAAAATTTTATTTTTGCATTCACCTTATAAAGCAAGTTGATATGGAAGAGAAAAAAAGCAAATCGAACAAATTATACCTGATTATCATCATTCTGGTTCTGCTTATCTTGAACGGGATATTTATGTATAATTTTTACTCAACCGATAAAAAGCTGGTAGTAACCGAAGAGAAATTAGTGGAAACCGGTGATGCCAAAGCCGAACTGGAAAAGTTACTGAACGAAACCGAGGTACAGCTTGAGCAATACAAAGGTAAAAACAACCAGTTGGATGCCATGCTCAAGGAGAAAAACGACTCCCTGCAGGATTTGGCCGACCGCATTGAATCGGTGCTGAAAAAAGGAAAAATTACCGAGCGCGAACTGGCAAAAGCCCGCGAAGAATTAGACGTGTTGCGATATTACAAGAACAAATACCTGCGTCAGATTGATTCACTGGCTACCGTAAACCGAAATCTGGTGGAGTCAAATAAAAACCTGCAGCAGGACGTAGATAAGCAAAAACGCAAAGTGGAAGACCTTACCATGGAGAATCTTAAACTGAATAACAAAGTTTCCATCGGGGCTAAACTAACCACTCAGAATATTTATGTAACCGGTGTAAAAATGCGCGACAACGGCAAGGAGCGCGAAACCAACCGTGCCAGTCAGATGGAGGCATTGAAAGTTTCGTTTACCATTCTCGAAAATTTTGTAACCGAAAAAGGAGACAAGGAAGTTTACCTGCGCATAGCCAATATGGACGGAACCGTTGCTTTTTCGGAAGAAGGTTCTTCCAATGTGTTCAAGTATCAGGGCAAAGACGAAAGGTATGCCATGGTAAAAAACATCAAGTTTGAAAACGTGCAGCAGGATGTTTCTATTTTCTGGAACAAAGGTTCTGCATTCTCCAAAGGCATGTTTAAAGCCGAGTTGTACTGCGATGGTTTTTTAATTGGGACCAAAGAATTTGAAATTCGTTAACATTTTAAAAGTATACACACTATCATGACCAAAATAAAAGTTGCCAACCCCGTAGTAGAACTTGACGGGGATGAAATGACCCGCATTATCTGGAAATTTATTAAAGACAAACTGATTCTTCCTTACCTGGATGTAGATATCAAGTATTACGATTTGGGAATTGAACACCGCGATGCCACCAACGATCAGGTGACTGTTGACGCAGCCGAGGCTATTAAAAAATACAATGTAGGAATTAAGTGCGCCACCATTACACCTGACGAAGCCCGCGTAACCGAATTTAAACTGAAACAAATGTGGAAGAGCCCCAATGGCACCATCCGCAATATTCTGGACGGAACCGTTTTTCGTGAGCCTATTGTATGCAAAAATGTTCCGCGCCTGGTACCTAACTGGACCGCTCCCATTTGCATAGGCCGTCATGCTTTTGGCGACCAATACCGCGCTACCGATTTTGTGACTAAAGGTAAAGGAAAACTCACCGTTAAATTTGAAGGCGAAGACGGAAAAGTACAGGAGTTTGAAGTGTACAATTTTAAAGGTGACGGGGTGGCTCTCACCATGTACAATACCGATGAAAGTATCCGCGGTTTTGCTCACGCCTGCTTCAATCAGGCATTGAGTAAAAAATGGCCGCTTTACCTCTCTACCAAAAACACCATTTTGAAAAAATACGATGGCCGTTTCAAAGATATTTTCGAAGAAATTTATCAAAGTGATTACAAAACCAAATTTGCCGCAGCGGGTATCGTGTACGAACACCGACTTATTGATGACATGGTGGCCTCGGCTTTGAAATGGAACGGAAACTTTGTGTGGGCCTGTAAAAATTACGATGGCGATGTGCAAAGCGATACCGTAGCACAGGGATTCGGTTCATTGGGACTGATGACCTCTACATTGGTAACTCCCGATGGAAAAACCATGGAAGCCGAAGCAGCGCATGGCACCGTTACCCGCCACTACCGCGACCACCAGGCCGGCAAAGCCACTTCTACCAACCCCATTGCTTCTATTTTTGCGTGGACCCGCGGACTGGAGTTCCGTGGTAAATTAGACGGAAATCAGGAGCTCATCAATTTTTGCCATGCACTGGAAGCGGTATGCGTAGAAACCGTTGAAAGCGGAAAAATGACCAAGGACTTAGCCGTATGTATTCACGGAAATAAAGTGAACCACGGTGAGCATTACCTCAATACCCAGGAGTTTTTAGATACGCTCGATGCTAATCTGAAAGCAAAATTGGGCAAAGCCTCGGCTTAAAATTAAGAACGTCTTTACCAGTTTAGAAGCGTCATTGCGAGGAACGAAGCAATCTCC
>JAIBAK010000060.1 GCA_019695215.1 Bacteroidia bacterium | reverse complement strand
ATGACAGTGCCTTTGTACGCCCTGTTTGAGTTAAGTATTCTTATTGCGCAGCGGGTAGACCGTCAACGGCTCAAAGAGCAACTGGGTTAATGTAAAATCATATCGCGGTCGGTGGTGTTTCCGCTTATAATCTGAACCACTCCGGTATCGGCATACCAGGTGCTGAAAATAAGATCTCCGGTGCGCACGTAATAATTTCCCTCCAGTATTTGCCCGAATTTAGCTTTCCCGTCAGAGCCGGTAACCTTAGTCATTAAGGCGTAATTGTTTTTTAAATCCTCGTAGGTGCGGTACACATACACCGCTGTGCCCGACATTACATTGTGACTCGGGTCTAGTACTTTTACATTAAGGTAACCTATATACGAATAGGTATTGTTGTTATTATTGTTTGACGGGGTAATGGTGTCATCATTACACGATGAAACCCAAAACAGCAACGGAGCGGCTAATGCAAGTATTATTTTTTTCATGGCAGTTTGTTTAACTAACCGGCTTTAAAAACAAAGAGCGCTCCAAAATCGGAAGCGCTCTTTGAAAAGGGCTTATTTCAGCTTAAATTCTTTTTTAATTTTATCTACGTAATCTAATTTCTCCCAGGTAAACAGTTCTACCTTCTTGGTTATTTTTTTTCCTTCGGGGCTGGTAAATGTTTTGGTAACTGTTTCGTTTTTGCGTCCCATATGTCCGTAGGCAGCTGTTTCGCTGTAAATGGGGTTGCGCAGTTTTAAACGGGTTTCAATTCCATAAGGAGTCATATCAAAAAGCTTAGCTACTTTTTTGGCAATCTCTCCATCGTTCATTTTTACCTTGGCAGTTCCGTTGGTGTTTACGTAAATGCCCATCGGGTCTTTTACTCCAATGGCATACGATACCTGCACCAGCACTTCGCTGCACACTCCCGCTGCTACTAAATTTTTGGCAATATGGCGGGTGGCATAAGCAGCCGAGCGGTCTACCTTACTCGGGTCTTTTCCCGAGAAAGCTCCACCACCGTGAGCACCTTTTCCTCCGTAAGTATCTACAATAATTTTACGACCCGTTAAACCGGTATCGCCATGCGGCCCGCCAATCACAAACTTGCCGGTAGGATTGATATGGTACTTGATATTGCTGTTAAACAGCTTTGCGTATTTTTTGTATTTGCTCTTAACGCGCGGAATAAGAATGTTGATGATGTCCTCTTTAATTTTGGCAAGCATTTTTCCTTCAGCATCAAAATCATCGTGCTGTGTAGATACTACAATAGAGTCGATACGAATAGGCTCGTTTTTATCATTGTATTCCAGAGTAACCTGAGATTTGGCATCGGGGCGAAGGTATTTTATCGCTTTGTTTTCTCTGCGCAGCGCTGCCAGTTCAATTAATACTTTGTGGGCAAGGTCGAGGGCAAGCGGCATATAGTCTTCGGTTTCGTTGCTGGCGTAGCCAAACATCATTCCCTGATCTCCGGCTCCCTGATCCTGTTTTTTCTTACGGTCAACACCCTGATTGATATCAGCCGATTGCTCGTGAATAGCCGAAAGCACTCCGCACGAGTTGGCTTCAAACATGTACTCGCTTTTAGTGTACCCTATTTTTTTGATTACCTCGCGGGCAATACTCTGCACATCTAAGTAAGCTTTTGATTTTACTTCTCCGGCCAGTACCACCTGTCCGGTAGTTACTAATGTTTCGCAGGCTACCTTTGAGTTGGGGTCGAAAGCCAGAAAGTTATCAATTAATGCGTCAGAAATCTGATCGGCTACTTTGTCCGGGTGTCCTTCACTTACGGACTCTGAGGTAAATAAATATGGCATGTGTTGTTCCTATTTTTTAAAGGGGCAAAAATACAGGTTTCAGTTAAATATCACAGGATTAAATACAGGTGAACTTTTTTAATTACAACCGGGTGATGGTGGGCGTTTTTTCGGCACGTTTTTTCAGAGCACCCTTTTTAGCTTTGGTGTTGTAAGAGAGGGCAATATAAAACAGTTGCGCATCAATTGCCCCGTAAGGATTAACGCCTTTGTATTTAAAATCTTTGTTAAAAAAGCCGGTGAGGTAGTATTTGGCAATGATGTTAAACCCTTTATTCAGCTGCACTCCGGCAAATACGGAAGGCATGAATAATTGGGTGCGGCTGCTGAACCACTCGTTAAATTTCTTCTTATCCTTGTCTATAAACGTTTTTTCTTTATAGTTTAAAGCCAGTTCGGCCTCGGCTCCCGCAAAAAAGAATTTGCGGCTTTCCATGTTTCCAATTTTAAAAGCCACCGGAATTCCGAGGGTGTATACTCTGAACTTTTTAGAGAGGGTATCGTTGTATTTAACCGAAAAACCCACATTGCGCACGGCATATCCGGTGTACATACCTGTGTGTTTGCCAAAATCAAAATGATAACGGGTATCAAAATGTAAAAAGGCCGAAAAGCGCAACTTTACCGAAGGAGATGTAGTAGCAAACGTGTCGGAATAAGTGGCGAGTGAGTTAATAACTTCCCAGCCGGTGGTTTTGTATTTTTTTTGCGCGCTTGCCGCCAAAACAAAGGTTAGTGAAAAAAATAAAAAGAATGCTTTTTTCATGTTAATGATGCATTAAAGGTTAAGTCCGGCTTTTGAGAGCAACTCTTTTTGTTCGGAAGTAAATCCTGCTTTTTTGTAGTATGCTTTCAGTTGAGCAAGATAAGCATATTGCTGCATAAAATACTGAAGTGTTTCAACAGCGGGTCCTTTAAGCCTCCCGTTGGGACTCATAGCGGCCTGCAGCAAATTGGCAGCAACTTTCTCATCAAAATGGTTCAGTGTTTTAAGCGCGGCAAATGCGCTGTTGCGGGTTCTGAATTCAAACAGGCGGCTGCTGTAGCCCGTGAGTTCATCAATGTATTTTGCTTTATCAACCCGGCAGGCCAGTTCAAGCCATTTAATGCGCAGGTCATGGTTATGTCCGTATAAATTATCGGTGAGCTGAAGCCATTTGCTCAGTTGTGCGGGTTGCTGATCGCCTAATTTGCTTAAGGCCGCTTTTATTACGTTATACGATGAATCGGTGAGGGCTTTTTCAAACAAGGCTACCCAATCTCCTTCGGCCTCGGTATTGGCAACAGCCGACTGGCGTACGTTTACATCTTTATCAGTAAATGCTTTTACAAAAACCGGTTTGCTTTGCCCGTCACGGTCTTTTGCCAGTTGGTTCAGCACTTCGCTGCGCATGGCATGAAACGTTTCTTTGTTGTACACATCAAGCAGCAGCGACCTTTTTTTCTCTAATGGAATTTCTTTCAGGGCCACCAGCGCATCGTAACGGTCAATCATATGAGAGGCTTTGGTTACCTGTGCACTCAGCTCTTCAAACGACTTTTTAAATGTAAGCTGGTGCATAATTTCATTTCCCGGATCAAACAGCACAAAAGCTATTTGTTTTCCGCTTTCGTTGGGGATATTCACCGTGGTGCTGTACCCCTGCACCCATTCTTTCACACTTTGTTTGCTTCCATCGGTGTAGTTCACTTCAAATACCACCGGCATTTTAAAATAACCTACCACATCGTCTATTTGATGAATTTGTTTTACCGTTACCTGTGTAAAACGTTTGTCACCTTTTACGTCTAAGTAATTTACGTCATAATGCGGTTCGCCACCGCGGTACAGCCACTCATCAAAAAACCAGTCGAGGGTAATGCCTAATTTATCATGAAACGCCATCATCAAATCGTTGGTTTGCACGTTTCCGTACGCATGGGTGGTGAGGTAGTGATTCAATCCGCGTTTGTATTGCTCTTCGCCCAGCACATAATTCAACATACCTATTACAAACGAACCTTTGGGATAAACCCGCGCTGTGCCGCTGCCTGAATTAGCTACTGCCAGGCGGTCTTTTTTCGAAGCATCAAGAGCCGCGTTTTGTTCTCCGCGTTTTTGCCACTCGTAATGTTCTTCGCCATAAAGTTTGCGGAAAAACTTTTTGGGATAGTAGGTAGCATAACTTTCCTGCAGCCACGTATCGTTTGGAGTCCGGGCGGTAATGTAATCACCAAACCACTGATGTACGAACTCGTGGCAGTTTACTCCCAAGTAATTTTTATCAATAAACTGGCGCTGGTCAACTCCGAAAAAATCTCCGAAAATAGTGGCCGTGGTATTTTCCATGGCTCCGTATAAAAAATCCTGTACCATTACCTGCGAGTAACTTTCCCACGGATATTTCATTCCCGTTTCGTTTTCCATAAAATCCACCATCTGCTCGGTGAGCATCGAGGTGGGTTCAATTTTTTCTTTAAACTCGGGGTAATACCAAAAATGCACCGGTGTTTTGCTTTTGCTGCTTTGCGTGCTTTTTACCGCATATTTACCTATGCCCAGCATAAGCAGGTAACTGGCATGAGGGCGGGTCATGCTGTAGTGCCAGGTTTTGGTTCCGTTTTTATTATCCTTCACTTCTATTTTGGTACCATTGCTCAGCACCTGATAGGCGGCATCAAAGGTTACCAGGACTTCGGTAAGTAATTTATCATTGGGGGTATCATAACTCGGAATCCAGTGGCGGTTGTCAATGCCCTGACCCTGTGTCCAGATTTGATTGCGTACGCGGTTAAAGGCATCGCCTTTATCACTTTTCTCATCAAACCAGCCGATAAAATAAATTCCCTTGCGCGGATTGCATTCGTAAACAAAGGTGATAAAATGTTTTTCGTCCCAGCGCAGGGAGGTTTCGGGATAAACCCAAATACCCTCTTCCACCGTTTTATAACGCAGGGGTTTGGCATCGAGCTGGGATTCTTTAATGCGAATACCCGGGCCATCGAAAAAGACAGAATCCACTTTTTGCTGAATTACGGTGAAGCTATGTGTTACCTTTCCTTTTACCAATCCATTGGCCGGCTCAAAAGAAACTTCTAATTTTTGCCGTTCAATATCAATAGTGTGTTCGCGCGGGGAGGCATTGGGGTCGCGTACGTAACAGGCGTTGGTGGTCAGGGTTTGGGCATAGGCACTGCCACATAAAAGGGCAAGCATTACAAAAGCAATTTGTTTCATGGATGGTGATTAACGGCCTGCAAAATAGTAAAAAACCGCTTACAAGGGGCACAATCAGGGTATTTTGAATTACCTTTGACTAAACCTCAAATCGAAACACATGAAAAAGAACATGAGCGAGTTGGATAAAATACTCCGGGTTTTGGCGGCAGCAGTGGTAGTGGTATTAAATTTTATGGGAACCATTGGCGGCACGGTTGCTACCGTTTTAATGAGTTTGGCAGCGGTACTTTTACTCACCACCCTCATTAATTTTTGCCCGCTCTATGCTTTGTTTAAAATAAGTACGCGAAAGAAAGAATAATAGGGGCCGCAACCATTTTGGTTGTACGAGTCTATGAAATAACTACAATACCTGATGTATATGTTTAAGTATTTTCTGCTTCTTGCATTACTCCCGATGGTTGCTTTACAAAGCAGAGCCGGCAGCATTTTGGGTGGGGAGATTACGTACCAAAACCTAAATTCCGATACGGTGATTGTGCGTATGGTACTTTACCGCGATTGCAGCCAAAGCCTGTTGGACAGCGTTCAGAAAATTGTTTTCACTACATTAGGTTGTTCAACCAACAAAAGCGATACAGCTCTCATCAAACGCAGAACTGTTTCATCGGCCGATTTATTATGCAGCACTACCACCAGCATGTGCAGCGGAGGTTCTTTCAGCCCCGGCATACAGGAGCACGTATACCTTGATACGTTTAATTTACAGCAGGTGTTTACGGGAGGCCTTGCCGCTTCCTGTTGCAACCTGCGTATCAGTTTTTCGTATAGCAGCCGCGCTTACACCACTAATATAGCCGGGGGGTATCCTTTTTACCTTGAAACAACACTGAACCGCTGCGTGGTGAATAAATCGGTTACTTTTTTTAACAAGCCGTTTTTTACAATTAGAGCGATGGCTTCCTTTCAATATACGAATGGAGCCATGGAACCGGAAGGGGATTCGCTGGTGTATGAATTAACACAGCCGATATATGCCGCCAATAGCAATATTCCTTATGTAAACGGGTTTGGAAATTATTTTCCCATATTGTTTAATTTTTTAGGGTTTCCCAGTGTTAATCTTCCTTGTCCTGCGGGTATTCACTACAATAAGGGCTTTGATAATTTCGATTTCACCGCAGCGGGTGGCCAGAACCCTACCCTTAATTACCGAATAAGCGAATGGCGTAGGGTGAATGGGGTAATGACAAAAATTTCATCTGTTCTACGGGATTTTGTTTTTAATTCTAACTCTTATCCCGCTAACGCGGCTCCTGCATTTGGATTGGTTCAAATGTTTACCGCACCCTGGTGTTATGTGCCCTTCCCTCCCGATAACGAATGCAACAGCAATTCAGAAAAATATTTTCATGTAACGGTGGGGCAGCGTATTTGTTTTTGGGTTGTTGCCGCTGATACAGCAGCAGGAGATACCACCACCATTACCTGGAATGGCGGGTTGCCGGGAGCCTCTTTTGCCTCGGCCAATCAAAATGGAAACGTAAAACAATCAGACACCGCGTTTATTTGCTGGACACCTACCATTAATCAATACCGCAAGGAGCCGTACTTTTTTGCATTAACATTAACCGATAAGGCCTGCCCAATTCGCAACCGTATTTCGAGGAACCAGCTCGTTACAGTTGGTCCGGCCTATTTCCCGCGCAGCATTATCCGCAACGGAAATGGAAATTATACCTTCCGTATGGATTATTTGAGTGAAGTGACCAATCCTTCCATCAGTTGGAAATTGTCGCTAAACCGCTTTGCTGTTTTTGATACGAGCAATTCGGTAACTTATAATGGTAACCCGGTTAATCATACATTTACTCAAAACGGTAAGTACATATTGCGCTCTACTATTCAGAGTGGCTTAACGGGAGTGGCCGTTTTTTACGACACCATCACCGTTTGCGATTTTGCACCCGTGGCAAAAGCCGGTGCCGATACCACTTTGTGCAAAAACAATTTTATCAAATTAGTTGCATCGCCTGCAGGAGGTGTTTGGAGTGGTGCCGCCTTGCAAAACGATACGTTTTATGCAAATTCGGCAGGAACTTTTACGATGATGTACACCCTTGCTTCGGATAGCTTTGGCTGCACTCCGCGCGATACCATAAAAATTACTGTACGCAATTTATCGGCACCAGTGGTAACTACCGTTGCCGACACCACGCTTTGTAAGGGGAATGCTATTGCTTTATCGGGTACACCTTCGGGAGGTATTTGGAGCGGACCTTATGTTACACAAAACGTTTTTTCGGCTTTTGCTGCAGGCCTGTTTACAGTTACCTATACATTCACCGACAGTTTTAGTTGTTCGGGTTCAGCAAGCACAAAAATAAAAGTAAAGCAGGCGCGGCCCGTTTCCTTCACACAGTCCTCAGTTGTTTCCTGTACCGACACAGGAACTATCAATTTGAGTCAGCAAACGGGTGCATTGCCTTTGGGGGGCAACTGGATAGCTTCAGATGTAGGTAAAAATGCCTGCGGCAATAATGGCAACTGGAGTTTAGCGTGTCTTGGGGTTTCAGCTAACTGTCACCGTTTCGCTTACATATTTACCGATACCAATCAATGCGTGTCTGTTGATTCGGCTTGCTTATTCGTTCGCATTCTGCCAGTGGTTAATTCAAATGCCGATACCACCGTATGCCAGCAGGCCGGATGGTTTCCGTTGCTGGCTTCACCTTCGGGAGGAGTTTGGAGCACAACCACCGGAGTGCCGATGAACGGAAACCTGTTTAATGGAAACCAAAATGCCGGGTATCATCAATACGTTTATTCTTACACCGATGGCTTTGGCTGCAGCAATACCGACACCACTCATATTACCATTATGTGGGTAGAGTTTAACGCATCTCCGAGTGGCGGGGGTGTTCCGCTTAATATCTCATTTATAAACATGTCAAATCAGGGGTATGATAAGTGGTTATGGAAATTCGGAGATGGCGACAGTTCTTCATTGATAGCTCCGTCACATACCTACACCACGCCAAATTACTTTACCGTTTCGCTCACCGGAATAAGTAACACCCACCACTGTAGTTACACACTCACCAAACCCGATTTTATACTCGCCATATTTTTCCCTCCGGGGTCGGTGTATGAACCCACAGAAAACCCTGTTTTAATTTACCCCAATCCGGCCAATGAAGAGATTACAATTAATACCGAGAATTGGAGTGAAATTAAAAATATCCAATTAATAAATGCCATTGGAGTTACTGTACTGGAAGAGGTTTTGACGGGAAACTTAACCAGTCTTTCCACCAGACAAATTCCAACAGGGATGTATATACTGAAAGTCTCAGATAAATCCGGAAGGAATAGTTCTTCAAAACTAATAATTTATCGATGAACCGGAGATTGCTTTTTGTATCTTTTTTCGTCATGACGATCTGCTCCTATCGCGTAAAGGCTAATCACATATGGGGCGGAGAAATTCAGGTGGATGTTTTAAAACCCGACACGTTTGTTGTGATGATGACGGTGTTTCGTGAGTGTGGAGGAGCTCAAACCGATTCGACAGAAACTATTGCCTTTTATTCCTACGGATGTTCTCCGGTTAAATCAGCAAACGCTACCATTCATCTTCGAAAAACGGATAAAGCAGATTTTATTTGTGCCGACTCCATGTCTTCCTGTGCAGGAGGAACATTTCCATATGGAATACAGGCCCGAATTTATATAGACACTTTTTACACGGCTCAGTTGTTTCCGAGCGGGGTATCGTGTTGCGACTTATTTGTTTTTTACGAATCCTGCTGTCGCAATGCACAGGTTAGTCCGCCCTTTCCCGGTAAATTTCATTTTGAAACAAAGTTTAACCGGTGCATCCAAAACCGGGCACCCCGTTTTACTAATTATCCAAAGTTTGTGATTAAATCCGGTTTTTATTTCAATAACAGCCGTGGAATAATTGATACCATGGATGTAGATTCTTTTTCGTTTGAAGAGGTAGCCCCCTTAACCGGGCACGATACGGATTTGGCAAGTCCGTTTTGGAGTGCGGATAACCCGATATATCTTGGTTACCCTAACAAAAAAAATTATCCTTGTCCTGCCGGATACTCATATAACAAAGCCACCAATGATTGGTACTTTACTGCTCATGTTACACCGTTTCAACAAAGCCTTGCCTTTGAAATAAAAGAGTGGAGAAAAATAGCGGGTACGTTTACCAATATTTCTACCATACGAAGAGAAATTTTAATCTCAAATCCGGCAACTCCGCCAGTAAACTATTTTTCGAGCCCCGGGGTTCAGCTAAGCACTAACCTACCACTATCTTTTCCGTATCGCGTTGGTATTAGTCCCTATTGTTACGGACCAAACTACAACTATTTTCAAACAAAGGTTGGGCAACCCATTTGTTTTTACCTTAAGGCAGTAAAAAACGGGGGAACAGATTCGGTGAAAATTAACTGGAACGGTGGGTTACCGGGCGCTGTATTTAATTCATTGAATCAAAACGGTTATATGGATCGAGGTGATAGCGCTTCCATTTGCTGGACGCCCGACTTTAAACACAACAAAGAAACTCCCTTTTATTTTACCTTCATGGTTAAAGGACAAGAGTGTCCTATCCCCTCTGAATTCTCACAAACAATTTTAGTACGGGTAAACAATTTCTATTTAACCCGAAGCATTACCCGAACAGGAGTTGGGGTGTATAAAATAATCGCAAATGTTCCTTCGGTCTTTAGCTCTGCTCTTGTCTCTTACAAATTTTCACAAAATCAGTTCGGG
This sequence comes from Bacteroidia bacterium, assembly GCA_019695215.1. Classification (GTDB taxonomy): domain Bacteria; phylum Bacteroidota; class Bacteroidia; order UKL13-3; family UKL13-3; genus JAGPCK01. Next base: position 5,196 of record JAIBAK010000060.1, on the reverse strand, counting down.
ATTTTTGATAGTGCCAACGCAGCAGCTTATTCAACCAATCCTGCCACACACGCCTTTACCCAAAACGGAAAATATGTTGTCCGCACCCGATTTATTTATCCGGCAGCGGGTGTCATTGATTATTACGACACAATCACCATTTGCGATTTTGCCCAGATGGCACAGGTCGGGTCTGATACCGCGTTGTGTAAAAACAATTTTATCAAACTGGCTGCTTCCCCACCGGGTGGCGTGTGGAGTGGTATCATTTTACAACACGATACCTTTAGCGCTACTACAGCGGGTAACTATATATTGGTTTATACTATTGCTCCCGATACCTTTGGCTGTCCTCCGCTTAGGGCTGCCGACACCCTGCAAATTAGCGTACACAATCCTCCTTTAGTTACCTCTAATGCCGATACTGTTTTATGTGAGCAGGCAGGATGGGTGCCTTTGCGGGATTCTCCACCGGGAGGAATTTGGACAGCCTGGGGACTGGGTATGAACGGAAATTTATTTAACGGAAATCAGAATCCCGGACCATATCAGGCCTTCTATTCCTATACCGATTCAAACGGCTGCTCAAATGCGGATACCACAAAAATATCCATCATTCATGCGGTATTTACGCCATCTGTATCCTACGGTCAAGCCCCGCTGTTTGTTTCTTTTTCTAATACCTCAGATAGTATTTACACTGATTGGTTGTGGAATTTTGGAAACGGGCCATCAGATACTTCAAGTCAAAAAAATCCGCAATACACTTTTCTGATGTCAAATCGTTTGTATGCTATTTCGCTTGTCGCTACCAGTTCGTATTATCATTGCTCTACTACGGTTTATGGTTCTGTTTCCACTAGTCCCAACGGGAGTTTCCATATAAGCGGAAAACAAATGGAGGTTTACCCCAATCCGGCCAATGAAGAGATTACCATTAGTGCAGAAGGGATTCCGGGGACAAAACAAATTAAACTTACCGATATGAGCGGGCGGATTATTTTGGAAACAAGCGCAGAAAACACCCCGGTTATTTTATCGCTGGGCCATATTTCGAAGGGAATTTATATGCTTTTTGTTACAGGCCGTAAGGGCAAACAGCGTATTCAAAAGCTTGTTGTCGAATAGTTTGCCTAATAAGCAGCAAACTAAATTTTGAAAATATTATTCAATCAGCTACTTTCGATTCCATTCTACTACTACTTATGGCAACGAATAAACAAATTGATCATCTTTTAGAAGAAAAACCAAACCCGATTAAGAAAATTATTATATCGGTGGTGGTGGTGGCATTATTTGCCTCAAACATTGTGTTGTTTCAAAAACTTCAGAGTAAAACAGAAGAAATGGAACAAACCACACGCAATATTGAATCGGTAAAACATGAAAAAGATTCGCTTACCGGTGAAGTTGACCGTCTGGAAGCTGAGCTGCTTTCCCTGCAGCAGGAGAACAGCGAGCTGGATAGCTTAGTGGATGTAAAAGACGAAGAGTTGCGCACCAAAATAGTTTATATCCGTCAGTTAATTGCCCGTGGTGGAAGTGGTGACGGAGGTAGTTTTACCAAAGCCAAAGCCGAAATAACCAAACTGAAAGAGGAACGTGACAACTACCTTGCTCAAATGGAAGAGTTGAAAGCTAAAAACAATGAGCTGACAACCAAAAATGCCGAGTTAGGTTCTTCGCTTACCGATGCGAATTTAAAAGCTGAATCGGCCACTAAAGAAAAAGGAATTCTGGCCGAGAAGGTAAAACTTGGTTCGCAAATGATGGCTGCCAACCTTAAAGTAGATGCAGTATCAATTAAGGGAAGCAAAGAAAAGGTAACCACCAAATCAAAAAGCGCTCAAAAATTCAGAATATGCTTTACCGTTTTGCAAAACCTTATTGTTGACAAAGGCCCGCGTAATATTTACATCCGTGTGCTGGGTCCCGATAAATCGGTGATGGCATCAAACGTGAGCAATACGTTTATCTACCGTGATAAAGCAACGGTGTACAGCGAGAAAAAACAATATCAGTACGACAACAAAAGCATTGATATGTGTGTGTACTGGGACCGCACCCAGGACCAGCTGCAAAAGGGCGATTACACCGTTGAGCTGTATGACGACCTGAGCCTGATGACCAAATCAACCATTGTACTGAAATAAGCACCCGAAACAAAAAATACGAAAACGGGACGAGGTACTGCTTCGTCCCGTTTTTTTATTGCTTCAATACATGTTCAATTAAGTACATTTGATGCGGCATGAAAGGGTATTACCATTTGAAAAAGGCCAGCGTAGTTGTTTTCTTTTTGCTGTTTACGGCAATAGTGACCGCCCTTGCAGGCGCACCGTTAAAACACCCTGCACGCCTAAGGCCTCCCGATTACAGCAACCTTTCCGACTGGGCTGCACATCCCTGGAAAAAAGATTTCTCCGATTCGGTTCCGGGCTTTGTAACGTACAACAAAATTGATTCGGCTGCCGATGTGTTTTTTATTCATCCCACCAGCTTTACGGCTAATTTTTATCGTGCCCCCTGGAATGCCTCATTAGACGATGAAGAACTAAACGCTAAAACCGATTTAGGCTCCATGCTTAATCAGGCAACGGTGTTTAACACCCGATGCCGAATATTTGCCCCGCGCTACAGGCAGGCGCATTTAAAGGCATTTATTCTAAAGGAAAATCCGAAAAAAGACAGTGCCATTAGCCTGGCCTATGCCGATGTGCGTTCGGCATTTTTATATTACATGAAACATTATAATCAGGGCAAACCCATCATTATTGCTTCGCACAGCCAGGGAACTATTCATGCCATTAAACTGATGCAGGAATTTTTTGACGGAACTCCACTTCAGCAAAAATTAATTTGTGCGTATTTAGTCGGATGGCCGGTGAGGGAAACCGAATTTAAACATATTCCAGCGGGAGATTCGGCAGCACAAACCAATTGTTATGTTGCATGGAGGTCATACAAATACGGATACACCGATGGTTTTGCTTCCATTGTGCCGGGTAAAATAGCCTGTGTAAATCCGGTAAGCTGGAGGCGGGATACATTGCTTACAACTGTTGCTGCGCATAAGGGCGGGGCACATCAAAACTTAACCGAAGCTTATCCTGCAACGGTGCAGGCTCAGGTAAACACGGTACAGGGAATTTTATGGGTGTATGCCCCCGAGGCAACGGTGCGCAGGTATGGCAAAATAAAAAATTACCATGTGGGCGATTACAATTTATTTTATCTGGACATAAGGGAAAATGTTGACCTGCGTATCAGCCGCTGGTTTTCCCGATAAGTGCTACATACAGGCCGGAATGGCAATGTAAAACGTAGTTCCTTTTCCTTCTTCGCTGTCGAACCAAACCGAGCCGTTATGTTCTCCCACAATTTGTTTTACAATGGAGAGGCCCAATCCGTATGCGGGCTCGTCAGATGTACCGGGTCGTTTTGCTGCGCTGAATGTATCGAAAACCAACCCTCTTATTTTTTCAGGAATCCCTATTCCCTGATCTTTAATATAAATATGCACCCTGTCGGCCAGCACCGATGCACCAATCCAGATTTTTGAACCTTTGTGGCTAAACTTGATGGCATTTACCAGCAGGTTGCTCACGGCTCTTCTGAAACGCTCCTCGTCAATAGAAATATCAACATCGGGCATGGAAGGAAGTAACACTAATTCTATTTCTTTTTCATCCGAACGGCTTTTAAGCAGGTCGGCAGTTACCTTTAAAAATTCATTGGTGCTTATGCGCTCCATTTTATTATCGGAGGCCGATTTTAACTTTGCCAGAATTAAAATTTCGTTGATTAATTCCATCGCACTATCGCTGGCCTTAGTCATTAAACCCAGCAATGTTTTTACCTCCTGGCTGTTTTTAACGGCCTCTTCGCTTTCAATAAGCTGGGTAATACTTTTTACTGCCGAAACGGGGTTGCGCAAATCGTGGGCGGCAATACTTAAAATTTTATCCTTCTCCTGATTCAGCTCCAATAGGGTGGCATTATTCTCTTCTAATTGCAACTTCTGGTCTTCAATGCGCTTGTTCAGTACCTCCAGTTCGGCAGTACGCTGCCTTGCGTTTCGCCAGCTGAAAAACACAACGAATACAATGATTACCGAAAGCAAAAAGAGGACTCCGATAAGGGTATTGATGTTTTTATTAAACCGGTTTTCCTTTACCAGACTAAGCATTTGCTGCTCCTTTTCAAAACTGGTTAGCACATCGTTAATATCCGAGTCCCGTTTTTCATTTCCGTCCCCTTCTTCCATTAAAATTTTCAGGTGCTCATCGGCATATTTTGCGGCATTCATCCAGTCCTTTTTCAGCATGGCCGATTCGCGTTTTAACCGAAGCATATGTTTTTTAAACGCCTGTTCCATTCCGACATTCTCCGGGTTTTGTACAATTGCCTCGAGCGTATCAATGATTAAATCGGCCTCATGAATATTTTGCTGCGCAAGGTAAATATCGGCTAAGTGCACCAGCGAATAACTCGCATCTTCTTTTTGCTTAATGCTGCTAAGGGTTAATTCAATGCTTTTCCGGTAAAGGGCAATAGCTTTTCCGGCATCTCCGCGCAACAAATAAACCTTGGCCATATTACCCAGTACCACCCCTTCGGCTCCGCGCTGTGTTTTTAAAGGAAGGTCTCCCCTGGTTCCGAAATTTTTAATTTCGGCAAGGGCACTGTCGTAAAACAACATGGCCGAATCGAGGCTGCCTTCATTTGTATAACACAGGGCAATATTGTCCAGCAATTCCTGTTTTTTTAGTACGGGAATAAAGGAAGTATCTTCTTTTGAAATTTCGGCATAGGCTTCAGAAAAATATTTGCGGGCTTCCTTGTAATATTTTTGCCGGTATAGCACCAGACCAAACCGGTCGAATTGCCTGCTTTTGGCAACTTTGTCGTCCATCATCTGGCACAGGTTTATCCCAACGGAGTAATAACGATATGCCTGCGGAAAATTTTTGAGCAGGATATAAGTATCTCCCTTTACAAAGTATGACTCGGCAGTAAGTGCATCAAATATTTTTTCTGTTTCCAGCCGGTCAATCAAAATAGAAATATATTCTAACGCGGCATTGTAATCGCGGGCAAAATGATTGAGCACATACGCCTTGTGGTAGTAATAGCGGTAAAAGTTTAGCGGGGATTTGTTTTCTTTTGCATGAAAAGCCGTATCAAGGTAATACTCGGCTGCGGCCAATCCGTGCC
>JAIBAK010000059.1 GCA_019695215.1 Bacteroidia bacterium | reverse complement strand
CATCAATGAAAATAATACACGGAGATTTTTCTTTTGCCTGCTTAAACAGGTCGCGCACACGCGATGCTCCCACACCCACAAACATCTCTACAAAATCAGAACCCGAGAGTGAAAAGAACGGAACACCAGCTTCACCGGCAACCGCTTTCGCCAATAATGTTTTTCCTGTTCCGGGAGGACCAACCAGCAATGCTCCTTTAGGAATTTTACCTCCCAGATTGGTATATTTTTTCGGGTTTTGCAAAAAGTCTACAATCTCCATTACTTCCTGTTTAGCCTCATCCAGTCCGGCTACGTCTTTAAAAGTAATGTTCACCATCATGTCTTTGTCGTAGAGCTGAGCGCGCGAGCGTCCAATATTAAAAATTTGTGCTCCACCGCCTCCGCCTCCACCCATTCTGCGCATCACCAGCATCCAGAAACCAAAAATGAGCAACAATGGAATTATCCAGGAGAAAATTTCACCCCATGCATTATGACTGGTTGTGTATTCAAGTTCTATTTTTTCTTCGGGCGCAAAATCTTTCTGCACCTCTTCCATTTTTTCGTCAAACTTGCCTACGTCTCCTATCTCAAAATAATAATGAGGGCCTGAATCGCCACCCATAATACCAGATCCCTTCATGGCATCTTTGTACTTGGGATTATCTTTGGTAAGTGCCTCTTTTTTTATGTACACTTCGGCCACTTTATCATTTACCACCACAATGCGTGCAACATCATGACTTAAGAGCATTTCAGATTTCACTCTCTGCCAAGTTGTCTTAACCGCTGGATCGGGTTGATAGATATAAGTAACCAGAAATGCTACAGCTATTATAGCATATATCCAGTAAAAATTAAATTTAGGAACCTGAGGTTGTTTGCCTTTAAGCGGTTTTTTGCTCTGGTTTGAATTGTCGTTAGCGCTCATCTTTTAAGTTAAAAAGTCATTTGTTATCAAAGCCTGTGCCCTTATTAAATATTAATCCTCGTATGAAGTTTGGGCAGCATCTCCCCATAATTCTTCAATCCCGTAAAAGTCACGCTTATCGCGCAAAAAAACGTGCGCTACCACATTGATATAATCAAGCAGTACCCACTCACAATTCTCCAGTCCCTCCCTGTGCCAGGGCCATTCGCCTACTGCTTTATGCACCTCGTCTTCTACAGAGTTGGCAATAGCTTCTACCTGTCTGTCGTTATCTGCATGGCAGATAATAAAAAAATCAGTCGAAGCTCCTTTTACACCTCTCATATCCAGTTTTACCACGTGATGGGCCTTTTTCTCCTGCATACCTTTCACAATCTGGTCGCACAAAATAGCCGCTTCGTCATCTTTTTTACGTTTTGCCATGTAGCAATTTAGTTTATTATTTAGGGAAATATTATATCGAAAATCTCGGTTTACTTCTGCCTACGCTTCTTTTCTTCTTCTAAAATTTGGGTAAGCAAATGAATTTGCGCATCCTTCTCTTTTAAAAGTTGTTCGTAAAGGGCTTTTTCGTGTAATCCAAAATTAGCATTGTAAATATTAGGTTGGCTGGTATCAAATGAGTTATTATGGAACACAAACTTCTCATCAAAAGTCAAAATATCTTCGTTCGACATTTCGAAAACAGGTGATATTTTGTCTAAAAAATCCAGTGGAGGCTTTACCTGTCCAAGTTCAATTTTACCATAATTAGTCTGCGACATACCTATTTTTTGAGCAACATATTCCTGACTATATCCTTTCAGCCCACGGATTTTTCTTATTTTATCGTGTATATTATTATTCATAGAAATGAAATGATTAAATTCTTAACCATAATGATTGATTTAATAAATGTACCTACAATGCTAAAACAATAATTTTGGGAATCAAAAATAAACTTATACTCTAAATTTATGAAAACAAAAACAATTTATTTGTGGTTACTTACCGCTTTTACTGGCTATTCCGGGTTTGCTCAGGTTCGTGTACTTCATGACCCCTCCAACACAACTATTTATAATAGAACATGGGAAAACGACCCTTTAGGTTTACTTTGGTGGTATCCTGATAGTATGCATGTAGGGCAGTTATTTACAACTTACAAAGATTTTACGGGACTTGCTGCAAACGATTCCATGCACTTGGTACGTGAATGGACAGATTCTTTTGTTTGCTTTCATCATCGATATTACAAGCAGTATCATAATGGGATTGTTTTGGAAGGAGCCGAATACAGAGAGTTATTTAATGATGATTATGTTATCCTCTCAAACGGTTGGGTGGCAGAAAACATGACCCTCAGCGCAGATACGATTTATTCATCTGCTCAGGCACTGGAGGTGGCATTAGCGGCAGTGAATGCCGAGCAATACCCTTGGGAAGACACTCTACCTGTTTTTGATGATGATTCGAACGAAATATTGATTGATACCTACCCCAAAGGAGAGTTGCTTTACGCTCTTATGGATGATGATACTGTTGCTGAATCAAAATACAAGTTGGCTTGGAAATTCATTATTTTGTCTGATATTCCATTCAAAACAACTTATGTATACGTGGATGCCCAAACAGGTGAAGTGCTAAAAAACCAGAATGCATCAAGACAAGGTGACTTTACCCACATTTATTACGGATTGAGAACAGACCTTGATACGAAATATATTGGCGGACTAAGAGACCGTCACTACCTTCATGCCAATAATGGCACAAGAGATATAAGAACCAAGGACTATCACACAAAAAACAATTATTCGCATTGGAGTTACTCTAGTTTACCGAATGATTTGGATGACCATTGGGATACTGACCATTGGGGGGCGACATCGGCTCACTATGTTGTGCAAGTGGCTTGGGATATGTTTTTGTACGTAGCAAAAAGGAACGGTATGGATGGATATGGGAAAGGGGTTCGAGTTTATGCCGATCTTGATGATGGCTCTGGCCAGAACGCCTCTTGGATACCAGAAAAGTCAAGCAATTATGAGTATATCTCATTTTCAAGGGGTAGTAGATCAAACCCGATGACATGGCTACCTACAACCTATGACGTTGCTGGCCATGAATTTGCACATGGCGTAACACATTATGAAAGTAATTTGGGTTACGCACAAGAAAGCGGAGCTCTTGATGAGTCCTTTTCAGATATATGCGGATTTATGACAGAGAGATACGCCCAGTCTGGAAGTTGGGACTGGACGATAGGTGAAGATTTTGTATGTCCTCAAATCCGTGACATGCAACTACCGAGCAGCAAAACGATTCCAACAGGTTTAGGTTTTTCTCATCCTACTTATTACCCAGACTGGTATCAATCTTCAGACTGGTGGACTTACCCTGATAATAGCGACAATGGAGGAGTTCATATTAACTGTTCCGTTCAAAATAGATGGTTCTACTTACTGAGCATGGGCGGTATCCAATTAAGTAAGCAAGTTATGGGAATTGGGATTAGTAAAAGTGCCTTGATAACCTATTATAGCTATCTCAATCTTGTTGGACAAACTGAAACCTACCCTCAGGCAAGAGCCCATGCGGTAGCAGCCGCAAGAATCCTATTTGGTAAATGCTCATATGAAGAAAGGCAAACGTGCAGAGCATGGGCTGCATGCAACATTGGTAACTACTGTGAATGTTTAGATACTACCGCTCAGTTTTTTGACGGAGGTTGCTTTTCTTTGTCTAGGGGCAATATGACTCAAGTGGACGAAATGAAATTCAAGGCTAAATCAATTACCGTTTACCCAAATCCCACAAGTAATGAATTATTTGTAAATTTGGGTGAGTTTACATTTAGAGACAAACAAAATTTGTCATTAAGAATGGAAATATACGATATTAGTGGAAAAATAGTAAAAGTGTTGGAGCCTAAATTTGACCAAACCATAATTACAGTAAATGTAAATGGTCTGCCTGCAGGTCTTTACTCTCTTAGGATAACTGGAAATGAACTAAATTGTGTATTTAGGTTTATCAAGCAATGAAGAAGTTACTTTATGTAATTCTATATTTTTTATCCATTAGTGCATATTGTGCTATCGCAACCGACAGTATTCCTCAAAAACGCAAGTCGCCACAAAATCTTATAGAAGTGGGTAGTACTGCTGCATGGTTTTTTGATAAACATCGAATGAACTTTTTTGATGATGGTGGCTTTGGTTGGTTGCCGATTATGGCTACTTCACCGTACATACCGTCTTACATAAAATATTCTAGAAATTTAAACGAAAAAACAAGGATTGGACTCTCCACTTATTCTTATGGAAATTTGTATGACTTAGGTCAGAAAATAAAATCAGGGATAGCTAAAAAAGGGGATGTATGGCGAAGAGAGTTTGATGATATTACGTTATCAGGCGATTATAGCTTTCTTCAGAAGCAACTAAATAGATTTGTATTATTAAAATATATCATTTCAGCTAATATATCGTACAGAAAAGGAATGGAACTGGTTTATTTAGACGTAAACGATTATCGGGATGTAATTCATACCTGTATGTGCCGTTATAGTGCTATTGGTTTAGGTGGTCAAGTAAGCTTAGATTTTTATTTCGGTTCTCATTTTCTGGTGGGAGGCACTCTTGGTTACTCACATTATTTCGAAAAATCAAGGCTTTCAAGAAACTCGTCATACTATTTAAGCACATATAGACCTAATAGAGATATTCTTGTATTACACCCTAAAATTGGAATTGTTTTTTAAACTCTAAAATCAACAGTAACAATATACAATTCAATAAGATATTTATTTGATGTTTCAAATTCCTAAAAATGCTATAGCAATATAATCAGAGTCAATTCCTAAATTGCGTTTTTGACTTGAAACGCTACTCAGAAAACAGGCTAATAGCCGGGACAAACATAATATGGGAAGTGGAGGTATGTTCCACTAATACCCACCTTATAAGTTTGCTAAATTCCTCTAAACTACCTGGGGGAACAGTGATTATAGCCAGCCACCAAACGGCCGGACGGGGACAAATAGGCAACCGCTGGCACAGCGAAGCCGGCAAAAATTTAACCTTCAGCATGGTTATTTATCCGGGTTTTCTGGATTTGCAAAAGCAGTTTTTGCTCAATATGGCCGTTTCGCTTGCTTTGGTTGACTACCTGAAAGCAATAATCCCCGATGTGTATATTAAATGGCCCAACGATATTTATATCTCTCATAAAAAAATAGCCGGCATACTGGTTGAAAACAGCGTATCGGGAAACCAGATTAAACAAACGGTGATTGGCATCGGGCTCAACATAAACCAAACCCTGTTTCCGCCCGACTTGCCCAACCCAACCTCTTTGGCACTTGAAACAGGAAGAAAATTTGAACTGGAAGAAGTAACCGAACTCATTCTTAATTTTCTTGATGCAAGATTATTGCAGTTAAAATCAGAAAAGTTTGAACGATTGCATACTGATTACTTAAAATACCTTTACCGTATAAATAAACCTTACCTCTTTGATGTGAACGGAGAAACGGTGGAAGGAATAATTAAAAACGTTGACGATACAGGGCATTTGATTGTAGAAATTGCCGATGAATTGCGCACTTTTGGATTTAAGGAAATCAAATACCTGTACGAAATATGGAACTAGTACTTGATGCCGGTAATACCCGAATTAAGGCTGCCATTTTTGATAAGAACAACTTAACCGAGTTGCTTCAATTCAACCGCAAAACGGAATTAGATAAACTTGCTTTATTCTGCCAAAAACACCATTTACTAAAGGCAATTGTTGCCGATGTGGCTGCCGGAAATCCTGATACCGAACGGATTTTTTCACAGCTTTCAAACCTTCACCGGTTTTCACACAAAAGCCCTTTGCCATTTACCATTAACTATAAAACACCGCACACGCTGGGCACCGACCGATTGGCGGCCTGTGCCGGAGCGGTTCGGTTATTTCCCTATAAAAATATACTGGTGATTGATGCCGGAACCTGCATTACGTACGATATGGTCAGCAAAGGCAAACACTATGAGGGTGGAGCCATTTCGCCCGGATTACTTATGCGCTATAGGGCACTTGCCTCGTTTACCGGAAAATTACCGCTTGTTGAACACCGTAATTTTGAAGAGCTAACCGGAAAAAGTACCGAGGAAAGTATTCTCTCAGGGGTGCAAAACGGGATAGTTGCCGAAATAACCCATATCATTGAGCAGTACCAGGTTTCCACTCCTGATTTACACGTAGTGATATGTGGCGGTGATGCCCCGTTTTTGGCTAAGCGACTTAAATGTGACATATTTGCGGAACCAAATCTGGTTTTGGCCGGATTACATTACATACTTACCATTCATGCACAATAAACCTTTTCGGCTACTTACTTCCTTATGCTTCTTTTGTTTGGCCACCATCACTGCTCTGGCTCAAAACAATACAAAATCTCCCTACTCCCGCTTTGGGATAGGAGATCTTGCCTTTCAGGGCTTTTCCATTCAAAGTGGCATGAGCCAAAGTGGTTCGGCTTTCAGAAGAGGTGGATACATTAACCCGTTAAATCCTGCCTCGTACAATAGTTTGGTGCGCACCGTTTATGAAACCGGAGCATTGCTTGAAAACGGAACCATTTCGTCAGGCGGACAATCGCAGTATTTTCGCAATGCCTCTTACGGGTACCTTGCCCTGGGAGTGCCTGTAATGAAAAAAATAGGATGGGGCGCCAGTTTTGGTATGCAGCCGGTGAGTCATGTGGGGTATAATATTTCCAATTACCTGTTTACCGGAAGCAACAATATTCTTACACAAACTTCGTACACGGGGCGTGGCGGACTCTCTAAATTTTACATGGGCCACAGCTTTAAACTATGGAGCTGCAACTGTTTCGACACGCTTGAAAAACCCTTTCAAAAACATGAATTGAACGGGGGGTTTAATGTAAACTATGTGTACGGACAAATGAAAATAGGAAAGGCGGCTTATTTTGGAGACACCTCCTTTACCACTAATAATTACAAAGAAGACCGCACCCGATATATTGGAGATGTTACCTTTGATTTAGGATTGCAATATGTGTATCGCCCCAATGATACACGCAGCCTTACCATAGGTGCCACCTATGCACCTGCCCGCACTCTTGCAGGACATCAGGTGGTGTTTGCCCGAACAGTGTATCCCGGATATTACGACCGCGACCGCGATACGCTGCTGTATACCGAAACCGCCAATCAGCCTGCTTTAAAATTACCTGCTGCCTGGGGATTGGGAATGGTGTATCAGATACAGGGTTTGGGGAAAGACTTAAATGATAAGAAAAAGCAAAACGAACTTATCCTTACCCTTGATATAAAAGGACAGGATTGGCGTAAATACTCCATATTCGGCCAGCAGGATTCGCTGCAAAACAGTTTCTCCTTTGCGGCCGGAGCTGCATTTACGCCACTCACCGATTTAAACGTAAGAAAAAAACGACTGGCAAAAGTTGAATACCGCACCGGATTCAGGTTTGCTCAAACCAACCTGCAGCTGAATGGCGAACCCATTGCCGAATACGGAATGAGTGTGGGTGCAGGCGTGCCGTTAAAAATCCGAAAAACGCGGGATAACTCCGCTTTCATTCTATCGAAAATTAATTTGTCGGTAGAGTATTTTAAACGGGGCACTTTAAATGGTTCGCTGCTGCAGGAAAATCATTTGCGTTTTACACTGGGAATTACTTTTGAGGACGAATGGTTCCAGAAATGGAAATTTGACTAATACCCTTCAGGCACTCACAGAATATGTTTCATAAAAAAACAGTTCAGCTTTTTGCAGCCGCTCTTTTATCCGCCTGCTTTTTTGCCTCGTGCGAAAGCGACATGGAGAAGATAAAGATGGTTACCGAAAACAAAAAATTTCCGGTAGAGCGGGGTATAAAAATTGAAATGACCTATACCGATTCGGGGATTATACGCGTAAAAATGCTGGCTCCGCTTATTGAACGGTATCAGGACGAACGGCCCTACACCGAAATGAAAAAAGGACTCACCTGTTATTTTTACAACAGCAACCACGAGGTAGAAAGTATGCTCAAAGCCCGCTATGCCATAAGGTGGGAAAACGAAAAACTAATGGAAGCACGCGATAGTGTAATTGTAATTAATACAAAAGGAGAAACGCTTACTGCCGAACAAATTTTCTGGAATGAGGCCACCAAAAAAATCTACTCGAAAAATAAACTGGTTACCATTACCCAAAAGGACCAGATTTTATACGGATACGGATTTGAATCAAACGAAGATTTTACCAGGTATAAAATTTTTAAGCTGAAAGGAATTATTAAACTTAACGAAGAAACAGATGCAGCAACTGCTAAGTAAAACATGGTTGTGGCTGGCTGTACTGGCTTTGCTGGTGAGTGCGTACGTTTCACTCACCGATGGATTTATTTTTGGCAAAGCTTATATGTTTTTACTGATATCGGGCGTTTCGTTTTTCTTATTCAAATTCAAAAGCAAGAGTAAATAATTATGGAACAACACCACTACATCATACTTATTTCCATGCTCATGTCGGCTTTCTTTTCGGGTATCGAAATTGCCTTTATTACTGCCAGCAAACTGCGCATTGAGTTAAAAAGCAAACAGGGAAGCTACACCGCAAAAATTCTTTCGGGTTTTGTTAAGGAGCCATCCAAGTTTATAAGCACTACCCTTATCGGAAACAATATTGCGCTGGTTATTTACAGTATTTTTATGGACGAAACCATTTCACCGTCCATCAAAAATATTCTTCCGTATGATCACGACAATGAATTTTTGGTGCTGCTGATTACCACTTTTATTTCTACGGTGGTGGTGCTGTTGCTGGCCGAGTATTTACCCAAAGCCTTATTCCGCATTAACCCCGATTTTATTCTCTTTCTGCTCACCTTTCCGTTTATGGTTTTTTACTACCTGCTTTGGCCGGTGGTTCACTTTATCGTTTTCCTGTCGAAAGTAGTTTTTGTAAAAGTGTTCAGAATGGACTTTGCCGAAGAGACACCCGTTTTCAGTAAAATTGATTTAGATAATTACATTAACGAAAGTGAAAAATTAGATTTGGACGAAGATGCCGATGTAGACACGGAAATTTTCAGAAATGCGCTTGATTTTGCCAATGTGAAAGTACGGGAATGTATGGTTCCGCGAACTGAACTGATAGCTATTGAAGTTACCGACACCATTGATAATTTGTACCGCAAATTTGTAGAATCGGGGCATTCTAAAATTCTCATTTACCACGATTCTATTGATAATGTCATCGGGTATGTGCATCAGGTGGAGATGTTTAAAAAACCCAAAAACATCCGCTCCATCATGGTGGCTCCCATTATTGCAACCGAATCGATGCCTGCCAATGAATTGTTAAAGCAGTTTTCGCACAACAAAAAAAGCGTGGCTCTGGTAGTTGATGAATTTGGCGGTACAGCCGGAATGGTAACCATTGAAGATATAATGGAAGAAATTTTTGGAGAAATAGAAGACGAGTACGATGTGGAACAGCTAACTGAAACCAAAATATCGGACAACGAATTTATTTTTTCGGCCCGGCTCGAAACAGATTACCTCAACAAAACCTATAACCTTCATATTCCGGAGGGAGAATACAAAACGCTGGGCGGATATATTTTTGCCGTGCACGAAAGCATTCCGCACAAAGACGAAAAAATTCAGATTGGCAAAATGGAATTCACCATCCTATCTGTATATCACACCCGTATCAACGAAGTGCGCCTCAGGATTCCGGGCTGAGTTTGGCTGTTTGCCCAATTTGAGTTTAATTTGTTGAATGATACACAGAGAAGGCTCCGCAACCATTTTTATAACCCTTGCGGTATTGTTTGTACTGAACTTTGCCATTCAGTATTTTATTCCCCAACCCGAATGGATCAGTCAGGCAGTGTTATTTATTTCTACCGTTTTTCTGGTTATTATTCTTCAGTTTTTCAGAAATCCACCCCGCAACACCCAAAAAAATGATGCACATATTATTGCTCCTGCCGATGGTAAAGTAGTGGTGATAGAAGAAGTGGAAGAACCGGAGTTTTTTAAAGGAAAACGCCTGCAGGTTTCTATTTTTATGTCTCCTTTTAATGTGCACGTAAACCGAAATCCGGTGAGCGGAACGGTGAAGTATTTTAAATACCATCCCGGAAAATATTTAGTTGCATGGCATCCCAAATCATCAACCGAAAACGAACGCACTACTACGGTAATTGAACATAAAAGCGGAAAGCAGGTTTTGTTCAGGCAAATTGCAGGCGCATTGGCTAAGCGCATTTGCTGGTATGTAGAACAGGGACAACAGGTGCAGCAGGGTGGTGAAATGGGATTTATAAAATTCGGGTCGAGGGTGGATGTGTATTTGCCCTTAGATGCCAAAGTGCAGGTAACCCTTAATCAAAAGGTAAGCGGAGGAGAAACCGTACTTGCCGGCTGGTAGTGGTACAGTTATTGACATAGTTGAACACTTAAATATTTTAGAGATATGAAAAAATTAATGATTCTTTTCGCTTTTATGGGACTTGGAATAGCTTACGCAAGCGCCCACTCCACTGAAATGTACTCGGTAAAATGCGATTCAACAAAATCGTGCTCTTCTAAAAAAGGAGATGCCCATTGCAAAGACAAAAAGGCTAAAGCCAAAAAGAAAAGCTGCTGCAGCAAACAAACTTCAGTAACTACCAGAACTTTTCCGGTTTACGCTTCAATAAAGGAAGAACAATACCTCTTTAGCATATAATAACACTTGAGGTCTTTCGTGAATAAAAAAGCCGCATTCAAGCGGCTTTTTTATTGCCCCAATAACAGCAATCGAAAACCTTCAAAAAAATCGTCATTTTTTCGTCCTCATTTTTAGGCTCTTACACTAAAGGGTAATTTTTTTCTTTTTCATTCGTCTGCCTTGACATAACTTGCACCCAGACAGATAGGTTTTTCATAGTTTAGTTATGACCGGGGAGTATCTAATGCTTCCCGGTTTTCTTTTGTACCAAACCCACCTCCGCAGTACTATTTCCCTTTAGCTTCCTACCTTTGTATGCATCAAACAAAATGTAATGCCCGTGAGAAAACTGTTCGCCCCCCTATTGTTTATATGCACCCTTACTTCCTTTGGACAAAATAAATCGTTGCTTGGAGATGCGTTTTCCAATATAACCCTCACCGGTGTGAATCTGGATTTGGGTTACAGCGGCACCCAATTTAAAGCAACCATGCTCAACGGATTTCACTTTAATGCTTCGGCCATTATAGGAAAACACTACAGTACGGGTTTCTATGTAGAATCGTTTAGTAAAGGAACCATTGTTTACGACAGTTTGAAAAAAGCGGTGAACCCTAAATTTTCGCTTAACCTGTTTATGTGGCACCAGGAACTGATGTTTATGCCTCACCGTGCATTCAACTTCAGCATTCCGTTAAATATAGGATTGGCCGATGCGCGCTACAGCGATCACTATAATACTTCGGGAAACAACCGCACCACGTATCTGCAAATTGCCAACCGCACTTTTTTTGCTGCTCAAACCGGACTCATGCTTCACCTCAATTTATTTTCGCATGTGAGCATGTATGCAGGGGCACACTACCGCTACTGCAAAGGCGCTTCGTTGTTTGCTACCGATGCGCAGTTTTCGCAACTGTCGTTTAATGGCGGAGTGCGCGTGAAACTGTATGTGGACGATAATTTAAGTGCTCCTCCGGTTAAACGTAGCCGGCAGGTAAACTACCACTGGTAATACTTCGGTATTACTCCCTGAAAAAAGTTTGCGTATAGCTCTCCGAATTGATGAGCTGTACCTGCAGCAGGTAAAGCCCGGAAGCGAATGCCGAAACAGAAATAGCCGTCACGTTTTGCTGTGTTTGATTATCCATGTACACCACCACTCCCTGCGCATTTATAATTTTTACCGATTGAATACCCGATGGGCCGGAAAGGTTTAATACCGAACGAACCGGATTAGGATACATACCTATTGCAGGAACTGCATCCGGCCTGTTAAAACCGGTGGTGGTTCCATACTCAATAATATAATAATTGGTATTGGTGATGTTGATATCATTCCACTCTCCGGCAGCACCCAAAGCCCCGCTTCCGGCCGGCCAACCGGCCAAAGCCAAAGCAGCCGCATCCTGCAAACCGCCAAAATTATCGGGCTCGTTGATGGTGCCCGATGCTTTTCCTCCCCAGTTGATGTACCTGCCCGATAGAATGGCTCCGTTGTTCTGACCCGCAGCCCCCTCGCCACTCCAAAATTTGATGCCGGTACTATCATTGTTCCCGTCCCACAGCCAGGAGCCTTCAGTTACTTTATCAGTGGCTCCTATCCAAATGTACGAAGTACCTCCGCCATCACTCACCGGATTGTAGGTAGTGGACACTCCGGAGGCGCTAATGGCCGATACCATGGCTGCCTGTTCGCTGCTGTCGTCTATTTGCACCAGATACCCCCCGCGTGAAACAGCACAGGCTGCTGCATCGGTCCAGGATTTTTTTTCTTTCACCAGCTCGTAGTTTTTACCATTGTGGGTGAACGAATAAATATTGGCGGGGTTAACACATTGGGCAAACAAGTTTGAGCTGATAAACAAGATGAAGCAAATACTGGATATAATTTTTTGCATAAGACGAACTATTTTATCTGCAAGTTAAAAAAATAGTTTATATGTTGGTTGGTTCCTGATAGCTATCGGGAGCCAACCATGGATAGAAAATCCTTTCTGTTGTTACGAAAATTTCATTCTCGTTTTATTTGAACATTTGTCGAGATATGAGCATTAGGAAACGGATAAAAGAACATTTCGTTTGTCAAAATACTCTCGTCATCATTTTCAAAGCAGTACCAAAAGGAAATTATTCGGCTAAAGTTTATTCTCTCTTCATTCGGCTCTATGTAGGTATTTGTTGTATTTAATTCAGAAATATGTCCAGTTTTATCAAGTTTTTCTGTGATTTCACCTGTATTCAAATTTCTCTTCAATCTCCAATAGAGTATTCCATTTGAGTATTTTCTAAGATCTTCCCATTTTGTTTTATTTTCTTGGTATCTAATTGTCCAACTGTTATCCATAAAACCTAAAGAGTCAAATTGCCCTGATACTGACACGTTATGCTCTGAATTGCTTGGGTGAATGTAATTGTTGTCATAATACTCATATTTCCCAATAAGGGTGTCATTATTAAAATTTACAGTAGATTTCATCAAAATCTTGTTGGTAGCAACTTCAACTTTTTCGTATACCCATATACCTTGTCTGAATCCATTTGAATATTTTCCAGAAATAACGATTTTATACCCTACCCGTTTTTCCGGATATAAAGTATATGCTGCCCCAACGATTATCCATTCCCAATTTCCGTCTCGTTTATTGTCTTTATAGTTCCCATTTACAGAAACCCCTGTTCCTTTGAAAAGAAACTGACCACAATAAACCCTTTCAAAGTTTTCATTTTCATAATACTGGTATGTTGCGTTTCCGCTTTCAAAATTTCCAGTATAAGTTCTTATTGCTTGCCCCCGTGCATTAAGACAATGAGAAATGGCAAACAATAATAGAATTGAATTGATGATATTTTTCATCGTATAAATAGTTGAAATTAGTTCGTAGTCCGCATTGTTCATAACGGCAGAGTGTGAAAAAACTCATCCACACTTTGCATGGTAAAATTGGTGATAAAAACGGGCAAAAGCAAGTATAAAGATTGCTGTTGCTCGTTGCAAATGAGGACAAGTTCCTGTCCTTGGTTGGCATCCCTGCCAACCAACTCCCCTGCCCAACAAGCTTTGGAGTTAGCAAAAGTCTGCATAATGTGAGAGAAAATCAAAGCGCGTGCTGTTTAAAAAATAAAATGAAGCCGAAGAGTATTTGTATTCTTCCGGTATCAAACACAAGCTCCATTTTCCCTGTAGTGGATTGTTATGAATATAGTCAAGTTTTTGTTGAGCAATTGTTCTGCTCATCACCTCAAGACTTCTTGGCCTTCGTTCCCAGATCTGATGTTCCCTATCCGATTGTGAAGAAGCATAATTATGCAATTGATTAGGATGATTCTTAACAAGGTGCTTTTTAAGCATACTTCCGGTGTAACTTGAAAATTTGGTTGCTGCTATTTCGATTTCTACGTTTTGAGCCGGGGACCAAAGCACATGAAGATGATTGGGCATGATGACGAAACCATGGATATGCGCCAGATTATTTTTTACCAGCCATTTGAGCGATTGAACAACAATTTCTTTGGGTTCATCTCCCTCAAGCAGGGTTTGCCAGTTGCAGATGGTAGCTGTATGGAAATACATGACTCAAATATAAAAAGTTCAGGGATTAATTGTGCCTTTTGGTTGGTTGGCAGGGATGCCAACCATGGACAAAAAACTCGTCTTTTGCAACGAAGACCTATCGAAACAGATATCGGTAAACGTTGAGGCGCGTAACTGTTCCGGTTGTCGAAGACCCATGCCCGCCCTGAACAATCGTTTCACGTGATTGAACCACATATCCCCGGTTGTCAAAAAGGTATTTGAACGTTCCGTGCGAAGCCGTTTGATTAGGCAAAGAGTGAATACCTGCATTATACACAGCTGTCAGAATTAAATGTGATTTTCCCTGATGAAAAAGGTCCTCAAAATAATTGTTAACGTTAAACGAAGGCAACACATCGGTATAAGTAAAAGTATTGACCGGCTCATACACACTATATCCGGAATGATGAGTGACATGTTCCGTACGCGAATCATTTTTGTCATTGTAAAAAAATAATTGCTCATCGCTTATGGTATCCTTTCTCCCCGGCAAAGTAGTAGAGTCAATATAGGCTCTTATAACAGACTTCAGCCTCTTTTCATTGTCATAAGCGTAAACATACTCAGTGAATCCGCCCCATGAATAAAGTCTCGATAATACAACAGAACCCTTATCAAGAAAATAGGTGTGTCTGTTATCCTGTTCATGGTATTCGGGGTAGGTATTAATCACCACAACCGAGTCCTTAAAATAAGTAAATATTGCTTTTTGAGATAACTTACCTTCATGTGTTATAGTATATCCAAGTAAACGGTTTCCCGCACCCAGTTCAATAAGATAATCGGTGTAGTCAAACTCTTCTGTTTCCTTTTTATTACAGGAAAGCAAAA
>JAIBAK010000016.1 GCA_019695215.1 Bacteroidia bacterium | reverse complement strand
GCTGGCTGTATAAATCGCGAATGGCATCGTAGGCTTTTATATAGGTAACGGGGTTGCTGCGGCTGCTTTTTCCAATAGGATTCTGGTCTATCATCTCCACCTGTTTCACGCTTTTTAAACTTCCCTGAAGTTTATCATGCGTTCCGGTTTTTTCTCCGCTGTAGTTTCCCAAATGTTTTTGCAGGGCAGGGTAGAGAATGCTTTTTATAAGAGTTGTTTTGCCGCTTCCGCTCACTCCGGTTACTACCGTCATGGTGTGCAACGGAAATTTAACAGTAATATTTTTGAGGTTGTTTTGCCGGGCTCCGCACACTTCAATATAATCGTTCCATTTTCTTCTTTTAGCAGGCACAGGAATTTCCATTTTCCCCGACAGGTATTTTCCCGTAAGACTCTCCCCACGCTTTTTTATTTCATCAAGCGTGCCCTGTGCCACCACTTCACCTCCGTGTATTCCGGCTAAGGGGCCCATGTCCACTATGCTGTCGGATACCTGCATAATTTCCTCATCATGTTCTACCACAATTACGGTATTGCCTGCATCGCGCAGTTGTTTAAGTACCGTAATCAGTTTTTTTGTGTCGCGGCTGTGCAGTCCAATGCTGGGCTCATCTAAAATATACATAGAACCCACTAAGCTGCTGCCAAGGGAGGTGGCTAAGTTTATGCGTTGCGTTTCTCCGCCCGAAAGGGTATTGCTGAGCCGGTTTAAACTTAAATAACCTAATCCCACATTTTGCAGGTAACGAAGCCGGTTTTTTATTTCTACCAGTATACGTTCTGCTATTTTAGCATCGTATTCGTTCAGTTGCAATTCGTCAAAAAAAGCACCTGCTTCAGCCACGCTCATTAGCATCAGTTCGCTCAGGTGTTTGTAGTCTGCGCTTTTTTTATAGCGGGTATCTGCCAGCCGCACATAGGCAGCATCGGGCCTCAGGCGGGTTCCTAAGCAATCGGGGCAGGTGGTTTTACCGCGGTATCGGGCCAGCATAACGCGGTATTGAATTTTATAGGTTTGGCTTTCGAGGTATTTAAAAAATCCGTTTATCCCTTCCCATTCGCTGTTTCCCCTCCACAAAATATCTCTGTGCGTTTTGTTCAGTTCATGATACGGACGATGAATCGGGAAATCGGCCTTGCGGGCATATTTTACAAAGCGAGTCTTGTATTCGCTCATTTTTTCGCCTTTCCACGGGGCTATGGCATCTTCAAAAACTGAGAGACTTTTATCGGGTACCACCAAATCTTCGTCAATACCTATTACCGACCCGAAACCTTCGCAGGTTTTACAGGCTCCGTACGGATTGTTGAAACTGAAAAAATTGACTGAAGGGCGTTCAAAAACCTGCCCGTCCATTTCAAATTTATTAGAGAACTGAAACACGCCCGGCTTTCCTTTGGCATCTATTATTTCTACCAAACATTCTCCGTTTCCTTCCTGAAAAGTGGTTTGTACCGAGTCGGCAATGCGGTTGTTATGGTCTTCATCATCTTTACTCACCGCAAAGCGGTCAACCATCAGGTGCAGCAGTTGTTTGCCTTTTGCTTTTAGAAAAGGGTCAATGCCGTTTTCTATAAAATCCTCGATGCGCTGTGTTTCTCCGTTAAGGCTTAAGCGCGAAAATCCTTTTTGCAGTAAAATTTCAAGTTCTTTTTTCAGCGATTTTTTCTCTTTAAGGTGATGCAGGGCCACCATTAAAAATATTTTCGTTTCGTCAGGGTATTCATTGATAAAATTAACCACATCGCGCACGTTGTGGCTTTTTACCTCTTTGCCCGATACGGGCGAGTAGGTGCGGCCTGCGCGGGCAAAAAGCAGTTTCAGGTAATCATAAATTTCGGTGGTGGTGGCTACCGTGCTTCGTGGATTCCGGGTATTTACTTTCTGTTCAATGGCAATGGCAGGGGCTATTCCTTTTATAAAATCCACATCGGGCTTGTTCATGCGCCCCATAAACTGCCGGGCGTAGGCCGAAAGGCTCTCTACGTACCTGCGCTGTCCCTCGGCATAAAGGGTATCGAACACCAGCGATGATTTTCCGGAGCCCGATACACCGGTTACTACCACCAGTTTGTTACGTGGCAGGGTTACATCCACATTTTTGAGGTTGTGCATGCGGGCCCCTTTAATCAGTATGGTTTTATCGGATTGGGCGGCTGGAGTATTGTATTTTAAAACGGCTTTTGATGTCATAAATAGAAGGACAAATGTCGGGGAAATATGTTTACGGATGTTGCCCCTTTTTTGTGCATAAACAGAAAAAAAACAGACTTGCCCGAAAAAATATTTTGTTTTTTATTTGTGAAGTATTATTTTTACATATTCAAACCGCAATAATTAACTAAAAAACAGACACGCATATCGATTAAACTTCTACACTAATTTTATTTGTTTCACTTAAACCGGTCAAACCAATGACAAAAGCAAAAATTAGTGATCAGGAGTTGATTGATTCCTATCGCAGCGGTAACGAAATGTGTCTTGAAACGTTAATCAAGCGCCACAAATCCAAAGTTTTTACTACTATTTACCTGATTGTCCATGACAGGTATCTGGCTGAAGACCTGTTTCAGGAAACCTTTATTAAGGTGGTTCAAACCTTTAAAAGTGATAAGTACAATGAGGAAGGAAAGTTTCTTCCGTGGGTACTGCGCATTGGCCGCAATCTGGCCATTGATTATTTCCGTAAGGCCAAACGCACCCCTGTTATTACCGATACGGCCGGAAACGATGTATTGTCATTTATCAGTATTGCCGAGGAATCGAGGGAAGACCAGATGATGCGGAAGGAAAATGAACGCAGCATTCGGGATTTAATAAAGCTATTGCCCGAGGAGCAGCGCGAGGTATTGATTATGCGTCATTACGGGGATATGAGTTTTAAAGAAATTGCCGATGCCACCGGGGTAAGCATTAACACCGCTTTGGGTCGCATGCGTTATGCGCTGAATAATATGCGTAAAATGATGCAGGAAAAAGAAATGGTGCTGCGATAAAATAATCTGAAATGTTTGGCCGTTATGTAGGTGTTAATTTTAAAACACGCCTATGCGCAAAACATTTACTCCTGACGACTTAATTCGTTTTATTTACCGCGAAACTTCTGAAAAGGAAGAACTTGGGATTGTAGAACAGTTAGCCTCCGACCCGGAATTCCTGAATGAGTACCGCCAATTGGTTAAAACCATCACCGCCCTTGGTGATAGTTTGGAAGAACCTCATCCTACCAGCGTAAACATTGTTTTGGAATACTCGGCTGCCCTGCACGAAAAGACGGTGTTTTGATTTTTCACGCAAAGCCCGCAAAGGCGCAAAGTTAATTAAGAGTTGCCTTAGCGTTCGATAGCTATCGGACTTTGCGTGTCCTCCTATTTTTGCGTTTCTGTAATGACGCGTAAAGAACGTTTCGATCAGTTTATTGATTACCATGTAAACCATCATTTGGGAGCAAATCCGGTGAGTGAAGATTAATTCCCTTATATGATTTGCAATCCTTGTTTGCAACCTATTGAATTTAGAGCATGTCTTTTCAGTAAATTGCCCTAAATTTGGTTAGTATGAAAAATATCGCTTTCAAAACACTTCTTCCGGTGTTTTTTTTAGGATGCTTTATTTCCTGCAGCAAAGAAGACGCTGGGGTGCAGTCACTGAATTTGTCAGGATACACCGGATTGTTTTACTGCCGCTACGACAATATGATGTGGATGTCCGGTACACCTCAGGATACCGGGTATGCGTATTTAAGAATTGTACAAAAACAGGATGTTTGGGCTACTCTGGTAGTGGCTAATTTGGGACCGGATACTACTACAGGAGTATTTGAATCATTTGAGGTTGATTTATCCGATTCAAACTCGTTTAGCCGGTACTACAATAAAGCAGCCGGATGTTCCCATTGCCGGTACATAAGCGGACTAAAATTAGAATACCACGTGATGGATAGCATCTCTTTTGTAGTGACCTCCGAGACAAATCAGCCAATTCCAAACGGTTGGGATAAAATATACAAAGGGAAGAGGGTTTGGTAGCCACCACTTTTTTATTGGAGTTTCTTAAAGGCTTTTAATATCAAAGTGATTTGCCTGATATTGCAACATGACCCGCAAAGAACGTTTTGACCGTTTTATAGATTACCATGTACGCAACCATTCGGGAGCAAAGACCTGGTTGAACTTCGGTGAGCTAAAAGAAGATTTTTTAAAAAATCATTTTGTTTCTTTTTCTTTTACTCATCTTTAATTTTCATCAATCTTTTCATTCAATTTCTGTTTGTATGCCGCTAAGGATTTTTTTCTTGCAAATACCACATAAAACCATTTAATTTTGTAATTAATAAAATAAAACTCAAATGAATAAACTGCATAAAGTTTTTGTTCTGTTTTGTTGCATCCCACTCTTGTATGCCGGATGCAAAAAAGAAGAAGAAATTGATAAACTCCCCCCTGCCACTGCCAGTGGTCTGGGTACGTTTGGGTGCCTTATTAATGGGAAGGCCTGGCCTGTTTATGAGAAGGGGTATCATTATATACAGACATTTTATGAAAATGGAGTGCTAAGTGTTGGCTATTATATAAAAGCCTCTGAGCTGAGTTTTTTTGATTCGCAATGGGTTCGGATTTCAACTAAAAATATAACAAAACCGGGTAATTATATTGCCTGGTTCGACACTAATAATGATTATCTTGGATCATGTTCCGTAGAAATTATTAATAACACATATGATTCCCATCATCCCATCAATGCAGGCGGTTTTGCCTGGATAAATATTACCCGGCTTGATACAGTAAACGGATTTGCCGCAGGTATGTTCGGTTTCACCTTATTAGATGATAATGGACTTACTTCTGTAAAGGTAGAATCAGGCCGTTTTGATATAAGTTATTAACTAATTAATTTTTACTTATGAAAAAAATCATTTTGCTGTTGTTCACCTTTTGGTATTTCTGTTTCCCTCAAATAAGTTTCGCTCAGGACGATTCGTTATTTACAGATTCTACCATAGCATATTCCTACCTGGAAATGATGGATTCCTGTTTTAAACATGTTGACTTAGGGCAGGTACCTACAGGTATTTTAATTGAAAAAGCCATGGCCACCACCAATGTGTTTATGTTTGATGGCATAAGTGAAGATAGCAACCAGGCCAACCTGTTTTTGTGGCGCAAAGCCTTTGGAACCCTAAGGCGGGCGCATGTAGATACAGCCATAGCCAATGATACCCTGGCCTTGTTGCATATAGTGGATACCATGCAAAGCTATATAGATAGCGGATTTGTACCCGTTTCCATTCTCAATTACCGCTACAGCAGCATTAAAGACAGTGCCTTTGCCGATAGCCTGCTGAGCATGGATGGCATTGAAATATATGATGTGGACGGGCGCAGCGAAAGCCCTTATGAAAACCATACCTGTTTTGTGGCTGCTGCCGGTGTGCTGGGTACACGAGATACCCTGGTTCAATTTATTTTTCCCCAACACCTGTATGTGAGCAACGATGAACGGGAGGTAGATTCGATAAAGGTGGATTTTGGAGACGGGCAGGGCTGGCAGGCGGTGCAGTTTGACGAAGCCGTGTTGGTGGAATATGATACGGCTGGTATGTACGAGGTAAAGTGCATGGTTTACCTGAGCGACCTTACTACATTAAGTTCTTCTTTTATTATAGAGCGACACCCGAACGGTGCTTTTAAAGATGCTGAAGGGAATTGGCATTTTTGTGATGAATGGTTGCTGGTACAGTCGTCAGGCAATTATCAGGGTGCTCCGGGCAAGGCCTATATTTCTATTAATTATGCTAAGTGCAACCCCGATCATAAAATACGCAGGCCGTTTATAGTGGCGGGCGGGTTTCATACCCCCATAAGCCTTACGGGTGCATCTAAATTTTACGGACCAATTATGGGAGATAATTTTTGGAGTAAGGTCGGCAAGCAAGATGTTTTTAATTCAAATACAATTGTCCCAGAAGTACTGAAGCAAGAGTACGACCTCATTTTTGTTGATTTTTATGACCCCACCGATTATATACAGCGCAATGCACTGGTATTTGAGGATATTATTAAATGGGTAAATCATGAAAAAGAGGTGAATGGTTCGCATGCGCAAAATGTGGTGTTTGGCAACAGCCTGGGCGGTATCATTTCGCGTTATGCATTGGGTAAAATGCATAAGCAGTACCTTGACAATGATTCGGCCGACCACGATACCCGTTTGCTCATTACCCACGATTCGCCCCATCGCGGAGCCAATGCTTCGCTGGGTATGCAGGGTTTTATCAATGCCATGTACAGGTATTATTTTACATACGGGCAATACATACCCCGTGTTGAAGCAGCCGATGTGTGGTGGGATTATAAAACATTAACCTGCCCGGCAGTTCGCCAGTTACTCATTAATTACGTTTTTAAATACAATACCACTTATTCCGGATTGCACGATTCATTTTATCAGGAACTAAATACTATTGCCCCGGTTGACGGACTGGGTTGTAAAATGGTAACCATTGCCAACGGCTCGGGTACCGCTTTTAGCCAAGGGGTTAAAGTAGGCGCTACCTGGGTACCAATGAATGCAGGTGACTTACTGGCAGGCTATGATGAGAGTTTTCATTTACATAATAAAAAGGCATTACACGGATTAGTATTTAGTATATGGGCCATGCCTGAATCCGGTACACCGAGCAAGGTTGTTTTTAACGGAGCCATCGTAAATAAAATTAATAAAACCATTGTATATCCGTATTATGCCCGCACTATAGCTCCATCGAGTATGTGGAATGGTGTGGATAATAAGCCCGGCAGTGTAGGTGGTTTGGATGCCATTGCAGGTGCGAGCATCACAGAAGGTTTGGGGAAGAAAAAAATAAATAGAGCATTTCCTTTTTTGTGTTTTGTCCCCACCATCAGCGCATCGGCAGTTGATACATCGGAAAAGGACTTTAATTATTTGGTAAATACAGATCCTTATTCAAAGGTAAGAGCCAAAAGATACATTACGCAGGATGACCTTGCCACTCCTCCACCCGATAGTCTGCGTAATGGTGGACATACAGCTTTCACTTCCCATTCCGTTAAAATTTTCGAAAACGAAATGCTCAACACCGCTCCGGCCACTATACCCTCTGGTAAAACCTACAACTATGGGGCGCCTGTAAGTGATTGGGTGGGCGATGTAACTGTGAACGGTACTTTGGCCATAAATAAAAATGTAAAAGCCGGGTACACCGATGATAATTACAATAACGATGAACCTCCGGTGGGCTCTACCTATTTTGTAGAAACCTTTATACACGACAACAACTGCACATCTGACCCCGTTACCATTACTGTAAATGGCGAGTTGCAACTTGGCGATGCCGGCACCGACCACCACGCAGGGCTTACCATTAATTCGGGTTCCCGTTTAATATTGAATCCCGGTGCCAGTTTAAAAATTTATAAAAACTCCAAGCTCACCATTAAGCCTGGGGCTACTCTTGAGTTAAACGGAGGAACCATAACCCTCCAGGATGACGGATCAAATCTTGAAATGGGCGGTTACCTAGAGTTGGATAATTATGATCTCACTTTTACAGGAAGTGGTTTTATCACAATTATTTCGCAAAGCAGCGGCTACGCTTCTATTAGTAAAACAGGCAGTTGCTCTATAACATTAGAGGGTAGTAACAAAACTGACCTGATGTTACGTGTGATAGGAGGAGGAATTAATGCATCAGGTTACAACGGGGTGGAACTAAAAAATGGATTGGTAGAAATGGGAGAAGATGCGGAGATAAAAACTTCATCTTCCACTCATTTAGAAAGTGTGAAGTTTGCTCCATTGCCATGGGCTACTTCAGATAAATTTCAGGGAATAACTTTTGATGGTCAAAATGGAAGCAGTCTTACTGTAAAATTTTGTGAATTCGGTAAGGCAAAAATTGCCTTAAATAAACTATCGTCATCCGATGTGACCTTGTTTGAAATACGCGGGTGCAAATTTACCGATTGTGAAAAAGCCATTGTTACCGAAGGTTACCGGGCTTATCTGAACAATAACCAGTTTACCAATTGCGATTATGCCTGGTACGCCACCGAAATGGAAGGGCTGAGTCAGTTTAAAGGTCGTATTTTAGGCTCATCTCAAAAGGGCATTTACTATAGTGGAGGCACCAATGCACACCTGTTAATAGAACAGTCGTTATTTTCTGAGAATGGTTCGGCTGTAGAAGTATTTGGTACGCTGCAAGCAACCATTTCCTGTAGCGAATTTGAAGATAACAACGCCTCTGTACTTGCAGGAAGTGGTGTAACGTTGAACCTTAGTACAGCCACTAACGGCTCAAATGCAGCGGGTACTACAAATGTGGCAGGCGGCAACAACCGGTTTACTAATGTTGCCGATTATGATATTGGTCTTAGTGACGCTTTTGATTTATTAACCTTAGACGGAAACAATACGTTTTATTATCCAAACTATTCTTCAAGTCCGGCATCATACAGTATTGGAGGTAATGTAACCAATAGCAGTTACCACGCCCTTCATCTCACATCTAATTACTGGTATTTTTACGGGTACAGTCCCACTTACTCTATTCCATCAGGTATGTATAGTTTATATTTCGATGTAACACTTGTAGGCACCACAGGGTCAGAGCGCAGTAGCTCTATTTCCTATTCCTGCGGTGCAATTACTGAAACGGATGTGAATAATGAAGTGTTTTATGGCAAACGGGAAGAACCTAATTCCAACCAAATGATAATAGAAAATAAAGAATACCGTATTTATCCAAATCCGGCAAAGCAAATAGTTAATATTTCGAGTGATTTTATAACGAAAGAAAACATAGGGAATTTTGATATTAAAGCTGTAGATGTAACCGGAAGAATTATTGAGTTGCGTACAATAAAGCAGGAAGGGGTGAATACTATATCCTGTGAAATATCACAATTAACACCGGGCGTTTACATGTTAGTTATATTTAAAGATGGGATATTGGTTCAAAAAAAGAAACTGATAATTAAAGGATAGATAATAATTGAAGTTATGTATGAGTATGCTTTCAATGAATTTTTTTATTGTTTATTTAAATATATAACAGAACAATGGTTTTTTGTGAGAAGCAACTCAAGTAAAAAATGGCTGGGCTGAATTCTGGATTGATTATTTTTGCCTTTCTGTTATGACCCGTAAAGAACGTTTCGACCGTTTTATTGATTATCATGTGCGCAACCACCCCGAAGCACAAACGGAGTTGCATTATGATTCGCCCTTTCAGTTATTGATTGCCGTCATCCTTTCTGCTCAGTGCACTGATAAACGCATCAATCTGGTAACACCTGCCATTTTTCATGATTTTCCTGAACCCGAAGATTTGGCTGCAACCGATTTTGATACCCTGTTTCCTTATATCAAAACGGTGAGTTACCCGAATAATAAAACGAAACATTTAATAGGAATGGCGCAAATGCTGGTAAAGGATTTTAACAGCGAAGTACCGGCCACTATTGAGGAATTGGTAAAACTTCCGGGAGTAGGGCGCAAAACCGCCAATGTAATTGCCTCGGTTATTTTTAATATGCCGGCCATGGCAGTTGATACACATGTGTTTCGTGTATCCGAAAGGCTAGGCCTCACCAAAAGTGCCAAAACCCCGCTCGAGGCCGAAAAGCAATTGGTTAAATATATCCCGGAGCAGTTCATCTCCAGAGCTCATCACTGGCTTATTTTGCATGGCCGTTATGTTTGCCTTGCCCGTACCCCAAAGTGTGGAGAATGTGAACTGAAAAACTTTTGTTTATACTACGAGAAAATTTTTATTAAATCATTGAAATGAAAATAATTAGTATGGGCCAATGTTATGATAATAATTCCTGTTAATTAAAAATTATCTTTAACTTATCCGCAGGCTTAGATGTGGATATTCTTCGTATAACTTGGGCAGGGTTGTTAACTAAAGGCGGGTGATTGCTTTGTAATTTTGATGTTCAAATTATCTGAAAAAGTATGAGCGATAACAACAAAGAAAAACTGAAAGCCCTTCAGCTTACTGTAGAGAAGTTGGAGAAGACGTATGGAAAAGGCGTGGTGATGAAGATGAGTGACGAGAAGGTAGAAGGAGTAGAGGCTCTGTCAACCGGTTCGCTTGGATTAGACATTGCCTTGGGAATTGGAGGATTTCCCATTGGCCGTATTATAGAAATTTATGGTCCTGAATCGTCAGGAAAAACCACATTGGCCATTCATGCCATTGCACAGGCACAGAAAAAAGGTGGTATGGCTGCTTTTATTGATGCAGAACATGCTTTTGACCGTTTTTACGCTGAGAAATTGGGCGTGGATACCGAAAATCTTTTAATTGCCCAACCCGATGACGGGGAGCAGGCATTAGAGATTGCCGATAACCTTATTCGTTCAGGTGCTATTGATATCATCGTGATTGACTCGGTAGCGGCATTAGTTCCGAAAGCCGAAATTGAAGGCGATATGGGTGAATCTAAAATGGGTTTACAGGCCCGTTTAATGTCGCAGGCACTGCGTAAACTTACCGGTACTATTAATAAAACCAAATGCGTGTGTATTTTCATTAACCAGTTGCGCGAGAAAATAGGAGTAATGTTTGGTAACCCTGAAACTACTACGGGCGGTAATGCATTGAAGTTTTATGCATCGGTACGTTTGGATATTCGTAGAATTGGCCAGTTGAAAGATGGCAATGATATGGTGGGTAACCGCACTAAGGTAAAAATTGCCAAAAACAAGGTGGCTCCTCCTTTCCGTGTAGTGGAGTTTGATATTATGTATGGCGAAGGTATTTCTAAAGTAGGCGAAATTGTTGATTTGGGTGTAGATTATGAAATTATCAAAAAGTCGGGCTCATGGTTTAGCTACAACGATACTAAAATAGGGCAGGGACGCGATGCGGTGAAACAAATGTTGCTTGATAATCCGGAATTAAGTGAGGAGATCGAAAACAAGATTCGGGAGAAAGCCTCAACCGGTATTGGCCAGCGTGCCAAAACAGAAATAGACTAAGTATTTAGCGGTGTTATATTCGTAAAAAAGCCTTCCTGATTGTTCAGGGGGGCTTTTTTATTTAGACTGGCCCGCTAATTTTTTATCAAACTTAATAGGGGAAAACATGTAAAGCATCCACACACGCGAATAGCGGTAGGAAAGGGGAGAAAGCAGAATGATAAGCGCAATAATGGTGGACACATAAAACCAGGCATCGGGGTCGTTAAACAAAAAGTACAAGGCTACAGCCGATACAATGGCAATACCCACCGATACAAAATAGCTCACATACATGGCTCCCCAAAAAAATCCGGGTTCAATTTCAAATTCCAGTCCGCATACCGGACAGGTTTTATTCATGAGCGTAAAATTCTTCAAATCATAAGCCTTGTGAGAAAACATTTTGCCGCTGCGGCAACGCGGACATTTGGCCTGCATAATTGCTTGTGCCTTGTTTTCTGTAAACCTGTTACTCATAGGAAAGGGAATTTAAGAATGAGATTGAGCCTTTTTGGCTTTGTTGCTTTTGTACCACATAAAACCAATAATACCAACAATGAGGTAAGGCAGTGCCAGCAGGTACAAAATGCCCTGATTAAGTCCTTTTCCCACATTGGTGGCACCACTGTTTAATCCCGATTGAACGGCTGCCCTGCAATTGGGGCACTGGGCAAAACCGGTTTGGTTAGCTGTAAAAAGCGAAAGCACAACCAAAAGAAATAACCACCAGCGTTTCATTAAGGGTACAAAGGTATGAAACTAAAAAGAATAATAGGGCGAAATCATAAGGTAAACTATAACCCCGGTAACAGTAACATAAAGCCATACAGGAAAGCTAAAACGTACCAGTTTACGATGTTTGTCTACATTGTTTTGTAATCCGTGGTAAAAAGAAAGCAATACCAGCGGAAGTACCAAAGCGGCCAGCACAATATGTGAAGCAAGAATAATCAGGTAAACAGGCCTGAGGGAATTTGTTTCCGGAAACTTTGTTTCGGGGGCAAAAAAATGGAAAGTGATGTACGAGATGAGAAACAAGGCTGAGAGAACAAAGGCGGTAAGGTTTAGTTTTTTATGAATAGCCACCTGTTTTCTGCGAATAAATGCAAAGGAAGTAATTAATAATACACTACAGGTGCCATTTAAAAATGCATTAAAGGCGGGAAGGTAATAAACAATGGTAGGGATTTTTTCGGGAGGGGTAATGAGTTTGCGGTTCAATACCAAAACCACAGCAAATACCACCACCGACAAAGCCAGTACAAAGTAAAAAACCTTTTTATCTTGGGCTGTTTTTGCTTCGCTCATAAATTTCCACCTGTAAAACTTTAATCTCGTCCATCAGTTTTTTCACGTCCTCTTCTTTCAATCCGTCATAATAGCCGCGTATTCTTCTCCACGGGTCTATCAGAATCATGTTTTGACTGTGATCTATGGTTGTATCCTCTTTTGTTACAGGCACCAGATAACCATTCATTGCAATATCAAATAAGGCCTGTTTGCTTCCGGTAACAAAATGCCAGCGATGAGGGTCGGCATTAAATCGTTTGGCATAAGCTGCCAGTACCGAAACCGAATCATAGTCGGGGTCAACTGTGTGAGAAATAAACTTCACATTGGGCATACTCCGAGTGCTGTAGTACACCTGCTCCATGTTTTTATTTAGTTTAGGGCACACATCGCGGCAGGTTGCAAAAAAGAAATCAGCAACAATAATGCTTGTGTCAAAATCTTTGAGTGAAATGGCTGAACCTGTTTGGTCGGTAAAACTAAAATCAGGCAGAGTGTGGTAAACAGTATCTTTCAACTGTTCATCATAAACTCTTTCTCCGTATATCGGAAGTTTTACGAAGTTAGTATGTCCGGTTTTAAGTATGGCGTAAAACAGTACGGGTAATCCAATAATGGAGAGGATGATGATTACCTCTTTGTGTTTCCGCATTAATCAATATTAATTCCGATACCGTCCCAGTAATGGGCTTCATACAGGCAACCCATAATTAAACCTAATACAAAAAGAATAGGAAGAATTATGGTCATAATAAGATTTACGCGCTCATACTTCATGTGCATGAAAACGCCAACGATGTAATAAGCTTTAACAATACCCAAAATGATGAACAGGCCGTTTCTGATGCCGGTAGGCGACAGCATAAAATACAGGGCAATATCAACAATGGTAAGTGCTAAAAGAATCCAAAATGTTTTCCATATGGCGGCTGTTCCGTGCGGTTGCTCAGGATTTACTCCGGCACCTTCGCCAATATTAATATGTTGTTCGTGTGATTCGCTCATATACTATTTTGTTAATAGAGGTTAAACTTATCGGATTAAATTAAATTAAATAGAAAAAGGTAAATACAAATACCCAAACAAGGTCTACAAAGTGCCAGTACAATCCCACTTTCTCAATCATTTCGTAATGGCCTCGTTTGGCATAGGTACCATTGATGGCATTGAGGTAAATAATAAAGTTAAGTACTACTCCGCTAAAAACGTGGAATCCGTGAAAACCGGTTACAATAAAGAATAACGCAGCAAATGCAGTTGGCCCGAAAGGATTTCCGTGTAAAGAAGCGCCTTCTGTAATAAACTGTGTCCACTCCCAGGCCTGACAACCCAAGAATGCGAGTCCGCCAAGGATAGTATAAAACATGTATTTTCTCACCGAGTTTTGGTCCATTCGGTGGCCTGCTTCTACAGCCAGTACCATGGTAACCGAACTAAAAATGAGGATAAAGGTCATTAAACTCACAAAGAATAACGGAAGGTGCAATCCATGTAATCCGGGAAAGTGGTTAAACACCAGCTCGGGTGAAGGCCAGTGCTGTTTAGAGAAATAAGCTACACCTTCAGCATTTTTTGTTTCGCCAAGCAGTTCAACAAAATTCTCGGGCACATGTCCCAAAGGTTTGATGGTTTGTCCTTCAATCACCACATTTCCGTGCGGGGGCGAGGGGTGAGAGAAACGGATGGTGCCGTAGGCTACCAGCAATGAAGAAAAGGTAAATGCATCTGATAAAAGGAAAATCCACATCATCAGTTTACCATAACTTACATTAAACGGGGAGAAGCCGCCCGCCCAAATTGATTTAGTCTTTTTCAATGCAGTTGTTTCTGTTGACATATTACTACTTGTTTCAGTTTTTTAACGGTATAAATAGAAAAACAAAATTAAATAAACCCATAGAATGCCTATGAAATGCCAGTAGGTATTACACAGGTTTATATTTAAAATACGGGTGCTGTTCACTTTTCCCTGATACGATTGGGCAAGCACAATCAGCAACCAGATGAGGCCGCCAATAATGTGTACCGCATGCGCAAAAGCGATGATAATTAAAAATGATCCGGCCACATTTGAACCTGAGAAATAAACTCCCATATCCACTAAATCATAAAACGTAACTAATTGGCCGCCCATAAAAAGCAATCCGAGAATGAATGTCACAATCAGTCCGGTTTTTACCTTCGACAGTTCATTACGTTTAGCAGCACGGTAAGCCCAAATCATCGGAATGCTGCTTACAAGAATGATTATAGTATTAATCCACATGCTGGCGGGCAACGGAAATTTCATCCAGTTTCCTTCAGCTCTGCGAACAATGTATCCGCTGGTAAAAGCGGCAAAAAGCATAATAATGGCTACAATAAAAAGCCACAGCAAAAACTTCTTCGGATTAACCCCCGAAGTTGATTCCTGCTGGTTAGGAGTATCGATAACATTTTGTGCACTCGTGGTACTCATATCTTATCAAAAAATAAAGAAAGCTGCACAACAGGAAGATATAGGAAGGAAGCAAACATAAGCTTCTTTGCATCGGCAATGCTGCATGTTTTAAATAAGCGGTACGACTGATAAAGCAGTACTAAACCTGAAGCCAGCAAAATGTAGGCGGAAATAGTTCCGGTCATGTTATACATTAACGGAATAAATGAGAGTGGAATCAAAACAAGTGTGAAAGAAAGATTTTGCAGGGCACTTTTTTTATCACGTCCCTCTTTTGAAGGCAGCATTTTAAATCCGGCTCTTTTATAATCATCATCCAATACCCAGGCAATTGACCAAAAGTGCGGAAACTGCCAGAAGAACTGAATAAGAAATAAAATGACTGCTTCTACTCCAATGGTTCCGGTAACGGCTACCCATCCAAGCATTGGAGGAATGGCTCCCGGAAACGCACCGACAAAAACAGAAATCGGAGAAATTCTTTTAAGCGGAGTATACAGGAATGCGTAGGAGAGAAGTGCCGCAAAAGCAAGAATGGCGCTCATCTGATTCAGAAATAATCCCAGAATCAATACACCTGCAATTCCCATAAGTGCTGAAGCAATGGCTGCTTCCATTACGCTCATACGCTGGGTTGCAATAGGGCGATTGGCAGTCCGAATCATCAGTTTATCAAAATCTTTTTCAATAATTTGATTGATGCCATTGGAAGCACCAACTACCAGAAAGCCGCCAAGTGAAAGCATTCCTAACTGAAGCCAGTTAATATTTCCGGCTGCAGCCATAGCATAGCTGATTGCGGATGAAAACACCACCAGTAAGTTCAGGCGCAGTTTTACCAGTTCGCTATAGTCTTTTAACTTTTGCGACCAGTTTGCGGCAGGGGTGATATCTATTTGTTCAGCGATCATTATTTCTTAAGTAACTAAATCAGGTGGTTGGATGCGGATGTTCGAATTCTTGATTCTCATCAGTCTGTCCCTCATGTGGAACATTTTGCGGAACAAAATCTTCGGTATAATTCGGATTGCTGTAATCGTAAGGCCAACGGTAAACGGTAGGAATTTCTCCGGGCCAGTTTCCGTGTAAATGTTCCACAGGTGCAGTCCACTCAAGTGTGTTTGATTTCCATGGATTTTGTTCCGACTTTCTTCCTTTACGAATGCTGTAAAAGAAGTTGATGAGGAATATAACCTGAGCAAGTCCGCCCAATAAAGCGCAAATAGTGATGAACTGATTTACGTCCATCCACACATCAAATGATTCGTAAGCGGTATTGGCATAATACCTTCTTGGTACACCGGCCAAACCAATGAAGTGCATTGGGAAAAATACTCCGTAGGCCGAAATAAAGGTAAGCCAGAAATGTACATAACCGGCAGCTTTATTCATATGGCGTCTGAATAGTTTAGGGAACCAGTGATAAATACCCGAGAACATTCCAAAAATAGCAGCACTACCCATTACAATATGGAAGTGGGCAACCACAAAATAAGTATCGTGCAGGTTAATGTCGAGGGCGGCATTTCCAAGGAAAATACCCGTTAAACCACCGGCAATAAAAAATGATACCAATCCGATTGCAAACATCATGGCAGGAGTGAACTGAATATTCCCTCTCCATAATGTGGTGAGGTAGTTAAATGTTTTTACGGCAGATGGTACAGCAATAATTAACGTAGTAACCATAAATACCGAACCGAGGAACGGATTCATACCGGTAATAAACATATGGTGCGCCCAAACAATAAATGAAAGGAAGGCAATACCAAGCAATGAAATAATCATGGCACGGTAACCGAAGATTGGTTTACGTGAGTTGGTAGCAATTACTTCGGAAGTAATACCCAAAGCAGGCATCAAAATAATATATACTTCGGGGTGACCAAGGAACCAGAACAAGTGCTGGAACAATACAGGGCTACCTCCGGTTCTTTCAATTCCTCCTGTTAATTCAACAGGAATATCTGAAAGGTAAAAACTGGTACCAAAACTTCTGTCCATTACAAGAAGTAACGAACCACCAAATAACACAGGGAAAGAAAGAAGTCCTAATACTGCGGTTAACAAAAATGCCCATATGGTAAGCGGCATACGCGACATTTTCATTCCTTTGGTACGCATATTAAGCACAGTGGTGATATAGTTCATACCACCCAACAAGGCGGAAACAATAAAGAAAATCATGGAGATAAGCCACAAGGTCATACCCGTTCCTGATCCGGGTAAGGCTTTCGGAAGCGCACTTAACGGAGGATAAACCGTCCATCCCGGTGAGGCAGGCCCGTCTTCAACAAACAGGGAGCAAAACATTACCAAAGATGAAAGGAAGAAGAACCAATAAGAAAGCATATTTAAAAATGGAGAAGCCATATCACGGGCTCCGCACTGCAACGGAATAAGGAGGTTACTAAAAGTTCCGCTTAGTCCTGCGGTAAGTACAAAAAATACCATGATGGTACCGTGAATGGTAATGAGTGCCAAATAAAAATTGGGGTCAAGTTTACCAAATCCGGTTGTTTCATCCACACTGATCCATTTGCCAAGGAATGGTTTTAAAAAAGCCATATCCATATCAGGGAAACCTAATTGCAAACGGAAAACCATTGACATCAGCATACCTAATACTCCCATTACAATACCTGTAATGAGGAATTGTTTGGCGATCATTTTATGATCCTGACTGAAGACATACTTGGTTATGAAATTCTCTTCGTGGTGGTGCACGTGAGCGTGACCGTGTGCTTCGTGACTGTGATCGTGACTCATATCGTCTATTTCAATTTTTTCGGTTGGTAATTTATTTAACTGCTAAAGGCTTGTTTGAAACGGGGTGACCTGCATCAGCAGTCTGAGTTTCGGCAGCAGGTGTTTCTATGGTAGCCGATTTGGTGAAGGCCGGCTTTTGTTCAGAAACCCACTTGTCATACTCGGACTGAGAATCGATAACCACAGTTACTTTCATCCGGTAGTGAGCAGCTCCGCATATTTTATTACAAAGAAGAGCATAGTCAAATTTCGGGTTGTTTAATTGTGTTCTCATTTCTGCGGTGGTAACAGTAGGAGTAAATGTAAACTCGGTTGGAAGGCCGGGAACCACATTCATCTGTACACGGAAATGAGGTAAATAAGCACTATGGATTACATCTTTGGCGCGGAATTTAAAAGTAACCGGTTTATTTACCGGAAGGTGAATTTCGGAACTGGTGAAGTCATCAGCTGATTTAGGGTCATCGGTTAAAACTCCAAGGGCATTGGCTTTACCAATTTCTCTGAAATCATGCTTACCTAAGGTATTATCAGCACCCGGATAGCGGGCTGTCCACCCAAACTGGTAGGCAAATACTTCCACATTCGCAGTACCCGGAGCAGGTTTAGAGAATATTTTATTCCAATTCTTTAAACCATTAATAACAAGAATGGTTAAAACTATAGCTG
The DNA here is from genome assembly GCA_019695215.1 of Bacteroidia bacterium. Taxonomy (GTDB): domain Bacteria; phylum Bacteroidota; class Bacteroidia; order UKL13-3; family UKL13-3; genus JAGPCK01. The sequence goes on along the minus strand of JAIBAK010000016.1, from coordinate 48,346 downwards.
GAACAATGGTCCACGCATACTCCAGTTTATCATTATGTGAATAGAAGTACGCTTTGGTATTTTTCTTTGCCCTGTACTTCCATGCAAAATAAAACAGGGCAACCTGAGTTATAATGAATACAATTCCGGTAAAAAGCAGGGTAATATTAAACATGCTGTCTATCCCGGGGCCATGCTCCGAAGCAGGCTTTTGTGCTGAAACGGTGAGCGGGGCATGAATCATGAATTCCCATATGGAAAGTGCCACACCGCCAAGTCCAATCGCAAGCATAAGAAATCCATTTATGGAAGACCAGTTAACGACATCGTGTCCCTGAATGCGTCCAACAGTTTCCAAAATATTGAATACAAGGAAAATTACCACAAACAACAGGCCTACCACAATTATAAGTAGCCAATTGATATTGGATTTCATTGAATCATTTGTAGCCTGATTGGCAGAAGCAGTGGATGAAGTACTTGCCGAGGCAGTAACTGCAACCGGAGCCTTTTCACTTTCCTGCTTCACATAAGCTAAAATACTCTTAACCTGTCCGTCTGAAAGGCTTTCGAAAGCGGTCATTACTGATCCGTACTTTTTGAAAATTTCTACGGCATAAGCATCACCACTGGCAACAACTTTCTGTGAGTTTTTTACCCACTTGATAAGCCAGGCTTCATCTCTGCGTTTGTGAACGTCTTTCAATGCGGGACCAACTACTTTATCGTTGATGGCGTGGCACGACTGACAATTGTCTTTAAATAGTTTCTCTCCTTCAGCGGCATTTTGTGCTGATGCTGAGAGAAATAAGAAAAGCGAAGCGATTAAAAACGTTAATTTTCTCTTCGGATTCAAGCTCATACAAAAGTTTGAAATCATGGTAAATGTGTGTGTTTTAAAGGGTTTACGCATCCTATTCGGAGGTGCAATAATACATTATGGTCTTGTGAATCACAGAGGATTTTACTAATTTTTTACACTTAGTTATATACATCGCCAATTTATATTTGTAAATGAGCGTAATAAATTTAGTTTAGAAAATGTCTAAATTTTTTACAGCACGTTTGTTAGCTAAAATACTGACACTAACGACTGTTCGGTTGCTGCATTTCCCCTTTAATACTAGAAGGTCGTTAAAGGCAAAATTGTGTTTGAATAGGGCAAAATTTTATTCCTTCCGCCCAAAAAGGATAATTCAACAAGAAACGAGAATGCTGCCACATTTCCACCCTCTGCCCGAATGAGTTCGGCTGCAGCCATTGCCGTACCACCGGTTGCCAGTAAATCATCATGAATCATTACACGCCATCCGGGTTTAATTATTCCTGTATGCATTTCTAATGTAGCTGATCCATATTCCAAATCATAGGAATAACTGATTGTTTTGGCAGGTAATTTTCCGGCCTTTCGCACCGGGAACAAAGGAATTTGAAGTTTATTGGCAATCATAATTCCGAAAAAAAATCCCCTGCTTTCAATGGCGCAAATCGCATCAATAGGGCCGGGAAGTTTTTCAATGAATGCATCAGCCAGTTCATCACACAGGCGGGCATCTAAAAAAACGGGGGTTATGTCCTTGAACATTATTCCGGGTTTAGGAAAATCTGGAACATCCCTTATGGCTGAACGAAGTCTGGTTTCAATTAACGGATCCACGGCAAATTATTTTTAGCAAGTATACTTTATAAAAGTTGTTTTTACTATTTCATATCCAAAATGGTTTCATAGCAATGAAAGGCAAATCCCCTGAAGGAGGGATAGTCATAGAAAACCACCGATGCTTTGTACAGCTCAATCAACATTTCATCTAATGATTTTTTTGCGAAACTTATTTTTACGTCAGTTGGATAAATAATTACTTTCCACAGGCTTGTTTGGTCTTTATTTTTTCCTTTCCTCACTATTTGGAACTCCTTTGGTGAATTTACCAGATACTCATTCAGCGAATGATAAGAGAGACCTTTGTTTAATGTATCCGCGTAGGAAGTGAGTAGTTTTTTAAACTCCATTACAGCTTGCCGGTTTCTTCGTTTTTCATTTCTCTTTTTGCTAATAGTTTGTTCGAGTCCGAAATGAACGTAACTACCATGTTCAAACATAAGAAGTCGGTAACCCATAAAGCGGCTTTTTCGTCCGATGGCAGCTGCGTTACCCGAAAGAAATTTAGTTAATCGCTCCTTAGGGATGCCACTAAATAGAACGTAAGGCATAGGGGTTTCAATAATTGTTTCCACTCCGGCCCATATTTCCTTTCCTTTAGTACTGCTGGCGTATTCAAGTTCTGCAATGTCTTTATTAATCATCCCGTCAGATCCGTAAGCAAAATTACGATACCCCATAATTGCGATATGATCGGCTAAATCTATCATATGAAAACTGGCAGCTCTGGTCGACTGATTGAATTCAATATTGGTCAATGGTACTCCGCTTGAATCGGGATCTTCGTACCAAAAAGGAATATCAATGCCCAAGGTTAGGTTATGAGAATGGCACAACAGACTTAATTTCTTTTTTAGTTCCAGATTTTCATAAATAATCTGCTTGCGCAAATCTGGAATAGAAAATCCAAGCAGGAGGTAAGGCTCAATATCAAAATGCACTCCGGCTAATTTTTCAGATGCTAATGATCGAGAATTAAAATCGGCAACGAGTTTTACGATGGTAAGCGGAATTTCATGCTTGTCGTAACACCCCCATTCGGGCGACCCATCAAGAGCATACACATTTATATGATGCTGATTACATAAACGGATGATACTTCTGAGCGAGTCGGAAAAAGAGAGTTCGGTGAGGTTGTCATCATAAAACATTTGCATAAAAACATGACTTACCTGAAGCTGCCTGCATATACTTATCAGGGTATCCCGGTAAGCTAAATCGTTGAATAGTTTATATGTTTGCCAAACCCACATGGCGTTCTCCAGAAGACGGTTGCCCGATTTGGGATGTTGAATAAGGCTTACCGGCAGTGCCGTGGTAATTTCTTTTTTCAAGTACAAATCATCAATAAAAACAGTGAAATTGCCCGCAACCGTAAAATTGAATGTAATGCCTGTAAGCTGGGTAAAATCAATACCTCCAAAATCGGTAAGCGGTATTATTAATTCCTGCCAGTCGGTGGTTATTCCTTTCGATAAATAGGAGGTAAGTGGTTTGCATGGTCTGGAGTCTTCCCTCTGCATCATTATCTTGTCTGAAAGTTGAATTTGTATTTTTTCTCCACCGGATGCACCTTTTATCCGAAGTGAAATAAACTTATACTCCGCTGCATTCAGGTACTGAGTTTTTCCGTTTTTCGAGGAGAAAAAATTTATCCAGGCACCACAATAGCCTTCTTCATTTTTGAATGCATTCAGTTGAAAAGATCTACCGCCATATCCTGAATAAACACTGTCGTTTAAATAAACAGAGGCTGAGGAAGGCTGTTGCTGAAAACTGTTGTATGTTCCCTTAAAGTTGAGTGAATCAAAATTCCAAATCTGATAAAATTCCTGCCCATCTGCCTGTGAGATAAGAGCGAATGATAATGCGAAAAATAAAAATCTATGTTTTAGCACAGTGCAAATATGGATGTCAAAAGCGGGTAGTTTAAATTATTGGTCGAATCAGACTTTTCTTTTTTTTGAACGGGCATCTGCTTCAGCAGCTTCAAACAGGAGTGTTTTAATAATGTCAGTATCATTTAATACCTGAACGGCATTCAGGTAGGTTTTTGTGCCCACTGTTTTTCGTTCTCCCCATTCTAAGTAATTCCATTCATCGGTAAGTTGTTTGGCGTTGGTAAAACCAAACAATACCCCTTCCCGTGTTCCGCCCCATGGAACTGACCCCGGCCATATAAAACAAATACGTTTGTTTATGGAATAATACGGGACATTGTAGCTGAGTTTTTCTTTTACGTTAGGCATACACTCCAAAATGAGCGACCTCAGCGCTTTCAGTATATCTAATTCGTTCTTTGGGAGGAAAGCGAATAAGTCGTCAAGTCCGGTAAAATTTACTGGCTGAAATTTATTCATCAAGAGCCGAAAAGTTTGGCTACAAAAAATGCTGCTGCGGCTGCCATTGCCCCAATGGCCATAATCCGAAAACCGCCTTTCAGCGCGTGCTGCCCTATGAGTTTGCTTTTAAAATATCCAAAAATAAAAAGGCAGATAAGGGTAATTGCCGATGAGTAAATTAATCCCGATTCAGGTGTGTCGGAAAAGAAATAGGCCAATAAAGGTACTAAGCCTCCAACCACATAGGAAACTCCAATGGTAAGGGCACTCTGGCGGGCACGGTTTAAACTGGGTTTTTCTAATCCCAGTTCAAATTTCATCATAAAATCAACCCAGCGCTTTTTGTCTTTTGCCAAATCATCGGCCACCTCGTCCTGAATGGTTTTGCTTATACCATATTCCTGAAATACATCACGCACTTCCTGTTTTTCTTTTTCGGGAAAAACATCTACCTCGTAATATTCTCTTTTTAATTCGGCATCATAATGTTCCACTTCTGTTTTACCGGCAAGATACCCGCCAAGTCCCATAGCAATAGAGCCGGCAATAATTTCGGCAATACCTGCTGTGATAATAATTCCGTTTGAATCAACGGCACCGCTTAATCCGGCTGCAAGGGCAAAGGGAACCGTGAGTCCGTCACTCATTCCAATAACAACATCCCTTACAATTTCAGATCCGGTAAAGTGTTTTTCTTCGTGGTTATGATGCAAATGAGTATCCATTAACTATTGAATTTTTCAACCGTTTCCTGACTCACACCGGTAAATGAAAATCCTCCGTCATGAAAAAGATTTTGCATAGTAACCATTTTAGAAAGATCGGAGAACATGAGCACGCAATAATCGGCACAACTGTCGGAGGTTGCATTGCCCAATGGCGACATGCTATCGGCATAATTAAAGAAGCCATCAAATCCTTTAACTCCGGATCCGGCTGTGGTTTTTGTTGGTGACTGGGAAATGGTATTTACGCGCACCTTTTTTGCTTTTCCGTAATGAAATCCCCAACTGCGGGTAATTGACTCAAGCAAGGATTTTGCATCGGCCATTTCGTTATAATCAGGAAATACGCGTTGAGCAGCAATATAGGTAAGAGCTACGGTTGATCCCCACTCGCTGATGGCATCTTTCTGGTAACAAATTTTTAGTAACCGGTGATATGAAATGGCAGATATATCCAGTGTTTTTTTCATGAACTCGTAATCCAAATCGGTATAGTGTTTACCTTTTCTGATATTGAGCGACATTCCTACTGAATGCAGGATAAAGTCAATTTTCCCTCCCAGAATTTCCATTGATTTATCAATCAGATTTTCCATATCTGAATCAGAGGTAACATCAGCAGGGATAATTTGGGCATTGCATTTTTCGGCAAGGGCATTAATGGCTCCCATGCGCATGGCAATGGGGGCATTGGTAAGTGTGAATACTGCACCTTCTTCATGACACCGTTCAGCCACTTTCCATGCAATGGAGTTGGAGTCGAGTGCACCGAAAATAATTCCTTTTTTCCCTTTTAATAAGTTGTGTGACATATCTGCTTGTTTTGAATTTGCGAAATTAGAAAGATTTGTGAAATAAACTTAGTCTTCTTTTGCCGGAGGAAGCATCTTGCCCGGTGGCTGCCCCTGAGGAGTTTCTAAATAAGGGCTGTCGTCCGATTGCTGATTGACCGGGGTTGCTTCTTTTTTGGCTTTCGATTTTTTACCCTTTCGTTTTAAATCCGAAAGTTTATTAAACTGCCGGGTATAATAAAGTCCCATGCCCTGAGTGATGACACTTTGTGAATAAACGGGATTAGACGTGTTGGTATTGAATGCTTTTAGTTTAAGCGAACCGTCTTCATTGATATTGTATTTGGCCTGAAAATTTACCGCCTCCGCCCTGTAAATGTCAGTACTGGTTTGAACTTCTAATCTTCCGTTTAAAAAACGATGAATAACCGAAACAATGGCTTGCTGAGTTTGTGCCGAGTTTGCATCATTAGCCCTGTAATTGAGGTTTATTTCCCAGTTAGGGTCAATTTGTGAAAGCATGTTACTCAACTGATTGGATGCAAATTCACTCAGACTTTGCGTTCCTGCCGATTTTCCTGCTCCGGTATAATTAGACGAGGCATTATCGGTGCGCATAAAACTTTTGGTGATGAGCAAACTAAAAAACTGCATTTGCAACTGATCGGGATTGTTTTTTATCTGTTGTACCGCGCTCAGTACGCTTACACTTTGAGCACCTCCCAGCACATTTAAATCAGGGAAATCAATATCAAAAACTATTTCCGGCTGCGGAAACAATAGGCCCTTTAAGGTAAGTTTACATTCAACATTAAATATTCTTGATTTGAAGGCCTCATCGCCCGAAACCATTGGATAAAGCGGTGTTTTAACCGAGTAAATCGCTGTCATATTTATTTGTGCTTTCAGCGGGTCGCCATTCCATAAAATGGTTCCTCCGGGCTTCATCACAAATTTTTTATTAAAAACATTTAAAGCGGTATATAAATAATCACCTTCCACAATGGTATAAGTGCCATACATCAAAAAGTCGTTTTGCTTATTGAGTTCCATTTTCAGGTTAGCTTTTCCTCGTCCTTTTATAATATCACCTGTTTGAGAATTAAATATCAGCTGCACTTCAGCATCGGGCGTAAGGTCGAGGTTAAAATTCATGGTAAGAGCCGATGATTTTGGTTTGAAAACAGCCGTTTTGCGTTGTACTTTCCAGTCTTTGTAATTGATGAACCTCACAAAATCCGATTCTTCGGCAACTTCAGCGGTGTTTAAGGGCAAAAATACTTTTGTACCGGGGGCCGATTTTAAATTCGCATCAATATTGGCCTGATTAAAATTACCCGAAATATTTACAGAACCATTTGCATAACCGGTACCAAAAAAAAGTTCATTGTCTTTAAGTTTGGTATTTAAAACCCAAAAATCTTTTAGCTTTTTAAAATCGAACGAGTATTTAAAATCGTCAAAATAATCGTGAGTCATCCAACCATTGGTTTCGCAGGTTTTAGCTCTTCCGTCAAGGAGGTTAAATTTTTTAAGAATAAAGAGATTTTCTTTTGATTCAATTTCGGCTGTTAGAAAATAAATGGTTTTAAGATAATCCACCTGCACGGCCAGCGTATCCATCATTAATCTTCCTTCTAAAACAGGTTGTTTTAAGGTTCCTGTTAAGGTAAAATTCCCTTTTTTTACATTCCCGGTCATCCCGCTAAAAATTACTTCCAGGTGCTCTTCAAACAAATCAACATTTACAAAATCGAAGTGAATATCCAGATCCAGGTCATTTTGTCCCGACATCCCAATAGAGCCTTTCACAAACATATTTTTAACGGTTTTTCCATCTGCTTTTATATCCAGCAGCAGGCGCGAAGAAGTACTTTCGAAGGTTGAATTGATAATGATATCACCAATGGTATCGTTAAGGTAAGAGGCGTCCTTCACTTTAATATTTCCCAATACCACCGGTGTTCCGTTCAGTGTTTTAAATACGGCTTTCCCGTTAGCAATTCCGTTAAACTGACTGTTGGAGTCATTTAAAAAATAACTGATTAAATCCAGTTTCAGGTCTTTAATGTCAACACTCAGGTTCTGGTTTTCTTTTTTTGAATAAATCCCCTGAATTTTGAGCACCTGATTTTCTTCCGTAAGTTCTACTCCGTCAAAAACAATTCCGCTATCTGTCAGGTTTATTGTTCCGTTATCTTTAAGAATAAATGGTTTTTGCCTGATTACAATTTTAGAAGATTGAACCGAAACCAGTGTATTGGTTTTACCAAAACTCACATTCGAACTCACATCAACTGTGTTTTTTAAGGCGGTATCGTTAAATTGAATTCTGTTTTTAAGTATATTGTTCCTGAGGTTTCCGCTGGTAGACAGTTGCGGAATTTTAAGAGAATTGTCAGAGGTAATTAACGCAGCTTTTACTTCGTAATTCATATCAGGCGAACCGGCCTTGATTATATTGACAAAAAGTTTGGAGGCATGATATATCTGATAGGACGCGCTGTCAATATAACCCTGAACCTGCAATCTTGAACTTTTACTTGAAAAGCTTCCTTTCAGATTTCCATTGTTAAAATATAAATCGGGTAAGTAGAGGTTGCAGACCGGGTAAGAGGTTTTAAGCTTTACTGAAAAATCACAGTGTTGTTCGGGGACATTTTGCCGGGGCTTATTAAAAAAATCGGGGGCTTGTAAATGGAGTAAATTATATACCGAGTTTGGCAAATCGTTAAAACTGTAAACCCCGGTTATATCCAAATCAACCATTGATGAGTTTACGGTTAAATGCGACTGGTTGTCCTTGCGCGATGAAGTGACTGTTAAGTTGCCAACGGGATAAAGCGAATCTTTTCGCAGAATGAAAGCATCGGTTAAATTCAATGAACCATTCACCCGCTGGAACTTTTTATCGGCACGTGCATCCATAAAGGCTTTAGTACGCAAAATCGTTTTCTGCGTATCGAGGTGAAGTGCCAGCAAATTGGCATGTTCCAGGTTCAGGTTAAACTTATAAATATGTTCTACCGGGCGAAGGTCGACCGAGCCGTTGAAATCAAAAATAAGGTTGGGGTCGTTGCAGGCAATAGCACCGGTAAAAAAACTATTTTGTATATGACCGCTTACATTGATACCGGTATAGGGGTAGTTGTATAATTCCAGTTTTTGGACATTTGTTTTTAAAACGGCATTCACCGATTTAAGGGTTAATCCCTTTCCTTTTACCTCCCCATTTAATGTTACTTTTCTGAGTAATTTTTCTTCATTAAGAAGTGCTCCGATATCGAAATTATTCAACGATAAATTTCCTGAATATTCACTCGCAGCCATATCATCTGCCAGTTTTAAATTTATATCCGATTGTACGGTTCCTAATTCAGACTTTAAAGTTCCGTACGCAACAAAGTCATTGATAAATCCGGTGAATTTTCCGGTGAAAGAGGTGGTGCCAAGCTGTGCAAAATTGCGCGGAAGTTTTATTTTTTTCAGCAGCAGGTATAAATCCGATTCAACTGTTTGCACCCGGTTTGCTTTCAGGTCAATAAAAGTTTCGTCAATATTAGGCAGGCCCCGCATACTTAAATCTCCGTCAAAAATGCTGTGTTGCCCAAAGGTCATCATCAGGTGCTTCCCTTTCAGGTTGCTCAATGGGCCTCTTACATTTCCGGCAATATTGAGTAGTAAATCATATCCTTCCAGTTGCGGAGCAAAAAAAGCGATGTCTTTTAAATTGACTTTCGATTTGGAAAAACTCCCGCTCATGATTACATCGTCATTAAACTCATTAAAGTCGCGCCAGTGGTCGTAGCTCATAATAAATTCATCCGACAAATCGCTGTAGGGAGTTACAATATGCAGGTTTCGGAAACCAAGTTCTTTAGCTGAAATGGTTGCATCAGCGGTACATTTATCAATTTTAAATCCGCACTGGTCAACAGCCGAAAACTGGTTGATATGAAACAACATGGAATCATCAATCAACCTGAAATTATCGGCATCAATATTCAGGTGGTACAGGTCGATATAGGATTCGTCAAATCCTTTTTCTTTACGATTAAAGCGCAAATCAAAATAAGAGAAGCGCGAATCCTTAAGAGCAAGTTTATTTACCTGCAGAGTAAATATTTTGCGATTGGGATTATGTGTGGTATCTGAAGAGGCAAAAAAATCCAGAATATAATCAAGATTGATTCCCCTTATTCCAGGATATTTTTTCAAAGCCACATTGGCTTTAGTTAAGGTAACTTTATTAATCACCAAAAGATTTTTGTCCAAATCCAGTTCCTGCAAATTGGCATCAAGGCTGGCCACATACAGCAGAGTATCTTTTTTTTGATCTCCAATCAATAATCCTTCAATGCTAAGCGTATGCAGCAGTTTAAACCTGATTTTATCAATCTTAACAGGGGTATGAAGTTGCTCTGAAAGATAATTGGTAGCTTTGCCCACCAGCCATTGCTGAAACGGAGCACTGTTGATAAGAACAAACACGGTAATACTTCCGAGAAGCACCAAAGTGCCAAGAATTGCGGATATTCGGAGTATGGTACGTTTAACTTTCAAAGTGTGCGAAATTACAACAGGTTGGGTGACTTAAAAAATCGGATTGACTAAAGAGAACAATATTTACATTTTAGCCATTGAATCATCGTGCGATGATACTTCGGCTGCGGTGCTGCACAATGGCAAAATACTTGCCAACGTGGTGGCCGGACAAGAGGTACACCGTCTTTGGGGAGGTGTTGTGCCCGAACTTGCTTCGCGTGCTCATCAACAGCATATTGTGCCGGTAGTTGATGCGGCAGTTAGGCAGGCCGGCATTTCGTTAGAGCAATTAAGCGCGGTGGCATTTACCCGCGGGCCCGGTTTGCTGGGTTCGTTACTTGTAGGTGTTTCGTTTGCCAAATCACTTGCGCTGGCCTTGTCCATTCCGCTTATTGAGGTGAATCATATGCATGCGCACATACTTGCTCATTTTATTGACGAGCCAAAACCACCGTTTCCTTTTTTGTGTCTCACGGTATCGGGCGGGCACACCCAAATTGTTCAGGTGAATGGTCCGGTTGAAATGAAAATTTTGGGCGAAACCATTGACGATGCTGCCGGAGAGGCCTTTGATAAAACGGCAAAATTACTGGGACTTCCATATCCTGGCGGGCCGCTTATAGATCAATATGCCGCACAGGGAAACCCCGATGCATTTAAATTTCCTGTACCGCAAACACCGGATTACGATTACAGTTTCAGCGGACTTAAAACCTCGGTGATGTATTTTTTACAAAAGCAAAATCCTGATTTTTTATCAGCTCATTTACCCGATGTATGTGCCTCGGTTCAAAAAGCCATCATCATGCATTTAATGAAAAAACTCAAAAAGGCATCGGCCGATACTGGCATCAGGCATATTGCCATAGCCGGAGGAGTTTCGGCCAACAACGGTTTACGCAAGGCTATAGAAACAGAAGGGGCAGATTCGGGGTGGACTACTTTTATTCCGGCCTTTGAGTATTGTACTGACAATGCGGCTATGATTGCCATTACAGCGTATTTTAAATTTCTTAACCATGATTTTGCCGGGCAAACTATTGCACCTTATGCACGATTTAGCGGGTTTTAATACTCCATTTCCATTCCGCCCTGTCCGTCTCTGCGCTGTGGTTTTTTGCGAAAGATGGATACATCGGTTTCGCCAAAACGCCAGGTTAATCCCACACGGAAAAAGCGGGTATCCCATCTGCGCGAAAAGTTTTGTGTAAACGTACTGCTTTCATAAAAGGCTCCCCAGCGTTTGGTGTTAAACACATCGCTAAGGGTGGCATTAAATGACAGGCGTTTGCCGATATCTTTATTGAGGGATAAATCCATAAAATACACTTCTTTGGTAGTGCCCTGCGGAATAATTTTAGGGGCTTCGTACGAACCATTCCACTGCAGGGTGAATGCCTTAGGGAATTTGTAACTCACCGTAGCTTTTCCATTCCAGCTGTAGCCGCTGTTTTGAAGCGTTCCGGTAGTTCCGGTAGCAGGTGAAGCAGTAATGGTTGTATAGTACACGTTGGCATTGAAAGTAAGGTCTAATTTTTTGGCGAACGAAAATTTAACTGTGTTTTCCCAGCCATAGTTCCAGCTGCTTTTGCCGTTGGTAAAGGTGCTCACCAATATGGAGGTATCTGTAGGCAAGGGATACACGTAGCTGGTAATGGCATGGTCAAGGTATTTGGCATAGGCCGAAGAAAGCCAGCTTCCGTTTTTAAACAGCCTGAAATAGTTGGCTTCGGCTATATTGATAAACTCAGGCCCCAGTGCCGGATTTCCTATACGGTAACTCTGCCGGTCGCTGAACATAATAAACGGCATCATCTGCATGTAATTGGGGCGGTTTATTTTTCTCGAGAAATTCAGTTGAAATTCATTGGTTGGGTTTACTTTTTTCGACAGGTATATACTCGGGAAAATGGCGTTCCAGAGGTTTTTGCCACCATCGGGATAGAAGTAATCAAACTGCTGGTTTTTGTCAATCAGTTTGGCAATAAAATAGGTTTGCTCAAAACGCAATCCGGTTTGAAATCCTATTTTCCGGTAAATACCGCTGTAGTTTACATAAGCTGCATTTACCATATCGGTTACTTTGTAGTTATTAGAGAGGGCGCTGTCGCGAATATATTCCCCAAGTGCATAGTTGAGCAAAGAGGCATCTAATTTGGAGTTATTGAGTTTATAGTTGCTTTTAAATCCCCATTCCAGTTTTGTTGAATCATTTACAGGGTTTGTAAAATCAAACTGAAAGGTAGCCATATTGCCGTTGCCGGCTCCGGTGTTTTCCTGCACCTGCGGATTATCGGGCAGCAAACCTCCGCCATACAGGTAGTTGTAGGTAGTAAAGGTAGAATTATTATGGTTTTTCGAAAAATTATAGCTCACGTCAGCAATAAATTCCTTTCCTTTTTTCGGGTAACTGTGACGCAGGGTTATTTGCGAGGTAGCATTCTGAAAACCGTTATCCTGCCTGTTAATCCGGTTGCCGTAAATAAGCATTTGGTTTGCCGAATCACGAATATCGAAACGCTGTCCATCATCCATTTTGAAAACACCATTTGTTACGCTTTGTGCAAGGGTAATGGTAGTGCGGTTGGTTACATTGTAATCAATACCTAAACGGCCATTATGAAAGGCATTATTTACCTGATTAATATTTTTTTGGTTGAAATAACCGGTTGTTTTCCCTTCGAAAAGATTTGTGCGGTATGTATATCCGTTATTTTTATTGCCTCGGGTATTAAGGTTGTACGATAAGGAGAAGTTGAACTTTTTTTCTTTTATATTGAGGTTGGTGTTTATACCATAGCGGTTATTGGTTCCCATATTTGCACCCACGACTCCATTGTATCCGGGTTTGGTATTTTTCTTCATTATTACGTTGAGAATTCCACCCGATGCGCTGGCATCAAACTTAGCCGATGGGTTGGTAATAACCTCCACCCGCTCAATCTGGTCAGCCGGAATTTGTTCAAGCGTAAGGGTAGTTGGCCTTCCATCTACAAAAATGGTAGGAGAGGAGTTACGCAAGGCTACATTTCCATCGGCATCAACGGTTACCCCCGGAACATTTTTCATTACGTCAAGCGCGGTGCCGCCTTTTACCGAAATGTCTTTTTCAACGTTGTATACTTTACGGTCAATATTCATGTTAACCGAATTTTTCTCTCCCTGAACGGTTACCTGTTTTAATGCCGTATTTGATGTACTGATACGGATATTTCCCAAATCCTGATCAATTAATACGGGTGAAATCTGTACCCGAATCATTTTAACATTAAATCCGATGGATTGTATGCGCAGGCGGTAAGCTCCGAACGGTATTTTTTCCATTAGAAAATCTCCGTTGGCTTTGCTTAAGGCTCCTGTGATAATGCTGTCCTTGCCCATTGAAAGTAAGGTGATAGCCGCGTATTCAACCGGTTCTTTTGATGTAGAATCAATCACTTTACCATATAACCTGCCAATTGCAGGAGTCTTACCGGCTACGGGCCTTGCGGCAGGCGGGGTTTGTGCTTTTGAGCCAATGCAAAGCAGCAGGGTGATAATGAATAATGCGTATTTCAATTTTTAATAGAAAGGTGCAAAAATATTCGCATCTGCTTATAAAACACTATATGTCGGTATAAAGGACCATTTTTTCGATAAAAGGTAGGCTGATAAGGTTAATAAACCGAAAATATTTTGAACAGGGTTGTTTTTTTCGGTATTAAAGCATTAGTTTTACCTTAAAATTCAACAGAATAATCCAATTTATACTTATGAAGAAAAAAATACTCAGTTTGGTTTTTGCCGCTTTTGCAGGCATGGGCGCTTATGCGCAAAACTATTATTACCTGATGCAGTCGGGTACCACCACCGATTACAACATGCTGAACACGGGAACTGTCATTCTGGCTCAGGGAAGCAATGACGTACTTTCAACAGCTCAAACTATTCCGTTTGCTTTTAATTACTACGGAAGTGCTGTTACCCAATACAAGGCCAGCGATAACGGGTATATTACTTTTGATAATGCCGAAACAAGCAGTATATCGGCTAACGTTTCCATTCCTTCGGCATCGGCCCCTAAAAATGCCATTTTTGCCTTTTGGGATGCTTTGGAAATGAAAGCCATTTCAGGAAGTTCGGTAAAAACAGAGGTGAGGAATTTTACCTATGGAACTGCACCAAACCGGGTTCATGTTATACAATGGTTCACCGCTTCACAGGAAGGGGTAGCTGCCGGATCATCCAACTATTCTTATTTTGCCGTTCGTTTATTCGAAGCCGGTAATTTTGATATTGTGTACAATGATGCTTCGCCAAACAGCGCAGCGTTTACCGGAACTATGGGATGCCAGAATTCAGCCGGAATCACAGGAACCATGATTGGAGGTCCTTCTGCAGATTTTCCAAATCGGGTAGGTTCATCCGGGAATGCCAATGACAAAGTGTACAAGTTTATTTACGGAACACAGCCTGCCTTTGATTTGAGCGTAACCAAATTGAATATTGCTCCCTACGCAGCGTTAAATGTGAATGTGGTAATAGCCGGAACCATCAGTAATCCGGGTGCTACTGCCATTACCTCATTTAAACTGAACTATGCAGTTGACGGAGGAGCAGTTGTGTCGCAGAACGTAACAGGGGTAAACATTAATGCAAGCGGAGGAACTTATGCATTTGCGCACACTACTCCTTACAAAGGCACTACGGTAGGTGCTAAAAGTATAAAAGTATGGGCTAGCAACCTTAACGGGGCAAATGCCGATGTGAACACATCAAATGATACACTTGGGGCTACAACCATTGTGGTTTCGCAACTGGGGCATCGCAGGTTATTGCATGAGGTATTCAGTTCGTCAACCTGCGGACCATGTGCACCGGGTAATGTGAACATGACCAATATTGTTAATTCAAAAAGTATCAATGATTATACTGTAATAAAATACCAGCAGGATTTTCCGGGCACAGGCGACCCTTATTGCACTTCGGAGAGCGTAACCCGCAGGTCATCTACCTATGCTATTAACAGTATTCCACGCATGGAATTAGATGGCGGATGGGATGGAAATGCTGGAAGTTATACTTCGGCATTGTTTGATCAGTATCAGAGCAAACCCGCTATTTTGGATATCTATGCCGTACATACCATAACCGGACAAACCATTAAAGTTGACGTAATGATTAAACCGTATGCCGATATCAGTAACTCAACCAAGTTATATATTGCGGTGCTTGAAAAAGACACCTACCAGAATAAGAAGACTAATGGCGAAACCGTATTTCACCATGTGTTAAAGAAAATGCTCCCTGCTATTGGCGGTACTACCGTTACTGCAATGACAGCCGGAAGTACCAAAACATTTACACAAACTTATACCTTCCCGGGAACTTTCCGTCTGCCTATTGATGGTCAATCAGCTAATAGAATTAACCTGAGCACAGAACATTCGGTTGAAGAGTTCAGCGATCTGGAAGTAGTGGTGTTTTTGCAGCATGCTACTACCAAAGAAGTATATAACTCTAACTGGTCAGTTTTAAACGGAAATCTTTCGGTAAAACAACCGGCAAACGTAAATGCAGTTAATGTTTATCCAAACCCTGCCAATAACTATGTAATGGTTGATTTTAACCTAGTGAATAATGACAATATCACTATGGAAATAATGGACATTACCGGGCGTGTTATTTTATCAGAAAATAAAGGCGAATTAACTTCAGGCGATCAGAGCATGGTATTCAGTACATCCGATTTATCTAACGGGGTGTATTTTGTAACCATTAAAGGAGCCAACGGATTTACTTCGACTCAAAAATTCATTATCAGCCGTTAATCGTGTTTTCAATACATAAAAAATCCCCGGTTATTCAGCCGGGGATTTTTTTATGCTCATGCTTTTGTATCAGTCATCTTCCTCCGTTTCGCCTTCGGTGGCATCCGGAGCAATGCCTCCCGATTTTAACCAGTTGGCAATGGTTTGAATTTGTGTTTCACTTAAGGCAGCTTCCTTATGTATCCATAAATAAGATTCAAGTGGCATTTCATGCTCTTTGACTTCTTCGGCCAGCTCTTTTAATTTTTTCATTTTTCTCTTTTGAGAATAGGTGGCAAAATCCGAAAAATTCAGTTCTTCCTTTCCTTCATTCACATGGTTTTGCATCCATAGGCCAATGGGCTGGATATTGGTGTACCACGGATAATTGGTATGGTTGGAGTGGCAATCAAAGCATGATGTTTCGAGTATTTGTTTCACTTCGGCAGGTACATTTACCGCATGGGTAATATCATTGGTTGAGTAAGCAGTTCCTTCATTGCGGGTAGGGCGCACTAATTGTAAAACAATCAGCAAACCGCCAATAGTCCAAAATATTTTCTTTTTCATACGTCAAAATTACAAATAAATAGCGGGGGAAATAAAATTTCAGTAGCTTTACCTTATATCCATTTAATTAAGTATATGCATAAAATCACCTTATTTCTTTGTTGCCTGATGCTTGGTGCAGCATCCTGCAAAACTACACGCCCTACTTCAACCAATATAATCAGTGGTAATGACTCGCAGGATGGTTCTTCCTATGCCAAAGCGATAGTGATAAATGAAAAAAGCGAATCGAAAGGGGTGGATGCCGAGTATACATGGCTACGGCTGCATTATCCGGGTTGCAAGGTAGAGAGGCAGGCTTTGGTTTTTGAGAACAAAAAGCCTTACGATTTACTCTATATCATAACCCGCGAAGGAGAGAAGAAGACGGTGTACTTCGATATTTCTAATTTCTTCGGCAAGTTTTAACGGGTAAGCGGACGGATGATGTCTGCATGTTGCGGAAACAACCCCTCTAATTGATTTCTGTCGGCCAGTTCAAAATCGGCAAAATCAAATCCGGGGGCAACTGTGCAACCGGCCAAAGCATATTCGCCTCCATTTTTAATCCGGGAGCCAAACCAGCTTCCTGCTTCTATCAAACACTGAAACATTTCTCCGGCTTCGGCATCGGGTCCCAGTGTGTGAACAGATAATACGCCCGAAGGTTTAATCTCGATAATTTCAAGCGGGTCTCCGGTATAAAAGTGCCATAGTTCATCGGATGCAATACGGTGCAGGGCGCTGAACTGCCCTTTCTGTAACAAAAAATAAATAGCCGTTGAGCAGGCTCTGTCTCCATGAAAAGTATCAGGTAAATGTGCCTGAGCGAGGATTTGTTTGGAACGGTAGGTTTCGCTAAAGGCACCTCCTTCAATATGCTCTGTAAGGTTTAGTTTTTTTATCCAGTATGCGGCTGTTTGTTTCATTTGGTAAATTGGGGTATTGTGGTCTGTTTTGCTCGTTACACCTTTTAAGCATCAAACCATAGCTATTTTGGTGCTGGGTTTTAAAACCTGAAGTAACCTAAGGTTTGAAGAGAACGTGTCCTTTAAAACTTGCCTTGCCCGAATTGTTGGTATATTGTAAATCGCAAAATTCAATTTTTAAGGAGCCATCTCCATTTTTGGTTACGTACACCTTGGTTCCCGGATCAATACTCCAGGATTGAAGCATATTGGACACAAAATAAACTTCAACACATTTATCGGTCCACCCCGACACATCATTCACCACGGTATATTCACCTGTTCCCGGTGGAATTCGGTTAAATTTAAAATAGTAGTTCCATCCGGTGAAATAGTCATTCAAAGTTAACTCCCAGTAGCCAAATCCTTCATGGGTACTCATATCAAATTCATCAAACGTATGTGTTCCGGTATGGTTGATAATGGTATTTTGAGTGTATGAACACGGAGCTACCACGCGGCTGGTTCTTACTTTAAGCGTCTGCTTGCTGTATACATATCCATAGTCGTTTTTGGCAAAAGCTCTGATATAATACACGGTGTCCGGATCCAGGTCGTAAATCGTATAAGAAAACATACCTTTTAAGCCATTCAATAATATCTGAGAACTTTTATCATCAGGCATTGGATTATCCGGAGAGTAAAAGAAGCCCATGTAATCAACGGGAGCCTTGCCTTCTGATTTTACGTTTGCCGTTAAGGTTACATCATACACATCAACGGTTGCCCCAAGCAAATCAATTTCAGGAAGCGCGCCTTTACTTGGGTCTTCGAATAAATCAAAACTCCCTTTTTTACAACCATTGAACAATAGGGTTAATGCCCCTATGAAGCAAATTAGTAAGACCCTATTTAATCTATTTACAGGTATTGAAATCATGCTGTTAATTAAAATAATACGTTACACCTACCATACTTTTCCAATAGGAATAACCTGCCAGTTCCCAATCCATTACCAGATTTTTCCCCACCATCCCGCTGATTAACCACGCATCGTTTAATTCATAACTAAATCCTATTCGGGGGGTAAGACCAATGGCGTTAGAACTCATTTCATAATTACCATCTTCAATTTTGTTATGAATTTCGTATTTGTAAGAATTTGCCTGATAAACCACATCCAACCCTAAGGTTGGGGAAAGGGGTTTATCTAAAACTTTAAACTCAAATTGAAAACCAACGGTGATAGCCTTAAAGCTTTTCCATATTTCAGTTCCGGGTGTAAAAGTGGTTGTATTATACTGGTGAAACAGTCCTCCATTGTGCAGGGTATCAAATCTTGGAGTAAGTGAATAGTATCCCAATGATAGTTTTGTTTTAAACCGGCTGTCTATATCGCCATTGGCAAATGATAGTTCCAGTCCGGTGGTTGGTTTAAACACAAAACCATATTGAAGGCTGGGTTTAATGAGGCCTGCAGAAATTCCAATTTGTGCGTGAGCACCCCACGGCAAGGCAAGAGTTAGTAAAAGCAGGCTGATTTTTAGTTTTTTAGGCATCGGTTGTCGTTTCTATCAAACGCAATATAGGGCTGGAAGAACTTTAAAAAAAGTCCTAATAGCCTTTATGCATAGCCATATTTAAAATTTCAATGCTGGTGGTCGGGGCCAAAAACATCGGCTTTGTGGCCAAACTCGTGCGAAGCTTCCCTAAGTACATTAGCAGCTTCGGCATTTCCGGTGGCACGTTCGAAATTATCGGCCATAGTCATTAAAAACTGAAAAGTGAAATGGTTCATTTCTTCCACGCTCATTTCTTTTGTCCAAAGGTCAATGCGCATGGCTTCTTTTTGCAATCCGTCCCACAACCCAATCATGATGGCTTTGGCTGCCTGAGGTTCGCCAAACTCGCTGTCATCGGCTGTCCAATCGATGGCCACCGGCAGGTTTTCTTTATCTAAATGGACTTTAAAATTAATGGAGGAGGTGCGTTGGATTTCGTCTGTACTCATACGTTATTTATATAGTAATTATTCTTATTAGGTAATTTTATCGAGGTCTGTTTTTAATTCCTGGAGGTAATTTTTTAATTCGTTTAACTTCGAAATTATTGATTTTTTATCTATTTGATTTTCTGATTTTTTAAATAGTTTTTCTTTAGCGCCACTTAAGGTAAATTCTTGCTCTTTTACTAAGTGATATATACGTTCAAGAGTTCGAATGTTATCAGCAGTGTAGTAACGGTTTCCTTTCTTGTTGGTTTTAGGTTTCAGGTGGTCAGAAAACTCATTTGTCCAGAAACGGATGAGGGAAACATTTACCTTAAAACGGGCGGCCACTTCGCCAATGCTGTAGTAAAGTTTATCGGATTGGTCCATGTAGTTGAGACCCTAAAATTAGTCAAACGATTGAGTTGCCTGTGACGCGATTTCCCTTACCTGATCGTACTCGGCCGGGGTAAGGTCATTAAAGAAGTAATTAATAGGGTTAATTTTTTTGCCGTTTTTCATTACTTCATAATGCAGGTGCGGGGCGGTAGAAGTACCTGTGCTGCCTATATAGCCAATCAATTCTCCGCGTTTTACTTTGTGCCCCGGTTTGGCCACAACTTTTTTCATGTGAGCATATAAGGTTTCGTACCCAAAACCGTGATTGATAACCACGTGATTTCCATAGCCACGGTGCCCAAGTTCCACTGCTTCCACTACACCATTTCCGGTGGCATAGATAGGCGTGCCCGATGGGGCGGTGAAGTCAATGCCCGTATGCATTTTATGGGTTTTGTAAATAGGGTGCAGGCGGTAACCAAAGCCCGAAGCCATGCTGCGCAGTTTTTTGTTCGATACCGGTTGAATGGCCGGAATACTTGCAATAAAGTCGGTTTTGTTAGCAGCCATTTTTGCCAGCTCGTCAAACGATTTTGATTGTACATACACCTGACTGCTGAGCATATCGAGCTTTTTTTGCACGGCTATAATTTGGTCAGAACCAATATATCCTTCCAGATTCCGGTACTTTTCAACTCCCCCAAAACCACCCTGCCGAACCGTTCCCGGAATAGGGTCGGCCTCAAAAATAGCCCGGTAAATATGAGCGTCTTTCTCCTGCAATTCATTGAGTACGGCCGAAAGCTGAGACACTTTATTATCCATCAGTTCCATTTGCAACTGGTAGTTTCTTATTTCGCGTTTCAGTTGTTTTTCTTTAGGCGAATCAATAGTAGTATAGGCAGCAACCAGAAAAAGAAAACCGGCCACCACCGAAGCGCATATAAAACCAAAAATACGCAGCGCTTTGGTAAGCCAGCTTATTTTTACTGTTTCAAATTTTAGCTTATGCGGATTATAAAAGTATTTTACTTTAGCCATTCTTTATCTCTTCACTTTATTCCTGTAATATTGCCCTCTGAAAACTAAGGGTGTGCGAAAATAACCAATCGCCTTTAGAATGAAAATAAAATAATCGCTAACAACTGGATACCAGACAGCTAAATACGACATGACGGCAGCAGAGATACGGCAAACCTTTTTAGATTTTTTTAAAAGCAAGGGACACGAAATCGTTCCTTCGGCTCCCATTGTGGTGAAGAATGACCCCACTCTGATGTTTACCAATGCGGGGATGAACCAGTTTAAAGACTGGTTTTTGGGCAACGAACCGGCCAAATACAAGCGCGTGGCCGATACCCAAAAATGCCTGCGCGTTTCCGGAAAACACAACGACCTGGAAGAAGTGGGCGTGGATACTTACCACCACACCATGTTTGAAATGCTGGGCAACTGGAGTTTTGGCGATTACTTTAAAAAGGAAGCCATTGAATGGGCCTGGGAACTGTTGACCGAAGTATATAAATTGCCCAAAGACCGCCTGTATGTAACCGTGTTTGAAGGCGACCAAAAAGAAGGATTAGCCTTTGACCAGGAAGCTTATGATAACTGGGCAAAATATATTGATAAAGACCGCATCCTGAACGGAAACAAAAAAGACAACTTCTGGGAAATGGGCGATACCGGTCCCTGTGGACCGTGCAGTGAAATACATATTGACCTGAGACCGGATGCCGAAAGGAATACCATAGACGGAAAAACTTTGGTGAATAACGACCACCCGCAGGTAATTGAAATATGGAACAACGTGTTCATGGAGTTTAACCGCAAGGCCGATGGCTCTTTGGAAAAGTTACCGGCCCAGCACGTAGATACCGGGATGGGCTTTGAACGTTTGGTGAGGGCTATTGAAGGAAAAAGTTCCAATTACGATACGGATGTGTTTGTACCCACCATTCAGTTTATAGAGAAGCATTCCGGCTTTAAATATGGATTTTCCAATGCTGATGATGAAAGCATTGGTCATGTCGAGCGTAGACGAGACATTGCCATGCGTGTGCTGGCTGACCATATACGTGCTATCAGTTTGTGCATTGCCGATGGACAATTGCCTGCCAGTGGCGGAGCGGGATATGTGGTGCGCAGAATATTGCGCAGAGCCGTGCGTTACCAGTTTCAGTTTTTAAACCTGAAAGAACCTTTCCTGTGCCAACTGGTGGATGTGATTGCAGAGAGTTTTAAAAATGTTTTTCCGGAGTTATACAGCCAAAAGGAGTTTGTAGCGAAGGTGATTAGAGAAGAAGAGCAATCTTTTTTAAGAACTTTAGAGAAAGGCATCATAAAACTGAGGTTTATTGCTGAACTATACGAAAACAGAAAAGAGAATAAGGGGATCATGGTCCCTTCAGAAATAGAAAATGAGGATGAAGAATTATATTATGTTTTGAAAGGAAATACTATTTCTGCATCATTTGCTTTTAAATTGTTTGACACCTATGGGTTTCCATTTGATCTAACAATGCTGATAGCAAGAGAAAATAATCTCACTGTTAATCAAAAAGAATTTGAAGAAGAACTTGCCAAACAAAAAGCCCGTTCGCGCAAGGCAGCAGAGGTAGATACGGAAGACTGGGTAGTAATTGGTGAAGAAAACCCCACGCAGTTTTTAGGGTATGATACCACCGAAAGCGAAGTTACTATCATTAAATACCGCAAGGTAAAAGCCAAAGGGAAAGAGCAGTTTCAACTTGTATTTGACCAAACACCTTTTTATCCTGAAGGTGGCGGTCAGGTGGGCGATACCGGTTTCATCAGTAATGTAAATGAAAAAGTATTCATCACCGATACCAAAAAAGAAAATAACCTCATTATTCATTTCGCAGCCAAACTGCCCGAAAATACCGAAGGAGTTTTTACAGCAGTTGTAGATACCGGCAAACGTCACCTTACCGAGAACAACCACTCGGCTACGCATTTATTGCATGCCGCCCTGCGAAAAGTACTGGGTACACATGTGCAGCAAAAGGGATCGCTGGTAAATAATGAATACCTGCGTTTCGATTTCTCCCATTTCAGTGCCATGACCGATGAAGAGGTAGCAGAGGTAGAAAAAATAGTAAACCGAAAAATACGCGAGAACATACTTTTAGATGAGCGCAGAAATGTACCTATTGCCGAGGCGCAAACCATGGGCGCTATGATGTTGTTTGGCGAAAAATACGGAGAAAGTGTACGGGTAATTACGTTTGACGAAACCTATTCGCGCGAGTTGTGCGGAGGTACTCATGTAAAAGCTACCGGGCAAATTGGCCTGTTTAAAATACTAAGTGAAAGTGCGGTGGCTGCCGGGGTGCGAAGAATAGAAGCCATCACAGCCGATGCAGCCGAGCAATTTGTAAATGAGCAACAGGCTACCGTAGCACATATCAAAGAATTGCTCAAATCAAAAGACCCTGTAAAAAGCATTTCCCAACTGGTAGAAGAAAAAGAAAAACTTCAGAAAAAATTAGAGCAGTTAGAAGGGGAGAAAACGGTGAAAGTGAAGGAGAGTTTGAAGTTAAAAGTTTCAGGTGTAAACGGGATAAATAAACTGATAGAACTGGTGGATATCCCATCGGCCGAGCAGTTGAAAAACCTGAGTTACCAGTTGAAGCAGGATATAGAAAATTTATTTTGTGTGCTGGGAACCGTGATAGAGGGAAAACCTTTGCTAAGTGTAATGATCAGTGAGCATTTGGTAAAAGAAAAAAATCTTCATGCCGGAAACATTGTAAAGGAACTGGCAAAAGAAATACAGGGAGGCGGGGGAGGTCAGCCGTTTTATGCCACGGCCGGAGGAACCAAATCCGAAGGGTTAAAAGCTGCCCTTGAAAAAGCAAAAGGAATAATTTAGTTTCGAATAATATCTTTAGTTTATGTCAGAGTCTGTAAAACGTTTTTGGACGCGGGAAGAATTACAAACTATTTACAACAAACCTTTATTAGAACTGGTGCTGGAAGCGGCAAATGTGCACAGGCAACACCACAGTTTTGGAGAAGTGCAGGTAAGCAGCCTGCTTTCTATTAAAACCGGAGGCTGTTCAGAGGACTGTTCTTATTGTCCGCAGGCGGCACGGTACAATACCGATGTAGAAGTTCAGCCACTGATGAAAACCGAAGAAGTATTGGAGGCGGCACAAAATGCCAAAGCCGGTGGAGCTTCGCGTTTTTGCATGGGAGCAGCCTGGAGAGAAGTGCGCGACAACCGCGATTTTGACCGGGTACTTGATATGGTAAAAGAAGTGAACTCACTGGGACTTGAAGTATGCTGTACCCTGGGAATGCTTACCGAACAACAGGCGCAAAAATTAGCCGATGCCGGTTTGTACGCCTACAACCATAATATTGATACTTCGGCCGAGAATTACGGTAATATTATTTCAACCCGTACCTATGATGACAGGTTGAATACGATAAGTCATGTGCGCAAAGCGGGCATCACGGTTTGTTCAGGTGGAATTATAGGAATGGGTGAGACGGAAGAAGACCGCATTGGCATGTTGCTTACATTGGTAAATTTACCGGTGCCTCCCGAATCTGTTCCCATCAATGCACTGGTAGCTGTAAAAGGAACTCCGCTTGAAGAACAACAACGGGTACCGTTTTATGAGCTGGTGCGCATGGTAGCTACTGCACGCATGGTGATGCCGCAATCGGCAGTACGATTATCAGCAGGAAGACTCGAGTTATCCATGGCTGAGCAGGCTTTGTGTTTTATGGCCGGAGCCAATTCTATTTTTGCCGGAGATAAATTACTTACCACTCCTAATCCGGAGTTCAATGAAGACAAACAAATGTTTGAGATTCTTGGTCTTCGTGCCAGCCAGCCATTTAAGAAAGAAAAAACACTTCACGCAAGTTAAATATACAGACTTGAATAAGGTTGATCGTTTTCTGCAACAAACCTTACAGGCACGACAGGCAAAACAACTGTTCAGGGAATTACGTGTGTTACCTTCAACCTTTGCCGATTTCAGTTCCAACGATTTTTTAGGGCTTGCCCGCAATGGTTCGTTAGATAAAGCGGTGGAAGAAGAACTGGGCAAAACCGAGTTGCCTCGCTGCGGTTCCGGTGGTTCGCGTCTCATCAGCGGGAATACAGCCTATGCCGAACAATTAGAAAGAGAACTGGCCGTTTTTTATCATACGGAAGCTGCTCTTATTTTTAATTCGGGTTACGATGCCAACCTTGGTTTATTGTCATGCATCGCTTCCCGGCACGATACCATTTTATATGATCAGCATTGCCATGCAAGTATTCACGATGGCATTCGGTTAAGTTTGGCCGGTACCAAATTTTCATTCCGGCACAATGATTTAACCGACCTTGAAAAAAAAATGCGGCTTGCTCATGGAAACATCTTCATTGTAGCCGAGTCTGTTTATTCGATGGACGGAGACACAGTGCCATTGGAAGAACTGGCAAAGCTCGCAGAAAAATATCAGGCGGCTTTAATTATTGATGAAGCCCATGCCAGCGGAATTTTTGGTTTGCAGGGAGAAGGGCTGGTACAAAGTAAGCAATTACAGAATCGGGTTTTTGCCCGCATTCATACTTTTGGGAAAGCACTTGGCTGCCACGGAGCGGTAGTTGTTGGCCCGGCAGTGCTAAGAGATTTTCTGATTAATTTTTCGCGCTCCTTTATTTATACCACTGCATTGCCACTGCATAGTCTGGCGGCTATCCATTGTGCGCATCAACTTATGAAGAGCAGCGAAACGCTGCGCGAAAAACTGTGGCAACTTATTACTTATTTCGAAGAGCAAAGCAATCAGCTTAAAGAAGAGTACATAATACAATGCGGCAAAAGTGCCATTCAATCCATTCAGATTAGAGGGAATGAAAAAACACGAATGGTGAGCAGCCGGTTGCAGGCGCAGGCATTGGATGTGCGGGCTATTTTATCTCCTACGGTTCCAGAAGGAACAGAGCGTTTACGTATTTGTTTGCACAGCTATAATACAAAGGAGCAAATTGATCATTTACTAACGGAGTTGAATCATGTTTAAAGCCATTGGAGTAGTAGGTATTCATACCGGCATAGGCAAAACAGTTGCCTCTGCTGTATTGGCCAAAGCGTGGAATATGGATTACTGGAAACCCATACAGGCCGGAAGTCTTGACAGCAGTGATAGCATCATGGTGCAGCAATGGAGCGGACAGTTTGTTCATCCCGAACGTTACCTTTTAAATGAAGCCTCATCGCCACATGCTGCAGCCAAAAAAGAACAGGTGCAAATTCAGCTTAGTGATTTTGTACTGCCATCTTCCCAAAGAAGTATACTGGTAGAAACGGCCGGTGGACTTTTTTCTCCCGTGAATGACGAATTTACCATGCTCGATCTGGTAAAACATTTACAGTTGCCGGTAGTAGTGGTAATGGCCAATTATCTCGGAAGCATCAATCACAGTATGCTTACCTTAGAGGTGCTTAAACAGCATAAAATTAAAATTGCCGGACTTGTATTTTGTGGTGAAACCAATAAAGAATCCGAAGCGTTTATTCTGCAACATACACGGCACAGGGTAATTGCCCGAATTCCGTTTGTCAACCCGATAAGCAAAGAATTTATAACCCAACAGGCGTCACAGCTATTGCCTGAAACCGAAATATGGAGTACTCATTAACCGAAAGAGATAAGCAGCATATATGGCATCCGTACACACAGATGCAACTTGCACCTGATGCAATAGGAATTGTGAAAGGAGAAGGTGCCTGGCTGTATGATGAAAAGGGCAATCGTTACCTCGATATTATTTCTTCGTGGTGGGTAAACCTGCACGGACATTCGCATCCGTATATAGCTGAGAAAATTGCTGAACAGGCACGCGAATTGGAGCATTGCATTTTTGCAGGATTCACGCACGAGCCCGCTATAAAGCTTGCTGAAAATTTATTGAGTATTTTACCTGCCGGTATCAAAAAGATATTTTACTCCGATAATGGTTCAACTGCCGTGGAAGTTGCGTTGAAAATGGCTTTGCAGTACTGGCAAAATATCGGGCACCCGCATAAGAAAAGAATACTTGCTTTAGAACATGCCTACCATGGCGACACGTTTGCGGCTATGTCCGTTAGCGCCCGCGGATTATTTACACAGGCATTTAATGAGTACCTGTTTGAGGTAACCTTTATTCCGTTTTCTGATAAGTCTTCGGGAGAGGAGAGTATCAAATTTCTGGAGACTGAATTAACGAAAGGCGATGTGGCTGCTT
The DNA here is from genome assembly GCA_019695215.1 of Bacteroidia bacterium. Lineage (GTDB taxonomy): Bacteria > Bacteroidota > Bacteroidia > UKL13-3 > UKL13-3 > JAGPCK01. The sequence continues at coordinate 21,477 of JAIBAK010000016.1, read as the reverse complement.
TTATTTTTGAGCCATTGGTGCTGGGCGCATCTGGTATGTTAATGTATGAAGCTTCGGTGCTTGAGCAATATGTGGCTCTGTGCAACAAGTATGAAACGCTGGCTATAGCCGATGAAGTATTTACCGGATTCGGGCGTACCGGAAAATTATTTGCCACCGATTATATACAGCACAAACCCGATATAATGTGCCTCTCTAAGGGATTAACCGGTGGCACTATGGCCATGGGAATCACGGCTTGCTCCGCAAAAATTTACGAAGCTTTTCTCTCACACCATCCTGATTTTACTTTTTATCACGGTCATTCGTACACGGCCAACCCGCTCACCTGCGCAGCGGCCAATGCCAGTTTTGATTTACTTACGAAGGAGCGTTGCACAACAACAATTGTTAACATAAGCAGGATGCAGAAAACATTTTGTGAAAAAATGGCTGTGCATCCGTTGGTAGCTGATGCCCGCTGTTGCGGAACCATTCTGGCATTAACCATTAGAACGGGGAATGAAACATCGTACACCAATAACCTGAAACAGATTTTATATCAGAAATTTTTAAGCCGGGAGGTGTTGATGCGGCCGCTCGGAAATATTATTTATATGGTTCCTCCTTATTGTATAACCGAAGAAGAACTTGTTTACGTGCATCGGCAAATAACAGAGGTATTAAGTGAAATAGCGAATGAAAACGATGAATGAGCAATCGGTAAAACTTTTTGAGCAGGTGATGCAGTCGGTTACTGCCGACCATTTATTGCATGCCCGTTGGTTGAATACGCTTTCGATGATGGAAAATACGGGAGCCCGGAAAATAGCACGCAACGAACATCCGGTTCATACCACCTTAACCATTTTAAAACATGCGGCCGAGGAAGCGCGCCATGCCTATTACCTGAAAAAACAAATCGGGAAATTAGGAACAGGCCTTTGTGCAGATTACAGCAGGGAGTTTTTGCTGGCGCCCATGAGCAGCTATTTATACCTGCACCGCTTAGATGCCGAAGTTTGCCGGATGCTGAAAAAGCAATGGCAGTTTAGTGCAGAACAATTAAGGCAGGGCGCCTACCTGCTGGTTACTTATGCCATTGAAGTAAGAGCGGATGTACTTTATGGTATATACCAGAAACAACTTGATAAAGCAGGTTCTAAAGTGAATGTAAAATCAATTATTCTGGAAGAAGACGGTCATCTGGAAGAAATGACCTCCATGTTGCAGGAGTTTCATGAGCAATGGGAGGTGCTGGCAGCCGATGCCTGTTTAATTGAAGAGCAGCTTTTTCAAAACTGGGTCGAAGATATTAAGGGTGAAGTTCCGTTGCCTGCACTCACGGCATAGCGTTATGAGGTGTTAACATAAATTCAGGCGCTCTTAAGGTAAAATACTGCCTGTAGGTTGTTCATTTTATAGTCACCTTTTCCTTTTTTTTATCGTTTGCAGAATGCTTAACTTTGCTTCATTATCAGACGGTTTTAATTGATTAAACGATTATATCCTATTTTATTTTTTCTTGTTGCTTTGGTTTATGCAACAAAAGTAAATGCTACCCATATTGTGGGAGGAGATATCACGTATCGTCATATTGCTGATGATAGTTTTGAGGTAAAACTCATTTTGTATATCGACTGTGCCTTTGGTTCGCAACAGGCCATTGCACTTGACACAAATGCCATGATTGGGGTATTTGATACCAGTGGTACTTTAGTGAAAAATATTCTGGAATACCGAACCCCTCCGGTCAGAGTAAATTCGGTTAATTATAATTGCGTAGCTCCCCCGCCAAATGCCTGTGTAGATAAATACATTTACACCTATTACACTACATTACCCCAAATTGCCGGTGGATACATTCTGGCATTTCAGCGTTGTTGCCGAAATAATTCCATCACCAATATCCAAACTCCGGGACAGGTGGGGGCAACGTACTGGTGTCACATACCGGATACAACAGGAGGGAAAGGATATAATTCGTCAGCCGTATTTAATTCGCTTCCTCCAAATTTTTTATGTGCCGGACGTGATTTTATTTACAGTCATGCCGCAACAGATGCAGACGGAGACTCACTCGTGTACGAATTGTACCAGCCGTTTATCGGGGCCAATTTTTTTAATAACCTTCCACGCCCGCCATCACCACCTCCTTATTCAAAGGTGGTTTGGGTAAATGGTTTTGGAGTGAACAGTATGATGAAGGGAGTGCCGGAACTTACTATTCATCCCCAAACGGGTTTACTAAAGGTAAAGCCACAGTTAACAGGACAATATGTGGTGGGCATTCTGGTAAAAGAATTCAGGAACGGAAAATTTATAAATTCAACCCTTCGCGATTTTCAATTCAACGTGCTGAACTGTCAGTTTGATGTGGTAAGCGCATTCAGTAAAGACATGCACCTGTGCAGCGACACCGTTAAGTTTGTAAATCAAAGTGTAGGTGCCGTTTCTTATTTATGGGATTTTGGCGACACATTAATTACTTCCGATTCAAGCACACAACCTGAGCCAACTTATATTTATCCTTCAACCGGAACTTATATTGTAAAGTTAGTTACTTACAAAGGCAATTGCTCCGACTCTGCATTAGTTAGCGTAACGATAGATAAAGATATAGGCACGTTTGCCGGAGAGGACCGGCTCATTTGTAAGGGAGATTCCTTAGTTCTGGGTACAGAAAATACCGGTAGCTTTTCCTATACATGGTCGCCTCCCGATTACCTCGACAATCCTGCTTCGGGCGAACCAACGGCCAAACCTCCTTTTTCCATTACGTATGTTGCTACCCGAAATACCGATGTTTGTGTAAACACCGATACGGTTCATGTTTTTGTGGTTGATGTAAAAGCTGATTATAAATATCAGTTTAAACCTTTGTGTAAAGATGCTAAATTGCAAATTGATTCTCCCGGGGTGGTAAATCAAAGTAAATGGTTTTTAGACGGAGTTGCAGTTAACAGGGAAGAGCTGGTACAATTACCTTATGAGTTTAATAAAACCTATGAGTTACAATTTATTGTTACCGACAGCGGATGTGCGGATACGGCTTCCAAAACAATTACTCCGTATAGCAGCGATTCGCTGGTGATGGTTTATAATGTTTTTACTCCGAACAAAGACGGATTGAATGAATGCCTCGCTCTTCGAGGGCTTACCTTAGAGCAGGGTTGTTCGCGAATATTTATATACAACCGCTGGGGGGAATTGATTTTTGATTCGGACAAAGACGGAACCTGCTTTAACGGAAATTTTAAAGGGAGCCCGTTGAGTGAGGGGGTATATTATTATGTGCTCGAACATCATGCAAAAAAATATACCGGCTCGGTAACATTATTAAGGTAATTGTTGCATTACCGCCTTCCGTTTGTAATTTCGTCCCAAACAGTTTTCATGAAAGCAATTTTATTAGAAGCCCTGCACCAGCCGTTGCAGGTAAAGGAAGTAGCCACCCCGGAAATTTTATCGGGAGAAGTTTTAATCAGGATGCATACCGCGGCATTTAATCATCGCGACCTGTGGATTCAGAAAGGCCAGTATGCCGGCATTGTGTTTCCAATGATTCCCGGATCGGATGGTTGCGGAGTGGTGGAGCAAGCCGCTTCACCCGAAGATAAAAAGTGGATTGGAAAAGAAGTGATCGTTAATCCATCTATGAACTGGGGAACAAATCCTGCAGTTCAGGCTAAGGATTACGTGATTTTGGGTTTGCCTCATCACGGAACTTTTGCGCAATACTTAAAAATTGAAAGCAGGCTACTAAGTGAAAAACCCGCGCATCTGAGTTTTGAAGAAGCCGCAGCTATTCCCTTAGCCGGACTTACTGCCTTCAGAGCATTGTTTACAAGAGCGCGTGCACGAAAAGGAGAAAAAATTCTGGTGACGGGTGCCGGTGGCGGGGTGGCGTTATTTGCGATTCAGTTTGCTATTGCGGCCGGATGTGAAGTGTATATTACTTCCGGGTCGGATGAAAAAATATCGAAAGCCATAGCGCTTGGTGCAAAGGGAGGGGTGAACTATAAAAAAGAAAACTGGCATAAGGAACTGCAACAACTAAGCGGAGGATTTGATGCAATTGTTGACAGTGCCTGCGGTGATAATTTTGCCCGGTTGGTGGATATAGCAAAACCTTCCGGGAGAATTGCATTTTATGGAGCTACCCTGGGAGCATTTAATAGCGGGGTGCCGGCAAAAATATTCTGGAAACAATTGGATATTCTGGGGTCAACCATGGGCAACGATGCCGAGTTTTACGAAATGGTAAACTTTATAAAGCATCATCAGATTAAACCGGTAGTTGATAGTGTCTGGGGTTTGGATAAGGCTCAGGAGGCTATAGAGCATATGGGTAAAGGGGAGCAATTCGGGAAGATTGTTTTAAGCATACCCCTATAAAAAAACTAAATCGGAGCTATTTGCATAACCCCGATTTAGCAAGAGCGTTGTAACTCCTTTTTGAATCAGTAATAAATTACTTTTTCTTTTTAGGAGCAGCTTTTTTAGCGGCTTTTTTAGGAGCTGCTTTCTTAGCAGTTGCTTTTTTAGCAGCTTTTTTAGGAGCAGCTTTTTTAGCAGTTGCTTTTTTCGCTGTTTTCTTAGCGGCTTTTTTAGGAGCTGCTTTCTTAGCGGTTGCTTTTTTAGCAGCTTTTTTTGGAGCTGCTTTTTTTGTTGCTTTAGCCATAGCTTTTAAGTGTTTGGGTGTTGATGAATTCTAATGTAAAGTTGATATGATTTTTATTTTTATGCAATAGGTGTTTTAAAATCGAAAGTGTTGAAAACCCTGTTTGAGTCAATTTTATCATTGTGTGAAATAGTGTGTGATCTTCTGAAACGCTTGGTAAATCTACTATTTTCGCGAATGTCTATTATCATGAATGAATATTTTTTTTGTTGTGAATAATGTGGAAAAGTCGCGAAATAAAAATGATGATACGCGTGTTGAAGTGATTTTTTTACTGATAAAAAATGATGTTGCACTGTTTTTTGCATCTGCTGAAACACTTGAAAACACTGGTAACTTCGCTTGTTGATGTTTCAAATATACCAATTGAATTTATTTATCCAATCTTTAATTCAGGAAATTTTAAAAGCGTTTTCTCCTGCTAAAATTCCATTTCAACAGAAAATGCAGCATGTTTTAAAACTGCTTTTTTGGATTTGGGATTTGTAATTTGAAGTTAAAAACGGGCCGGCAAAAACCAAACGGATCTGTTCGGAAAAGCGGGAGTTGTTTTATTTTTCGCAATTTCACTTTTCCTGTTTTTTGGCAGTTTTCCCTATGAAAAGCACATTTTAAGTCCTTGCAATTTACTTTCAGGATAACGGCAGAAATAACTAAATTTGCCTGCTTAATTAATCAGACATATGTCAGCTACCACAAAAGAAACGGATTACTCAAAATACGAAGCGGTGATAGGATTGGAGGTGCATGCACAAATGCTTACTCAAAGTAAAGCCTTCTGTTCCGACTCTACTTTGTATGGCGCGTTGCCCAATTCGCAGGTGAGCCCGATAAGCCTGGGTCATCCGGGTACGTTACCTGTTCACAACCGCGAAGCCATTCGTTACGCCATCCGGTTAGGCATTGCCTGCGGAAGTGATATTACCGAACATAATTATTATGCCCGTAAAAATTATTTCTATGCCGACCTTCCCAAAGGATACCAAATTACACAGGACAAAACACCTGTTTGCACCGGAGGAGCTATTCATATAAAACTGAAAGACGGAACTGAAAAAAACATCAGGCTGCAACGGATTCACATGGAAGAAGACTCCGGAAAAAGTATGCACGATCAGGATGTGTTTGATTCGTTAATTGATTTAAACAGGGCCGGTATGGCATTGGTAGAAATGGTTTCAATGCCCGATATTAAAACCGGAGAAGAGGCTTATCAATACCTTACCGAAGTGCGAAAATTGGTTCGCTACCTTGATATATGTGATGGAAATATGGAAGAAGGTTCTCTGCGTTGTGATGCCAATATTTCGGTTATGCTAAAAGGCAGTAAAGAATATGGTACCCGGGTGGAAGTGAAAAATATGAACTCCATCCGCAATGTGCAGCGGGCTATTGATTTTGAAATTAAACGGCAGATTGATGAACTGGAAAACGGAGGAAAAATTTATAAAGAAACCCGAACTTTTGAAGCCGTAAAGGGAATAACCATTGTAATGCGCAGCAAAGAAGATGCTACCGACTACCGGTATTTCCCCGAGCCCGATTTACCGCCTTTACATATTACCAGCGAATTTATTGACGGAGTAAAAGCGCAAATGCCCGCTTTACCCAAAGAACTTTATGAGAAGTTTACACATATATATAAGCTGAACGATTACGATGCTTCGGTGCTTACGGAAAATAAAGAAGTGGCCGAATATTTTGAGCAGGTGCTAAAGCATACCGGGAATATTAAAGCCGCTGCCAACTGGATTATGGTAAGTGTAAAAGGATATCTTAATGAACAGGCCATCGAGATTAAGGATTTTATTTTGCAGCCGGCCAAAATTGCCGAGTTGATCAATTTGATTGACGGAGGTAAAGTAAGTAACTCGGTTGCTTCTCAAAAAATATTTCCGGCCATGCTGCACGAGCATCATAAGTCGGCACTTGAAATTGCCGAGGGATTAAATCTGCTTCAGGAAAGTAATTCCGATTCTTTACTGCCCTTCATTAAACAGGCCCTTGAACTGTATCCTGAAAAAGTGGCCGAGTACAAGGCAGGAAAAAAATCGCTTGTAGGTTTGTTTATGGGAGAAGTAATGAAACTATCAAAAGGGAAAGCCGATCCGAAATTAGCCAACCAGTTGCTGAGAGACGAACTCGAAAAATAATCATATAAAGAAATGAAAAAAGTTTACACCTATATATATATAGTATGCTGCGCAGCTTTGCTGGCCTCATGTAAATCTAAAACTACCGAGGATGATAAAAAAGGATTTGAGGTAACAGGGGTAGTAAAGAATTATGGCAACGGAAGTGTTTCATTAATGGAGCTCACCTCAGGCGGACTCATCTTTATAGACTCAGCCGAGGTGAATGAAAAAGGAGAGTTTACGCTGAAAGGTACTAACAAAGAAAAAACTTTTTACTCCATTAAAGGAGCCGATTTCTCTATACCGGTGGTGCTGGATACCGCAAGTAAAATTGTTGTTGAAATTGATTTGAATAATCTGGTAGATTACAAAGTATCGGGTTCTGAAGATAACAGGGTATTGCGTGAACTGATTAAAACCAACGATAGTTTTCTGGGAGAGTTAAATGACATGAAAGCTAAGTATGACAAATATACCAATGCCGAAACAATGCCCGATTCCATTCAAAAGCAAATAAGTGCCGAGTATTATGATTTAAGTATGCGTCAGAAAACAGCTGTTGTACGTTTTATGGATTCGGTGCCAAATTCGATTGTGGCTTTTTTTGCAATGGATTTTTTGGTGGATGAACAGGAGCCAACGGTTAAATATGATATGTGGGACCGTATGGATAAAAAGTATTTTCCAATAATGACCGAATCTAAATACGTACAGGCCAATCACCGCAGGGTAGAGGATTTACGTAAAACAGAAGAAGGCCGGTATGCTCCCGAAATTGTTTTGAATAATCCCGAAGGAATTCCCGTTCCGCTGTCATCACTTCGTGGTAAATATGTACTCATTGATTTCTGGGCTTCATGGTGCCGCCCTTGCCGCGATGAAAATCCGAACACGGTGAAGTTGTACAACAAATATAAAAAGGACGGGTTGGAGATTTACGGGGTGTCGCTCGATTCGGATAAAGAGAGCTGGTTAAAGGCGGTTTCTGACGATCAGCTCACATGGATTCACGTAAGCGATTTGCTCAAATGGAATTCTCCTGTTATAACCAAATATAATATTGACGCAATTCCCACCACTATTTTACTGGATAAAGAAGGAAAAATTATCGCTAAAAATTTGAGGGGAAAAGATCTTGAAAATAAGTTAGATGAGTTGTTTCATTAACCTTAACTTAACAATTCGTTAATTTTGAAGTTATCATACCATCATAATCTTGCAATAAAAAACGGAATATGGAAAATAACAGGTACAAGATTTTAGTGGCGGATGATGAACCGGATATTCTCGAGTTTATAGAGTATAACCTCAAAAAGGAGGGATATAAAGTTATTTTGGCAACCAACGGGCAGGAAGCAATTGAAAAATCGCGCAAGGAGAAACCCGATTTGGTTTTGCTTGATGTGATGATGCCTGTATTAGACGGAATAGAAACCTGCAAACTTATGCGCACTATTCCCGAACTAAAACAAATTTTTATCGTATTTCTCACTGCCCGCAGCGAAGAGTACTCCGAGCTGGCGGGTTTTAGCGCTGGTGCCGATGATTATATTGCCAAACCAATTAAACCAAGAGTATTACTGAGTAGAATCAATGCCATTATTCGCAGAAAGGAAAAGGATAAAGCGGATGAGCATCTGGTGGTAGGTAATCTGGTAATTGACAGAGAGAGTTTTTTGGTGTACCGGGGGCAGGAAAAAATTCAATTGGCCCGCAAAGAATTTGAGTTGCTTTTTTTATTAGCCGGTAAACCCGGAAAGGTATTTACCCGCGAAGCTATCCTCGAAAAAATATGGGGACAGGATGTGCTGGTAGTTGACCGCACCATTGATGTGCACATTCGGAAAATACGCGAAAAGCTGGGCGAAGAATACATTAGTACCGTAAAAGGAGTGGGCTATAAATTTGAGATATGATTAGAAACCCCACGCCCCGTATAGTTTCACTTATCACCTCGGCATTGCTATCGGTTTGTATCGGAGTGTTTGCTTTGGTGGCAACAAATTTTAACTGGGGCGATTCAATACTGATTTTTATTTCGAGCTTAGTCCTTTCATACCTTCTTATATTTTATGCACTCGAGTTTTTTATTTACCGCAAAATAAAACTCATATATAAAACCATTCATAGTTTAAAAACACAGAAATACACCGGTGTAAATGCTATCTTTAAAGAATCTAACCGGGATTCGGATCCTATTGAGGAGGTGAATCAGGAAGTAATTACCTGGGCCAGGGATAAAAAAGATGAGATAGACCAGTTGAAAAAGCTGGCCGATTTCAGAAAAGAATTTATCGGAAATGTTTCGCACGAATTAAAAACCCCCATTTTTAATATTCAGGGATATATACATACACTGATTGACGGTGCACTGGAAGACCCTGAAGTAAATATGAAGTTTTTGAAAAAAGCCGCCCGCAGTGCCGACAGGTTGTGCGATTTGGTAGAAGACTTAATTTCTATTTCGCAGTTAGAGGCGGGAGAATTGCACATGGAGTACGAGCGTTTTGATATTAATGCATTAGTAAAAGATGTGTACGACCAATTGGAGTACCGCTCAAAAGAACGCGGGATTACCCTTACTATAAAAGACGGATGTAACCAGTCGTTTTATGTATATGCCGATAAATACCGCATCAGGCAGGTAATCGTAAATCTGGTGGTAAATTCAGTGAAGTACGGAAAGGAAATGGGGGCAACTACCGCTGCATATTACGATATGGACGAAAATATCCTGATTGAAATTACCGACAACGGTGACGGAATTGAACAGGAACATTTACCCCGCCTGTTTGAGCGTTTTTACCGGGTAGATAAAAGCCGCTCGCGCGATGCCGGAGGAACAGGTTTAGGTTTGGCCATTGTAAAACATATTATCGAAGCACATCAGCAAACCATTAATGTACGAAGCACAGTGGGCGTAGGTTCTACGTTTGCTTTTACACTTAAAAAGGCTCAACCGGCCGATAAAATCGCTACGTTTATGTTTTAATGTTTAATTTGCGGCTTCATTATATGGAAGCAAAGCAGATTAAATTTCCCCGTTTTCCGGAACTCATCATACATGAAGATGACGACCTGATTATCCTGAACAAGCCACCGCATATCTCTTCATTGGACGAACGCACCGGAGAAGGCCCGAGCATAGTTTCAATGGCAAAAAAATATTGCGCTACGGCAAGTCTTTGTCACCGGCTCGATAAAGAAACCAGCGGGGTACTCATCATTGCAAAAAATCAGGAAACCTATAGGGAAATTGCCATACAGTTAGAAAACAGAAATGTTGGGAAATTGTACCATGCCGTGGTAGCCGATCATGCCGAATTTAACGAGACAGAAGTGAAACTTCCCCTGCATACCAACTCAAAAGGCATTGCCGTTATTGATTACGGAAGGGGAAAAGAGGCGGTTACTATATTTCATTCCTTAAAATATTTCGGGCATTTTACGCTGGTAGGATGCCAGCCGCTCACGGGGCGTTTACACCAGATACGTGTGCACCTTGCATCTCAAAATTTTCCGATAGTGGGAGACGAGTTGTACGGTGGAAAAAAGCCCATGCTGTCATCGGTGAAACGAAAGTTTAAAACAGGTAAATGGAGCAACGAGGAACCCATGATGAAACGGGTGGCATTGCATGCTTACCAGATACATTTTGAATTAAAAGGGGAAGAAAAATTATTCACCGCTCCTTACCCTAAAGACTTCGAAGTGTTTCTCAAATTACTTGAGAAATATGATTCGGTGGATTAAAAACCGAGTATCCTAACTGTAACGTCAGGACACCCGGTATTTCTGTTTGAGAGCCCCTTATCTTATCAATACAACCTTTTGTGTTTGGGTGTATGAACCAGCGGTGAAGTTAATGAAATAAATTCCTTCTTTAAGCGCAGCAGAATTAAAAGTAAATTTATGTATGCCTGATTGCTTAAAGGTATTGTTTTCAATAATTGCAACCTTTTGCCCAAGCAGATTTGTGATTACAATATTCACTTGCTCCTCTTTAGGGATATGATAATTTATTGTGAGCTGGTCAGTAAACGGATTAGGGTAAGCATGGAAACTGGTTTTTCCTACAATAGCCTGTTTATTATCCGAAGGTATGCGTCTTTGCATTCCACTTTCCGGCAGCGGTTCAATGTGCATTGGAACACCATAGTGAATTCCTCCAATGGAAACTGTATCCTCATTCAGCATTTCCTCAAGGTCAAATTCGTAGAAAGCATCAAAAGTGGACAGGGTAGTGTAATCATTACGCATCACAAATTCCACCCCCAACAATCCATACTGACCTGCTTCGTAAGCAATATTTTCCATCACCACCTCAACGCAGGTATCTACCATAAGTGTTGAATCATCGACTACTGTATATCCCGAACCATCCGTATTTGTCCAGATGTTTTGCAGTGTTGGGTCGAGATGTAAAATAACATACCCGTATCGGAAGAAATCACAGTTTCCTGCCCTAAGACGTAGTACACCTGTTGCCGAAGCACCATCATTAGGATTTCCATTACCACCCCAACTTACCCTTCCATTACCGGGTAGTGCATCATATACCACAAAATTCTTAGTGATGATATTATTGTTCTTCCTTACATTATCACCTATACTCATTGTTTCCGATACGTGCATTCCATAATTTGGATTCGTACAGGTTACAATTCGGCTCAGGAAACAAATATCGGCCTGATTACTCGCGTTGGAATCTCCAACCACAATACCCGGATCGGGTACTATCCAACTTGTACTTACCTTATATACTTCGCTGGGTGCAAGTGCCGGAATATTGTATTCACCTATTAATCCGCCAAGCCCTTTTCTTGTACCATAATAGGTTTTCCAATTGCCACTTACCGAATCGTTGTTTGAGGTATTACTAAGCCAGTTCCTGTCCCATCGTTCACCGGTACTGGCAAAGGTCCAATATACAAATAATTTGGCAGGAACACTGGTTGCGTTATTCGTGTTGCGCACAATTGCTCTGAGGTAATTAGGAGCAGTCCATCTGTACTCAGGATTTTCATGAACAGATGAAGTGTCGTTGTTTTTTCTGTTCCATATATCCGGGCTGTTCCATATAAATCCGGTCGAAGGTTCTGATGCAAAAATATCGGACTCATTATCCTTTGCCCATAAGTCATAATTTAGAGAATTAACAGTGAGTACCGCTTCCGAGCTGTATTCCGCAGCATTAGTACAATGGTTAAATACCACTGCCCTGTAAACCCCACCATTCATGCATAAATCAGTAACAAAACTATATGGGCTTGTGCCGGGAGCAACGGTTACCCAAGTATAAAATGGGGAAGTGCCTGTTCTTTTTTCCCATCGCAACAGGGTCATATCGGTCATACTAATGGAGAAACTGGCCGCACCGCCATCATTTACGGTGACATTGGAAGGCTGGGAACTAATTGCAGGGGCCATCACCGAAATAGTATATACATTTGTGTAGGTGGTATCACTTGTTACACTGTAAACCATCCGCCTGCGATAGTATGTTGTCACACTTGCAGGAGGTGGGCTGTAATCATATGCTGTAGCCCCCCAAATATCATCCCATGTTCCGGTGGTGTCTGTAGTGGTTTGCCACCTGAAAAAGTATTTTGTACTTATGCAGGAGAAACTTCCATCAATAGTATGAAGATTTCTTCCCGGACACGTAGTATCTCCATTTTCCAGAAGGTAATTTATTAATAACGGACGCATCGGGATCAGTACCGAATCGCTATAAGAAAATTTTCCAAACGAGGTCATTTCCCTTATGATATAACAACTGTCTGTCCAACTACTGTGAGAATAATTTTGTAACGTTCCTGTACCACCCAGATTGACATAATTAGTTGTGCCTAACTTCCGGTATTGCCATTGATAACTTATGGTTTTATTACCGCTACACGGAGCATTACCGGAAACATACAAAGCATTTCCTGTACAAAGGGTATCACCTGAATAAGTAATATCACCCGCGAAAATGGCAGGAATAACCACATTGCTGGTAGATGAACAGGCATTGCTATCGGTTACTATCCGTCTTACATGGGTTGTATCAAAGAACACCGGATATTTTAAATCTTTTTGTGTTTCACCGGAAATCGTTTCCCAACTTGTGCCGTTGGAGCTTCTTTCCCAGAAATAGGATTGAATGCCTGAAATACTAACTGGAGTAGAACCCAATATGTCATCACAATCGGAGGTGTCCTTCCAGATACTGTCATTTAATACCCGTGATATTTTTACTTCGACTACGTTGCTTTCACCGGGACATTCACCAGAGCCAGTCACCCGGGTAAAATAAGTTGTCTGATACAGACCCCCCGGCAGGTAGTGGATCAACGTATCGTTAGTAAGTTTAGTCCAGACTTTGATTAGCGAAGTGTCGGTACTCATGAACCACTGGTAACGGTATGGAGGCGTACCACCTGTAGGTGTATCTCCAACAATAGTGTCCGGCTGTGTACCATAGCAAATGATCTGGCTTGGGGAAATGTTATAGTTGGTTAAAGGTGGCCTGATGGTAATCATTACCTCGCTTGAATCCTTACATCCACCGGGGCTGGTTGCTTTAAGCCGGATATAAGAACTATCCTGCTTCCAGCTCACATTGGCTCCTCCGTAATTATCTACGTACATTTGGTTTGGTGCATCCACCAACCATTGGTAAACTAAATCAGTTACCCTGTTGCCAACCGAATACGTATTAAAATGTACGGTATCACAAATAGCATTGGTGCTTCCTGCAATAATCGGTTGATCTATTCCTACCCTGATGGTATCCCTTAGCGTGTCACTGCCTGCAATAAGCATCACGTAGTAATATTTTAGCGAATCATAAGTGTGGTTGACGGTTTTTCCGCTGGCACTGTCTCCGTCACCAAAATACCATTTAAAAGTTTCTGTACAGCATACGGTGTTGGTGAATTTGAAATTAAAACAACCTGTCTGTGCATATTCTATTTTCTTTTCTATTTCGGAAGGATATTTAGCATCCATAAAATTGGGCAGCCCCGTCAGGCACATTCCTCCAATTCCATTGCTTCCAATTTTAGGGCCTTCAGCTGTGTAATCAATCGAAGAAGGATTATTAGGGTCATACACTTCATCCGGGTTGCTAATCATACCTAATTGAGAAAGTCCAATCTGCGCCATATAAATTTTATTGTCAGGCCCGAGTTGCATCGCATTGCCGAAAAACTCGGGCAGTGTGTCTATAACAACATCACTTGAATCCTCCAGGTTGTATTGATGAAAACCCGATGTGTAAGCGTCAATATTGACCAGATAGAATAACCGTTTTGAATTAGGGCTGAACGAACAGGCCCATATATCTGGTGCCGGAGCGCTCATAGAATCTATAATAGTGATGGCTCCGGTAATTCGGTTAAACTCCATCACATACCCCGGAGCAGCCAGTTTGGTTCCGTCAGGCGAAGCCTTTAATTGACCATAGGCATAATTTCCGTTCCCACCATCAATACTTAACCGGAAACTGCTTACATGGCTAAACGTAACTCCCGTTGCCGAATCTAATGAATAGACAAGTAGTTTGTGGTAATTGGCATATAACGAATCATTGGCCGAACGATCTACAACAATAATCCAATAATCGCGCCCGTTACACTTGGAAACAGCGGTAATCATCTCCCCGCAGATGAGGGAACTGTCTACCGGGTGGAATTGCGACCCTGACGGAGCTTTAATCGGAACATCTTTGAAATTTGGTGTGTCAATCTCACAATAAATTGGATCGTTTGGATCGCTCAGGTCTATTACGGTTGTATCAACGATGGAATACCTGAATCCACTATTGTTCAAAGATAAAGTTACATTAGCATCAAGACCGGACACCGTAAAAAGATAATACCGTTGTTTATTCTTAGGTGAGGGTAATATGATTCCAGTTTGCGCACTGCTCATATCCCCCTTCACCGGGCTTGTATGAAACTGCTTATATTTTTTGTTGTACACATTCATATAACCCGGGGCATACAAATCTCCCCCTGCGTAAAACAATAGTTGCCCCTGCGGGTTACTGATACTTACACTGCCTTCACCCGTGAAAATGTTATCAGGAAGCTGATTAATCCAAGGCCCCATATCCCTGAAGACTCCGTTGGTAGTGAATCTCAATCCAGCCCATTGCCCAAAATACCAATTACCTTTTGTAGATGCTATCGGAGTATTGCAATCAGATATCTCAATATACATGATTCGTTTCATTTCCACTGTGTCGCCACTACTGTAAATGGTACGCAGGGTGATATTATATTTACCTGCACTATCAGGCATGTAAGTGAAAATTTTAGAGGTGGTAACGGTATCAAAAACAGTTCGTCCGCTCACGCTGTCCTTAATTTGCCATCTGTAGGTAGATGCACCTTGATAGGCCGTTAGCCTGATGCTGTCCATATCACTTGTGCAATAAAAATTGGTGTTAGTCGTAAACCAAGCCGTTTTAAAGCAGCAGGCCAGCCCCAATGTGTCAAGATTTTCTCCGCTCACCAGTTCACTCCGTGGCCCCAGCAAGGAACTGTACATGATTGATTGTTGGTCAGAGGTAAAATTGGTTTTACAGGGTTCTTCGGCATAGTCCATGTAATTGCTCCGGTTTTCCGCAAAGCTGCTTGTGTAATAAGCCGTGTTGCTACAACTTAAAGATGGGGTAGGTAAAGGGCAAAGAAAGTTTTGTGTAGCTACCGGGCGGGTATCGCAACAATGGTCACCCTGAGTTGAACAGGTGCCTGCCGTATTACCTCCCGAACAACCTCCCTCAAAAGTATGCCACAAGCCAAGGTAATGCCCCAGCTCATGAACCAGCACCAATCCCCTTGCATTTGCATCCAAATTACAACCTGAACAGGTTTGGTAATTTCCAAAACGGGTATGCAGTATCACAATGCCGTCCAATCCTTTTTGTCCGGGAAAAATATTATTGTATCCCCCATAGGTACTTGTGCTGTAATTATCATTCAGAATGGTAGGCACGATATAAATGTTCAGGTATTTTTTAGGATTGTAGTAAAGGATATTGGTAAGAGACGGCAATTGATAACTGATGCGGTTATCAACCGAAGCCCCGTTAAAATAGTTGATGCCGCTAAAGCTGGTTCCGTTTGGTTTCTTCTGGGCAAGACATAATTGAATGCCATAATTCTTCATGATGGTATTTACAGCATCCAACTGGTCTTGTACCTGGGTGCTGGTTACGTTTACGGTTCCTCCGCTGCTATCAATATGCACCACTACAGGAATCATAAACCTTGTCTTAAAACAGGTGGATGCTTCTGAGTTTGGCCCCGGCCGGTATTGTTCGTTAATTTCCGAAGGATGGTTACGATAGTAATCAATCCGGTTTTCATGTCCCTTATGCAAGGGCCAATAACCGGGTTGGGTACTGAAAATCTGTTGGAGGGTGTCAAAAGCGCAGGGCACCTGTGCCCGCGCATGGGTTGCCAAAAGGCAAAGCAAAGTCATTACGATGAAAAGTCGTTTTTGTTTCATAGAAAATATGTTTAAAGGATTACTGGATGATGATTCTCTGGTAGTAGGTTTTGTTGGTTACAGTGAGAGATAGCAGATAAAGTCCTTTCGGCAATGCTGAACAGTTAATCTCAGCTTCAGAAGGGCTGGTTGAGGTTTCACAATAAACGAGTTGTCCGGTGCCGCTGAATAATTGCACCTCGCTGAGTTTTTCCGCTGTTTGCAAGCGGATATGCAGCACCCCATTTACCGGATTAGGAAAGACAGTAATTTCATTTGGTGAAAGTAGTCGAGGTATAGATAAATTGGTAACGTGAATCGAATCTGACAAAGCCCAACACCAACCTGTATCTCGTCCCCAGACCTGATACCATGAGTTTTCAATCATGCGGTAACTTTTACCCGTAGCACCGATGTTTGGCCCACCATTCTGCCACCACTGCCATTGGATAAAGTTACCTGAAGCAAACAGGCTGTCGCCTATACGTTGTATAGTTGGCTTTGGAACAACAAATGTTTTAACAAGAATAGAATCACCCATTTTACACCCGTTTACATCAAACCAACTGGTGAAAAACAGGCCCGCGCTGTCAATAGTCCGTTTAGCATTGGGGTAATTATCCTGCCAGTGAAAACCGGCTCCGCTATCAGGGGTAAGGGTAACTATCTTACCTATACAAAAAGTAACAGAATCCTGTAGCGGTTTTTGTAATGGAGTAACCGGATAAAATATAAGCTGCGTGGTATCACCACGAGGGCAACTAAAGCTGTCAGCCCAGCTTGTATAAAAGAGTCCGGTAGTATCAATGCTGCGGGATGCTAACGGATAGCCGTCTTGCCAGTGAAAATTTGCACCGCTATCAGGTGAAAGGTTTATCCATGTTCCCTTGCAGAATTTTACCGTGTCAGGCAATGGTTTTTGCAGTGGAGCTATCGGATAGAGGATTAAACGGGTGGTATCACTGCGCTGGCAGTAATTGGTATCTATAAAAGAGGTATAGAATAACCCGGTAGTATCAATTTTCCTTTTAGAGTTAGTAAAACCGTCCTGCCATATAAAACTGTTGCCGCTATCGGGTTGTAAGGTAATGCTGGTACCCTTGCAAAACCGGATAGTATCAGGCATAGTGGCAATCAGCGGGTCTGGCGGGGTAGGGTACATGGTTACTTTAATGCTATCGGTTAACCTGCATCCCTGATCGTTCCAAACTTCTACTTTGTAGGTATTGCTGGCCTTAGCATAAAGTATGTCAGAGAGAATGGTGTCATTCCATTTTATACAGGTAAACGGGCTTGAGGTGGCAAGCATGATGCTATCTTTTTGGCAAGCTATGGTATCGGTTTTTACAAGCGGGATATTGGAACCTACA
The DNA here is from genome assembly GCA_019695215.1 of Bacteroidia bacterium. Classification (GTDB taxonomy): domain Bacteria; phylum Bacteroidota; class Bacteroidia; order UKL13-3; family UKL13-3; genus JAGPCK01. Next base: position 3,826 of record JAIBAK010000016.1, on the reverse strand, counting down.
CGGATATTTTTAATGATGGAATCGCTTCCTGACAAGAGTTTCACTGCAAAATACCCTGTATCAAAAGTGTGATTTATTACGCTGCCATTATAACTCCAACTTCCCGCTCCGCTGAGTTTGGTGATCTGCCACTGAGGGGTGTTGGTATAGTTCTTTGCTTTAAATGTGGCTTGCTGGGATGGGCAGAGAAACTCATAGGTATAATTAAGAACAGTGTCTTTATAGAAGTAAGAGCTTACAAAGTTAGGAAGGCCATATTCTCCATTCGGACTACCTAAAGATAATCCATGAAGATTAAATCCACAAGAAAGTCCGGCAGAATCCGGATACTCTATGGTTGACAGAAAATTGGAGTCAATCATGGTTATATAAATTTTTCCATTAGAAGCCCTTTGAATTGCCCTGTGGTAATTGAATGAATTATTTCCTGACCAATATAATTCCTTTTGTGTTGCACCAATGGTTGTACTATTACCCGAACTAATGTCATATTGATATATCTTATTGATTCTGTTAGTTGCGTAAATAAGTTTTTCATTTGGGGAAAACTCAACACTGTATGATAACATTATATTTGGAACCTTTAGATAGTTTGAAAGAGTGCCCGTCATAGAATTGAAATCAAACAAATCTATCCATTGCTGACTCATGTCATAAATACATACCGCTAATTTTTTACCGCTTTGGGAGAACTTCATATCCCCTTGTGCCGCAGACAATGTTGTGTGTAATGATCCAATAGTTGTAATGACTGGACAAGCTTTGAATCCATCTGCTGTAAGCAGGTAAGCATAAAAATCTCTACTATTTTCAAAGCCATGCACCAATATCCAAACATCTTTGCCATTTTGATGTTTTGTCGCGCACAGTTTTTCTGTTACCCCCATAGGAGAAACCAAGGTGTTTTTCTGGATGACCTTTCCTAATCCTCCATTTACTTTAATATTAATTATTGAGTACCTGAATAGACTTATAGTGAAGATGTAGAATATGCTATCGTTGCCTGGCTGCGGTACAATAATCACTTCCTGTGTGGCAGAGAAGTACCCCTGTAACCCAGTTCCGTTATCCATCACCTGATGGTTTTTATTCCATACTGTTTCACCATTGGTATAAAAAAGCAGGTTGCCACTGGTATCTGATATTGTTGCACAGCCTTCATCATCGTGCATTTGGCCATTGGTTAATACAGTAGGGGAAACAGTATTGAAATCAACCCCGGCACTATCTCCAAAATACCAGTTATAGGTGCGCTTATAATCCTGAGCGAACCCCTGGAAAGTTAAAGAAAGAAGAAGAAAAGCGAACAGCCGTTTCATTATTAGTTGTATTTAGTAAATAGCAATATACGAAAAAAGTCCCAAAAACAGAAAGGGCGTGAACCCCAACTGACAGTCTGCACAAGGTACCGCGAAGCACCCACGTAGAACTGAACAGAAGAAGAACACACCCTGTCAGGGTGCATCACTTCAAACTGCCCTCTACGTGTTAAAATTTCGCGGTTTTATTGTAGAGGAACTACTTTAGTAACGCTTAAATATTATTTTATTTATTTCTGTTTATTTTGTCTTTAACAAAGTAAGCAACTTTTTTTGAATATAACAAACATTTTTTTATTGGCGTTGTTTTGGTTGGCTATTTATCAGATATGCTGTCAAGGCTGCGGTAATACTGCATAATGCGGTCGGTGCCGCAGGGTTCGATTTGTGCTTGTGATTGCGTTGCAAAAAGACAAAGCAAGGTCATCAAGACAATTTGTACTGTCTTCCTCATTGGTTTAATTTTTTAAATGTTATTGAATAATTATTTTGTGGGAGTAATAGGTATTTAAGTTTGAATTAATTTTTATAAAGTATATCCCCCTAATAAATTTGTTACAATTAATTTGTAAAGATGAATCCGAAATGGTTGATTGCTCATACACCATTCGCCCTGTTACGTCATAAATTTTTACTTCAGCTATTTTGTTGTCAGATTCTACGTTCAGTTTATCGTTTGTAGGATTTGGATAAATGCGAATATTATCCGAGACAACAGGGTTTAATATTCCTACATTTGATGAATAGGGAGTACTCATATTGGAGCACCCATTACTATCAGTAATAAATACTTTATATAAGCCAGCCTTTGCAGGTTTAATGCTTTGGGTATTTGCCCCGGCCAATAACGTATCATTTAATAACCACTGGTAAAGGAATGCCGGGCTACTTTGCAGGCTGTCGTTTATCTTTGTTATGTTCGGTTGCAAAGGTGATGGACTGAAGCGAATTTTAACACTATCCGTAATTAAACACCCTCTTGAATCGTATCCTTGCACGTAATAAATACCGTTTGCCTTTATTGAGCGGCTGTAAGCAGAAAAAGAAGTATCACCCCATTGTAAACAACGATAAGTATTGGGAACCATTAACACAACAGAGTCAACTCCACATCCTAATGTATCAGTCATCGGCAGTATAGGAGCATCAATAAAAATTGTTTTAATGACGGTATCACTATTGGCTATTAAGCGCACTTCATATAAGCCAGAATCAGGAAAGATATAACTAACTGCAAATGAGGAAAAATTTGCAATAGCAGTATTAGTTGCAATGCGTTTAATTTGCCAGTTAGTTGTATTAATTACAGAGTCTGATTTAAGTATAAAATCACCTTTATTACGTTCAGTGCATGAAATAATGTAAGTGAAGTCTAATTGTGGGCGGTAGAAATAGGAGCTGAGGAAGTTGGGTAAACCAAGGCTCGTTTTTTTGCCACTCATCTGAATATCGGAAGGAGAATAACCACTCTTTGCCCCTCCGCTATCTGGGTAATTTATTACCCCAAGAAATAAAGAGTCTGGAAAAATAACATGGATTTTAGAATCCACCCCTAATTGCAAAGCCCCTGTTATTATTGGGCTATTATTGTAATCTGCCAACGTCATTTTGGAGAGTTCAATATCGCTTGAATTAACTGATGTTATGTCATAGGTAACCAGTTCGTTCATTCTTGTTGATGCATAAATATAGCGAACGTTCTTGGAGAATTCTATACCATAAGGTAAAAGGATATTGTTTATTGGTATATAACTGAGAATCTTTCCAGAACTTGTTTCAAACTTAAAGAGATCAATTTTGCTATTATTGGGATCATATACACAAACTCCAAGTCTCGTACCATCAATGGAAAATTTCATTGCTCCAGCAGCATTAGTCACTAAATTATTATAGTGTATGGAACCTATTGAGGTAATTACAGGGCAATTAATCAATCCTCCTTCAGTAACTTGATAAGCATAAAAATTATTGTCCCCAAATCCATGTGCTAACACCCAAACATCCCGACCATTTTGGTGTTTTGTAGCAGCCAACTTTTCGCAAACCGGAGTTTGTAACAAGATATTTTTCTGAACGACTGACCCAAGTCCCCCATTAGAATTAATGTTAACGACTGAATATTGAAGACCATTTACATCTCCAACGGCATCGGTAGTAAAAATATAAAACAAAGAATCATTCGAAGGATAAGGGATAATAATTGACGATTGGGTTGATGATATATGACCTTTTAATCCTGTACCATTTTGCATTACTTGATGATTTTTGTTCCATACGTTCACACCATTAGTATAGAAAAGCAGTTGCCCGTTTGTATCAGAAACGGTGGCACAGCCTTCTGTTTTACCAATGCTTCCATTTGTTAATGCGGTTGGAGGATTTGTCGCAAAACTTAATCCTGCACTATCTCCAAAGTACCAGTTAAACGTGCGCTTATAATCCTGGGCATTTACAGTAATTGTAAAAAGCAAAGTTGAAATGTGTAATAAGCGCAATGTTTTTTTCAT
>JAIBAK010000015.1 GCA_019695215.1 Bacteroidia bacterium | reverse complement strand
AAACATAAAAAGGCTGCTATCTTTTTTACCATTGCCCTTTTACTCATTCTGCTTCGAATGCCTAAGTGGTTGTAATCAACCCTGCTTTGATTCGATATCGTAGGTGGTAAGGTTGCGGAATTGCTGCAGCCTGTCGAAAATGGCACTTTGCGATAATTCCTTGAGGCGCTGTGTGCCAAATTTTTCAACGCAATACGAGGCCATTGCCGAGCCATACATAATGGCGCGTTTCATATTCTCGAATGAGGTATCTCCTGTTTTGGCAAGGTATCCTATAAATCCTCCGGCAAAGGTATCACCGGCTCCGGTTGGGTCAAAAACATCCTCCAGCGGAAGGGCCGGTGCAAAAAATATTTCATTCTCTCCGAATAAGAGTGCCCCATGTTCTCCTTTTTTTATAATCAGGGTATGAGGCCCCATGCTGCGAATTTTAGCTGCCGCTTTCACCAGCGAGTATTCGCCCGAAAGCTGACGGGCTTCTTCGTCATTAATCGTGAGCACATCAACCATTGAAATGGTTTTGCGCAGGTCGTCCATAGCTACTTCCATCCAAAAATTCATGGTATCCATTACTATCAGCTTTGGCTTGCGGTGCAGGCGTTCAATAACAGTTTGCTGCACTTTGGGTGTTAGGTTTCCAAGCATCAGAAAATCGGCACCCTGATAAGTTCCGGGAATAACCGGATCAAAATCTCCCAATACGTTTAGTTCAGTTACCAGCGTATCGCGGCTGTTCATATCATTATGGTACTTTCCGCTCCAGAAAAAACTTTTCTGTCCGGCTTTTATCTGTAAACCATCGGTATTTACCCCACGCTTTTTAAATTCGTGAATATCTTCCTGCGGAAAATCATCGCCTACTACTGCCACCAGATTAATGTCGTTGGTGAAATAAGAAGCTGAGAGCGAGATGTAGGTGGCAGCACCTCCTACAATTTTATCTGTTTTTCCAAAGGGAGTTTCAATGGCATCAAAGGCAACACTGCCCACAACTAAAAGACTCATATCGCTGTTATTTGGTTAATAGCTACGTACTTATTTTATTTCAGAAAAAATTTCGCGCAAATATTGCGGTTTTACACGGGATAACCTAATATTGCAGTCCTTTTAAAGGAAAACTCCTCGATAGCTCAGCTGGTTAGAGTCCCGCACGTGCGGGATTAATCATGGGGCCGAAAAGGGAATCGTTCTTTCTAAAAATACTGAATACAAAACTCCTCGATAGCTCAGCTGGTTAGAGCACATGACTGTTAATCATGGGGTCCCTGGTTCGAGCCCAGGTCGGGGAGCTAAAGCCACCTTTTCGGGTGGCTTTTTTATTTTATACAGCTTATGTTTTATCTATACATCTTATTCTCACAAACTGCCAAAAGGCATTATATTGGTCATTCTGAAAATCCTTTCGAGAGACTAAATCAGCATAATACAAACTCTATTGAAAAATACACCGGAAAATACACTGATTGGGAAATTGTGGCTTTGTTTGAAACAGGACAAACCAGAGCGGAGGCAATGGCAATTGAGAAGTTTATTAAAAAACAGAAAAGTAAAAAACTCCTGCTGAAACTTATAGAGTCCGATTTTGTTCCTTTGGATAAATTAACTCAGTTGGTGAGAGTCGCGCACGTGCGGGATTAATCATGAAGACCGGGTTCAATGTAACTATTGTTACGTAAATCATCAGTCCATGCCACGACCTTTGCCCTATGTCTGAACAACTGAAAACACATTGGGAAAATATTTATGCCACGAAAAATCCGGGAGAAGTTTCGTGGACACAGGAAATCCCTCAAACATCAATTGATTTCTTTGGTAAACTGTCTTTGCCGCTTAATGCCCGGATTATTGATGTAGGTGGAGGGGATAGCAAACTGGTAGATTACCTTGTTCAGGACGGTTACACCAATGTGTCGGTACTTGATATATCTGCCCATGCCATTGAACGCGCCAAAAAAAGGCTGGGTGATAAAGCCGCATTGGTAAACTGGATTGTTTCCGATATCAGCGATTTTAACCCCGAAGGAATTTATGACTGGTGGCACGACCGTGCGGCTTTTCATTTTCTTACCGATGACAAATCCATTAAACAATATGTGCAAAAGGTGGCTCTTCATGCCCACCTGTTGCTTATTGGTACCTTTTCGGTTGATGGACCTTTAAAGTGCAGTGGTCTACCTGTTACTCAATACAATGAATCAACCATGCAGGCTCTTTTTCAACAGGCAGGTTTTACCGGTACCGGATGCCAGCGGGTAAATCATACAACACCAATGGGAACCACACAGAACTTTTTGTTCTGCGGTTTTGTGCGATCAACTTCGCAGGCTTAACCCAAACCCGGTCATCCACACATATTTTCAAACTTGTGCACAGGGTTGCATTATTGCCATTAGCGAGCTAATTTCACAAAAAAAATCAGTTGAAAATTATAGGCATTACCGGAACACTTGGCGCAGGCAAGGGAACCATTGTTGACTACCTCACCACCCACCATGGATTCAACCATTTCTCGGTGCGTGGATACCTTATTCAGATTATAAAATCGCAGGGAAAAGAAGTAAACCGCGACTCTCTAACGTTTACGGCCAACGAACTTCGCGCACAGCACAGCCCCAGTTTTATTGCTGAAGAATTATATACCGAAGCATTAAAAAGCGGAACCAACTGCATCATTGAAAGCATTCGGACGGTGGGCGAGGTACAAGCCCTGAAAAGCAAAGGGAACTTTACCTTATTTTCGGTGGATGCCGACCGGGAAATCAGGTATGAACGGATTGTACTTCGCGGCTCGGAAACGGATCGCATTTCGTTTGAAACATTTGCTGCCAACGAAGAACGTGAACTTACTGCCACCGACCCCAACAAACAAAATCTAAGTGCCTGCATGAAACTGGCCGATGTACATTTTACCAACAACGGCACTTTTGACGACTTATACCGGCAGATTAATCTGGTAATTGAAAAAATATAAAGACAATGAGCACAACCTCCGAAGAAAAATACATACGACCCTCGTGGGATGAATATTTTATGGAAGTAATGGATGCCATAAGCAAGCGGGCCACCTGCGGGCGCGGGCGCAGCGGTTGCGTTATTGCCAAAGACAATCAATTACTCGTGACGGGATATGTAGGCTCGCCTATCGGGCTGCCGCATTGTGACGATGTCGGCCATCAGATGAAAAAAGTGATTCACGAAGACGATACCATTACCGAACATTGTGTACGAACCGTGCATGCCGAACAAAATGCCATTTGCCAGGCAGCCAAAAACGGAGTGGCCCTTAATGGCGCCACCCTGTATTGCCGCATGACCCCCTGCCGAGTATGTGCCATGCTCATTATAAACTGCGGCATTACACGTGTGGTGTGCCAGCGTAAATACCATGCCGGAGGCGAGAGCGAACAGATGCTGAAAGATGCGGGTGTTAAACTGGAGTTCTTTCATGATGAGGTACAATTGTACGACCGAAAATAAACCTCGCCAGAAATACCTCAGAAACCTGAAGTAATCCCCAGCTTATGCTGAAAAATTTGCGCGATGGAATCAGCTCTTTTTTTCATTTCATCCGCATTATTTCCGGTATACATTTCATCCATGGTTTGATGGAATAACTGCAGCCACACAGCAAAATGCTCGTGAGTTAGGCCCATCTCTTTATGCTTTACAAATGGATTACCATCATAACTCTGGTCAAAGAAAATAATACTGCTCCAGAAATTAGCGATAAGCGGAATATGGTGCGCCATATTGAGGTGAATGAATTTATCCTTTAACACCTCGTTCCTTAGTGCTGCCGAGTAAAATTCTGTCAGGAACTTTTCAATATCTGCTTTGCTTTCCAAATCTCTTTTCATAGTAAACGGGTGTTACAATTTTACTCTTTGCCAAAAAGCTTTTAGCCGGGCTTTCATACCCGCTTTAAATTCGGGAAGCGGACCGGTATAGGGCTCTCCCATCCGTAAAATTTCCTTATAGAGAAAAGATGATGGAATTCCCCATTTGGAAGCAAATAGTTGCCGTCCGTTATTTGCCTTAACCCTTGCCGTGCTTTTTGATTGAAAGTGATAAACCCTGCTTTGATTGACTCCTTTAAAAATGCGCACTCCGCATTGCCACAGTTTCATGCAAAAATCAGGGTCGGAATAGAAACCGGGTGAAAACTCTATGCTGTAGCCACCGGTTAAATTCCATAATTTTTTATGCACCACATTGGGTGGCCATCCTGCACCGCTCCAGTCCGATTTTCCGAAAGAGGAAAAGTCGTTCAGCAACTGCTTTTCATTGAACGTTGCGGCTGCAGTTCCGTAATTGTGCGGAACAATAGATGCCGGATTTGCTCCTGAGGGTTCAATCATAGTACCCGATAAGAAAAAATACTCATGTCCTATTTGCTGTATCTCCTGCCATAAGGCTTCGTCCCAGCCGGGGCAGGCGTACATATCATCGTTCATGTACACAATATAATCTGTAACAGCCAGCGAAGCCGCGGCATTCAGGGCAAAACATACGCCCGCATTGTTTGCCGAATACGTGAAGGAAACAGGTTGCTGCTTTATCCAATCCAGCGTACCATCCGTTCCTTCGTTAACATGCACAATAACCTGATGTCGAAAAGCCGAATTTTTTTGAATACTGCTTAAACAGATTTGAAGTAGTTCCAGGTTATTCCAGGTAGGAATGAGAATACTGAAGCGAAAGTTTTGTTCACTTCCGGCACGCATGTGTAAAGTAATTTCAGGCGCATTAATCATTACGTGGCTGCAATTTTTGCGGAACAACAACAATAAACTTAGTTCCGTTTTTACTTTCGTATTCTATATCTCCGCGCACCTGCTCCACCAGAGAGGCAACTAATTGCAGTCCCAGCGATTTGCTCTCGTTCAGGCTAAATCCGGCAGGCAACCCTACCCCGTCATCGTGTATCACCATTACCAGCCATTCTCCATCATATCGAAGGGAGATATTGATATTGCCTTCTTCTCTGTCTTTAAAAGCATATTTAACCGAGTTAGCTACCAGCTCGGTTAAAATTAACCCCAGCGGTACGGCATGCTCAATATCTATCATCATATTTTCGGCCTGCAAATTCAATTTAATTTTTGACGGGTCGATAATGTACGATTTGTATAAGTGGTTGCAAATACCGCGTGCATAATCTCCAAAATCGATATAAGCCAAATCGGTTGACTGATATAATTTCTCATGAATAAGCGCCATGGTGCGAATCCGGTTTTGACTCTCAGTAAAAAACTTTGAAAGTTCATTATCCTTTATTTGCCTTGCCTGCAGATTGAGCAGGCTGGTAATAATTTGCAGGTTATTTTTTACGCGATGGTGAATTTCCCTGAGCAGCACATTTTTTTCGTTGAGCGATTGTTCCAGTTTTTCCTGCGTTTCAATCATAGCGGTTACTTCAAATGCAATACCGCCCAGGTACCGTTTCCCCTCTTTGGTAGGTATGGGAAATCTGCTTACCAGCCAATAGTGCCCCGAATGATCAGGCGTATCATTTCGCTCCACCAGTTCTACCTTTAGTCCTTCTTCATATACCTTCCGGTCGCCTTCAACCAATGACGGACTCAATGCATTTGGCGGAAATAATTGCTGCGTAGTTTTTCCTATTGCTTCCTGTTCGGTAACCTTAAATGTATCGCAGTATTTTTTATTCATGAAAATAAACCTGCCCTTATCATCTTTTATCCAGGAAAGCGAAGGAATATTATTCATAAAAGCCAGAAATTTTTCCTCGCTCGATTTTAACTCATCATAGGCTTCCTTAAGTGATGAAATATCAGTGATGGTACCAATGGAGCCAATTACATTTCCTTCTTTATCGAGCAAATGATGCCCTGATATTTTTACCCATATCTGCTGACCGCTTTTATGAACGAACCTGAGTTCATAGGAATCCGAAACAAACTGTGTGCGCAGGTGATTTTTTTTCTTTACTACCTCCCTGTCTTCGGGGTTCACTATTATATCCATTAAGGGCCTGCCAAGCAATTCCTGCTCGTTATATCCAAGCATTTCATAAAACTTCTGGTTGGCAAACTGAAGGTGGTCCTCGTTGTTTACACAAACTAATCCCTCGCTCATTGTTTCAATAAGGGTTCGATATCTTTCTTCACTTTCCTGAAGCTTTTCAACTATTTCCCTTCGCTGGCTGATATCACTGATAACCCCGTCATAAAACTCGATATTCCCCATAGAGTCGCGCACTCCGGTGGTGCTTATCATTGCCCAAAAAGCAGTTCCGTCCTTTTTGTAAAACTCTACATCTTCATTTTCAATACGACCTTTTTCTGCCACAAGTTGCTGTAGCTGTCTGCGTCTTTCGGGTTTCACATATAAATCCTTCACGTTAACCTTCATCATTTCTTCGGGAGATGAAAATCCGGCTAAGCGGGCAAGGGCATTATTTACATATAAAAACTGACCTGATGGAGTAGTTCGGTAAAGCCCTTCGCTGATGTTTTTATTGATTGAACGCAATAAATCCCGGTTCGACTCCAGCAGCCGCTGGTTTTGTTTGCGCTTGCGTAAATACAGCAGGTACAATATCAGCGTTGCAAGCAGTACAGCTATCGACAATATAACAGGTAACTCCCTAATAAAAAAACTACTGTTCATATTGGCTCTATGTGAGTATTAAGTAAACTTTTCTCCATCAAAAAATGTCGGATTACCCCGTATAATTTATCAACCTCCTTAACCAGAGTGTAACCGTTGGCAAGGTAGAACTTCACCGCGTTTTCCCTTGAATTAAGAAAAACTTTTTGTGCACCTCTTTTGTTAATTTCTTCCTCCAGCATACACAATATTTGTTTCCCCACCCCTTTTCCCTGCACCTCACCGGCTACGGCCATGTATCTTATCTGACCGACACCCGGTGCTGCCATATGAACCCTGCCCGTTCCCACAATCAGCTTATTTTCTCTGGCCACTACTGTTATTGACTCAGCCTCTAACTCGTCCTGCTCACTCCCTTTTGGCTGTTGCCAGGGTTTTCTTAGTATAGTCCACCTTAAAAGATAAGCTTCCTCCAGCTCCTGTGTTTCCCGTGCAATGGATATTTCTGCCTTCATTCAATTACTGCTTATAGACTACCCGATTTGTAAAAATAAAATGCAAAGCTTCCTGATAACATTTGGCAAAATAAAAAATAGATGCCTGTATTCTTTACTTAAAATTTGAAAAACGCTGCTCACTAAAAATAATAACTCAGGTTGGTATTTACCCGGTACCACAGCGGATCGATGGGCACCACGGTTTTATATTCGTACAGAGTGTAAAGTTCTGAGAAAAGGCGGAGATGCCTGCTTATTTTCCACCCGAAGCGCGTGTGCGTACCAATGCGTGTACGCTCAAAACCCGGCACAAAACCCGTTTGATAATACAAAGCTGCATCAATGCTAAACACATCGGTTACATCAATATCATACGAAACAAATGTATTCCACCGCGTAGAAAGTACCTCAACCGGATTGATAACAGCCGGACGCTTTTCGGCAGACACTGCATTGTAATTCCATTTTTCATATTCTGCCATCACCCCCGCTCCGGCATGAAGGGTTTGCTTTTTTTGTGAAATTAACCTGAAAAATAAATTTGGCCCGCCTGACATGCGCTGATCAAGCCCACGAATAGCGAACCACTGGTATTGCCCGAAATACATCACCGAAACAGGTTTGGAGATATGCCTGTAAAAACGGCCAAAAATATATCCGCCACTTAGTACTGTTTTGTTTCCGTCACGTATGATATCAAAACTATTGGCTACCGTAAATGCATAGTGATGCCTGAACCGCATGGATAAATCGGCCCGCTCGCTGAATTGAAAAAATACATTCTTTTGCTTTTGCGACTGAATACTCCCCGACACCGAACCAATGACGCATTTGGTGCTGTCGTAGGGCAATGGCGTAAAACTCTCCGTATAAATAAGTTGAGCTGTAGCCCGCAAGGTGCTAACGCAAATGAGCAGAAAAAAAGAGAAACGCCACATGATGCGGCAAAAATACTATAACGACCCCGAGAAAATCTCCCACGCTTTTTCCGCCTGCAGGCGCAACATGTCCAATCCATTCATCACCAAAGCGCCCTTTTCCTTTCCCTTTTGCAGAAAAACAGTTTCGGCAGGGTTATAAACCAAATCGTATAAAAAATTAGCTGAAGTTAAAAATTCGTATGGAATTGCAGGTGCCGTTTGTTCATTGGGAAACATACCTGCCGGAGTGCAATTCACAATAAAGGGGAAATTGGTAACTGCAGCATCATTCAACTCATGGTAGCCTGCCTGCCCAGGCTGCGGCTGACGCGAAACAAACAAATATTCCACCTGCATTTGGCGCAGCACGGCCGCCACTGCTTTAGCCGCTCCGCCTGTTCCCAAAATCAATGCCCGCTGGTGATTTCGTTTCAGCAAAGGTTTAATGCTTTCCCTGAATCCGTACATATCGGTATTGTACCCGGTTAAAAATGGCTTTCCGCTTTCCCATGTAATGCGAATGGTGTTAACGGCCGCTGCCACAACAGCCGATTCATCGAGGTGAGAAAGAAACGGAATTACTTTTTCTTTAAACGGAATGGTCACATTTAATCCAACCAAATCAGGATGGGAGTTCAGCAATGCAGGCAACTCGTTTATCCGGGCAAGTTCAAAAAGGTGGTAACTCCAATTGGCTAATCCAAAAGTTGAAAATTTCTCTGTAAAATACTTTTCAGAAAATGAATGTGAAAGAGGATAACCGATAAGACCAAGCCTGTTCATGCTTAATTTTTGACACCCGTTTTTGACCTGATTACACCAATAAAAATAGGCATCAGCGAAAGTCCGATGATACCGAAAATCACAAGTTCAAAATTATTTTTGATTAACGGAATATTGCCGAAGCTGTAACCCAGCAGGGTAATACCTACCACCCACAATACCGCGCCTGCTATGCAAAATGTAATGTATTTTCCATATGGCATATTTCCGGCACCGGCTACAAACGGAGCAATCGTACGCACAATGGGAACAAAGCGAGCCATAATCACCGTTTTGCCTCCATGTTTTTGATAAAACGCTTCTGTCTGATCAATATATTCGCGCTTAAAAAATAAAATTCGTTCTCTGCGTTTTATCTGTGTGCTAAAAAAACGTCCTACCACATAATTCACATTGTCGCCACACAAAGCGGCCAGTATCAATAGTGGAATGATAACGGTAACGCTCAACTGCGAGCCCGGCAGGGCTGCTATAGCTCCGGCAGCAAACAAAAGGGAGTCACCGGGCAAAAGCGGCATTACTATTAAGCCGGTTTCAACAAATACAATCAAAAATAAAATGGCGTAGGTAAGCGTGCCATACTGATTAACAATATCCGTGAGGTGTTTATCCAAGTGGAGAAAAAAATCGAGGGCTGCGTGCAAATATTCCATAAAGCGATAAATGAGGGGCAATTTTACAGAATTAATCCCTCTTTTTAATAGATTTGTGCGAATGAAAACAAAACACTGGTTAATTTTAGTGATAAGTATATTGATACTGGCTACGGTAACTGAAAGCTGCCAGTCGCGAAAGCACCGCTCGCCAAAAAAAGGCAAGGGATGTAATTGTGATTTTTAACATCAATAAAAGTTTTTCTCTATTTTCGCAGTTTAAGCATACAATAAGAAGTTATGGCAAAACATACATTTGAAACTCCTGCACAGGGCATTATTTACCGCAGAGCTTATGAAGGACAGGATAAAGAACGTGTAGGAAATGTATCGCTCGAACCCATTGCAGGCCGCAAAACAGCGGTGGTAATGGGAGCCGGTGGTTTTATAGGAAGTCATTTGGTAAAACGCCTGAAAAAAGAAGGCTATTGGGTGCGCGGGGTTGATTTAAAACTTCCTGAATTTGCCCCTACCGCTGCCGATGATTTTTGGGTGGGCGATTTGCGCAATTATTCGTTTTGCCAAACCGTAGTTGAACCGTTTATCAATGAAATTTACCAGCTGGCAGCCGATATGGGCGGTGCCGGATATATTTTTACAGGTGAAAACGATGCCGATGTAATGCATAATTCGGCAACCATCAATTTGAACGTGGCCGACTGTGCATGGAAAGCCGGGGTAATGCGTATTTTTTATTCTTCTTCGGCATGTATCTACCCCGAGTACAATCAACTCGACCCTCAGAATCCTAAATGCAGTGAAGAGTCGGCTTATCCTGCTGCACCCGACAGCGAATACGGTTGGGAAAAATTATTTTCCGAGCGCATGTTTTTAGCTTATCACCGTAATCACGGCATGCAGGTGCGTATTGCCCGCTTCCATAATATTTTCGGACCCGAAGGAACCTGGACAGGAGGAAAAGAAAAGGCACCGGCTGCCATGTGCCGCAAAGTAGCCGAAACACCTGACGGAGGAACCATTGAAATGTGGGGTGACGGAGAACAAACCCGATCATTTTTATACATTGATGAATGCGTGGAAGGGGTATTGCGGCTGATGCGTTCGGATTTTACCGGACCTGTAAATATCGGCTCCGAAGAAATGGTTACCATCAATCAATTAGTAGCGATTGTTTCGAAAGTGGCCGGTAAAAAAATTCATATCAAACATATTCCCGGACCATTAGGTGTACGCGGCCGCAAATCGGATAATAAACTCATTCAGGAAAAACTGAACTGGGCCCCCGATTTTGCCCTGGCAAAAGGCATTGAGCTTACCTACCCGTGGATAGAAAATCTGGTAAAACAACAACAATCGGTTGCCGCCAAAACCCACTAACGTGAGCCACTCCACAACCCCGCTCCTCAGCATCATTACCGTTTGCTACAATTCAGAAACAACCATTGCTGAAACTATGGAACGTGTGCTGGCGCAATCATTTAAAAATTTTGAATACCTCATTATTGACGGAGCATCAAAAGACCGAACCCTTTCAATTATTCAATCGTATACCGATCCGCGCATTCGCTTAGTGAGCGAAAAAGATAAGGGAATTTATGATGCCATGAACAAAGGCATTGCGCAGGCAAAAGGCGAATGGATTTATTTTATGAATGCCGGTGATCACTTTCATGATGAGCACGTACTTCGTGATTTATTTGAAACAACCCGTTTAGATTCCTGCGACCTGCTTTATGGAAAAGCTGTTTTAAAAAATCATCCCTCCGGAGTTGATATTGTGATTCAGAACGAAATTGATATAAAAGCATTTTATTTCAGCATTGCCCTTTGCCATCAGGTGGTATTTACCCGCAAAAACCTGTTTAGTCAATTAGGTTTATTTAAACTTGATTTTCCGGTGCTCGCGGAGCAGGAATGGTTTGTGAGATACTTTACCAAACAAAACCGATCCCTGTTTGTCAACCGCATTGTGGTAGACTACGACACCATGGGTAATAGTTACAAAAAACGTATCATCGGAATCAAAGAATGTAATCGCTACGGGTGGGAAAACTTTCCGTTGCATATTAACCTGCTTCGTATGCTGCGGCATCCGTTTCTTATTGGAAAGGTGTATACATTAAGAGCTTTGCAAAACAATCCGGTTTATGCTGCGTACCGCAAAATGCGCTATGCATCCTGATAGTATTACCCAATGAATGAGGCCCCACTTCTTACCATTGTTACCGTTACATACAATGCAGCCGCTTACATCAGCGAAACACTGGAAAGCGTAAAAAAACAAACTTTTACCAACTACGAGCATTTAGTTATTGACGGGGCATCGGGCGATGCTACCTGTGCAGTTATTCGCGCCTTCAGCAATTCAAAAATACACCTGTTGAGTGAACCTGATAACGGAATTTACGATGCCATGAACAAGGGCATTAAGCTGGCGAAAGGACAATGGCTGTATTTTTTGAATGCAGGCGACACCTTTGCCTCATCGCATATTCTCACAGATATTTTTAACGGCCGCGAAAACAATCATGACTTAATTTACGGAAAAGTGATTACCAAAAACGAACCCAGCGGAGTGAATTATACCACCGGACAACCTTTAACATTAGCTTCATTTTTTTATACCATTCCGATTAATCACCAGGGCGTATTTTTTCACCGCAGCACGTTTACAGCTATTGGCAATTATAACCTCAGCTATAAAATTCTTGCCGATCTCGAATGGCTTATCCGTTACTTTAAGCAGGAAAAAAACAATGCAGTTTACGTGGATACCATTATAGCCGAATACGAAACGGTTGGGTTCAGTTACAACAACAGGGCACGAAGCTTAAGTGAAACCCTCAAATACAGCAGGAGTCATTTTCCTTTGTACACCACTATACTTAATTACCTGCTTCACCCGCTCATGGTGCTAAAAATAAAGCTGATTGCCCTGCTAAAAGGGACGGCTTTATTTAAAACCTATCGTAAGTGGCGGTTTGGTTAATAGTACTTTTCGTAGAAAGTTTTACTTTTCATATAATAACGTCTATAAACTACAATAATTCCAAGCGTATTGTGCTTACCAATTACAGGTTCATAAATTTGGGGAGTGTAGTCATAAACATTCTTTAAGTCAATGCTCCAAAAGAGTTCAAATCCTAACGAAAATTTCTCCTTTTTCCATTCAACTCCGGGTGCAATATACAAACCCGGTATTATCTTTTTAGTACTGTCATAAGCTGATATACCATTCGGGTATCTTTTCCTACTATTTAAATCAAAGTCAACACGCGGAGCTGTTATAAAATAAAATCTGCGGCCTTGAGGTGTTTGTTTTTTTTTAAATTTCCATTTAAATGGTAACGAAATTCCAAAGTAATCTATTTTAGATTTCGACTTAACTCTATCCGCAAAACTTATTTTAGGCGAGTTATACCCCTTTGAAATAAAATAGGGCTCCAATCCAATATTCACTCTCTTCCCAAATACTAAGGTAGCGTTGACGCCTACAAAATACCCTATGTAATTATAAGGGGTGCGATACTTATTAAAGGGGATACGTGTATCTCGGGCTAATTCTTTATGATAAAGAGAATTTGCCGCTACTCCTGCCTTTAAAGAAAAATCCTTTACCACCTGTGCCCGGGGACTAGTAAAAAAAAGAATTGTGACAATAAGACACTTTGCTTTCATAGTTGATTCAACAACCCGCTCATTTGCTTACATAGGTTACTAAAGCTATACATTTCAGAGTGCGATTCTACCTGCCTCAAAGGGTCATTTTCCCATTGCATGTACCATTCTTTTATGACCTGTTTCATAGCAGTAGTTTCAAGGTAGTCGCAATTTTTTCCGGCACCGGTTTCATTTACAATATGTGCCACATCTCCATCGTGCGGGCCTATAACAAGTATAGGCTTTCGGGCACCCAGGCATTCAAATATTTTTGCGGGAATACGGCCTTTGTTATTATACTTTAATCCCGGCTCGGGACGATTAATAAGAACTAATTGTACCGCTGAGTTTACCAATTGCTGAAACAGGGAATTCTTGCCAATGAATGACTCGTAGCGCAATGATTTTTTTAACCCTGCTTTTTCTATTGCTTCAAATACCGAGGCATCCACATGTCCGGCCAGATGAATTTCCAGATTCTTCTCAAACAAACCATTTTCGCTGCACAGCTCCTGCAACGCACACCATAATGATTCCGGATTGCGGTCGGTACCAAATGACCCGAAATGACTGATGATGAATTTACCGGTTTGTTGCGGTACGATTCCGTTGAAATCATCTTCGTCATACCCAAACGGAATATAGTTCACCTCCCTGCCACTGAGTTTTTTTAAATCTTCGCTCCAGCTTTTACTCACCATCACTACGCTACTGGCTGTACGCAAAACCTCCTGCTCCAGTTGCTCGTGTTTTTGCCTTGCGGCTTTTGTCATGGGGAATTTTTCGTAGTAATCAATCTGCGTCCACGGATCCTGCCAATCGCTTATCCACGGAATATCCAATTCGCGGTGCAGAGCCATCGCAATAAGGTGCATGGAGTGGGGCGGCCCGTAAGAGATTATGGCATCAACCGGATGCTGCTTTAAATACTTTCGCAGGTAATTTACCGAGGGTTTTATCCAGCCGGCCCGCGCATCGGGAATAAAAAAATTGGCTCTCACCCACAGCGCAAAACGATGCATAAAACTGCTGCCACCATCCTTTACTAAAAACACATCTTTTACTGCTTCATTTTTCTTTTTCCCTTTTA
This sequence comes from Bacteroidia bacterium, assembly GCA_019695215.1. GTDB lineage: Bacteria > Bacteroidota > Bacteroidia > UKL13-3 > UKL13-3 > JAGPCK01. Next base: position 52,400 of record JAIBAK010000015.1, on the reverse strand, counting down.
GTAAATTGAAAAAACCATAGGGTTCGCTGATGGGAGTTTTTATTATTTCAACTCCTGTCGGTAAATCTTTAAAGGTACTTTCATCCAGCAGCGGGTATTGGGCATTTTGAGGAGCATAAATCACCGGCTCCCATCCATAATCGCGAAAATATTTGGTAAACTTTACATTTCGCACCGGTCCAATTCCTCCGCAGGGAGGCCAGTAATAAGCAATGTAAAGTACGCGTTTCACGGTTGCAAGTTTAGTGAAAGAAACGAAGAGATGATTGTTTTCGTTTTTAAAATAAAAACCCCACGCTTTTTAGCATGGGTTTTATTTGTGCGCGAGAGGAGACCCCGATACCTATCGGGGGAACTCCTGTAGTCCTGTCAAAAAAAAATAACCACACCCTAATGGATGTGGTTATTGTGCGCGAGAGGAGAGTCGAACTCCTATAGGTGTTACCCCACTGGCTTCTGAGACCAGCGCGTCTACCAATTTCGCCACCCGCGCATATTTTCCTGCGTTGAGAAGGAAACCAGCGCTCCCGATAGCTATCGGGGTACCAATTTCGCCACCCGCGCATATCGGGGATGCAAAAGTACACAGAACTTTCTTTTTCCCAAATACCTTATCGCATCAGCACCAATTTTTGAGTGGTGCTGCGCAAGGCATCTTTTATCTGAACGTAATATACTCCATTGGCCAAAGCGGCTACATTCATTTTAAGCGATTGAGTGCTTTGCACATGCCCAAACTCTTTGGTATACACAGCATGTCCGTTGATATCAAATATGGAAACAGTAACCGAGGCATTTTCAACTGCAGCTTTTATGTAGAACTCATTAGCTGCCGGATTTGGGTACAAGGTAAAATAACCATCCCCGTTCATATCGGACATACCTACATACCTGCGGGCACTAATGGTATCCATCACCCCAAGGCTGGTGTTGTAATAAGTTCCGCTAAAGGACGACTCGAGCTTTACTGCTTTTACCTGATAATAATTTACTCCATCCAGCGCGGTTCCGTCAGTATAGGTGCTGTCGGTAGCCAGCACTGTACCCAATAAGGAATAAACTCCGTTGCGGGCATTGGAACGGTAAACGCGGTATGAAGTAATATTTACATCAGCCGACCGGTTCCAGGTTAATACCACATGGCGCTGCTGGTTGATGGTGGTTAAAGTTAAATTAGTTACAGGTAAAACCGGATGCAAACGCAAACTTGGGTCGCCCATTAAAGCCAGGTGAATGGAAGTGGGATTATAGTTTTGCGAGTATCCTTTGTTGTTTCTCGGGTTCAGGTAAAATGTTTCGTCAAGGTTGTTTTGCGACAAGCGGGTGCAGTATCCGATATTTTCGCCAATGGCCATGGGGTGCATAATGCCATATGGCCTGCCCGACCACATACAGGTTAATGTCCATCCCTTATGTGCCAGAGGTGCACGTAATACGTTGTTTTGCGCATCCCAGTCGCCAAAATAACTTCCAAACAACATAGAGAAAACATTTTTCAAACTGTCGTTTGCAAAATCGGTGGTGGTGCCAATACCTCCCACACTTGTATAACTTCCGGCTCCGGTTCCATAAGCCCATAAGTAAGAATTGGTGCGCATTTCAGTAAGGTATGCCCCACCTCCGCCAACTGTTTTTACCGAATCGCCAAACATCGCAGCGAACGGACGATAACCGGATGATGCAAATGCTTCCCCGCTCATAGGACCGAAATTATCCGAAACAAGACCTCTGCGTTCGGCTTTTACCTGGCCAATTTTAAAATTATGCGCTTTGTTCAGGTAACGCCTCATCAGTGCCGTATCACTTAATCCAAAAGCAGGTAAATTTACAAAATCAACCCGGCCAATTTCTAATGAAACCGAATCGGGGTAAATGCTGTTCTGATCATATTTTCCATCGCCCGGTAAATTGCGGTTTTGTACACGCCCCGATGTAGAATCAATTACATTGGCATCAGACCACGCACCTTCATTCATGGTGCCGTAATACAAATCGGCAGGCCAGGCTCCGCTATGGTCGGGATGCCCGTCAGGAGGATAGTCAAATCCGCTGGCTGCTTTAAATCCGCCCGAGTATGGAACAGGTATATGACCCAGCAAGTACAGCGATTTTACATTTGATTGTGAGGAAACATCAGAAGCTATGGTTTGTTTTACCGAAACTACGGTAGCAGTTCGGCCAATATCATGACGCAAAATTTCCCATCCGTCACCAATTAAATCATTTTCGAGCGTGGTAATTTCGGCTGCAAGCGGAGTTACATAATTCTGGTCAACCAATAAAATTAATTTCCCTCTTGAGTCGCGTGCCGGAATTTTTATGCCAGTGCGAATATACCCAGTAGCAAAAGGATAATAGTACGAACTGTTTGCCGGCTGCCCGTACATGGTTAATCCCGGTTTGCGTTTTTTAACAAAGTACTCGTAGGTTTTGCCAGCGGTTACGTTGTTATCGGTGAGTTCGGTTACTGTACTGTCAAGCGTAGCCAGCGTGTCGGTCCATTGCCTTGATTCTGATGTTTTGCGATACACAAAATACTGAACTCCGGTTGATTTATCTAATGGCCATTTTATTTTTATGGAAGCTGGAGATTCCTGAACTTCGGCCTGCAACATTACTGCATAATCTTTTGAAGCAGACTGAGCAAACAAGGCACCCGTGAGTGCGGTTAAAAAAGCAGGTAATAGTATTTTTTTCATCCTGTGTTACTATAATTTGTTCATCCAAATGTATGTAAAAAGTGAGTTACCTGTGCAGGTACATTTTAATATGTTCCAACCCTGCCTCGGTAAAAGGTTCTCCTTTTGTTTCAAAACCGTGTTTAGTGTAAAAGGCCGCTGCCGAAGTTTGAGCATGCAGATACAGTTTTTTTTCCGGCTCTAAATCTTCCAGTATCCGTTTTAAAAGCCGGGTTGCAATTCCTTTGTTTCGGTGCTCTTTCAACACGGCAAACCGTTCTAATTTTATTCCTTCGGCTGTTTTGCGCCAGCGGGCAGTACCTACCGGCTCCCCTTCTAAAAATGCCAGATAAGGATGACTTTCGTCTTCATACTCGAATTCAATATCGCGCGGCACTTTTTGTTCCTCTATAAAAACTTTTTCTCTTACCATATAAGTGAGCTCCCGGTCACTTATTTGATGTACACCCTTAATAATGAGTTTCATATATCAAATATTTTCACTTTTAGAAAAATGCTTACTTTTGCAATCCTTTTCATTAATTAAAATAGACTGATAAAAAATGAATACCAGCCAAATTACCGAATTGTTAGGCAACGATGCCGACAAACTTCTGAAACACGAATGTAAAACCATTTCTAAGAATTCCCTGCATTTACCCGGTGCCGATTTTGTTGACCGTGTGTTTGCACAATCTAACCGCAACCCTCAGGTATTAAGAAGCCTTAACAGCATCTACCATACAGGTCGCTTAGCCGGAACAGGTTATGTGTCAATCCTTCCGGTTGATCAGGGCATTGAACACTCAGGAGGAGCCTCGTTTGCACCAAACCCTGCTTACTTTGATCCCGAAAACATTGTGAAGCTGGCTATTGAAGGCGGTTGCAATGCAGTGGCTTCTACTTATGGTGTACTTGCAGCCTGCTCGCGCAAGTATGCACACAAAATTCCGTTCATTGTAAAAATTAATCACAACGAATTTCTGAGCTACCCTAATAAGTTTGACCAAATCATGTTTGGTTCGGTGGATGAAGCCTGGAACTTAGGGGCTACTGCTGTGGGGGCTACTATTTATTTCGGGTCTGATGAGTCGGCCCGCCAGATTCAGGAAGTGGCTGCTGCATTTGAGCGTGCACACGAACTGGGGATGGGTACCATTTTGTGGTGCTACCTGCGCAATGGTTCATTTAAAAAAGATGGAGTAGATTACCATACAGCTGCCGACTTAACCGGACAAGCCAACCACTTAGGAGTAACTATACAGGCCGATATCATCAAGCAAAAATTACCAAACACCAATGGCGGTTACAACGCGCTGAGCTTCGGTAAAACACATAAAAAAGTGTATGAAGAATTAACCACCGATCATCCGATTGACCTGGCCCGCTATCAGGTAGCTAATTGCTATATGGGTCGTCAGGGGTTGATTAACTCGGGTGGTGAATCAAAAGGTGCCAGCGATATGGCCGAAGCCGTGATGACTGCCGTTGTAAACAAACGTGCCGGTGGACAGGGATTGATTTCAGGCCGTAAGGCATTTCAAAAGCCAATGAAAGACGGTGTGACCTTGCTCAATGCCATTCAGGATGTGTACCTGAACAAAGACATTACGATTGCGTAAGTAAATCAGTTGACCTGAATTATATTTTGCCTTTAAAGTGGTAAAGTGTAATTCAGGTTAATCTTATAAATAAAAATATGAGTTGGTTTAAAAGGGTTAAAGAAGGAATTACCACTGCCACCAAGGAGAAAAAATCAACTCCTGACGGGCTTTGGCATAAGTGCGGCCGATGTAAAAAAGCAATTCTTACCAAAGATATGCAAGCCAATATGTGGGTATGTACCAGTTGCGGATTGCATGAAAAAATCGGCTCAAAAGAATACTTCGATATTTTATTTGACGAGCAACAATTTACCGAGTTGTTCGAGAATATTTACCCGGCCGACCCGCTGGAGTTTACCGATACCAAAAGTTATAAGGACCGCATTACCGATACCATTAAAAAAACCGGATTGAAAGATGCTGCACGGGCAGCTACCGGAAATATGGAGGGATTGCCTGTGGCAGTTTGCTGTATGGATTTTGGTTTTATAGGCGGTTCAATGGGTGCCGTGGTAGGCGAAAAAATAGCCCGCAGTATTGACTACGCCCGCGAACATAAAATTCCGTTTATCATGATTTCCAAGTCGGGGGGAGCGCGAATGATGGAGGCCGCTTTCTCGCTGATGCAAATGGCCAAAACATCGGCTAAACTTGCTTTGCTTGGAAAAGAGGGCATTCCTTACCTCTCCATCTTAACCGACCCCACCACCGGGGGAGTAACCGCATCGTTTGCCATGCTGGGCGATTTTAATATTGCCGAGCCTGAAGCATTGATTGGCTTTGCCGGACCACGTGTTATTCGCGAAACCATTGGCAAGGATTTGCCTAAAGGGTTTCAAAGCTCCGAATTTTTATTGGAGCACGGCTTTGTTGATTTTATTGTACCCCGCACCGAGATGAAGAAAAAACTCTCGATGTTGCTGGGAATGCTGGCCGGTAAAAAAATTGAACGCGAAGGCGAAAAACTGAATTTGCAGTAAGGTATTTACATCTGATATAACACCAGACGTCACCCCTCAACAAGGTGACGTTTTTGTGGTCATTTTTGCATCTTCTTAGTGGTACGAACGCTATCAGTGAATCAAACCCTGACAGGGTGTTTTGTTGATTACTTAACCAATTACTCCTTTGGCTGATGCTCAGGTGCAATATCGTACACTACCCCATCTGCCTCTCTTATTTAACTGAGATATTAACTTGACTAAAATGAATATAGTATTTTTTCTGAGTACTATCCTCAAGAAATATGTAGCTATTCATATATGGCCACTGCGCTGATATAAGATTGTGAACACCTTTGATATTACCTGATTCTTTTGATCCTGAAATAATTTGTTCAATTACTAATGCTATGTATTTGATATTTGATAATGAGTCTACCGGTATTAAACCGAACTCTTTTTCATCATAAATGGTTACATTGACCCTTCTTTCTAATTGAGACATGACAGAGTCCCTATTCCTATAACTAATTCCAGCTATTACGTAACTATACCCAACAATATTGTCAAGAAAACCAATTATGGAATTTATTTCCATCTTTTTTACAGGGTGATTTTCAACAAACTTCATATCCGCTAAATAATTGCACAGTGGTGTAAGGATTTGGGCGCAAGTAGAATCACTTTTATCACCCACTATGGCTTTTAATGGTTGGCCACAATTAACCGAAGCAATAATATATCCCTTTCTCCTTTTGGTATCGAACAACACCACTCTATATTCCTCTCCGTAAAATGCAGATATACGATACAAAAGCAGGTTCAGGGAAGGTATGCTCAAACTATCTAATATCTTCTCATTTATTTCCTCTAATGTTTTTGTAGAGTCAGACTTATAAAAATTTATACTATTCAAATATTCAATAAAGAGTTGCCTATTGGTCTTTTCTGTATTTCCAGCATCACAACATGAAAGCACGAAAAGGCCAACAGATATAAAAAAACATACTTTTAGTTTGTTTGTGACAACGATTTTTGTATTTGTCCAAGGTTGGCGTTCCCCGCCAACCATCTTTTTTTTATTCTCCGTTATTGCTTGCCTACGGATTGCTGTATTCACTCAGCTAAATTAACCAAAAGTTTTTCAAATCCTGCATCAGCAGGCCGCCTTACCGTAACACCGCTTCATTATACTATCTTTGCCCTGTGCGCTTTATTAACCACCCGGTTTTATGTAACTACTACGTTACTTACCGCTGCAATGCCAGCTGCGGGTTCTGCGATATTTGGGAAAAGCCTTCGCCCTATGTCACGCTGGAAAACGTACACCAAAACTTACGTGACCTGAAAAAGCTGGGTGTGCGGGTAATTTGTCCATGGTTGGCGTCCCCCGCCAAACATCTTTCTTTTATTTTCCGTAATTGCTTGCATGATGATGCCAGGCATTTGATGTATTCACTCAGCTAAATTAACCAAAAGTTTTTCAAATCCTGCATCAGTAAACCGCCTTACCGTAACACCACCTCATTTGTCCATGGTTGGCGTCCCTCGCCAACCATCCTGATTTCTTATATTTGAATATGTTTTTCTTTTCCGCAACTATCCTCAACTGGCAAACTCTTCTGCAAGATAACCGAATGAAAGATATTATCATTGAAAGTATGTACTGGCTGAGTAGCCATCACTATTGCAAGATACATGGATTTGTTATCATGCCCAATCACATACATATTTTGTGGTCACCTGTTAGAGATAAGGACATTAGTGAAGCGGAAAAAAAACTCACCAGTTACACCGCCCATCAGTTTAAGAAATTCCTTCTCTTACAGGTAACAGACGAACTGAACAACTACCGTTCATCACAAAATGACCGGCTATATCACTTTTGGGAAAGAAGGCCCAGATCTATCAAAATAGAAAGCCGAAAGATTGCGGAGCAGAAACTGGAATACATTCATGCAAACCCGATGAAAGGAAAATGGGAACTTTGTAGCTTTCCTGCGGAGTATACTTATTCTTCTGCCTCATTTTATGCGGGACAACCTACTCCTTTTTCTTTTCTTGAGCATTATTTGGATTGGTGTTGAGCCTTGCGTAGGTTGGCGGGGACGCCAACCTTGGACAGAAGAAAACAGCCTCATTATACTATCTTTGCCCTGTGCGCTTTATTAACCACCCGGTTTTATGTAACTACTACGTTACTTACCGCTGCAATGCCAGCTGCGGGTTCTGCGATATTTGGGAAAAGCCTTCGCCCTACGTTACGCTGGAGAACGTGCATGAAAACTTACGTGACCTGAAAAAGCTGGGTGTGCGGGTAATTGACTTTACCGGGGGCGAGCCGCTTTTGCACCGGCAGTTGCCCGAGTTTTTAGCCCTGGCCAAACAACTGGGGTTTACCACCACGGTTACCACCAATGCGCTGCTGTATCCCAAAAATGCGGAAAAGCTGAAAGGCTTGATTGATATGCTTCACTTCTCCCTCGATTCGCCCGTGCCCGAAGAGCATAATGCCTCGCGGGGAGTAAATTGTTTTGAGCACGTGATGCAGTCTGTTGAGCGGGCCAAACAATTAGGCGAGCGGCCTGATATTTTATTTACGGTGCACTCCGGCAATATGCATCAGATTGAACAGGTGTACCGTGACTTTGCGCAACCTCATAACCTGATGCTGATTCTGAATCCCATTTTCAGCTACAACCAGGTAGGAACCGAATTAACAGAAACGGATTTAGACCGGCTGAGCCAATGGGGAAATAAAAAACAGGTGTACCTGAACAAAGCCTTTATTACGCTGCGCAAAAACGGAGGCAATCACATAGCAGATCCTTTGTGCAAAGCAGCAAGCACCACTTTGGTTATTTCGCCCGAAAATAAACTGATGCTGCCCTGCTATCATCTGGGGCTGGAAGAATTTGCTATTGACGGCACCCTTTTTAACCTGTATCAGTCCGACAAGGTAAAAAAACAGATAGCCCTGGAGGGGCGCCATGCCGGCTGCGAAGGCTGCACGGTAAACTGCTATTTTATGCCCTCATTTCATGTGGAGTGGAGCAAATACCTGTGGCACAGTTTGCCCTCTACCCTTAAATATGTCTGGGAAAAAGGCACCTGGAAAAGCGCCCTGCGCTGATGTTCAGCGATGTAGAATAGTCTTTAAAAGCCGGAGCCTGCTTGTTATTCCAAAAACTTGCGGTATATTTGCCGTCCATTTAATTAAAAAGTTTAACACCATGCAATTAACATCAGAAACCAAGAAGGAGATCTTTGCAAAGCACGGAAAAGGCGCTGCGGATACCGGATCGGCTGAAGGACAGATTGCCCTGTTTACACACAGGATTAATCACCTTACCGGCCATTTAAAAGAGAACAAAAAAGACCACTCGGCCGAGTTGAGCCTGATTAAGTTGGTAGGCAAAAGACGTTCATTACTTGATTACCTTGCCAAGGTTGACGTATTCCGTTACCGGGCAATTATCAAGGAACTGAATATCCGTAAGTAATTTTCATTTGTATGTAATTAAGATTAACGGCTTGGCCTTTTCAAACGGGGTCAGGCCGTTAGTGTTTAATAAACGGGGTATTGCAGGGCCCTTGGACCGCCTGCAAACATTTAAAATTTAAACGATTAAAAAATGACAATCGGAATTTCAAAAACATTCGATCTCGGAGACGGGAAAAAAGTAACCCTCGAGACCGGAAAACTCGCCCGTCAGGCTGACGGTGCCGTGATGTTACGTCACAACAACACCATGATTCTGGCCACCGTTGTATCGGCCAAAGAAGCTAAAGAAGGAGTGGATTTCCTACCGCTCTCGGTAGACTATCAGGAAAAATTTGCAGCCGTTGGACGTATTCCCGGCAGTTTTCACAAGCGCGAAGCCAAGCTGAGCGATTACGAAGTGCTCATCAGCCGTATTGTTGACCGTGCCCTGCGTCCGCTTTTTCCTGAGGATTATCATGCCGACACCCAGGTGATGATTACCCTGCACAGCGGAGAAGCAGAAGTATTGCCCGAAGCATTTGTAGGACTGGCCGCATCGGCCGCTCTTGCTGTAAGCGATATTCCGTTTAATGGCCCTATATCCGAAGTGCGCGTTGCACGTATTGATGGCAAACTAGTAATTAATCCTTACAAATCGGAATTAGATAAAGCCGATATTGACCTGATTGTAGCCGGAACTGCTCATGACATAAACATGGTAGAGGGTGAAATGGCCGAAGTGTCGGAAGCCGATATGCTCGAAGCTCTCAAGTTTGCGCATGAAGCCATCAAAAAACAATGCGCCTGGCAGCTTGAACTGGCGGAAGCCTGCGGTGGCAAAAAAACCACCCGCACCTATACCCCTGAAAAGAGTGATGAGGCCCTGCGTGAGAAAATTTACAAAACCTTTTACGAACCGGTATACGCTATTGCCAAATCGGCCCTGCCCAAGCAGGAGCGCAGCGATGCGTTTAAAAAACTGCTGGACGATTACATAAGTGCTCTTCCACAAAATCAGGAAGGTGCGGATGTAAGTGCCATCGAAAATCCGGAAGACGAAGGATTGATTAAAAAATATTTCCATGATGTGCAGTACGATGCCGTGCGGAACATGATTTTAAATGACCGTTCACGTTTAGACGGACGTCAGCTGGATCAGGTTCGCCCCATCTGGAGCGAAGTAGATTACCTTCCTTCGGCACATGGTTCGGCTGTGTTTACCCGTGGCGAAACCCAATCGCTTACCAGCGTAACACTGGGTACCAAAATGGATGAGCAGTTGCTCGATAGCCCGATGGTATTCGGATACAGTAAATTTCTTTTGCACTACAATTTTCCTTCGTTCTCTACCGGTGAGGTAAAACCAAACCGCGGCCCCGGACGCAGAGAAATTGGACATGGAAACCTTGCATTGCGCGGGTTAAAACGTATGCTTCCCGATAGTATGGAAAACCCGTATACCATTCGTGTGGTATCCGATATTCTTGAGTCAAACGGTTCTTCATCTATGGCTACCGTGTGTGCCGGTTCGCTTGCACTCATGGATGCAGGTATCAAACTTAAAGGAGCGGTTTCTGGAATTGCCATGGGACTGATTACCGATGAGAAAACGGGCAAGTATGCTGTACTCTCTGATATTTTAGGAGATGAAGATCATTTGGGAGATATGGATTTTAAAGTGGTAGGTACCGCCAAAGGCATTGTGGCCTGCCAGATGGATATTAAAATCAACGGCCTTAAATGGGAGGTAGTAGAAGAAGCGTTAAATCAGGCTAAAGGTGGCCGCACTCATATAATGAATGAGATGAACAAAACCCTTGCTGAACCGCGTGCCGACTATAAACCACATGCACCACGCATTGAAAAACTCATTATCGATAAAGAGTTTATCGGTGCCGTTATTGGGCCGGGCGGAAAAGTAATTCAGGGAATTCAGCGCGATACCAATACTGTTGTTTCTATTACCGAAGAAGGCGAACATGGCATTATTGAAGTAGCCTCGGCCAACAGAGAAAATATGGATAAAGCCATTGCCATTATTAAAGGCATTGTGATGGTACCAGAAACCGGACAGGAATATACAGGCAAAGTAAAATCAATTACTGATTTTGGTGCCTTTATAGAGTTTTTACCGGGGAAAGAAGGATTGCTTCATATCTCCGAAATTTCGTGGCAGCGTTTGCCAAGTATGGAAGGTGTGTTGCAAACCGGTGAAGAAATAAAAGTGAAGTTGATTGAGGTAGATAAAAAAACAGGGAAATACCGCCTCTCGCGCAAAGTGTTATTGCCGCGCCCGGAAGGTATGCCTGAAGAAACTCCACGTGCACCGCGCGGACCACGCCCTGAAGGCGGACATCGCGGACCAAGAAGGCCCGATGGTGACAGACGTGATAACCGCGACCGCGGACCGCGTGACCATCACCGCAAACCAGAGCAAAACAATAATCCGGAGAGCTCAGCTCCCGAGCAGCCAACCGGAGAATAATTTTTTAATAAAAAAAAGCCAGCCTGAAACGGCTGGTTTTTTTATTAAAGAAAAAATGACTATTTTTGTCATGCTAAATATAGTCATGGATGAAATCCATCATTAAAACATCAAGAGAACAGAAAGGAATGAAGCTGCGCGAAGTGGCTCATGCCCTTGGTGTGGATCAGGCATTGGTGAGTAAATTTGAAAGTGGTGCCCGTAAACCCACCAAAGCTCAGGTAATTAAACTGGCCGAGGTACTGAACATAGATGCTGATAAACTGATGGTGGCCTGGTTAAAAGAAAAAATTCTGTATGAAGCAGGCAACGATGCGCTCGCATTACAGGCCATAATAGCAGCCGAAGAGGAGCTAAAAAATTCCTATGCTGCTCCGAAAACACCGGGACTTCCAAAAAAAATCAATTCGCTGCTAAAGGAAATTGATAAAGTAAAGGCGACCCTGCAAAAATTGCGTCAGTATGATAGCTACCGCATTGCTCAGGCTCTTGAGCTGGAATACACCTTTGAAAGTAACCGCATTGAAGGAAACACCCTCACCTTAAAGGAAACGGATTTAGTTATTAATGAAGGGCTCACTATCTCCGGAAAAAGTATGCGCGAACACCTGGAAGCAATTAACCATCAGGAGGCCATTGCTTATGTAAAACATCTGGTTGAGAAAAAATCAGTATTCAACGAGCATGCGCTTTTAGCCGTTCACAACCTCATATTACGAGGCATTGATCAATCAAATGCCGGCAAATACCGTCAGGTGCAGGTGATGATTAAAGGAAGTAAGCATGTGCCGCCAGCCCCATATCTTGTGCCTAAACAAATGGAAGATTATTTCATTTGGTATAAACAACAGCAAAACAAATTGCATCCCGTAGTGCTGGCAGCCGAAATGCATGAACGATTGGTGACCATCCATCCGTTTATTGATGGCAACGGCCGCACATCGCGCCTGGTGATGAATCTGATTTTACTGAAGCACGGGTATGTAATTGCAAATTTAAAAGGAGATGCCAAAAACAGAATGAATTACTACCTCGCCTTAGAACAGGCACAAACGCAGCAATCAAAATTGGATTTTACCGAATTGATTGCACTCACCGAACTTGATGCCTTAAACCGATACATCAAAATTATCGGTAAATAGAAAAAGCGGCCATGTGGTCGCTTTTTCTATTTACTGCACTAAAGTAAAACTACTAAAATCTTTCGAACTGATTGAAGAAAAAGTTTGCTTCAATAATGGCGTTTTCGTTGCTGTCGGAACCATGAATGGCGTTTGCTTCTATGCTTTTTGCAAACAGGTTGCGAATGGTGCCCGGCTCGGCTTTTTGAGGGTCGGTGGCGCCTATGAGTTTACGGAAATCCTCAATTGCGTTGTCTTTTTCCAATACAGCGGCAACAATGGGTCCTGAAGACATAAAATCCACCAGATCTTTAAAAAAAGGTCTTTGGCGGTGAATGTCATAGAATCTTCCGGCTGTTTCTTCAGAAAGGCGGGTATACTTCATTGCCACAATCTTAAAACCGCTGCTAATAATCTTATCAATAATTTTTCCTGTGTGTCCGTTGCTTACCGCATCCGGCTTAATCATGGTGAACGTTATATTTGACATGGTATGCTAAATTTTGGCGCAAAAGTAGGGGTTAGCGGGAAATAAATCTACAGAAGATTCAAAATAAGCGCGTTTACTCCTGCCGAATTATTTGCAAATGACCGCTTTTTGACGACCTTTGCACCCGTTCTAATCAAAACGTTTTGAGAGAGATTACCGAATTACGGGAAATACTTAAACCCGGAGCCAGTAAAAAAATTGTTATTACCACTCACCACAAGCCCGATGCTGATGCACTGGGTTCGTCTCTTGGTTTGTATAACTTCTTTAAAGCATACGGCATTACCAATGTGACTGTGTTAAGTCCTACAGATTATGGGGCTTTTTTGCATTGGATGCCCGGTAACAACTCGGTAATAAACTACGAAGAGAAAACTACCCTTGGAGAAAAATTAGTAGCCGAAGCAGATTATATTTTTTGCCTCGACTTTAATGCGCTTAAACGGATTCACAAACTTGGTGAACTGGTAAGAGTTTCAAAAGCGAAAAAGGTAATGATTGATCATCATTTAGAGCCTGAAGGGTTTGAAGACTACCGGTTGTGGACCACCAAAGCAAGCTCTACCTGCGAACTTGTTTACACCTTTATTCATTTGTGGAACGGAGATAAATTAGTGGATAAAGACATTGCCTCCTGCATCTATGCCGGCATAATGACGGATACCGCTTCATTTAAACATGATTCAACCACACCCAACACCCACCGCATTGCAGCTGATTTGATTGAAAAAGGTGTTGACAGTTCAAAAATTCACAGCCTTATTTACGATAGTTATTCTATTGAGCGCATGAAGTTCATTGGGTATGCACTCTACGAAAAAATGGAATACCTTCCCGAATACAAAACGGCTCTTATTACCATTAACAGTGAAGAAATAAAACGCTTTGGGGTGATTACCGGAGATACCGAAGGATTAGTAAATTACGGACTGAGCATTGCCGATGCCGAACTGGCCGTATTAATTATTGACCGTACCGTGCGTGTTAAGATGTCGTTCCGCTCTAAAAATGGTTTTCCGGCTAACGAATTTGCCCGTAAACATTTTAACGGAGGCGGACATTTTCATGCGGCCGGAGGCGAATCGGAAGACAGCCTTGAAGAGGTAATAAAAAAATTCAAACAGGTGCTTCCTGAGTTTAAACAATATTTGCAATAAGTATAAATGAAAAAACAACTCATCAATTCAATGATTTTGGGAATGGTTATTCTCACCGTCATTTCATGTGGTAAAAAGAAAGACTTTGAAACCACTCCAACCGGACTCAAATACAAATTTTTCACTCAGAATGAAAAAGGATTGAAACCGCGCCTGGGCGATTTTATCGTAGTGCATATGGTAGGACTTACGAGTAAAGACTCGGCATTTTTTGATACCTACCGCGATAAAAAGCCGTTTACGATTAGTGTGATTGAACCTACTTTTAAAGGTGCCCTTGAAGAAGGATTTATGATGATGGCAGAGGGCGACAGTGCATCGTTTGTAGTAAGTGCCGACTCCCTGTTTTTACGTACATTTCAAACTCCCCTTCCCGACTTTATTGAAAAAGGAAGCAACATGACATTTACCATTAAAATGGTTGATATCATGACACAGGACGAAATGCAGAAGAAGATGGACAAAGAATCGGAGGAAATGAAAAATCTTGAAAAGGATATTCTGAATAACTTTAAATCATCGTACCCTACCAAACTGGAAGAGACTCCTGACGGTTTACTTTATGAAGTGCTTACCAAAAATGAAAAAGGTGCACAGGCTGCAGATGGCGACTCAGTGGAGATTCACTACACAGGCACTCTGCTTGACGGGACTAAATTTGATTCATCTCTCGACCGCGGAGAGCCCATCAGTTTCCCTGTAGGAAAACAAATGGTGATTGACGGATGGGAAAAAGCATTAAAAATGATGCATGTGGGAGAAAAATATAAAGTAATTATTCCTTCGTGGATGGCTTATGGCCCGCGCGGAAGAGGTGACGTGATTAAGCCGTATTCTACCTTAGTATTTGAGATGGAACTTTTAAAAATTAAAAAGCCGTGAAACAACTTTTTTTAGTACTCTCGTTTTTTATCTGTACTCAGGTTTTTGCAAAAATTAAATTCGACTCTACAGCTACCGGATTAAAATATCACTTTTTTAAACGCGATATTAAAGGAAAGAAACCGGCACTTAACGATATTATCGTGCTGCATATGATTGCTAAATCAAGTACCGATTCGGCCTTCATACACACCTACCGCGATGGAGGAAAACCCATCAGCATCAGTGTAAACCCATCCACCTTCCCCGGCTCACTTGAAGAAGGATTTGTAATGATGGCTAAAGGAGACAGTGCGGTTTTCTTAGTAAATGCCGACTCGTTGTTCGCAAAAACTTTCAGACAGCCTTTGCCTCCATTTGTTAAAAAGGGCAGCAAGGTAACTTTCACTATTAAAATGGTAGATGTTACTTCGCGTGCCGAACTTGAAGCCAAAGCAAAAGCCGAAGCTGAAATAATAAAAGCGCAGGAAACTGAAGTAATAAACAAATTTGTAGCAGGAAAAAATTTTGTGAAAGATGCCAGCGGTATCTACATCGAAACCCTTAAGGCCAACCCTTCGGGGTATGTGCCGCAAAAGGGCGACTCGGTATATGTACATTACCTTGGCACGCTGATGGACGGAACCAAATTTGACGGCTCATACGACCGCGGTGAACCCATCAGTTTTCCGGTAGGCAACGGATACGTTATTCAGGGATGGGAAATTGCCCTGATGAAAATGCATGAAGGTGAAAAAATACGGGTGGTAATTCCATCGTGGCTTGCTTATGGTGATCAGGAGCGCGGCCCGGTAATTAAACCTTACTCTACCCTGGTTTTTGAAATGGAACTGATTAAAACAGGAAAGCATTAATGAAAAAAATATTTCTCCTTCTTTGTCTGGCCGCTACCCTTGGGTTGTATGCTTCTCCCTCCGACACCCTTACTACGACTTCAGGATTAAAAATTGTTAAAACACTTTCGGTTGCCAATGGAAGTATGCCGCAAAATGGTGATTTGGTAAAAGTGCATTATACCGGAACACTTACCACAGGTAAAGTATTCGACAGTTCGCGCGAACGCGGGCAACCCTATGAATTCCCATTAGGAAAAGGACAGGTAATACCCGGATGGGACGAAGGAATTGCCCTGCTGCGCAAAGGAGAAAAAGCTATTTTGATTATTCCAGCACACCTCGGTTATGGCGACAGGCAGGCAGGAGCTATTCCGCCCAACTCTGTGTTAATTTTTGACGTGGAGCTGGTAGATATTACGGCTACTGAACATCCAAAACCTTTTGTGGACTCAACCATGAAGGTAACTAAGAAAAAAACACCAAGCGGACTCGAGTACATTCAGATTAAGGCCAACAAAAAAGGCATTAAAGCCGATAGTGGTTTAATGGTAGAAGTGCATTACACCGGATACCTTACCAATGGAAAAATATTCGATTCATCTATTGAACGCGGTAAACCTTTTCCTTTTAAACTTTGTATTGATCCGTTAATTCCGGGATGGGTGGAAGGAGTAAGAATGATGCGTACAGGTGAAAAATACCGTTTTATTATTCCCCCGCAATTAGCCTATGGCGAAAAAGGTGCGGGCAATGTAATTGCTCCGAATTCTACCCTCATTTTTGATGTGGAACTTATTGCAGTGCATTCAAAACCGGTACCTTTTGTTGATGCAAAGAAAAAAGTAACTCCGGTAAAAACTCCCAGCGGATTACAATACATCATTGTAAAAAAGAATCCGAAAGGGATAAAAGCCGATAGCGGTAAAACCGTAGAAGTACATTACACCGGATATTTACCCGCTAAATGTCCCAAGGGTTGCAACACACCATGTGCTCATCAGGCGGTTTACCAAAGCGGCACCGATATTTTTGACTCATCGGTAGAGCGGGGAGAAACCTTCAAATTCAAATTAGGAGTTGACGGGTTGATAAAAGGATGGGTAGAAGGAATGTACCTGATGCGTACCGGTGAAAAATTCCGTTTAATTATTCCGGCTGAACTTGCCTATGGCGAACGCGGTGCCGGAAGCAGCATTCCGCCAAACACCATTCTCACTTTTGATATTGAACTGATAAGTGTGAAATAGAAATTTCATCCGTAAGTGTATAACAAAAAAGCCGCGATAAATTATCGCGGCTTTTTTGTTATAAGATTGAAGTGCTTTAATTCACTACCCAGGTTTCTCTTCCTGCAATCAGTTTATCCAAATCGGCACCTTTGGCTGATGCTTCTTCCAATTGATGTGTCATCATATCTTCATAGCAGGCACGCTGCTCGGTGTAGAACACTCCAAACGGACGAGGCAGGTGGCCTTCTTTCTCCGGGCTATCAAAGAAACGGGCCAGAATATTGGCTTTTACCTGGTCGGTTTCATCGTGTACCCAAAGTTCGTTGGCCGAGTGACCTTCGTTAAGGTTTACAATAATTGGTTTAAAACCGTCAAGTTTAATTCCCTTGTCGTTGTTCTCGCCAAACACAAGCGGTTTACCCTGTTCCACAAATAATGTTTCTAATTTTTTGCTGCTTTTCTCAGTGAAAATTTCAAAAGCACCATCGTTAAATACATTACAGTTCTGATAAATTTCTACAAACGAAGTTCCTTTATGTTCGTAGGCCCGTTTAAGAATTGCCTGCAGGTGTTTAGGATCACGGTCCATGCTGCGGGCAACAAAAGTACCATCGGCACCCAGCGCCAAAGCAGCCGGATTAAAAGGATGATCGATGGAACCCATTGGGGTAGATTTGGTAATCTTCCCGGCTTCGGAAGTAGGTGAATACTGTCCTTTGGTGAGTCCGTAAATCTGGTTGTTAAACACCAGCATATTCACATCAAAATTTCTGCGCAGTAAATGAATGGTGTGGTTACCGCCAATAGAGAGAGAGTCTCCGTCACCGCTCACAATCCAAACACTCAGGTCGGGACGGGCTGCTTTTAATCCCGATGCAATGGCAGTGGCACGTCCGTGAATGGAGTGCATACCGAATGTTTCCATATAATATGGAAAACGCGATGAACATCCGATACCGGAAATAAACACAAACTCCTCGCGTGCGCGACCCAAATCGGGCATCACCGTTTGCACCTGTTTCAATATCGAATAATCGCCACAACCGGGGCACCAGCGCACTTCCTGATCGCTGACAAAATCTTTTGATGTTAATTTTTTCTCGTTAACGCTTGTTTCTAATGTCATGTTATTATTCAGAGGTTTGCTCTGTCCCTTTATTAGTTGTTTCCGATTAGTTCTTTAATTTTATTTTTCAGCTCAATGGTAGTGAACGGCAGTCCCTGTACTTTATTGAACCCTTTGGCATCAACAAAATATTTATCACGGATAATTTTAATGAGTTGCCCGCTGTTTAATTCAGGTATAAGCACCTGTTTGTAATTGCCGAGTATACTTCCCAGATTTTTTGGAAACGGATTGAGGTGGCGCAGGTGTGCATGTGCCACGCTGTATCCTTCGGCCAGCAAATCGCGGGTGGCGGTTTTTAATGCACCATATGTTCCTCCCCATCCTAATATAAGCAAATCGCCTTTCTCTGGTCCATTGTCTAATTGCTGGTCGGGAATATAATTGGCAATGCGCTCAATTTTTTCAGCACGCAATTTCACCATAAATTCATGGTTGGCCGGATCGTAAGAAATGTTTCCGGTTCCGTTTTGTTTTTCCAATCCGCCAATGCGGTGCTCCAATCCTTTAGTACCCGGAACAGCCCACGGACGCGATAATTTTTCATCCCGCTCATACGGCAAAAACTTATCGCCTTTTTTATCTTCCGGTTTGCTGTGCGATACCGTAATAGCAGGTAAATCGGCTGTTGACGGAAACTTCCATGGCTCGGAACCATTGGCAATATACCCGTCAGTAAGCAGAAATACCGGAACCATATGCTCCAGCGCAATACGGCAGGCTTCAAAGGCTGCATCAAAACAATCGGTTGGCGATTGTGCTGCTACTACTGCTACCGGACACTCTCCGTTTCGGCCATAAAATGCCTGTAATAAGTCGGCCTGCTCGGTTTTAGTTGGCAACCCTGTTGACGGGCCCCCGCGTTGTACGTTTACGATAACCAACGGCAGCTCGAGCACAGTTGCCAGCCCAATGGCTTCTGTTTTGAGTGCAACACCCGGCCCCGAAGAAGTGGTGATGGCAAGGCTTCCGCCAAAAGCAGCACCAATGGCCGAAGCAATTGCTGCAATTTCATCTTCGGCCTGAAATGTTTTTATACCAAAATTTTTGTACTTGGATAATTCATGCAGAATATCGGAAGCAGGTGTAATAGGATAAGAACCTAAAAACAGCGGCAGTGCCGATTTTACCGAAGCGGCAATGAGCCCGTAGGTGGTGGCAGTATTTCCGGTAATGCCCCTGTAAACTCCTTTATCCATTTTGGCTTTGCTCACTTCATAACGCGAAGAGAACGCCTCAGTGGTTTCGCCATAATTCCATCCGGCCTTTAACACTTTAATATTGGCCTCAGCTACGGCAGGATTTTTCTTGAATTTACTTTCAATAAACGCAATGGTATTTTCCATTGGCCGGTGATACATCCAGTAAATTAATCCGAGTACAAACATGTTTTTACACCGGTCAATTTCCTTTACACCCAAACCTGAATCGGTGAGGGCTGCGCGGGTTATTTTGGTAATATCAAGTTTCTTTACATCATAGCCTTCAAGCGACCCGTCTTCGAGCGGATTTTTATCGTCAGCTACCCCGGCTAAGCGCATATTTTTTGCATCAAATCCATCGGTATTGGCTATAATGGTTCCGCCTTTTTTCAAATTGCGAAGGTTGCTTTTTAATGCGGCCACGTTCATCACCACCAGCACATCGCAACTGTCTCCGGGAGTGTATATACGGGTTGACCCAAAATGCACCTGAAATCCCGAAACCCCTGCTACCGTACCTATGGGGGCGCGAATTTCGGCAGGGAAATCAGGGAAAGTAGCCAGGTCATTGCCTAACAAAGCTGAAGTATTGGTGAATTGGGAGCCGGTAAGCTGCATTCCATCTCCTGAGTCTCCGGCAAATCTGATCACCACAGATTCTAACGTTTCATTAACTGATGCGGGCATAAAATTTACAAGTAAGATAAAGGCCAAAAATAGTTTTTTCATTGGCACTAAACAAGCAAAGAAAATATGATAGTTCTCAGGCAGGCAGACCGGGAAACCTGCTGCTGGAAACCAGCTTTTTACCTGTTGTTCAAAGATATTCTGCACTTGCCTTATCTTCGCTGCATGATTTTACACGGTAATACGCTGCTGTCGGAAGATATTCTGGAGAAGAATTTTAAATGCAACCTCGAAAAATGCAAAGGTGCCTGCTGTATTGAAGGCGACTCGGGGGCACCCCTTACCGAAGAAGAAATTGCCCTGATTGAAAAAGACCTGAAGCATATTAAACCCTACCTCACGGCCAAATCGCTTAAGGCAATTGACAAAAAAGGCTTTTGGGAAAAAGATAAAAAAGACGGAGAACTGCAAACCACCTGCCTGCCTACGGGCGAATGTAATTTTGCCATTCGCGATGAGCTGGGAGTACTGGGCTGCGGCATTGAAAAAGCGTGGAAAGAAGGGAAAACCCAATTCCGCAAACCCATCTCCTGCCACCTTTATCCCATACGGCTTAAAACAGTAGGCGAATACACCGGACTCAACTACCACAAATGGAGTGTGTGCAAACCCGCCTGTAAATTGGGCGATGCGCATCAGGTGCCGGTTTACAAATTTTTGAAAGATGCCTTAGTAAGGCGGTTTGGTAAAAAATGGTATCGTGAGCTGGAGGAAATTGCGGAGGAGTATTTGAAGAAGTAATCTTATTTGTCTGCAATTCCCTACACAGCCGGATAACTTTTTCTCATGCCTTGGCAGGCAAGCCGTATTTTTGATTCATGAGCCCAATCGTATTATTTTCTTTTGTGCTGGTGTATTTTCTGGTATTACTGGGAGTAGCTTTTTACACCTCGCGCAACAGCACCAACGAAACTTTTTTTATAGGGAACAAAAACAGCCACTGGATGCTGGTAGCCTTTGGGATGATTGGCACCTCCCTGAGCGGAGTAACGTTTATCTCGGTGCCCGGCACGGTGGGCATGGCCGGGTTCGGGTATTTTCAGGTAGTACTCGGGTATTTTATCGGGTATTTTGTAGTGGCTTATGTGTTGCTGCCGCTTTACTATAAACTTAACCTCACTTCTATTTACCATTACTTAGACCAGCGTTTTGGCCGGGAAGCCTATAAAACCGGAGCCTTGTTTTTTATTCTATCCCGAACACTGGGTGCCACCTTGAGACTGTATTTGGTGATTAATGTGATGCAGTTGTTTATCCTCGACCGCATGGGTATTCCGTTTCATATTACCTCTGTCATCATTCTGCTCATGATTTTGCTTTACACCTTTAAGGGCGGTGTAAAAACCATTGTGTGGACCGATACGCTGCAAACTTTTTTTATGCTGCTGGCACTGGTGATATGTGTAGGATATATTTTGCAGGATATGAACCTTTCGGTAACAGGGGCGCTGCACAAACTGAGCAGCGAAAACCTTACTTCAGTTTTTACTACCGATGTGAACAGCAGGAAATTTTTTCTGAAACAAATTATTGGCGGTGCTTTTATCACCATCAGCATGACGGGCCTTGACCAGGAGATGATGCAGAAAAACATCAGCGTAAATAAACTGGGCGACTCGCAAAAAAACATGATTAGTTTCAGCACTGTAATGGTACTTGTTAATTTTTTGTTTTTGCTGCTGGGCGGACTGCTCTACCTCTATGCTACCAATAAAGGAGCGGTTTTTCAAACCCTGGTAACCGATGGCAAACCGGTAACACAACTGATGATGGACGGGAAAAACATTGCCGGTGACGACCTGTTTCCTTCACTGGCCATGTACTACCTGCCCGGTTTTATATCCATCATTTTCATCATCGGGCTTATCTCAGCTTTATTCCCTTCGGCCGATGGGGCCATTACCGCCCTCACCTCTTCCTTTTGCATTGATATTTTAGGCATACAGCGCAACCAGCATCTGAACGAAACCCAACGAGCCCGCAAGCGACTCACGGTGCACCTTACCTTTGCGGTTATCTTTTTGCTGATGGTGTTTTTTTTCAAAGCGCTCAACAATAAATCCATCATCACCATTTTACTCGATATTGCCGGCTATACCTACGGGCCTTTGCTTGGTCTATTTGCCTTTGGCATTTTAACTCAGCGCACCCTTAACGGCAAATTGGTACCCATGGTGTGTCTGCTGGCTCCTGCCTTATGTTATTACCTGCAACAGCATAGTGCTGTGGTTTTAGGAAATTACCAGATTGGTATTGAAATGCTCATTGTAAACGGCCTGATGACCTTTGGCGGATTATGGGCTATTTCGAAAAAAGCTGCCAGTTAATTTTTTATTCGGGAACAAGACGAATAGTTAAGTTGGTGCATTTTGATTGGGTATAGAAATATCTGAATCCTTTTGCCCGCACCTCATAAAATCCGATACCAGATGAAAGATTGTCGGGGATTTCGCGATATTTTATACAAAACCTTCCATTGCCATCTGTTTTTGATTCTTTGTACTCCGATTCAGTTTCATTCCACATAATATTCAGATTCGTATAATGAAATGTTACCCTTGCATGTTTCACAGGCTTTCCGGATGCATCGCTGATTACTGTTCCGGATATCAATAAGCCTCCACCTACGGCATCAGAAACTTCTTCGAATGGAGAACATCCGCAGAACATAATTAAACAGGCAATCAAGAGCACATAAAATGATTTGACGATTGATATTATATTTAGATTGGAGTACATTTGAATTGTATCTCAAAAATAAGTATTATTTTGAAACATTGCGCTGGACTCCTTTTTTTATTTATGTGCCAGATAAAAGCCCTGTGTTATCAGTACAATGATTCAATGCCCGCTGCATGGATATACGCTGATATGCATGGCCAAAACATAATACCTTCCTTAAATGTGGAGTATAACTTTGCGAAGGTTAAAAAAATTAAACCTTGTATAAGCGTTGGTGCAGCAATACCCGGTTATCCAAGCGAGTACAAAAAAATATCGGGCGCTAATATGTCAGCGTTTATACTACGGCCAATAAAGAAAAGATATTGGATAGAAGCCGGTGCCGGATACGGAGTTTGTAAATCACTTAGCAAAAAAGGTAACTATTTTGAATCGGGTTATATAAACGGGAGTTTTGTTTCACGCGAATTTTCAGGCAGCGAAAAACGATTACACACCTATGCATTTGTCAAAATAGGGATCAGAGTTATCTCTAAAGACAATCGTTTTTTTGCAAAAGTATACACTATGCCCTTAGTTGGATTAAGGCAGACTATTTATCCAATAGCAGATTCCTATTTTATGGCAAAAACACAGGCTTCCTTTAAGCCTGTACTACTCTTTAATAATGTAGTCTCCATTTGGGGTGGCGCGAGTATAGGATATAGATTTTATGGCAAAAAAGGAGGAGACAACTAACTATTACAGAATTTTGATTCACGTATCATCCCTAAAAGCACGAAGGATTTCCCTGAAAAAAAGTATAATATCTCCTCTTTAATTTTGCTGGTATTGAAAAAGCGCCTGCAAATATTATCGACTCGAACTACTTAATCCGCGTAAGATAAATTTTCACTCCCGAAGAATAATTAAATCCCTTAACTGCAGCTTGATAATCGGGATGCTCTACATAGAAACAAAAATAAGGACTTTCATACATGCCTACTGGATCACAGTAAACCTTCATGGAAAACCTTCCTTTGGAATCTGTTTTACTGAAAGCATTGTCTGATTTCCGTTCTGTTTCGAAAGTACCTGCATCAGCATAAGCAATCACCTTTGCCCCCTTTACAGGAGATCCCGAACCTGCCTCCAACACATAGCCACTTAGAAGAAAAAAACCTTCCTCGTTATCTGAATTGTTTTGATACTTCTCACAGCCGCTTGTAAAAAATCCAAGACCTAAAAAAAGGTATAAAATGAATTTTCTTTTTACAAAATAATATGGAGCTTTCATATTGGGTTGCAATTATTTGAAATATCAAATTTAATTACATACTTTGTAAAACAATGAATTGGTTAAAATATTTCTTGTGCTGTTTACTTCTGTTTTCGCTAAACAGGGTAGGCGCTCATTCGCTTCCCGACTCGTTGATTCGATGGGCGTGGTATATTGACCTTGGGGGGCAGGGAATACATCCCTCCCTCAACTTCGATAAAATCCTTAAGCCTTCGCAAAAGGTAAGGTTTGGTTTCAACTTCGGGATTAATTTTCCGGTAATACCTACCTTAAAGGCAAGCGGTCTTAATGTATCAGCCTTTGCTCTGTTCGGCAAAAAATCGCATTATTTTGAAGCAGGTGCGGGGTTGGGTGGAAATTATTTCATTACAAATCGAACCATGTATGCAGAATCTTATATAGTTCCTTCGTCCGCTGGAAAGGACTCGCTGGTTTTTCACAGATTTTACTCAGAAGAAAACAGAATTTTAACCTATGGGTTTATCAAAGCCGGATACCGGTTTTATGATGAAAAAAGCAATTTGTTTCTAAGGGTTTATGCTATGCCCGTTATCGGAATTCAAAATATTTTATTTTATCCAGGCTCTCACTTCGGGAGAAACGCACAGGTAAGAGAGCACAATGCTCCCTATTACACCACCCGGATTGGAGCCTGGGGCGGATTTAGTATTGGTGCTTATTTTATTCCTAAAAAGTACCGGAAATCATCCTGACGGAGAAAAAATTTAGCTCCCATGACAGATGATCAGTTAGCGGCCAACCGCATAAAAATTATTCTGATTGGATTGATAGGTGCGCTTTTCTCCGCAACCCTCCTGCTCGACCTGATTCCTTTTGGCGAAACCAGGGAAGAAATTATCAGCAAACAGGTGTGGTATATGCAAACCGGCACACGCCCCGGAAATTCCTATGATGTTTACGGTTTACAAACCAACTACAGCACTTTGCATGTACCCGGAGCCTGGTTTAATTACCTGCATGAAGGAGATACCATTCAGGTAAGCTATAGTATGGTGTGGGGCCTTCCATTAAACATTGAACATGCGGGCGAGCAATTTAAAGTGCCTTACAGTGTATACGGCCTGTATAAAATTCCACTCGTTGCGTTATTCGTCCTTTCCCTGATTTGCCTGTATTTCCGAAACACCGAAAGTTATGTGTACATAGGGGCGGCCATTACATTCCTGCTTTTACTTGTACTGGCTATGCTACTTTTTTATGACCAATATGTAGCCGACCGGTAATGCACTGACACCATTGCATAAAATCAAAAGCGGGAAATCATCCTGACGGATTATACTTTTGGCTGTTTACTCTTTTCAATATTAAGTGGCCTAGCGAATCCGAAGCTACAACCTGCTTTTGCCGTATTATATACAGGCACCCTTTCCTTAATTTGGCCGGAGGCTGATTTTATTATTGGTGGAATGGGAAGAATAGTATTCTGTTTTGTATTTTGAATGGGTAATATGAAAAATGAAATAGATTGGGAAATGTGTATCACTTACCTCAACTGAGTTAAGTTTAACATAAAATTTCCCATTTCGACCGCTGTAACAGGCAACTTCCATAGTCCTTTCTTCTGTTTCTAAATTTGCACTTTCTGCATACACCGCAATGCGCGCGTCTTCTACGGGCTTGCCATTAGAAATGTCCACTACGGTTCCAGTAAGCACATAATACATCGTACCTGAGGTTTCACCGGATCCGATACAAGACTGAAAAAAAGAGCAGACAAATAGAAGTGACCCAAGAAAATAAAAACGTCTTAATTTGTTTTTTACTTTTGAGTATGCTGTGTTAAAAAAAATCATACCTTTATTCGCCATTTCAAAATCAAAGTTAACAAATATTGATCGGATGCGTATCTTATTAGTTATATTTCTTCTTTCAACAGGACAATCCGCATTTTCAACGGGCTGCCCAGATAGCCTGATCCGACATTCATTTTATATTGATTTAGGTGGCCAAAGTATTGTCCCTTCCTTTAACTACGATAAAAAGCTATGGAATTTTAAGGGAGGCGCTCTGGGGTATAATATTGGAACATCCTTGCCATGGGCAGGGCTACATTTAATGGTTGGAGGCAATGCTTCTGTATTTATATTAGCCGGTAAGCGTAGCCATTACATGGAGTTTGGGTTTGGATATGGGCTTGGCTATTACGAAGGGAAAAAGCTTCATTTCTTTGAATCTGGAAATACTACCATAAATGGCAACGACACCTTTGTAGAGCATTATTTTACTTCACGGGAAAGAAAATCATTTTCGTACTGCTTCATGAAAACGGGATACAGGTATTACGCCAAAAACAACTCGTTTGTATTGCGGGTTTATATTATGCCGGTGCTTGGTTTAGGCAGTACCGACCATCCAATGCAAAATTCGTATTTTAAACAAACCACTCATACGAAGTTTCATAAGGCGGCCTTTTTTCCAAACCCCACTGCACTTTGGGGTGGCGTTAGTCTGGGATTTTACCTGATTCCCAAAAAATACAGGAAAGCCTCCTAGCTGTTAATGTTTTTTTGCTTTTTACTGTGCCGCCAGAAAACGCTCAGCATCCAATGCAGCCATGCAACCGCTTCCGGCTGCGGTGATGGCCTGACGGTAAATTTTGTCCTGCGCATCGCCACAGGCAAATACTCCGGCTATATTGGTGCGCGATGAACCCGGAACGGTTTTAATATATCCCTGTTCATCCAAATCAATCCACCCTTTAAAAATATCGGTATTGGGATGATGCCCTATGGCCACAAAAAAACCGCTGATGGCAATCTCGCGCAGTTCATTCGTTTTATTGTTGCGCAGGCGTGCACCGCTTACTTTGTCTTCGCCCAAAATTTCATCGGTTTCGGTATTGTACAAAATTTCGATATTGGGTGTGGTGGAAACACGCTGCTGCATGGCCTTAGAGGCGCGGAACGATTCTTTTCGCACAATCATGTACACCTTGTTGCATAGTTTGGCTAAGTACGAAGCCTCTTCGCAGGCCGTATCACCACCGCCCACAATAGCCACATCTTTGCCACGGAAGAAAAATCCATCGCACACGGCACAGGCCGATACACCACGGGTGTTGAGGCGCTGCTCGCTGGGAATACCCAGCCATTTGGCACTGGCTCCGGTAGCAATAATTACGGTTTGGGCTTCTACCACCTTCGATTCGTCAATGGTCACTTTAAACGGACGGTTTGAAAAATCAACGGCCGTTGCCATTCCGTAACGTACATCGGCTCCCAGGCGGGTGGCCTGCTCTTTAAACATATTCATCATTTCGGGGCCCTGTACTCCGTGCGGGAAACCCGGATAATTTTCTACTTCGGTGGTAATGGTTAATTGTCCGCCCGGCTGCATGCCCTCGTACATTACCGGTTTCATATCGGCACGTGCGGCATAAATGGCTGCGGTATATCCGGCAGGACCCGATCCGATGATCAGGCATTCGATGTGTTCATTCTGACTCATAACAAAAAACTTTTGAGGCTGCAAAAATCTGTGTTTTTGCGCAATGTTACCGGATAATTTCGCACAGGATGTTAAGTTGCTGACTGCGTTGATTATTATCTTTTCGCAGCAACCGTTTAATGCGGGCGGTTGTGAAAATGTTTCAGCGAGCGCATAGCCAGCAGGGTGCTGATGATGGTAAAAACAGCTCCGGTAAAAAACGAAACTCCGGGAAAATATACGGGTGTATGCTTCGAGGTAAAAAAAGCAAACAGGTTATTCATAAGCAGCGGGCCCACAATAGCCGTAACACTTACTAAACTGGTTAATGCTCCCTGCAACTCGCCCTGTTCGTTGGCCTGCACCTGACTTGAAATAATTCCCTGCAAAGCGGGACCTGCAATACCACCCAGACAATACGGAACAAGAAAAGCGTACAGCATCCAGCTTTGTGTGGCAAATGCCAGCAGCATTAATCCCACGGAGTACAATATCATTCCAAGAAACACCGAACGTTTTTGACCTAACTTAGGAATCACCACGCGTATCAAACCGCCCTGCACCAGCATCACCAAAAGCCCCACAAACCCCAGTGAATAGCCTACCTCTACACTGGTCCATTTAAAACGGTACATGGTGAAAAAACTCCAGTTGCTTTGCACGGCATGCGAGGCTAAGTACACCAATACCAGCGAAGCTACCAATCCTGAAATTACCGGATACTTGGTAAGGTGTTTTAAAGACCCTGCCGGGTTGGCCCGTTTCCAGTCAAAAGCCCTGCGGTTTTCTTTAGGCAACGACTCGGGCAATACAAAAAAACCATACACCACATTGAGCAACGAAAAAGCCGAGGCGGCATAAAACGGAGCCCGCAAACTTATTTGAGCAAACTGCGCCCCGATGACAGGCCCCAGCATAAATCCCAGCCCAAACGCCACACCGATGAGCCCGAAATTCTGCGCACGTTTTTCGGGGGTGCTGATATCGGCAATATAAGCGGTGGCCGTTGAGAAACTGGCTCCCATAATGCCTGCTAAAATGCGGCCTATAAAAAGCCACGCAATGGTGGGTGCCAGCGCATGAAAAATAAAATTAACCCCCAGCCCCAGCAGCGAAAATAACAACACGGGTCTGCGTCCGTAACGATCGCTCAGCCCTCCGAGCACAGGAGAAAAAATAAACTGCATGCCTGCATAACAAAACATAAGCCACCCACCGTAGCGCGAGGCTTCGTTGAGTCCTTTGCCGGTAAGCTCGCTGATGAGTTTGGGTACTACCGGAATAATAATGCCCAGCCCGATAACATCAATGAGCAGGGTGATGAAAACAAAGATGAGGGCGTTTTTGCGTTGAACAGTCATGCGCAGCGAAGATAAGAAGATTGATTAAGTTAATGAAAGATGTTTTATAGACCAATCCTTATCTTTGTAATTAATCCATTATTTAATCCTCGAATCTGTGCAAAAAATAATTGTAACTTACATTTTTCTCTTGGTGACTTTGAATTTTTTGTACGCACAAAATGATGAATATATATACTGGAAACATTACATCTCCTACCCAGATAGCTGCCTAATAAGTTCTGTTAAAATAAAAAACTCCTCCTTTGTGGCCTTCCCGAAAAACGTAGGAATAATTCTCAGGAAATCCTTCCTTGATTCTTTTATCAACTATTGCTCCCCCAACTTTAAGTGGGATCCATTTCAACCAGATAGCTTTTGGTGTAGAGTTAATTCGTTAGATCTGATTTACCGTGGAAGTAAATTATTTCTATTTGGAAAAGATTCCATAAGAGTCACTCTTTTTGACTTAGGTAAAACAAGCGAGTGGATGGAACATAATCACTACTACTTTTACTACTCGGAGCTATTAGGGGTTTTATACTTACATAATGATGAATACGGGAATCTTCCGGAAATCGATTGCTTAGCCAACTTGTATAATAAAAGAAAAAAGCCAGTTTACCCCGAGAAGCAAATCTCCAAACTTATTGAAGATATTGGTTGGCCGTTAGAATGGGTTAAGTAGTACTCTTCTGTGTTACTTTTCCTCCCCGTATATCCTGCAGCTCTACCTGCATTTGCCGCAGCATGTGCATAATGCTTTCCAGATTCAAATCGTTTTGGGTGTAGCTGCCCGTATTAATGCTGCATACATATTCCCATATTTCCAGCACATCGGCCGCATGCACTTTATAGGGCTCGTAGGCCTTGTTGTCGGATACAAGCAGCAGGGTTTTATCTTTTTTCAGCTCGTTGTACACGCGTTTATAAACAATGCCATCGCTGCGGGTAAGCAGCACATAGGTTTGTGCGCTGCGCAGGTTTTTTATGTCTTCTATAAATTTGCCCACCACATAACTTCCTTTTCCCAGCGGAGGCATCGAATCGCCATTAACGGGAAACGCGCGGTGTTTGCCCGAAGGGATAAAAGGCAGGTTCATGCGCTGCAGGCCTTCCACATACTCGGGGTCGGCATACCCGTTTAAATAGCCGGCCGATGCTTTGGCAGGCACTACTTCAATGGTGTCGTTGTTGTGCTCATCAATCATCACCGGAAACAAAACCCGGTGTTTACCCAGTTCAATAAACGATTGCTCGCCCGACTTCGACAAATCGTTTCGGATTAATGCATCGGCAGGCAGTTTAAAAAAATCGGAAAGGGCAATAAGCATTTGAATATTGGGTTCCGAACGGCCTTCTTCGTACGAGCCAATGCGTGAGCGGGTAATCCCCAGCTCATCGGCCAGCTGTTCCTGCGAGAGTTTTCGCTTGTTGCGCAAAAACCTGATGTTCTTTGCAATCATTAACATGCTACAAAACTAAGCACTGTTTGTTAATTTTTGTAGCGAATTTTGTAATGAAGTTTTTTACCAATGATTTCTTCTACTCCGCGCAATGTGGTACATATTGACCTCGATACTTTTTTTGTATCGGTAGAGCGGCTGTCGAATCCCAAACTGATAGGGAAACCAGTGCTGGTGGGTGGCACCGGAAGCCGGGGAGTAGTGGCGAGTTGCAGCTACGAGGCCCGCAAATTCGGAATACACTCGGCCATGCCCATGCGTATGGCTAAGCAGTTGTGTCCGCAGGCCATACAGGTGCGCGGTGATATGGAAAGCTACAGCAAATACTCGGATATGGTTACGCAAATTATTGCGGAAGAAGTGCCGGTTTATGAAAAAACTTCGATTGATGAATTTTACATGGACCTTACCGGCATGGAGCGTTTTTTTGGTTGTTATAAATTGGCCACCGAGGTAAGACAAAAAATAACCCGCGAAACGGGCCTGCCCATTTCCTTTGCCCTGTCGGCCAACAAAACCGTTTCGAAAGTGGGAACGGGCGAAGCCAAACCCAACGGACAAAAACAAATTGAATTCGGAACAGAAAAAAGTTTTCTGGCTCCGCTGTCGGTAAAAAAAATTCCGATGGTGGGCGAAAAAACCTATCAGCTGCTGCGCAGCATGGGTGTGCAGCATATTCACACTTTACAGCAAATGCCCGTAGAGCTGATGGAAAAAGTGCTGGGCGAAAACGGCATCGTGATATGGAAAAAAGCCAATGGTATTGACAACAGCCCGGTAGAGCCTTATTCGGAACGAAAATCTATTTCGAGCGAACAGACTTTTGATACCGATACCACCGATGTACGGCAACTGCGCACTTTTTTGCTGAGCATGACCGAAAAACTGGCTTACCAGCTGCGCAGCGAAAACAAACTGACCGGCTGCGTTACAGTAAAACTACGCTACTCCGATTTTAACACCTACAGCATGCAGGCACGTATACCATATACCACCTTAGACCATTTGCTCATGGAAAAAGTAAAAGAGCTGTTTGATAAACTGTACCAGAAACGTATGCTGGTGCGCCTGGTGGGTGTGCGCTTCAGTCATTTAATACAGGGCTCGTATCAGTTTACATTGTTTGACAATACCCAGAAAAATGTGCTGCTATACGCTGCCATGGACCGCATGCGCAACCGCTTTGGCACCGATGCCGTGCAACGGGCCGTTACCCTGGAAACAAAACTGCGGGAGTTTAATCCGTTTAAGGGGATTAAGAAATAACCTGGCGAAAAACAACCGTGGATTTTAGTGGCCGGCCATAGGCCGGTGCAGTTAGCTTACACTCGCGGTACGCGAGCGAAGGCGGAGTGCTAATTATCAATATTTTTTAACAAGTCAAGTAGTCTATTAGCTGGAAAAAGTTGTGGTTCGATAGCCTTTTCAAAGTCAAACGTGTCACGATTAATATTGTCAAACGCAGGATTAGTTGTGCTTTCAACCTCACGAATCCACCATAAACAAATTTTTTTATATATATCCACGACCTTCTTAAAGTCAGCATGCACAATTGAAAAGTTACTGTCGAATAGAATATTGATGATTTCATGAGCTGCGTCATTACGGTCATCTCGGAACTTAACAAGTAAATCAAAATCATCTTTCTCAATTATGTCATTGGTCATGTACCAATAAGCTGATGATTTGTATAGGTCTTTTTTGAAATGTCGTTTAACATTGTCGATATACTCTTGTGTTTCGTCACATGTTACTAATTTACCATTAATCAACCTGATGTCATTGCTAAAAAAATATTTAAGTGCGTTTACAACCTGATAGTTGATTAACTCAAACAACGATATGTGTATGGACGTTAGAATGAGTTTTTTACTAATTTTACTGTCATCCAAAAATGAATTTAAATCTTCAATAGTTTTGGCGTCTGTCATCTTTATATTGTTCCTTTTTCAATTCACGAGATAGCAAAGGTAATTGATCGCCAGAAAAAAGGTCGGCAGGGATGCCAACCTTGGACAAAAACTGAAAAGTTTATTTTTCATAGGTGTACGAAAAGATACTTTTTCTAAACAGTTCCCGATATTGATTAAACTTGCTTTTCTCACTGCTGCATGTAATGACAATTGCCTTATCTTTATAAAATAGATAGCAACATATAAATTTCAATTTACTGTCGATTTTTTCCGCTTCGTAGATATACGCTTTTTGTTTAGCAACAATTGTTTTTTCTTCTGCATTAATCGAGGAAAACAATGGCAAAAACATTTCTTTGTTATAATCGTGTGCGGTAAAATTAAACTCTTCCTTCATCCTATCGGATATATTGGTACTAATAGAACTCCCATCTTTATTAACAAATATCAAATCAATATGCGGACCTTTACCCTTTTCCTGCTTAAAATTTGACGGAATACTAATGTAGTAATTGTATTTTTTACTTGAGTATGTGTTAAACAAAATATTGCCACGTTTAACTTCTTTGTCAACAAGTCCAAGTTGTTCCCGGAGAACGGCTGTGTTTTCAATTTCTTGAGGCGTATCTAAGCCAAGTTTTGCCGCTATTCCAATAGCCGAATAAAGCGCCTTATCGTTTTTTAATAATATAGACTTGAATTCGTGAACAGTGTTTGGTAGACCCTGAACACCGTTGCTTTTTAAGTTTTCATATAATTTTTCGTATGGCTTTAATTGATTTCTATTATTTTCCCCTTTGTCAACAAGGCCAAGTTGTTCACGCAGAATTGCCAAGTTTTCAATGTCGTATTGTGCAACATCTAGCTGAAGTTTACGGGCTGCACCTAAAGAGGAAAGCAGGGCTTTGTCGTTTGTTAATAATTTAGTTTTAAACTCGCCAACAGTGTTTGGCAATCCCTGAACGCCATTAGCTTTTAAATCGTTATATAATTGTATATATGGCTTCACCGTTTCATTTGGGATGTCATATTTTTTAAAATTTTTGCGAAGACCTTTCTTTATTAGGTAAACCTCTCCATTTTTTAGAACTTTGCATCTGAAAATAGCCGGATAGCAACGAGAATATTTGCACTCATCGCTTAACTTACAAACTCCTCCAATTATTAGCGATTCACCTAATTTTAGATTTTTTATTTGGTCGATTGAGGAAAAGTAACAAAGTACATTTACGTTTCCCCTTTCAGTTTTATATCCTAATAATTTAACAAAATAATTATCAGGCAAATTGTTAGACTCCCCGATTTCAACCACCTTACCTTTGAGAGTTATTACATTATTGAAATGGTTAGCATAAAAACCGGGATTGTTTTCATGAAATTCTTTTGCAAAATCTTTAGCTGAAGTTATGGTGCCATTATTTGAGCAATTTGAAATCAATAGCACAAACAAAATGTAAAAGAAAAATTGAATAACTTTCATAAGTCAAATTTATAATTAATCTGGTCGTGATTCACCAAATGATTACGAAAAAACAGTTTCATATCTTGCATTATGCTCAAGTTAACACGCCTGCCGCAGCTGGAAATAGTTTGTAACAAGTATCTTTTTATTAACAACACTTTGTTTCATCTAAGTGCTATTTTTCCCAAAAGTATGAAATTGTTACCAAACCTAACTACGTGCTGAAGCCTGACTACTGGTCTGAAGAAAAGATGCTTCACTGCACTCAGCATGACGTGCAGGGCATCCCCCCTTCATTCACCAGCCCCACGCTGCAAGGGGGACCGTGCGGGTGCAAGCCAAAAGAACAAGAGATGCTGAAACAAGTTCAGCATGACCAATGCATGAATAGGCAGATGCTTCTCCCGATAGGAATCGGGATCAGCATGACGAGTGGAAGAGTGAAGGACAGTGCCTGACCTTTGAGGGTGTGGTGAGCGGGTGTTGGTTTTTGCTGCGCATGGGCAAAGGAGAAAAAAGAAAACGTCACTGCGAGGCATGTACCCATGACGAAGCAGTCTCCCCGTTGGAAGCACGTGTCCCCTTCAGGAGATCGCTTCTCCCGATAGCTAACGGGATCGCGATGACGGTCAGCTTTGAGGTTTCGGGGTACCAATGGACAGATGTTTCCCCGTATAGACGGGATGTGCCACGACTTCGCTCAACATCCCACGCTTTAAGGGGGACGACCTCTAAAAAAACATGCCGGCAAACCAATAAGCCGTAGCCCACCGATTTACCGGACATGTATACCCTAACCTAATCATTTTTTTATATCGCTACCTGAAACTGCAGCACTATCATGTTTTTACGGGTGTATTCTTTGAGCGTGGTGGCATTTACCACCGGCCGATTTTGATAATTGAGACTAAGTTTTGCTTTGTGCCCGTCAATAAAATAATTCACCCCTGCATCAAACGTGTTTAATGGTTGTTTTAAGCGGTCGAAGTTGCTGTGTGTAATCATTACATAAGGCATCAGTTGTCCGCATTTTTCGCCCAGCGCATTTTTAGGCAACAAAAATCCCAACTGTGCATACGCAATACTTCCGGTTCCTATCATGGGGTAAGCGCTTCCTGTTCCGTTAAAGCTGCTCTTTCCGGCAGCTATTGAGTCGCCCGGATTCATAGCACCCAGGTTGCGCACATAATTTTTTCCGAAACCCATATGCATCCACGTAGCATAAAACGAAATGGCGGCCCCTTTGTCTCCCACCGGCCGGTCGTAAAATAAATCGGCTGCATAGTGAAACATGGCTTCGGTTACGGTATCTTTTTGCGTGGTATTGTTCCAGTGCCACATGGCATCGGGCTGGTATTGCGCTCCAATACCGATATTGAACACTTTCTTTTTGCCCAGATAGGTTCCGGTCATGTACGGGGTAAGGTTGCTTTCCTGATCAAAAAACTGGTACATGAGGTATCCGCCCGTTTGCAATTTGGCCGGACGAAAAGAAAAATCGGAATTAGTGCTGATGGTTTTTATCACCGTGCTGTTGCGGGCCTCCATAGGTGTGGAAGCAATAATGCGGTAATCAAATTTGCCTAATTTCCCTTTGGCATACACACTGAATTTGCGCAGAAACTGATCGGTGGCATCGTTGGTAGCCTGTGCAAACAAGGGAGCATCGTAGCCCATAATGGTAGCCACAGCCGGAGAGGCAAAACGCGAGAAACCTGTCCAGGCGGTTAATCCCATTCCCATTTGCAGCGATTTGGGAGTGATGTAATACTCGGCCAGCACATCATGAAAATAAATGGGCGAGCGTCTGGGGGTGTTGTACGAAACATTGTTTATGCCTACCTGCGTGTACACAAAAACTTTATCATGTACCTTACCGAAAAACTGTGCCCTCACCCTGCGCAATCCGATATCGAACGTATTTGACTTTTCGAAACCGCCAACTGTAGTACCGGGATTGCTCTCGTTGTAACGCGCCCATATTTGCCCCGTAAAGGTTGCTTTCATGTAATGCGTGCCCGAATCGTTGAGGTTCATTTTTAACTCGCGGTCGGGTTTGGTTTGAGCCCGCAGGACTCCGATATGCAACAGGCATACAATAAATAATATTTTTTTCATAAGGTGTTTTTATTTAGTGCTGACTTAAATTTTTACGTGTGGCAAAAGGGTGAGCCGAAAACGGGATATGCGAATCAAGTCCGGTAATTTCAAAACTGCCTCCGCCCCGTTTGTACTTATCGGCCAGTTCGTGAATATGCTCCAGTACGGTGTGGTCAACAAGGCGTGCATTGGTAAAATCAACGGTAATTTTTTTGCCGCGGGGCAGTGCATCTAATTGTTTTTTGAGTCCGATATAATTGCTGAAAATGGCCGAGTGCTCTACGTCAATTGTGTATTCATCGCCTTCCTCGTTAATGGTGAGAAAAGGTTTGAACAAACTTTTAAACGGAACACCATAAGCCATATGAATAAGTAATTTTACAAAAACTCCGCAGGCAATACCCAAAAGCAAATCAGTCATGAGCGTAACAATGATGGTGGTGAGAAATATGATAAACTGCTCCTTGCCTATATGGTAATTTTTGGCAAACTCTTTAGGCGAGGCGAGCCTGTAACCCGTAACCATAAGCATTGATGCGAGAGCAGCCAGCGGAATCTGATGAATGAACTGACTCAGGAATAAAATAAAAATCAACAGGAATGCTCCGTGAAAAAAATTGGCCCAGCGGGTTTTGGCTCCATTGTTTACGTTGGCCGAACTACGTACCACCTCGGCAATAATGGGAAGGCCGCCAAACAGTGACGATAAAATATTTCCTGAACCTTTGGCAAATAACTCGCGGTTAAAATTGGAGTGGCGCTTATAGGGGTCGAGGCGGTCAATAGCTGCTGCGGTAAGTAACGACTCGAGGCTGGCCACTAATGCATAAGTAATCATCATTTGAATTCCGAAGCCGGTAAACAGGTAATCAAAACGGGGCATTACAATTCCGTCCATTACGTTGGCAGGAAGTGTTACCAGAAATTTAGGCCCCAGTGTGTATTCGTGATGATCCAGGAACAGGTATTTGTGTTCGTGTTCCAAATCAAAATAATGTCCCAGCGGCACAGCCACCAGTACCACCAGCAACGGAGCCGGAAGCATTTTTACATATTTGTTTTTTATCAACGGCAGCCCGATAAGAATAATGAGGCTCACTAAGGAGATGATTCCCACTTCGGGGTTCATGTTCATTAAACTGTGCGGAATGGCGGCAATAATTTCCATCATTTCTTTTCCTTCGGGTTTTACTCCTACTGCTGTATGAAACTGTTTGGCAAAAATCATAATTCCAATGGCGGCAAGCATACCATGCACTACGGATGAAGGGAAAAAATTACTGAGTATACCTGCTTTTACCATACCGAATAAAAGTTGCAGCACTCCGCAACCAACTCCTACGGCCAGTGTACACTGGTAAGCAAACATCTCCACCTGCTCGGGAGTTAATCCGGCAGGCGCCATTTTTTTAAATCCTTCAATGCTCATTAACACAATAACCGCTAATCCGGCTGCGGGCCCGTTAATGGTAAGGTACGAACCACTGGTAAGGGAGAGAATCAATCCGCCCACAATACCGGCAATAATACCGGCCATAGGAGGAACACCTGAAGCAAGCGCTATGCCCAGGCAAAGAGGAAGTGCAATTAACGAAATGACAAACCCCGAGAGTAAATCATCTTTCCAGTTTTGTTTTAGTCCCGCTATTCCGTCAGCAGGTACGTTTATATTCATTTGGTGACTCATGTTTCTTTTTTTAAAATATTAATAAATTAGGATGAACGATAAGGTGTTTCAAGTGTTTGATGAACATACGGGCCAAGAAATAATCTTGAATAAATTCGTATAAGCGAGATGCCGTCAACAATAAGACTTACTGAAATGCTGGCGGCAAACAACAACTGATTTTGGTGGATATGGCTAAAAATTAAATCCTCCCCGATATAAGTAGGGGTGATAGGAAAACCGGCCAGTCCTAAACAGGCCACCAGAAAAACAAAAGCCATAGTTTTGTATTTTGCCGCATACCCGTAAAATTTATCCAGATCAAATCGTGTTTCAGATTTTTTCAGTTTGCGGAGTGTAAAATAACCTACTGCTCCCGATACAAATACTCCGCTCAGATATACCATGGCATGTTCGGCATCAAAATGATCGTTGTAGGAAACCGCAAGCAAAATAAAGCAATGATTCATGATGATGAGGAGCCATGCCATTTGCGGACGTCTGCGTTCAACAAATGACTTTAACACGAGCACTAATCCCAGCACAGCAATAATCAGCGACATGTAGTTTTGCAAAAATCCGGGAATATACTGTTTGTGATAAAGCGTGTAAAATCCACCTAAAAGTACTGTTCCGTAAATACCAATCACCAGTTTGTAGTCGAGGTAATTCACGCGCTGCCCGATTGTTTTTAAGGTGCTCCACAAGTACTTTGACAAAAACCGGTCGAGATTAAATTCTTTCATACTTAACAGGTAAACCGAGTGGTAAATTTTTGTGAGCCACTGCGGAACTTTATCATGTTTGTGAGGAGTAAACTCATAAAATTGCTCGCGGATGAGGTAGCTTACCAGCGAGGGCGAAACCAGCAGTTGATAGGTTCTTAAAAAAGCGTTCCCTGCAAAGTGAACCAGCGCAAGGTTTTCAAAACCTAAAGCCACCTCAATAAAAATTAAACCAATCTGGCTGGCCGAAGCATAGGCTATCTGACTTTTTACTGACGACTGTACCCGGGCAATAAGCATGGTAACAACAGAAGTGCTAAATCCAAGTAATCCTATAATGACACGTACGGAATACTGATGTTCCCAAAAGTTAAAGGTGCGCAACAATAAAAATACTCCGATATGTACCGATAGTGAACCATAAAAAATAGCGCTTGACGGGGTGGGGCCTTCCATGGCGCGGGGCAACCACGATGAAAAAGGAAGCTGAGCCGATTTTGCTGCAGCTGCCACCAGCAACATGAGCGAAATAAATACCCCTACCAAACTATGACTTTGAATATGCTCATGCACCAGTTCATAATTATTGAGTTGTATAAACTTAATGTTCTCGTGCCACAGGTAATGACTGAGCCACATGGCCAGCAGCATTCCCACATCGCCAATGCGGTAAATGCTGAATACTTTGATTCCGTTTTTTACAGGAAGGTAACGGTTGCGGTAAAAGGCAATGAGTAAAAAAGACGAAATGCCCAGAATTTCCCAGCCAACAAACAGCGTTTCAAAATTACCTGAAAGCACCGTGATGCTGTAACCTATGTAGAAGAATAAAATGGTATTAAAAAAACGTTTGTAACCAACCTCGCGGTGCAAATAATAACGGCTGTAAACGGTTACCATCAGTGTGAGCAAAGAGCCTACAAACAGGTACACACAGCTTATTTTATCGAAATAAAAGTTGAGCGTAAATAAATAACCATCGGCTTTATATAAAACCAGCTCTTCCAGTTTTAATGACGGATGACCATTAACAATCCACACGAAAGTAAGTAATACAAGTACGGTAAAATTTAACCCTGCAGTTGTAAAAGCTACTGCCGAAATGATGAACTCCCTGCGCTCGGGAATAAACAGACTTATTAAAAAACCTGCGAGCGGAATAAATACAAAAAAATGAATAATACTGTCCATAGTTATCAATTTTTAATGAGATGAACTGTAATATTATCTTCCGTATTTTCTATGAGCGAAGTAGCGTCTTCGGCTACCTCTACTTCCGAGATAGTTTGGTATGGAACAAATGCTCCTTCCTTAAAATAGCTTAATGTTCCGTTGTCGGGATGAACCGCTACCAGATGAATCCATTCATTGATAAACCATTCATACGTTTCGGGAGAACTCTTAAGTACTTTTAAAATTACATCGGGATAATGTTCAACAATGGTAAGGAGCCTGAGCGGGTCGTGCACTTCTATCATCTGGCTTGGCAAACCGGGTCTTAAATCTCCGTCAATTCCGTTGGCTACTCCTATTAATCCCATTACGTTGTGCGGAAGTTTTGTGCCAGCACCCAGTTTTTGATTGTCTACTCTGGAGAAAAAATATTCGAGATTTATTCCACCGCACACCGGTGCTGCAGCCCGTAAAATGGGTAACAGAAACCTGCCTTCGGGATCGATTGCATAATTATACGAATTGAGAAATGATCTTCGGTCGAGAAATACATGACGGGTTAAATCTCTTCGCCCGATAATACACAAGGCGTTGGTGGCATGATTTAACTCGGGGCGGGGCTCAAAAAGTGAAACCGAACGAATTTTTATGCGGTTATGTATTTTGTGTGCGCTACGCGAAGTATTGATTACTTCAAAACGTCTGGACCGTTCTTTCGCATTTTCATCAAGTACCTTTTCGAATAATTCCTTATTGCTTTTATGTTTTTGCTCCCACTCCCCGTTTAAAAGTTCTTCGTCATAAAACATAAATTCATCCCGGGTGGTATCATGAAGTCCGGCCACAAACCGCGTTGTTTCGGGAATAAAAACACCCCTATGTTTCAGACCTTCTTTTACCCGCGGGTCATTCATCATCTGACAAATTACCCGCGCATTCACCGAACCCGGACGACCCGAACAGGCTCCGCAATCGTAAGCACTGTAATGCGGATTATTTACACTGCTTGATCCATGACCAATTACATACACCAAGGGAGCAAAATCGTTCACTAAGCCTATACTTTTGAGCAATCCCTCTGCTCTGTTCACCATTTCTTCTATGGTAAATCCTATTTGCAGTCCGTCTTCCTTTTCATTGATATCAGTACATTCAATGGTTAGTTT
The DNA here is from genome assembly GCA_019695215.1 of Bacteroidia bacterium. Taxonomy (GTDB): domain Bacteria; phylum Bacteroidota; class Bacteroidia; order UKL13-3; family UKL13-3; genus JAGPCK01. Next base: position 12,059 of record JAIBAK010000015.1, on the reverse strand, counting down.
GGCAAACTGATCCATATGCCTGAAAGAAGTGGCGGTAGCCGGACTCATGGCAGGTTTGAAAATATTAAAAAACAACCTGAGTGCAGACCAAAAACCCAATGTTTGAGAAATAAGCCAGCCTGAAAGCAGCGAGTGGGAATGTTTGGTGAGATGCAAATCCTCTTCATGCTTATGCGTGCTGTCTATTTCCTTAATTAAATATTTTGGGGTAACAGGAGCAGGGCATAATTTGGTTGTAAATTTTCCGTGTTCGGGTTTATAAAAAAATTCTACTCCAAAAAAACCGGGTGTCCCGAAAGTTTCACAGCTCCCGTCTAATTTTTCCATATACCTGCGCAGCGAACACTCGCGGTCGTCAATACAAAACATGGCCTGAAAACTTTTAGATTGAGGTGCCGGATTATTAAACTCCTTGTGCACAATAGCGGCAAGCACCGTGTCGTAAAAAGTCCATTCAAAAGCCTCCTGCCAAAGCGCAAGCACTTCGTTTGCCTCTGTTCCTTCAACCGGTTCGAAAAGTGGTTTGCGCAATGAGCCGGCAAATTTTTGAAGCGGAGCCCAAACGGGGCCGAAATGATAATTGAGTGTATCGAGTTCGAACAACAATTCAAAAACAATTAACTCGCGCAATGTTATTTTTCTTGTATCAAGCAGTGTTTGCGGATTGCTTTCGATAATAGCGACTAACCCCGACCATCCCTGATGCGCAAACTGCTGATCGAATAAATACTGTTCGTACAGCGATTCATCGCCCACCAACTGATCGAGCAGGGGTTTTATTTCCCATTTCCTGTCGAGAAACATTTCCTTAATTTCTCTGGTGCGAAAAAGACTTGAGTAACTATTCTGTTCCAAAACCAGCAGGGATTCAAGAAAACTGCCTTTTATCTCGGGAAACTGCCACATGGCAATACCCTGATCGAGGTAATTGCAAAGTACCCTGAACAGCAGCGGCTGAATATCGTTATCAATATCAATATGGTAATTTTTTTTCCAGAGTGATCGCAAACGTCCGATACGCGGGGTAACCTGATGCCGGTAACGGGCGTGCAACATTTTTTCTATCCATTTCCCCGCCTCTCTGGCTCCCTTTTTTTCGGTTGCTACTTTTGCTATAATATCGGAGGAAATTTTTGACTGATGAAATAATTCGCGGTATTCATCAACAGACAGCAGGGTTTTGAAACCGAAAATACCGGTAGCCCGCTGCAGGGCATTAAAAAACTTTTCCGACTGAAAAGCATGCAGCGTATTGTGATGAATAAAATCTTTTAACGGAGCCTGAGCCGGCAGGTAATGCTTTAGCTCATGCAACACATGGTGTTCCGAAAAAAGCGATTCGTTGATTTCCATTTTTTAATTGTTTCATAAGATAATTTTAATTAAAAAATCCGCCTGCTGATTGAAGAATCAGTCACAAAAATCAGGTAAACTTAACAAAGAAAAGGTGCAACCGGATAATTGTGCGGAAAATAAATTTGCCGGAAACAACTCCGGACTTTATGAAACGAAAAACTAAATGCGCCAGCAGCAGGTATAGCTGCTAAGGGGATTCGCGGCAAAATAAATTTCCTTTAAAGTAAAGGTATCACCACGATGTGCGGTAACAAACAGGGTACGATAACTAAAAGGGACAGGTAAGCCGGTATACCCTGCTTTTATTTTTTTCCTTCCTGCCTCATCATCGTCTTCGCTGTCGGTAATGGCGCTAAGAGCACACAATTCGGTATCACTAGTTTTTTTTACCAGAGCATGCACGTGGTTTTCATCTAAACTGCCCGGCACGGCCAGCATAAACACCCTCACCAGTGCCAGCACCACTATGCCCAATAAAATATGTTGCAGTTTGTTTAGCACGCAGCAAATATACTTTAGAAATCGGATTTTGTACGCAATATTCGTACCACAAGCATTATCCTACCCTGAAGCAGCGCATACTTATGGAACCCATCTCAATTCCTTCGTAAATAAACTGCAGCGATTCGTTGTGCTGCTGCAGGGCGGCTGCATACAGCATGGGCAGGTAATGTTCATTGGTGGGAACTGAAAGCGTTGCCGCATTTCCCATTTTTTCATAATTTATCAGTGATTCATGATTTTTTGCCAGCAATCCGTTTGTCACCTTAGTGTCAAACTCCACACCCCAGTCAAATTTCGCATTCGGGTCGCGCCAGTTAAGCATCCCAAGGTTGTGTACAATATTGCCGCTTCCAATAATCAACACTCCTTTATCGCGCAAAACATTCAGCTCTTTGGCCAGTTTATAGTGGTACCCGGGTGGTTTGGTATAATCAAGGCTGAATTCAAACACGGGAATATCGGCATTTGGGTATAAGTGTTTTAGTATAGTCCAGGCTCCGTGATCGAGTCCCCATGATTTGTCTTCCTGAACGGTGGTAAGGGTAACGGCATTTTTTGCTTCCCTCGCAAAAGACGGAGAGCCCGGTGCGGGATATTTCACCCGGAATAATTCATCAGGAAAGCCCCCGAAGTCATAAATGGTCTCCGGTTTTTCGGCCACGGTTACAAATGTTCCTCTCGTTTGCCAATGGGCCGATACCACCAATATAGCTTTGGGGTGAGGGATTTCTTTTCCTGCTTTCGCCAAAGCTTCAGTAAATTTATTATGCTGAATGGCGTTCATTGGGGAGCCATGCCCTATAAACAGAGCCGGCATACGTTCGGTGCTTTTTTCATTAAGCACCTGATTTCCGAAAGTTTTTAAATCCATCATGGTTACTCCTATTGCGCCAGTTACTATGGTTTTTATAAAATCACTGCGTTTCATTTTTCAGGATTAATAAGCAATTCCTACCCTGGTGTGAAAAAATTTCTTTTCTTCCAGCTCGCGCAACATAAAATGGGCCACATCTCCCGTGCGAATACCAATTCCGTGTTTTGGCGGGTAATTTTTACGAATGCGGTAAACGCCCGTTGCTCCTCCGTCAGGAATATTATTGGGGCATACAATAGTCCAGTCTAATTCACTTTTTTGAAAACGCATAAATACCCTCAGGTGATCTTCGGCCACATGCTGCAGGTAAGAAGGAAAATCCTCCTGATTTTTTCTCAATTCAATTTCATCGTGCTGCAATATGCCCGAATTACCTACTCCTATAATTCGTTTGATACCGTTTTGTTTCATTGCCCACAAAATATTTTTCGCGCCTTCCGACATCAGTGTCACTTCTTCATCGGGTTTAAAATCGCCCAGCGAAACCAATACCGCATCATGTCCGGCTACTGCGTGCATTACTGTTTCTTCATCCAGAACGTTGCCTTCAAGTTTCACCAGGTTTTCGCTGGCAAAAGGCAAATCATCGGCTTTGCGCAAAAAGGCTGTTACCGTATGTTTTTTTACAAGCGCCTGCAACACCAATTGATTTCCAACCCTTCCGGTTGCACCGAAAATAATTACCTTCATTTTGTAAAACTCCTGACCCGGCTAATTAATTATTAAAAATTTAACTTAATGCAGCAGCTAATTTTTTCGTTACCAAATTTACAAAAATACCTGCCGGTCTTTTAGTCAGATATCAACGTAATGCCTAAGGTTTTTCAGTAAATAAGACAGCCGGGAGTTGATCCCATCATAAACCGGATTAGCTTTTTTCTTTTACAACCTCTCTGAAAACCTCTGTAAATGATTCGGGCGGCTGTGCTCCCTGCACCAAATATTTATGCTGAATAATAAAGGAAGGAACGCTGCTGATTCCCATTTTTCTCCAGTACAGCTGAGCCTCACTTACCTCATCGGTAAAGTCATTTCCCTTAAGTACGGTCTCTGTCTCATTCTTATCCATACCCAGCGCTGACGCTATTTCAGTTAGTACATTGATATCGCCCATGTTTTTCCCTTTGGTAAAATAGGCCAGAAACAACTCATGTATTACCGGCAACTGCTTTCCTTTACTTTTTGCGTAGGCAACAAACCGGTGGGCAAGAAAAGTATTAGGGGCCACAGCCTGCTTTGCCAAATCAAGTTCAAGACCCTCGGCATGTGCGGTAGCTGCTGTTTGTGCAAAAATTTGTTTCATCCGTTCTTCCCCGCCAAATCGTTCGGAATAGTAGGCAACCGATTCTTTTCCCTCTTCGGGCATATGCGGATTAAGTTCGAAGGGATGATACGTGATGGCAAAATCAAATGCTGCTTTGTTTTGCTCCATGGCCTTTTTTAAACGGGCTTCCCCTATATAACACCAGGGGCACACAATATCCGATACAATATCAATAGTAATTACCGGTTTCATCTTTTTTAAAAATCAAGGTTACCCATTTTTCCCGTTTCATAATCTAAAACTGCCTGCTGAATTTCTTCCTGTGTGTTCATTACAAACGGACCATAAGAAACCAACGGTTCGTTTATTGGCTCTCCGGCTAAAAAAAGCATTTTACCTTTTTCAACTGATGTCAATTGTATGGCATCTCCGTCATTGGCAAACTCTACCATATTGCGGTGCGCAACGGGTTGTTCATTAACTTCCAGTTTCCCATCCAGTACGTAAATCATGGTATTAAAATTTTGAGGCACCGGAAGCTGAACTGTTGCTCCTGCTTCAAATTCAATCATTACCGCCTGAATAGGAGAAAATGTTTTGGCAGGGCCTTTCTCCAGCATGAATTCTCCGGCTACTACTTTTAATTTCCATTTGCCACCGGCCATTTCCATTTGTGGTATTAAAGACGAGGGAATATCCTGGTACCGGGGTGCAGTCATTTTATCCTTTCGCGGAAGATTAATCCATAGCTGAACAATCTCCATAATTCCTCCTTCGGCAGCAAACTGTTCCGAAGGTCCTTCACTGTGAATTACTCCCCTGCCTGCAGTCATCCATTGCACATCTCCAGCCTGCAGAAAACCTTCGTTTCCCAAAGAATCGCGGTGATGTATTTTGCCCGAGAAAACAAACGTAACGGGTTCAAATCCGCGATGCGGATGCGGGCTTATTCTGGCACTGGGCCGGCCCGCCTCTACAGGAGTGGGGCCGGCATGGTGCAATAAAATAAACGGACTCACCTGTTCCGCATGCCGGGAGGGCAGTGGCTGCTTCACCCGCATGGAGCCCATCTGAAATTCGCGGGCATAAACCGTGGTTTTAATTGTACGGAGTTTCATATAACCCCTCCTATTCTTTTATTAAGCGTTTTTCTGTAATTCAATATGAAGCTGTAGTTTAATTTCGTCAGAAACTACTGCACCGCCTGCTTCGGTAAAAGCATCCCACTTCAGGTTAAAATCTTTGCGGTTAATTTTTCCGGTGGCTTCAAAACCTGCTTTCACATTTCCCCACGGGTCGGTAATAACACCTCCGAAATCAACGCTGAGACTTACATTTTTAGTAATATCTCTAATGGTAAGATCTCCTGATAATTTATATTCACTCCCGTCAACCTTTTTAAAGGAAGTTGATTTGAAGCTTAGTTTAGGGAATTGGGCTGCATTAAAAAAATCATCACTTTTTAAATGCGCATCGCGTTGCTCGTTGGCTGTATTAATGCTGTCAACATCGGCCGAGAATGAAATTTGTGCATCAGTAAAATCATCGGATGATGAAATAACACTTGCCTCAAAACGGTCAAATTTTCCGGATGTATGGCTTATCACCAGGTGACGAACTTTAAATCCGATTTCGCTGTGTACATTATCAATGCCCCAGCTGGTTTGTGCTACTGTTGTCATAATATTTTTATTTATTTAAATTTAGTAAGTTGTTTTGTTATTGCATAGGTACATCCATCAGCAACAGCTCGGCATCGCCTGCCGATTGAATGGAGATCTGATCTGTTTCCCAAATACCCATTCCATCGCGTTTGTTCAGGATTTGGTTATCGATGGTTACCGAACCTTCAATTACAAAAGCATACACTCCGTTGCCTTTGCGTTTAATGGTGTAGTTAGTTGCAAAGTTGTTTTTAAGATGAATGAGGTTAAACCACGCATCCTGATTGATATCTATTCCTTCAGCTTCTCCTGCTGGAGATACTATTTGCTGAAACTTGTTTATTCTGTTTTCTAAGCTAAAAGTTTTCTGGTCGTATCGGGGTGTAATATTACGCTCTTTGGGAAAAACCCATATTTGCAAAAAGTTTACACTACGGTCTTTATTACGGTTGTACTCCGAGTGGTAAATGCCCGTACCGGCACTCATAATCTGAATATCGCCCTGCTTAATCACCGCCACATTATTCATACTGTCTTTATGCTCCAAATCGCCCGAAAGCGGAATGGAAATAATTTCCATATTGTCGTGCGGATGTGTGCCGAAGCCCATACCCGACTCCACTATGTCATCGTTTAAAACCCGGAGCACACCAAAGTGCATTCGCTCGGGATTATAGTACGATGCAAAACTAAATGTGTGATGCGTATCGAGCCAGCCATGGTCGGCATGACCTCTCGATTCGGCTTTGTGAATAATGCTATTTGCCATTTTAATATTTGTTTGTGCCGGCAGGTGATTAAACCCTACAAGCGGTATATGCTTTTTATTTTCAGAAGCGAGTAAGGTGGTATTGACCACCGACCCTACTCCGGCTGCTGCTAATCCAAGCATTGATTTCTTTAAAAAATCTTTCCGTTCCATTTTACTTTTTCCTTCATCATAGCCCCTCTGTTTACCAAAGGGAGCTATGAGAAGAAATGAAAACAACCTAACCTAATACGTTTATTTAACTGCAACCAGATTTACGGTAATATTAAAGCTATCGTCAATGGCTTTATCACCTAAATCAGAGAAGAAAGAACCTGAACCATATTTGATATCGAACTTTGTACGGTCAATAGGGAAAGTAGCACTGGCAGTAACATTGTTTCCGGTAACGGCCACAGTAGCCGGAAAAGTAACCATGTTTTTAATTCCTTTAATGGTTAACTCGGCCTGCACCGTGTAATTTGGTGTTCCGGCAGCGGCACCTTTAATCGCTGTTGCCGATTTGATAATCATCGTTGCGTTGTTGTGTTTGGCAGCAGAGAAAAAGTCATCCGACTTTAAGTGTCCAACCAATTTGTCTTTCCACTCTCCGGTTAAATCGGTTACATCAATGGTGGTCATATCCATATTGATGGTTCCACCGGTAAGTGTGTTTCCGTTAAATGCCAATGAACCATCGGCAAAACGCACGGTGCCATGATGCTCGCCCGTTACTTTTTTAGCGTGCCATTTTAAAGAACTTTTTGCTGCATCTACTTTGTAAGAAGTAATTGCATTTGGGGTGAAAGCAGATGCAACCAAACCCAGGGTTGCAACAGCCATAATGAACATGTTTTTTTTCATGATATTTTAATTTTTATTTTGTTTTAATCTCTTAGTTTATCGAGGATGTGGTTTAGTTGTTTTGCCTCTTCCTCGGTGATGTTTCCAAAATTTTGTTCGGCAGCATTTACTCCTTCATCCATTTCATTAAGTAAATCCAGTCCTTTATCTGTAATGTAAATCTCCATCTGCCTTCTGTCTTCTTTACACACAATGCGTTTGGCCAATTTTTTCTCGAGCAGTTTATCAATTAACCTCGAGGCATTGGAACTGCGATCGAGCATGCGTTCCTGAATACCGTTTACAGAAATAGCATTTCCTTTTTGTCCGCGCAGTATGCGAAGCACATTGTATTGCTGCGGAGTAAGGCCATGTTCTTTAAAGCGCCTTTGTTGTGCGCAATCAAGCCAGCTGGCGGTAAAAATGATATTCAACAGCGCCTTATGTTTTTGGCTTTTGAATTTGCTTTGCTGTATTTCTTTTTCCAATTCCATTTTCGGTTGCGGTTTGCTTTGTTCAATTTTCATGCAATTTATATGTATCTACATATATTGTCAATACATATTTTATTAAATAGCTTAATTACAGTGGATTATTTTGTTGCTATATGCTTGGCAGACCCACGATGGTTTAGGGGAAAGGGTGTCAGATTGATTAATTAAAGACTCAATTTTAGGCCATAAACCTCAATTTATAGCCAAAGTCGTTACGGTTGTTTCACCATTTTTTGCGTTTTTATGATTGCTCCGTTTTGAATAACCTGAATAATATAAAGGCCAGAGGCAAAAGAACCAGTTGACAAAATTTTGTTTTGCATGGACTTCTCCATCAATGTCTCGTTAATCAAAACCCCCTGTGCATTATAAATTCTAATCGATACATTCAACGAAGATGTATTGGTGAAATTTATAGCTATTTCACTTGTAAAAGGATTGGGGTAAATAACTGATTCATACTGGCTGACAAAACTTGTAATCCCTACATCGGGAGAACAGTCGGGTTTATCGCACAAATTAGTATCAAGCTTAATTACCCAACTGTCTTGACCACGAGGTAAAGTATCATAATCGTTTCTATCATATCCTGCACAAACAATTCCACCATCACTTGTTAAAGCAATTGCCATTAACCAACTCTCAACTTTACTACCTTTTGCAAAAACTCTTTCTTTCATTATTCCACCATTTTTAAAAAATTTGGCAGTCCAGCCTGCATAAAAAGGATAAAATTGCCCCCCATTATCTGTAAGCCCCACTGCAATTATATTTCCTCCAGGAAGCTCAATAGCATCACAAAAAGCACTTACATGGGTTCCAAGCCGTATGGAATCTTTCCAAATAAATTCAGCATTTTCGTTTATGCGTGCAACTACACCGTAATAATCTTTATATGAATCGGCATTCCTTGACCCGTACGCAATATAGCCTTCCCCATAAATTGACTTTTTTATGTATAGACCAGTATTTGGAATGTTAAAATTCCTACGCCAAATTAAATTACCAGCCGTATCTACTTTCATTAGAAATGGTGATTGATCAGAAACTCCAGAAAGCAAATAATGATTGCTATCACTCTGAACAATACTGCTAAGAAAATCTTGGCGAATATCTCCATAGTATTTGGTCCACAAATGATTCCCATTTTGATCAAATCTTGAAAGAAATCCATCTTTCTGTGTTAAATGATTTATTGACGCAAATCCACACACCAGAAACCCACTATCAGGCAATTGAAGCAACTCTCCGGGCTCCATGAAACCACTTCCTGTATCAATGGTTTGCCAAAGAGGCTGCAACAAAGAGTCAAACTTTATTAGCACCATTGAATAATTATTATTACTATCACCTAATCCACCATAGTAAATAAAATTATTATCAAAAGTTCGGATAAGAATATGTTGATTTCCTTTATATGCCTGCCTGTTTTTATACCGGATTATATTTTCCGATCCTTTGTTACCGTTGCTGTCAACATAAAATAACCAAACAGCACCATAAAAGGTAGAATCAGTAGATAATAGGTTGGCGGTATTACCAGCAGTAAGATAATATCCTCCCAAGTCAACAACAGCAAAACTCAGATCCCATTGACTCTGATTATTATATAGTTTATTCCAATAATTAACCTGTGCATTGGCATTAAAAATATTTTTGCAGAATAATAGAACAACTAAGCAGCGAATATATCTATTCATATTATGACTACTTGACTAATTTCTCCGTTTTTATGATGACCCCGTTTTGGATCATCTGCACAATATACATTCCAGAAGCAGCCTCATCCAACGATACCTTTATTCTACCTTTTTTAGTTAACCCAAGATTCACTTCTTTAATAAGTCGACCTTGTACTGTATAGAATTTTAAGAATACTACACCCTTGTTTTGACTTGGAAGAAAATATTCTACATTAACAGTATTCGTAAAAGGATTTGGGAATGCCAGCATTTGAATTGAATTTCCAATGGCCCTTCTGGTAGATTGAGGTTGCGATGCTGGACCATTAGGAGCCGAAATTGTTGTATCTGGGAATGTATATATCATTGTATCTTCAATTAAGATTAGAACTGCCTGAGCATGTTTTGCCACAGAATTTTCATGGGTTGCAAGTTCGCGCAATTCCTCTCGCTGATTTTGTGTAACTGCAAACCAATTATTGCCTCCATTTTTTAAAGCCAGATGTATATTCTCAAAAGTTTGCAAATCTTCCTGCTCAGGATCATTAGAGTCTAAACTTACAATTTTAGTAGAAGCAGTGCTAAAATCCCCAAGCTCAATAAGCATGTTTATGTATTTCCCCTTACTGTTTACATCACTTAACAAACTTAACTGGTAAATAATGCTATCCACCAGCCCACTATCTTCGTAATTGCGTAATAGTTCATTAAATTCAAGTTGAGCATCTCGTAACAAAGATTGAATTTGCGCCACCAAAGTGTCACGTGCTGCAATACTATCCTGCCAGATCATGAGGGAATCATAAAGCCCTTGCAACATAGCTGGACTTCTATTATCTAGTTCCTCCATTACCAACGGACTCAAACCCGAATGGAGAAGTAATATATCAAAAAGATAACTGTCGTGAAAGGTTGATCGATTAATGGCGACCATTAACACTTCATCAGAGAGAAACGGTGAATAAAGCATCAGCGTGTCATAAACCGCCTGATCGGTTGTCATTGGGTCATTAACTAGATTAATTAAGTCATTGGTGCGCCCTCCATCAATCAGGGCTTTTTTACTGGTAGCTGATATTTGCTTATTGATAATTTCTGTTTGAATTGTACCATTATTACCTGTAGTTTTTGATAAACAGCTTTGTAAATTGTTACCAGCTGCATGAGACAAATTAACTGCAGGAGCCAAAACGCAGGCATCAGCCGGAGGGCGAACCTCATTGCCGCTAAAATACTGTAATTGGTGTTTGGGCAAAGCTATCCCTGTAGGATTAGTATTGTAAATATGTTCGTGATTTTGAGCTGAACAACTATTGTCAAATTGGTTATTTGCAGACCACCAGAATGAACCTTGTAAAAATACATTTTGACTCGGCCTAGCTCCATCAAATCCGATACGATTGGAATTCCAATCGCGCCAGAGATTATCAAAATCATTGCATTGAACTTTTAGATATTGGTTGTCATTGTTTGTTTCTAGTCCCCAAACCATATTTCTATAAGTATTTTTAAATAAATCGGCTCCAGTAATTGACGTATTGTCTATTACTGAAGCAAAACTATTAAGAATACTTCCTGTGGTTTTTGTAAAAGTATTTTCAGTGATCAAAAACCCAGCACTTTGTTGTGCCTGAATGTGTGCCATGTTTTGAACATCTTCTCTTAACTCATTATCTGTATCAAAGGTATTGGATAGTATTTTATCGCCTCTCACACCATTTAAAGTAATGCCTGCGTTTACATTTACGAAAGAGCAATTTTTTATATTCATTGAAGTGAGGCTATTGGTTCCCCAGTTATCTATGCCACGATAAAGATTCTTAAAAGTATTATGGATAGCTGAACAATTAAAGCAGGGTACGTAATCATCAAAAATACATGAGGCCCCGAAAAAAAGAACCCCTCCACCAAGTCGATCCGGAGCATTCACACTTGTTGGATATTCATTCAATCCTGCATTTCTGAAAATATTCCCGTAAAAACGCATCCCTTTTACATCCCAAACGGTAACGAAGTACTTAGGGGCACAATAAACCCCATTTGTTAAGTATAAGTCTTCTCTCAATCTTTTGGTTGATTCAAAAACGCAGTTCCTAAAAACATTTACATTAGCCGGCTCAACACCATTTACTTTGGGATTATGAAATGACATAATCTGCAGACTCCTGCCATTATTCCTGAAAGTTGAATTAAATGCTTGTATTATTCCTCCGCCTGTATGAGACCAGACCCAATTATTATTCTGATCCATTCGTCCAGTATAAATTGCATCTTTTGCATGTTCAATCAAACTACCATTTTTAATTTCAATCCAACCATGACTGGATGTGGTATGTTGATCTACGGTTGGATCGCCCCAAACTTCTATGCCTTCCCACATTGCATCATGACATCCGGTTGTCAATGTAGCTCCATCCAATACAAGTTTCCCACCCCTCTCAATAATAATTCGGGCATCTTTACCCATATTTACTGTCCCAGTAATGGTTAAAGTGCCCCCAGTTTCAATAGTTAGTTTATGAGCAACAATTTTGCTCCCTGTCCATGTTACATTTTGGCCATTGCTTATTACATGATCCGCTGACAAAACAGTTGCGAGAGAACAGGCCGCTTCTGCATCTAACCTACCT
>JAIBAK010000058.1 GCA_019695215.1 Bacteroidia bacterium | reverse complement strand
TATGCCATTTTTGTAAACGGTACGCAGGTAGTTTCCGGAACTGGTACTGCATCTTCAATCGCAGGCGGTTCGTTTATGATAGGCGGTTCTCCTTTTACCGGACAATCATTTAGCGGAAGCATCGATGAGGTAAGAGTTTTCAGCCGTACCCTTTCGCAGGTAGAAATTCAAACTTTTTACAGTGGCACATATAAACGGTTTGTTCAAACCATTGCCGATAAAACCATTTGTCAGGGCGATTCGGTGAATCTTATTGCAACAGGTGGCATTACCTACGGTTGGACTCCCGGTAACGGAGTAGGCGATATTTACAGCGGGAATACGTGGGTAAAACCGGTAACCACCCTAAACACCACTACCCCGATTAATTATATAGTTACAGGTACAAAAACGTATTGCTCGGATAAGGATACCGTAAAAATTACAGTTGATAATTATAAGAACTTTGCCAATGCAGGCGTGGATGTAGGTTTTTGTAAAACACCGGCAGCCACTGCTAATGTGCAGTTGGGTGCCAGTTTTGCCAATACTTATTTCTGGACTCCTAATTATAATATTATTGCCGGAGGGCAAAGCAGCCCGGTTCCAAAAGTTGCTCCCGATGTAGATACATTTTATGTATTGCGTGCCACCCGCGGTGTTTGTGTTGGATATGATACCGTAAAAGTAAAAGTAGATGATTATAAAAATTTCGCCAATGCCGGGGCAGATACATTTATCTGCATGGGAAATTCACTTCAGCTTAATGCTTCAGGAGGTACAGGTTATACCTGGAGCTGGCTGCCAAATACTACTGGTGTAATTAGTAACAGCGAAAAGTTTAACTTCAATCCTAATGCAACTCCAACTGTAAATACAACATTTACTGTTGCCGTAAAAAAAGGGTATTGCACCGAAACCGATCAGGTAAATGTACGGGTAGATGATTTTGCCAATTTCCTGAGTATTTATAATTTTCCGGATACCTCGTTGTGCATAGGTAAAAGTTCTCAATTATGGGCTGACGGAGCCGATACCTATAAATGGACGCCTTCGGCCAGTCTGTCTGATGATACTATTCCGAATCCGGTAGCTACTCCCGCGGTTACCACCACTTACAAAGTAGATGTTACCAAGGGAGGATGCGTTGCCAGCGGACAGGTGAAAGTTACCGTAGATAATTACAAAAACTTTTTGAGCGCAGCCGGTGATACGGCCATTTGCCCTGAAGATTTTGCTCCGTTGTTTGCTTCAGGAGCCAGTTCCTATAAATGGTATAGTGAAGATACTGTTTCTTTCCAATCAAGTTTGCAGTATCCGTATGCCGGGCCATTGGTTACCACCAAATATTATGTGTATGGTCAAAAGGGTGCCTGTCAGGAGAAAGATAGTGTAATCATCACCGTAGGGTCTAATTCAAGTTCATCGGTTGATGCCGGAAAAGATACTGCCATATGCAAAGATGCCTCGGTTGTACTAAACGGTAAAGGGAACGGGGCGTTTCAATGGGAATCAACTACGGGGTTGCTTGGAGGGCTTTCGAGTACAACTGATAAAAATCCGGTTGCCGAACCATCAGTAACTACCAAATACATTTTAACTATTGTGGATACTGTGGGTGTTAGTTGCGAAATAAAAGATAGTGTAACGATAACTGTTTACCCTAAACCTATTGCCAAAATTACCAGCCCCGACCCTGCAGTGGGCGCAACTATTTGCGAAGGGGATGATAAAAAATTGAATGCACTGGCAGGTGGTTTAACCTACACCTATTTATGGACACCGAATTACAAAATACAAACAGATAAGTCCAGAACTCCATTGGTTTCACCGGAAGTGAGTACTTATTATAAGGTACGTGTATCCGATGGCAGGTGCGTGGATTACGACAGTATTTACGTCACTGTAATACCAAGGCCAAAAGTTGATTTGGGGCCGGATTTAACCATTTGTAAAACCGACAGCGTCATAATTACACCCAAATTCGATGCGGTTTCTCCAATCTATAACTGGTCGGATAACAGTACCGGTCAGTTTATAAAAGTATCTCCAGACAGGCAAACTGAATACCGTTTATTTATTCAGGACGGGACCTGTTTAAGTATAGAGGATACCGTAATTGTTAATGTGGTTCCCAAAGCATTTGCAAGTTTTGAAATTGATGAAATACGCGGCACTTCACCTTTTAGGGTAAACTTTACCAACACCTCAGTAGGGGCCGATGCCTTCTATTGGTATTTTGGCGATACTTCGGGGGTTATCGGGCGTGAGCGGGATACTAATTTTACTTATATAGATACCGGATTTTACATGATTGTAATGCGGGCCGAAAATTCACTTGGTAATTGTTCGGATCAGGATACAGCTTACATACGGGTTGATGACTTTGTAACTTTTTATATTCCGAGTGGATTTTCACCCAACGGAGATGGAAAGAATGACCGCTTTGAGGTGGTTACCTCAGGTGTTTCGGATTTTAAAGGACTTGTTTACAACCGTTGGGGCGAAGTGGTGTACAGGCAGGAGTCCAGTAAAGGAACATTCAGTTGGGACGGAACTTACAAGGGAACACCGGTTGAAGACGGAGTTTATTTTTACTTTTTTGATTATTCAACCTTTGGAGATGAAAGGGAGTCGCGAAGCGGCACCATCTATGTGCTCAGGTAATGAATATTCTGCTGGTTGATAATTACGATTCGTTTACGTTTAATCTTCAGCACTACCTCAGGTCGTTTAATACACAGGTAACGGTTTTGCGAAATAATGACGCGAAACTTGTTGCAATTGATTTAAAAACGTATAGCGGGGTAGTTATTTCTCCGGGTCCGGGTAAACCTTCCCAATCGGGATTGCTTCAGCAATTTATTAAACAAATAGCCGGTAAAATTCCACAACTTGGGGTTTGCTTAGGTCATCAGGCAATCGGTGAACTGGCCGGAGCCGAACTTGTGCAGGCCGATGCACCGGTGCATGGAAAAGTAACCGTAATAAAACATTCGGGGCATAAAATGTTTCAGGGTGTTCCGCAGCAGTTTAAGGCCACCCGTTATCATTCACTTATCCTTAAAAATCTAAAGCCCGAACTATTTCCAACTGCTTTTGCCACCACAGGCGAGTTGATGGCATTTGCTCACAATAGCTTGCCTGTATGGGGGGTACAATTTCATCCTGAGGCGGTATTAAGCAGTTTTGGACATCAAATAATAAATAACTGGCTTCATCTGTGCAGGCATAAGAATAGTTTTTAATATATTTGGCTGTTTTTAGTTATGGAGTATCAATTAAAGGTAGAAGGAAAATTCAAATACATTGATGAAGGGCAGGGAGAAATCATTGTTCTTCTTCACGGGTTATTTGGTGCGCTTAGCAACTGGAGGTCGGTGATTGAACATTTCTCATCCCGTTATCGTATAGTCATCCCGTTAATGCCTATTTATGAAATGCCCATCCTTAGTACAAGTGCCGAGGGACTGGCTGATTTTATTTATGAGTTTATAAAATACAAAGGCTTTGGCAAAGTTACTTTATTAGGCAATTCTTTAGGAGGCCATGTAGCCCTTATTTATACTAAAAAACACATGGAAATGGTGAAGTGTTTGGCACTTACCGGCAGTTCGGGGTTGTATGAAAATGCCATGGGAGGGTCATTTCCTAAACGGGGCGATTATGAATACATCAAAAAGAAAGTGGAATATACTTTCTATGCTCCCGAAACAGCAACCAAAGAATTAGTGGATGAGGTGTATTCCATCACCAACGACAGGAATAAAATTCTCAGAATTTTGAGTATGGCCAAGTCAGCAATCAGGCATAATATGCGAAAAGACATCCCTAAGTTCACTATTCCTACCTGTTTAATCTGGGGATTAAATGACCGCGTTACTCCTCCTGAGGTTGGCGAAGAGTTTCATACCCTTTTTCCTGATTCAGAATTGCATTTTCTTGATAAATGCGGCCACGCACCTATGATGGAACAGCCCGAAGAGTTCAATAAAATTCTTGACGCTTTCCTCAACCGGATTTATCCTCCTTCAAAATAAATTTCAGGAATGCGGGCGAACGAAATCTTATCGGATAAGTTGTTTGCATTGAAGCCCGGTGACAGGTGTTCAAAAGCACTTGAATTAATGAACGAATGGCAGGTAAGCCATTTGCCGGTTGCTTTGAATAACAGAGTAACCGGATACGTTACTTCTGACGAAATTGCCTTTCCTGAGGAAGAAGATGATATCATTGAGAAGTATATTCGCAATGAGAAGGCGATAAAAGTGGGAGAGCAAATTCACCTGCTTGATTTGGTTAAATTTTTTGCCGAAAGTTCCGTAAGTTGTATGGCAGTGGTAGATGAAACGGATATGCTTAAAGGCATTGTGGACGTAAAAGATGTGCTTCGTGAGTTAAATGAATTTTTCAGTTTTTCTGTTCCCGGCAGCATCCTTACAATTGAGATGAGTTCATTTGATTACTCCATTAGTGAACTGGGACGTTTGGTTGAATCGAATGATTTAAAAATTACGGGACTTCATATTCGTCATGTAAAAGGAACTGAAAACAGACTGGAAATAGTATTAAAACTAAACCGAAACGACATTCGGGGGCTATTGGCAACTCTGAGCCGGTACAATTATCAGGTTACCTCCGAAACGGTCAATCAGGAGGATTTGCAGCACCTCAAAGACAGGTATGATTCATTTATTAAATATTTAAACATCTGAGGTAATACATTGAGCAGTTTGCTGCAAAAAATAGTTCTCTGTTTTTTTCTGATCAGTTGGGGCAGCAGCGGGCTTTTGTATGCACAGCAAATTAGTATTTCCCCCTCAGACGATTCGACCCGGTTTTTTACCTTAAAGGCAATATTGATTGAAGGGAACAAGGTAACAAAGGATAAAATTATAATCAGGGAATTGCCTGTGAAAAATGGAGACCGGATTGCCATTGAAGAGAAGGATACCCTGGCGGTAAGATGCAAACAGCAATTGGCCAATCTTTCGTTGTTTAATTCTGTTCGCGTAAGTTTTAATACAGATACTGTAAACAATATATTCCTTCACATTATTGTTGTAGAGCGATGGTACACCTGGCCTTTACCTATTTTTCAGATTGCCGATAGAAATTTTAATCAGTGGTGGCTTACAAAAGATCCGGAAAGACTAAACTACGGTATTGAGTTTACCCAATACAATATGCGTGGCAGAAATGAAACCATGCGCATAAAACTACAGGATGGGTTTACCCGAAAACTTGAAGTAGCGTATACTCTTCCGTGGTTTGGGAAAAGCCAGACTGTGGGGGCATCTTTCAAAACATCCTATTTGCAAAACAGAGAAATATGGTACGCCACAAAAAATAATAAACTGCTGTATTATCGTGATGCCGCTAAACCAATGCTTGAACGATATACAACCATGTTTACACTTAAGTTCAGGAAACATTTATACAAAACATCATTGTTTAGTCTGGCATATAATGATATTCAGATTGGAGATACTGTAGTGGAAAATACATTAAACTATAATTATTTGCTGGACGGAAGAAAAGCACAACGGGCCTTCTCTCTTAGCTATACTTATGTGAACGACAGAAGGGATTATAAGTATTATCCTTTGAACGGTCATTTAACTGTTTTCGAAATAGGGCACACCGGTTTAGGTATTTCAAAAGATGTAAACATTGGCTACCTGAGTATAATCAGAAATGAATATATTAAGCTGGCTCCTAAACATTATGCGTCAATAGGATTGAAAACAAAAGTTTCCATTCCGCAAAGGCAGCCTTATAATTTTTACAGGGCACTTGGATATGCTGATTACATACGCGGCTATGAATATTACGTAATTGACGGACGACATTTTGCCCTGCTTAAGCTGAATTACAATTATTGTCTTTTTACCAGAGAAGGGTATTACGATTTTATTCCTTTCTACTGGATAAAGCATATTCCGTTTAGTGTTTATTTAAATATTTTTAATGACTGGGGGTATACCGTAAATGATGCTTATAAAACATCAAACAGTTACGCCAATAGTGTACTTTACAGTGCAGGAGCCGGATTAGATTTTGTTGCGTTCTATGACAAAGTATTCAGAATGGAATTTGCCTTAAATAAGCAGGGGAGAGCCGGATTATATTTACATTTGCAATATCCTCTTTAAAAAGACAGCCAATGGAAGTAGCCATTTACAGCAGAACCCTGACTGAAAAAACAGAGTCGGTTTTATTATCGCTAATTACCGAATTAGAAGAGGCAGGGATTGGTTTTCATATTTATTCTCCGTTGGCCAAAGAATTAAAAAAAACAAATCCTGCGGTATTGTTAAAAAGTGTTTTTACAACCACAAATCAATTAAACCAGCAGGCCGACTTTCTGATTAGTGTAGGAGGGGACGGCACCATGCTCGACACAGTAGTATTAGTAAAAGATTCCAATATTCCGGTGTTGGGAATAAATACCGGACGATTGGGTTTTTTAGCCAATGTATCAAAAAACGATTTACAGTTTGCCATTTCAGAATTGGCCAAAGGCCATTTTACCATTGACCAACGATCGCTGCTCAGCTTAAATTCGAATGATAGCACGTTTGCCGGAGAGAATATTGCTTTAAATGATCTGGTCATTCATAAGAATGCAAGTTCATCAATGATTGTAGTACACACATTCATTAATGGGGAGTACCTAAATTCCTATTGGTCAGATGGAGTAATTATTTCGACTCCCACCGGGTCAACCGGTTATTCGCTAAGTTGCGGAGGCCCCATTTTGTTTCCAAAGTCATCCAGTTTTTGTATTACCCCTATTGCACCTCATAACCTGAATGTGAGGCCAATAATTGTTTCGGATGAACACGTTATCTCATTCGAAATTGAAGGCAGAACAAATTCTTTTATGGTAAGCATGGATTCACGAACAAATGTTTTGCCTATGGGGGTACAATTAGCTGTACGAAAAGCGGATTTTCAATTTAACATACTGAAATTCAATAATGAAAATTATTTGGAAACCCTGAGAGAGAAACTTATGTGGGGTTTAGACAATAGAAATTAATATTTGTATATTCTAAAGAAAAAAAATACATTTGTAAGTCTTTACAAAACTGCCTCATGAGAATCAGAACAACAATATTTCTACTGCTCCTTTTCATTTCCTTCGGTTCGAGGGCTCAATTCGACCTTGGAGGTTTTGCCGGAACTTGTTTATATCAGGGTGATATAACCAACAATTTCATAGGGCATGCCAGTTTTGCCTTCGGAGGAACTTTGAGATATAATTTAAATCCTTATATGGCTGTGCGTACCAGTTTGTCTTATGGAAAAATAACAGGTGATGACAAAGACGCGAAAGACAAAGGAAGAAAAAACAGGAATTTAAGTTTTCAATCACCGGTTTTAGAGTTCAGTCTGATTGGTGAATATAATATTTTTGGGTACAATTCAGGCTCACGCAGACGATTCCCCGGTATGACCCGCTCAAAGTGGACTCCTTATGCTTTTGGAGGCGTTTCTTATTTTATGTTCAATCCAACCACTACTTACAAAGGGGTGACGTATCAATTAGCTAAAATAGCTACAGAGCAACAGAAAAGTTACAGTACCATGCAGGTTTCATTACCTGTTGGATTAGGGGTAAAATACAATTTTGAACGGTTTTGGACTATCGGATTTGAAATCGGATATCGTAAAACATTTACAGATTATCTTGATGATGTAAGTGGTAAATCAATCGATTTTAATACTGCATTAGACCCTATTGCTGCAGGTTTAAGTGACAGATCGAGGGAGTTAAGGGCAGATGGTTCTTCCGCCTTCCAAGGTTCATCCTATGTGCGGGGCAATTCAAAAAATCTTGACTCCTATACCTTCATTTGTATAACTATCGCAAAGGATTTGGGTAATACCTACGGCAGACGCAGAAGGTAATATTTTGATTGGGAAATAGATTTAGATGCAACGGAAATTAAGAGGTGCTCATTTTCTTTTATTGGGATTCCTCTTGCTTTTTACCAACCCGGGTAAGGCTCAGCAATTAGAATTTGGTGTTTTAGTGGGAGCCACCAATTACTCTGGTGAGTTATCCGGTTTTCAAATACGGACTGATATGTTTAAGCCGGCCTTCGGGTTGGTTACCCGGTATAATCTAAGCCCGAGAATTTCTTTAAAAGGAAGTGTTTTCTATGGCGAAATTGCAGGAGCCGACAGCCTCAGTAACAATAAAAAGCAAAAAGCGCGGAACCTAAGTTTTCAATCAGGTATTTTCGAATTTTCAGGTCAGGTTGAATTCAATCTGGTTCCATATAATCCCGGTGTAAAGACCGGGAAATACCATAAAGTAATTCCTTGTCTGTTTACAGGAATAGCAATATACAAATACAACCCCAAAGCACTTTACAAAGGGCAATGGTGGGAGTTGCAGCCGCTGGGAACCGAAGGGCAGGGAACCACTCAGTTTCAGGATAGAAAAAAGTATGCTCTAACTCAGGTTGCTATTCCAATTGGTGCCGGTGTGAAATTCGAACTTTCTAAAAAAATAGGAGTTAGTTTTGAAGCGGGCGCACGATTTACTTTTAATGATTACCTTGATGATGTAAGTAAAACATATGTTGACACAACTTACATTAGAGCTGCTTATGGACCAATTGCCGCAGCACTTTCAAACCGTTCGGGAGAAACAGGGAGTTTGACTACAGCTAAGCCGGGTCAGGATAGAGGAAATAAAGCTAATTTTGACTGGTACTATTTTGGTGGAATTACCATTACATTTAAACTTTCTACCAAAAGAGATCTTTGTCCGGCTATTGGTAAATAAAATAATACCATCCTTTTTTCGTTTACATCGCTATGCAAAGAAAGCTTAAAATACTAAGCATTTTTTTTCTCACCTGCTTTGGTTTACAAGCACAAAATACCGAATTGGGTATTCTGGCCGGTGCATCAAATTACCTGGGCGAACTTGCTCCGGATATCGCTTTTAATGAGACAAAATGGAACGGAGGTCTTTTTGTGCGAAACAGACTATCCAGGTATTTTGCCTTGCGGCACAATATGATCTTAGGCCGAATTTCGGGGCACGATGCCAATTTTGAGTTTAATCAGTTACGAAATCTGAGTTTCAGATCAAACGTGTTTGAAATTTCATCAATAGTAGAATTTAACTTTTTGCCGTTTGGAACGCAAAGACAAAAAAAAGAACGTGCATTGACCTCTTATGCTTTTGCCGGTTTAGGTTTTTTTAAGTTTAACCCTAAATCACAATTCGGTACCAAATGGGTTGAATTAAAGGCTTTGGGTACAGAAGGACAAGGGCTAAACGGAGGAAAAGGATATAGTTTAGTAAGCGTGTGTATCCCTTTTGGAATGGGTGTAAAATACAACCTCAATAAACTTTGGACAATTGGAATGGAGTTGGGTTTCAGAAGGACATACACAGATTATCTGGATGATGTAAGTAAGAAATACCCCGATTTTGCATCAGCGGGCCAACCTCAGGCAATGACTTTATCCGACAGGTCCGGGGAGGTAAACGGGGGAAAATACCTCGCTGCTCCGGGTGATATAAGAGGAAATCCGGCAGATAAAGATTGGTATATATTTCACACAATTGTTCTCTCCTTCCGAATTATTAAGCCAGAGGTATGCAAAGGGAATTTTTATTAGTATTTTCGCCCGATTGAGCAAATTCTGATGCCTTATAAAGATAAGATAAGTAAAGAAAAACTTCCTGCCCACATCGCTATTATTATGGATGGAAACGGGAGGTGGGCTAAAAGCAAAGGTAAATTTCGCATTTTCGGTCACAAAAACGGAGTGAAAGCTGTAAGGGAGGTGAGTGAGGCATGTGCTGAAATTGGAGTGAAAAACCTGACACTTTATGCTTTTTCTACCGAAAACTGGAACAGACCACAGGCTGAAGTTAACGCATTGATGGAACTTTTGGTGAAGACAATCAGTTCTGAGACTAAAACACTCATGAAAAATAATATCAGGTTAAATGCAATAGGCGATCTGAAATCATTGCCCAAATCGTGCTTAACGGAATTAAATGAGGCCATGGAAAAAACGGCCTCAAATAACCGTATGAACCTGATACTGGCTTTAAGTTACAGTGCCAAATGGGATATAATAAAATCAGTAAAGTCAATTGCGCAAAAGGTAAAGAGTGAGAAAATTTCTATAAATGATATAAACGAAGAGTTATTCACCTCTGAATTATCAACCCACAAATGGCCTCACCCAGAACTACTGATAAGAACCAGCGGAGAACACCGGATCAGCAATTTTTTACTGTGGGAATTAGCTTACAGCGAGTTTTATTTTACCTCTACTCTATGGCCTGATTTTACGAAAGAAGATTTATACAAAGCAATTGTTGATTAC
Organism: Bacteroidia bacterium; assembly: GCA_019695215.1. Classification (GTDB taxonomy): domain Bacteria; phylum Bacteroidota; class Bacteroidia; order UKL13-3; family UKL13-3; genus JAGPCK01. The sequence continues at coordinate 5,633 of JAIBAK010000058.1, read as the reverse complement.
CAAAACAGGGAACGAAGATTTGGAAAAACCAGTGAACAACTTACAAAGGATGAGAATTAGTTTAAAACATTTACTGGTACTTTGCTCCCTGATGCTTCTGTCTGTTTTAATATCAAACGGGCAACAGCGGGATACCCTCAACTTCATCCAACTGGATTATTCATTTCCGGCTACCTACGAAATTGATAAAATTACCATTAAAGGAGCAGAGCATTATGATAAAAGTGTGCTGTTGATTCTTTCGGGCCTGTATGTCGGGCAATCAGTTAAAATTCCGGGTGATGAAATTACAAAAGCGGTAACTAACTTATGGAAACAAAAGCTGTTTGAAGATGTAAAAATTTCCATAATCGGAGCAAAAGATAATAAGGTTCACCTACAGATTTTCCTGCTTGAAAAACCACGAATTGCCTGTTTCACCATTAAAGGTTTATCAAAAGGTAAAGCGCGCGATTTATATGAAGAATTAAGCGGTTTAAAAACCGGAATGATTATTACGGATAATCTGATGAACACAACTGAAAACCGGATAATTAAATATTTTGGGCAGAAGGGGTATTTAAATACATCAGTCAACATAACTCACGTTAGAAGTGATTATGCAAAAAACTTAGATACCTTAAAAATATTTGTTGACCGGGGGCGAAAAATAAAAATCAATAAGATTATAATTAACGGAAACACCCAGTTGAGCGATAAAAAACTCTGGAAACAGTTTAAGGAAACCAAACCTAAGTCTAAGTTGCTCGGAAAATCTAAATTTATTGAGGACGACTTCAATGATGATAAACAAAAAATAATTGAAAAATACCTTTCATTGGGTTATCGTGATATCGCTATTCTTTCCGATTCTGTTTATAAGCATGATGAAAAAAGTATTGATGTTGTTATTAATATAAGCGAAGGGCATAAATATTATTTCAGGAATATAGAGTGGGTTGGCAATACCAAACATTCTACTGCTCTTCTTAATAATATTTTAAAAATTAAAAAGGGAGATGTGTATGACCAGTCGGTTTTGGAAAGTAAATTACAGATGAATCAAAACGGACTTGATGTAAGTACACTTTATATGGATGACGGGTATTTGTTCTTTAATATTTCTCCGGTTGAAGTATTGGTAGAAAATGATTCGATTGATTTGGAAATACGAATGTATGAGGGGCCACAGGCCATCATTAATAAAGTAACGGTAAAAGGAAATACAAAAACAAGCGATCACGTTATTCTGCGTGAAGTGCGTACCCGGCCCGGACAAAAGTTCAGCCGTTCGGATATTACCCGAACCCTGAGGGAACTTTCACAGTTAGGCTATTTTGATCCAGAGCAATTGGGTGTAAATCCAATTCCTAATCAGGCTACGGGAACGGTTGATATCGAATATAAAGTGGAAGAAAGGCCTAACGACCAGATTGAGTTGTCAGGTGGATTCGGGAATAATATGGTTATTGGAACACTTGGCCTGAGTTTAAATAATTTTGCCGCCCGAAAAATGTTAAAACCTAAGGAGTGGAATCCAATTCCATCGGGTGACGGGCAGCGAATGGCAATACGAGCCCAGTCAAGCGGAGCCTACTATCAAAGTTACAGTTTGTCGTTTAGTGAACCCTGGCTTGGAGGCAAAAAACCTAATTCATTCAGCGTGTCTGTTTCACGGTCGATAAGTAAACGCTCGGTTGCGAATCCGGAGATTGCTTTACGAACCAATAGTATTGTAATAGGGCTTGGAAAGCGAATTAAATGGCCCGATGACTTTTTTACACTGCAATACGTAGCAAGTTATCTCAGGTATTTTCATGTTGGGGACTCGACTCATCGCTTTCAGGACGGGATACCATTAGGGGTATCACACAATTTCAATTTCAAATTTATTTTCGGAAGAAACTCAGTTGATGGGCCGATTTTTCCTCGCGGGGGCTCCAATATATCCTTTACCATGCAATTGTCTCCGCCATACTCTCTGCTTCGTAATAAATCTTATGATGAGCTTAAACCGGAGCAACGGACCAAATTTGTGGAGTACCATAAATGGAAATTCGATTCGCAATGGTTTACCCGGTTAGATGCAAAGGGAAATCTGGTGCTGATGACCCGGGCTAATTTTGGGTTTATGGGTTACTATACCAAAGAGTATGGCATAACAGGGTATGAGCGTTTTTGGCTTGGCGGTAGCGGACTGATGGGATGGTCAATTGACGGGCGTGAAATGATTTCATTGCGGGGATATGCTGATTATTCGCTTAAACCCTATAGTAATGAGTTACGGCAAACTGTGGGAGGAACAATTTATAACAGATATACCATGGAGTTGAGGTATCTGATTTCGCCAAATCCATCGGCAACAGTTTATGCCCATGTATTTTCTGAGGCAGGAAGGGCCTGGCTAAAGTTCAAAGACTTTAATCCGTTTGAGGTGTACCGGTCTGCTGGTTTTGGTGTGCGCTTGTTTTTACCTATGTTTGGGCTTATTGGCCTCGATTGGGGTTACGGATTTGATACTGTAGATTTGCCGAGAGACGGTAGTTATACGCAGCCGGGTAAGGGTAATTTTCACTTTATGTTGGGACAAACATTTTAAGAGTATGAAAAGAATATTGGTATTTATGTTTGTGGTTTTTGCCATGGCGCAGCACACAAAGGCACAACGTTTTGCTTACGTGGATACAGAATATATACTTGAACAGGTACCGGAGTACAGGTCGGCTCAGAAAAAACTTGATCAGATGGCTGAAGAGTGGCAGGCCGAGATTGAAAAACAAAAGGCTCAGATAGAAAAACTAAAAAAGGAACTCGAAGCGGAACAGGTTTTGTTAACTGATGAACAGCGCAAGAAAAAAGAGGAACAAATTGCCGAGCTTGAAAAGAATTTGAAAGAATATCAAAAGCAAAAATTCGGATATGAAGGGGAGTTGTTTAAGAAACGTCAGGAGTTAATTAAGCCGATACAGGACCGTGTTTTTGATGCCGTTCAAAAGGTAGCTAAAGAAAGTGCTCTTGATTTTATTTTTGACAAATCAAGCGAACTTACTATGTTGTATACAAATGCTAAGTATGACCGAAGCGATGACGTGCTGGAGGAAATGGGTATTTCGGTAACCACTAACAAACAAAAGAAATAAATTAATCATTAATAAGCATTATCATTTTTACCATGAAAAAAACACTCATTTTAACCCTTACGGTATTAGGAACACTCTTTTTTGGCAATACCTCATACGGGCAAAAAATTGCTCACATTAATTCAAATGAATTATTGCAAATGATGCCTGAAGTGAAAGCCGCTAACAAGCAACTCGAAGCATACAGCCAGCAATTCAGATCGGAATTAGAGCGTTTGACTCTTGAACTTGAGAAAAAGTATAAAGAGTATTCAGAACTGCCAGCCAACACACCGGCAGCTATTAAGGAAAGTAAAGAAAAGGAAATTCAACAGATTCAGGAGCGCATTGAAACCTTTAAAGAAACCGCTCAGGAGTCGGTTCAGAAAAAAGAACAAGAGTTACTTGAACCAATTGTAAAAAAAGCGAAAGAGGCAGTACAGGCCGTAGCAAAAGAACAAGGATATACTTATGTATTCGATTCAAGTCAGGGTGCTATGATTATGTTTCCGGAATCGGATAACCTGATGAATCTGGTGAAGAAACGTCTAGGCATTGTTGACGAGAAGCCAGCTGCTCCTGTCAATAAAGCCCCGGCCCCGCAGGGCAAATAATCCTTCCGGTTTTATTAATTGAAACCCTCAGTTAGCAGTAACTGAGGGTTTCTTTTTTGCCAACCCGGCAATGATTGGATAAAGCGGAATATTATTCTCCTGTTTAATTGATCTATTACGTTTCATATTGTCGGGTTATAACAGCCCCGTTTAAGTTAACTTATTTCAGAGCGGGGCATTTCCAATAAAAAAGCCGCAACAATTGTTGCGGCTTTTTTATTGGAGCTGTCGTTAAGATTTCTTAACGAACAATAATTAATTTTCCGGTAGCGGTTTCGTAACCATTTTCAATTCTTACAAAATAATTACCGGGAGCAATAGCGCTGGTCTCCAGATTTATTTTGTTCAAACCTTTTTTAATATCAGCAATTTTCCTCGAGAGTACATTATTTCCACTCATGCTAAGGATACTTATAGTTACCGCAGAGGTTTTATTAAAGGTGAATTCAACATTCACACTTTCTCTGGCCGGATTAGGGTAGATATTCGCAACCGATTTGCTAAGGGTGTTTCTTGAACTGTTCAAAAATGAAGGGGTAAGCAGTGATTTGGTGGCAAAAACACCACGACCATGGGTGGCGGCATAAATTGTCGGACCTTCCCACGATCTCCATTCGTACTGACGCAACATATAGCATGGGGTGCGTGAAAGACCGTTATTTTCTTCAGTCCAGGTAGTACCTCCATTAGTTGAAGCCCATACTCCCAATTCTGAACCAATTATAATATGGTTTGGATTGTCAATATTAATTACTGAGCTGTATACAGGCATTTTGGGTAATGAACCCTGAATGGAAGTAAAGGTAACACCACTTGGGGCCATGGCATTGGTAGATTTAAATACGTAGCTATTATTGCCATAATTACCACAGGTAAACACTACTAAATTGGTATCAACCGGGTGTACCGAAATACTTGTGATTGCCTGTGAGGTGGTAGTATTCATTTGGGTAACTGTGATGCCATGGGCAGCTCCGTTCCATCCTGTTGCTGAATCAGGGTCATAGGCAGTACCTCTAATACCGCTGATGCGGTACATTTGTCCCGTATAGGTTCCTACAAACAAGGTATTGCCGCTTGGAGTAAAGTCCATGGATAATATTTGCCCACCGGTTGCCACCTGAGCGAGTTTGTAAAATCTGGGGGTTTTGCCAAAATCCAAAACATCGGGAGTCATCCACACGGCTCCGCCAGCTCCTCCATAAAACATCATTCCTTCTTCGGTAGAGAGGGGAAGCGTTAAATCGAGAACAGATTCCCAAAGTTTGTATGGGGTAAGGAATGACACACCTAAATTTTCTCCGTTCGTTCCTATGTTTGCATCAAAAAATTCACTCCAGCTTTGTCCTTTGTTAAGTGAGCGATAAAAATTCCCTACGTTAGCCGCATAGCATATATCCGGATTGATTCTTGAAAACTCGCAGAAAAATCCGTCACCTCCAAGGGCTTCAATTGCACTTCTTGAAGTATCACCTACCTGAACATTTCTTTTAAAATCAATCAGGTTTGTTCCGTTATCCTGTGCCCCGCAAAGAATTTCACCTCTTTTATTTACAGCAACCGAATAAAGCTGGGTAACTGAATAATTGAAATTAAGTTTTTCGTACGTAACACCTTTATTTTTTGACCTGAAGACACCACCATCATTGATGAGGTACATGGTGTATGGAGTAGTGGTTTTATCAAATATATAACCGTGCATATCGGCATGTACATAGTACCTGTTATAGCTTTTGTCAGAGAAGAATTCGGCCTGTGAAGAAATTTGTTTCCACCCTTTTCCATAAGCCCAATCCCAGTTGCCAAGACCTCCTGCAAAAATATGGTCCTTGTTGTCGGGGTCAACAGCAATAACATTGTCATATGTGCCTTGTGAAGCAAGGATATTTAATTCGGTACTATTAGCTCCAATGCGCGACCA
>JAIBAK010000057.1 GCA_019695215.1 Bacteroidia bacterium | reverse complement strand
GAGAAGGTTAAATCACCAAGCGGCTTGCCGTACGCTTCCGCGATTTTCTCCGACAAATACCTCGATTTGGTGCAGGAAAATAATTTAATTTGATTGAGTACGGCTGGCACGTTATTATTGATTTACAGGGTAATTTGGTTGTCCGACTAGGGCTCGAACCTAGACTCTTCTGAACCAAAATCAGACGTGTTGCCAGTTACACCATCGGACAATGAGGGGGCAAAAATATGCAAAAACACCCTAGAGTGCAAATGAAAATCTAAAATGGAAAAAGATAGTTAATTAGCCAGCTCCGAAATAACCTGAATGCGCATTAATTGCAACTCTTCCTTCGAAAACTCTCCGTCAAACTCCTTGAATGCCAAATCTAATGAATCGGATTCGGATCCTTTGAAGTAATCAAAAATATCTTTTTGAATATCCTCGTCCATAATGGAGTTGAGGTAATATTTAAGATTCAGTTTGGTTCCGCTGTACACCATTCCTTCAATCTCGTTAATGAGTTCCTCTTTCGAAACTCCCTGCGAGCGGCTTATATCTTCTAAGTTTATCTTTTTATCAATATTTTGAATGATGGAAACTTTTTTACCCGATTTATTTACGGCCGAACGAATCACCATATCCTGAGGGCGCTCAATTTCGTTCTCCTTTACATATTTCTCAATCATTTCTACAAACGGCTTCCCGAATTTTTGTGCCTTGCTCGAGGTAACCCCGAAAACCTGCGATAACTCGGCAAGCGAAATGGGATATTTGGTTGCCATATCCTCCAGAGAAGGATCCTGGAAAATGATATAAGGCGGCAACCCTTTTTGTTTAGCTACCGTTTTGCGCAAATCTTTTAACTGGTTGTACAATTGCTCGTCATAAATGTTCTCCAGTTCTGCATTGTCCTCATCTTCTTCGGTAACACGCTCAAACTTGGTATCGATAGCAATAAAAAGCGGGGTGGGCTTTTTAAGGTATGCTATTCCGCGTTCGTTTACTTTAAGCAACCCGTAGTTTTCAATATCTTTGGTAATAAGGCTCATCAGCAATCCCATACGAATAACCGATTTCCAGAATAACACATCTTTTGCCTTACCTGCTCCAAAACATCCGAGGTTGTTGTGCTCATAATCCATTACCGGCTGGCTTTTGGTCCCGGTAAGCACATCTACCACATGCTTTAGATTAAACTTGCCGTTTAAATTTTCAATGGTATCGAGAGCGAGCAATAAATCTTTGGTTACTTCCTGCTGCTCTTTTGGATGGCGGCAGTTGTCACACATTTTGCCGCAATGTTTCTGGTCAAATTCTTCCCCGAAATAATGCAACAATATTTTTCTGCGGCAACCCGATGACTCTACATACGACTGTGTTTCGAAAATGAGCTGCTCTCCTATTTCCCTCTCGGCAACAGGCTTGTCTTTCATAAATTTCTCCAGCTTTTCGATATCGGCCGGATTATAAAATAACAAACAGTCCCCTTCTAATCCATCGCGGCCGGCACGACCGGTTTCCTGATAATATCCTTCAAGACTTTTAGGAACATCGTAGTGAATCACAAAACGTACATCGGGTTTATCAATACCCATCCCAAAGGCGATGGTGGCCACAATTACATGCACATCCTCCATCAAAAACTTATCCTGATGCGATGCGCGTGTTTTTGCATCTAATCCCGCGTGGTATGGAAGTGCTTTAATTCCGTTAAGGTTAAGCACCTCGGCAATTTCTTCTACTTTTTTACGGCTAAGGCAATAGATAATTCCTGATTTTTTACTGCGCTGCTTTATATAGCCTACTATCTCTTTTAAAACTTTATCCTTTTTCCCTTTTTGGCGTACTTCATAAAAAAGGTTAGAACGGTTAAAGGATGTTTTAAACACAATGGCATCCAGCATTTGCAGGTTTTTCTGAATATCGGCCTGCACTTTTGGCGTAGCCGTAGCCGTAAGTGCCATCATGGGCACATCTTTAATTTCTTTTACTATTTGTTTAATTCTGCGGTACTCCGGCCTGAAATCATGTCCCCATTCCGAAATACAATGCGCTTCGTCAACTGCTACAAACGATATTTTAATCTGTTTCAGAAACTCAACCGTTTCATCTTTTTTAAGGGTTTCGGGGGCCACATATAACAGTTTGGTTTTGCCTGCCTTTATATCATCTTTTACCCGCTGAATCTCGGCTTTGCTCAGGGACGAGTTTAAAAAGTGAGCTGTAGCCTCATTACTGCCAAATGCCCTTATCTGGTCCACCTGGTTTTTCATTAGGGCAATAAGCGGAGAGATTACAATGGCAGTTCCGCCCATCATTAAGGCCGGCAACTGAAAACAAAGCGATTTACCCGCACCGGTGGGCATAATGACAAAACTGTCTTTGCCATCCAATACATTATTGATGATTTCTTCCTGAATCCCTTTAAAACTCTCAAAGCCAAAGTATTTCTTAAGGGCTCCTTTTAAGTCATTTTTTACTGAAACTGCCATAGTACACTATTCCTTCCTTGTTTTGTTCGCAACTAAAAATACAACATTTTTTACGAATCAAAAAATAATTCTTACTAAAATATTTACTTTGCGCTTTAACTAAATGGATAAAAAAGATTTGCAACAGGAAAGCGCAATTATCAAAACTGCTATTGAGACGCTTCAGATTGAGGCCGATGCGATCAGCAAATCAATCGACAAAGTTAATACCAGTTTCTCACAATGCGTAGAATTAATTCTAAATTCTAAAGGCAGGGTGGTAATTACCGGTATTGGCAAGAGCGCCATCATTGCACAAAAGATTGTTGCCACGCTTAATAGCACCGGTACACCTTCGGTTTTTATGCATGCTGCCGATGCCATTCATGGGGATTTGGGCATTATTCAAACGGACGATGTGGTGATTTGTATTTCTAAAAGCGGCAATACTCCTGAAATCAGGGTTTTAGTTCCATTGCTTAAAAAGGGCGGAAATAAACTTATTGCATTGGTAGGGGATTTAACCTCGTACCTGGCAACCCACTCCGATTATATAATAGATTGCACCGTTGATAAGGAAGCCTGCCCCCACAACCTGGCCCCTACCACCAGTACAACAGTACAATTAGCTTTGGGCGATGCGCTGGCAGTGAGTTTACTTAAGTGCCGCAACTTTACCGCAACCGATTTTGCCAAATTTCATCCCGGGGGTGCCCTTGGCAAAAAACTTTACCTTAAGGTAAAAGATATTTATCCGCTTAATGCCGCCCCGCAGGTGCAGTTTAATTCGACTATTAAAGATGTTATTATTGAAATAACGCAAAAAAGGCTTGGGGCTACTGCAGTAATTAAGGATAATAAACTGGCGGGATTGATAACCGATGGAGATATACGCAGAATGCTTGAGGCCGGTAAATACCGCGAAAATTTAACTGCGGGAGAAATTATGAATGCATCGCCCCGAACCATTGACGAGGAAGAAATGGCCGTTGATGCATTATCTATAATGAGAGAAAACAAGATTTCACAAATAGTGATAACAAAAAATAACACCTATGCAGGCATGGTTCATATTCATGATTTGAACCGCGAAGGCATTATTTGAAAAACACATTTATGGCAGGAAAAAATAAGGACAGATACGTAATTATAATGGCAGGCGGAGTAGGTTCGCGTTTTTGGCCCGTGAGCCGAACATCCTACCCTAAGCAATTTTTAGATATTCTGGGAACAGGAACCTCGTTGCTGCAGCAAACCTATAAACGGTTTCAGAAACAATTTCACAAAGAGAATATCTTTATTGTTGCCAACGAGCAGTACCGGGGGTTAATTACCGAACAAATCCCGGGCATCGATCAATCGAAAATACTTGGTGAACCGCTGGCAAAAAACACCACGGCCTGCATTGCCTATGCCGCTTTTCACATTCATAAACTAAACCCCGGAGCAAGTTGCATTGTTGCCCCGTCAGACCACCTGATACTTGACGAACCGAGCTTTTTCCAATCGGTTGAGAGCGGATTTGATTTTTTGAAAACAAACGATGCCTTGCTTACACTGGGCATAAAACCCAGCCGCCCCGATACGGGATACGGATATATACAGTATATAGACAGCCACCACCCCGAAGTAAAAAAGGTGAAAACCTTTACCGAAAAACCTTCTATTGAAATTGCCCAAACGTTTATTGACAGTGGCGATTTTTTGTGGAACGCGGGCATATTTATATGGAACAATGCGGGCATACTGGGTGCGCTGGAGAAATACTCGAACGAGTTGTACAGTCTGTTTAAAGAAACCGAAAGTGCCCTGGGAACCGATAACGAAAAGGTCGCCATCACCGAAGCCTACGAATTATGCAAAAACATTTCTATTGACTATGCTGTAATGGAAAAAGCCGATAATGTGTTTGTAATTCCTTCTGACTTTGGCTGGAGCGATTTGGGAACGTGGGCCTCGCTCTACAGCATACATGATAAGGACGAAAAACAAAATGCCGTGAATGGCAAACTGGTTTTTACTTTTAATACCAATAAATGTATGGTGCATGCCCCCAACGGAAAATTGGTGGTGCTCAACAGCGTAAACGACTTAATTGTGGTAGATACCGAAGACGTGCTGCTGGTATGCGACCGAAACCGGGAGCAGGAAGTAAAACAGATTGTAACCGATATAAAACTTAAATTCGGAGAGAAGTACGTTTAACTTTTTATCCGCTGTTTCACCAGCTCATACAAAATAATACCGCAGGCTACCGATACATTGAGCGAACCCCTTTGATTGAGCATACTACCTTTTTACAATTTTTACTTTTAGCATTAACAGAAAACGCCATCATTGGATGGCGTTTTCTGTTAATGCTCTAATAACAACCTATCGTATTATTACCAATTTGTTTTTGTACACCATTTCACCATTTTCCTCAATTATGCACTGGTACAATCCTGGGGCAAGTCCTGAAATATCGTATGCAGACCCGGAACCATTTTGACTAATCGCCAAGGGTTGAATTATTCTGCCTGATATGTCAATTAGCTTTATCTGATAATCAAGATGGTTTTTCTCACTTGTGCGCAAATTCAATATATTGTTTGCCGGATTTGGATAAACCGAAAAACGATTCATTAAATCTGCAACGGGCTTCACACCTGTACCATCACCCTGACGAACGCCTTCCGGATCTCCTTCCTCTTCGGCAATTATTCCATTCCATGCGTTGCAGCTTGTGGGGGCACTTACCAACTCGGGTGAATAATCGAAAGCAATATCATTGTTGTTGACACTATATTCCAATTCAATATTGGAACTTGTAGGGTAGTGAATCAAAGTCAACGAAGGATTAGGAGTGCCTACCCAGGCGTACAAGCTCCAGTAGTTATCCGTTACATCTAAATGATTACTGCTGTTTGAATAAAAGGAGTTGGAAAGAGAACCAAACATGATGGTGCCGGGTGTACCACTATAGGTAAAACTATTGTAACCCTCATCCAATAAAATATCATAGATATCGGTGGCATACACTACTTCGCTGCTGCTATTGATGAATTTATTATTTCCACCTGCGTCTTGATTGGAGGGCAACCCACTACCAATACGGGTTACAGTTTGGGCCGTGCTTAAGTTAAGTGTGCAGCCATCTGAAAGCACAAAATCAGAAACATTTCCCTCGTATTTACTACACTTGGAAGTAATAGTGATATCACCATCTGCTATAACCGAGAACGTGTTGGTATTAAACTGCGTGGTGGTGATAAACAAATCGGCCCCAGTAGTACCTGAATACACTAATCCATTAGCGCAATCCTCAACGTAACCGCTAAAATCACTTAACCCTGTCATGCTTTCGGCCAGCCAGGCAGCCGTATTGCATTCAATAAACCGAACATTTTTAATATCTACTCCATTTCCTACCGTATGCAATGCTTTATCACAATTCTGAAATTGAGTGCCCAGTATGGTTAAGGTGCCCGAGCCGCTGCTTCCCCACCAAAGCGCTGTTTTAGCATTAAAGAAATTGCTGTATCGTATGGTAATATCGCTTACACTTTGGTTGCCTAACTTTACACCCTTGTGTACGTAACCACTACCCGCATTTGAGGTGATAGTGGTATTGTTTATCTCTGTTTTGCATCCCAGATTCAGATAGGCATCTGTACCAAGTTCAACCGTTCCTTTGTAAATTTTAAACAATGACAAATTTGACGAAGGGGTTACCCACCCCTTGGTTACTTCCATCACTTTATTGGTTTGATTGTTTGTTGACAGAACAAAAGTGCAATTGCTGTTTCCTGTAGTAATTGGGATGGATTGGGCTACTACGTCATCTGGAAGAGAGAAACGAATATACCCATTACCAATTATGGTGAAATCAGAATTGGCCGCCAAATTCAATGTGCCTTGAATTTCTAAAACACTATTTGAACCTGTAAGTTCTATTGTAGGGTTACCATCAATGTTTAAATAAGCCCCCTGTTCTATTACAACCTTTGAGTTATTTTCAATACGTAGTGTGCCTCCAGTGGAAATAGATAAAACAGAGCCTTGGGTTATAAATAGGTTTCCTTTGTTGCCTGCCTGCTGATCACCGACAACTAATTCCCCACCACTTTGTACATCAATTGAAGTGGAGCCAAAACAGTTTGCCCCATAAGTGTAAACCGAGAAAGTTGAGCCTGAAACAGGATGAGGCTGGGTTGAGAGAGATAACCCAACCGGTTCATCCCGATTTATTTTAATTGCTTCGCCAGAGCCTATGGTTACATCTTGAATGCGGTCTGTGGTATTCCTACCGTAGTTGAATGTTTTACCGCTCAAGGATGCCGGAGGATACGTTATGAAATAACTAATTAAATTCTCACGAATAATTCGCTCATTAGTTTCGGTTAGAGATAAGTGAGGTTCGTTATTTAAATTGAGAGGAGCACCGCCCGATCCCTGGTAATCGGCAACGTCTAATTGCCCAGTGGCAAGCGCATTATTTGATTGAAGGTTGTAAAATAAATTAGCTTGATTAGACCCGATAACCGATGCTGAACTTATAGTTGGAACAAAGCAGAATTTATCATTTAAAATATGTAAGCCGCTAAATGAATTGGGAATATTTGCAGTCGAAACAATACCTTCTGTGCCACCTGGGGCATTATCGAGTGGTAAGGTGCCATTAACTTTCTTTTCGTATGTTTCTTTTATAAACTTAAAAAAAGAAATATTATATTGGAGTTTTGCACTATACACAACTTTCGATCCCATTGCCTGATCTGGAACTGCATATATATCCATATCAATGTTTACGCTTGTACCTGTGAGCAAACCTAAAAGGATGGCTTGCTTTTCAGGGATAAAACTCGCAAGGGTGCCTCTCATTTCAATTAGTTTTGCATTGGCAGAAAATGATTGCGACTGCCCGTTGTCAGACCCATTAACAATTGCTTTTGTCGGGCAATTATTCGGGAAGCCCCTATTATTGTTTAGATTTTCTAACTCATAAAAAAATGGCTGATACAAAGAAGCATTATTATTGAGCTGGTGAATGAGCAATTGACGAGTGGCAGGATTTTCTAAAATTGAATATGCAATATGAATCTGATTAATTTCTTCAAATGGCACAATCTGGTTTCTTCCTATTTTACTATGAATAAAAGGAGAGTACCTCAAATGTTTCATAGCTGCCTGAATTCCTAAAGGAATATTAGCTCCGCGGTGCGGAGAATCGAATGTGAGTAACTGCGAACAATCGTGCTCTTCATTATTCTCCTCCATATCCACTAAAGCATAACGCCCTATTACACCTCCCATACTCAGTCCTAAAACCATATTTTTATTGTGGCTGCCAGCATTGGCTTTTTCTTCGTTTACCCATTTAATAATATCTTCCACTACATAGGCATTTGCCTGCATATAATCGGCCCCGTTTACAAAATCAATAAAAATAAGGTCATACCCTTCCTGTTCAATGTCCTGAGTCAGATCGTGGAGAGACTGATTCAAAATCTCTCTTAGAAAGTCGTGGTAACCCCAATTTGTATAACCCAATAGAATATTTTGAGGTGGGTCAAAACCTTCAATTACAATAAATGGTTTGGTAATTTTAGTATTTCCGCAACCCAGGGATACGGTTACTCGTGCTGCTCCTACTGCACTGCCGTAATTTTTTGTAGCAATAAATGTTTTACGCAAGTAAATATCAGATGAAAAAAAGTTTGGGATATCCACTTTAAAAAAACTATGCCCGGTACGCATGGTGTTATCAGTATAATGCACTTCATATACTATTTCTTTGGTGCCCGGTGTATCGTAAACAATTATTTCAGGAACATTAAAGGAAATATTATTCCATCCCTCCCCGTTATCAAAATTCACCCGAATATAATCTATGGTTTTGCCACGGTTGCTTATAAAAAAGGTTGATGGTAACACAAACTCTACCACATTGGTATCGGAATAAAAAAATGAAGGGCTTGCAGCAAAAAGATTCTTTTGTTCAAATGGGTCATCGTCTCGTGGGCTTACATCCCATAATTCGGCTCCTTGTATTTCAAGTAATTCTTCATCAATTGCGTCTGCCCGTATCTGGTCATAATCCATATCCAACATCATTAGTGCAACTTGCCCGTTTTGTTCAATAGTATGCGCAGCGGCTAAAAGGGAATCGAGCCGGGGAATAGTATCCGTTAATGTATCTACCATAGCCCTCACCATGGTTCCATATAACCTCCTCCATAAAAAATGGTCAACCTGGTTACTATCATTCAGCGTTCCGTCATAGATAGCAGGATCGGATGTTTTCAAGGCTTTGTCCAAAAAGTAGTTTGATTTTAACGAGTCGAGGCTTACGTGTTTAAATACCGAATCGGCCATATCGTTAAAATTAAGGCCGGGTAATGAATCTACATAAATACTATCGGACTCAAATGAAAGACTGTCAAGTTGCGCATATCCCATTTGAGTAAATGCTAAAATGGAAGTGAGAAGGAAAAGTGTTTTTTTCATAGAAAATTTGATTAAAAGGTTTACATACTTTTTCGTGATAAATTTAGTTGTATTTATTATCAAATCGGCCCTCTGTAACATGGATCACCTCGCCTGTTGAAACATGTTTAGCATCAAAAGAAAATGTTCCGGAAAGTATAGAATTAACAGAGTCCAGTCGGTTAATGGTTAAGCTGCCGAGGTATATACTATCTGTATAATACATATCTTTCCCACTTCCATAACTACCTTTAGATATGTAGGAAGTATTGGTACTTAACTCATAATTCCCGGGTTTAAACGCAGCAAACTCACTTATTGTAATAACAACAGCTGATCGGGCTGAATACCTCTGTTCGCTAAAAGCTGAAATAACCATTCCCCCGTTGTGGTAATCAACCCACACCGTGGTAGGTAGCCACACTTGTCCGTTTACTTTGCACCCAAAAGTATTGGCTCCTGTTTGCGTAATAGGAGGGAGCGTATTTGAGGGTGGTATGGGTTTAAGCCATGCATCATCGGGCTCAAAAAGCGAACACCCGCTTAAAAAAGGGAAGAAAGAAATACTAATAATAAAAATCAGCGTTTTTGTTTTCATAACAGTTAGTTATTACTATAACAAAGCTAACGCAAAATTTTGGCAAAAACAAATTTTTGCTAAACTATAACTGAAATTACCCTTTAGGGTAATTAAGCACGTGCAGCAGGCAACCAAAAATTGACAGACTGTAAGACTTAAGAAACTTTCATCCGTTGCTTTACCAATTCATACAAAATAATTCCGCAGGCCACCGATACGTTGAGCGAACCGATTTGATTGACTAACAATTCGAAGATAAACAAGTTGATTTGTTATAAACCCATCCAATGCTACATAATTTGCGAATCCAATAATTTACAGCCTTTTGAACAAGATTTGCTTACAATTAATCTAACAGAAAATGTCATCAAGCTTGATGGAATTTTCTGATTGTAAACAAAAGAAAAACTACCGCAGAATTACCAGTTTGTTTTTGTAAACCATTATCCCATTTTCCTCAATTATACATTGGTACAATCCGGGGGCAAGTCCTGAAATATCGTATGCAGACCCCGAACCATTTTGACTAATCGCCAAGGGTTGAATTACTCTGCCTGATATATCAATTAACTTTATCTGATACTCAGGATGGTTTTTCTCGCTTACGCGCAAATTCAATATATTGTTTGCCGGATTTGGATACAGCAAGAAAATCTTTGGCTGAATATTTTTTGCCATGCCTGTTGTGTTTTCTCTAATTCCTTCCGGGTCTTCTTCCACGGGTTCTCCATCCCAATACTGTAAAACACAATTGTCTGGAATGCTGTTTAATGCAGGACTATATCCAAAACTTAAATTAGAGGAATTATACACTAGCTGGATACTGGATGCGATTGGATAATGAACTAGGGTAGAAACAGGATGTGGTGTGCCAATCATGTCATACATGCTCCAGTAATTATTGGATGCATCAAATGCATTTGTATTGTAATACGAGTTTGTTAGGGACCCAGTAAATATTACTCCCGGGTTTGATGTATAGGAAAACGTATTATATCCATCTTTTACAAGTAAGTCATAAGCCCCAGTCGTATTTACCTCTTCGGATAAAGTGTTTATAAATTTATTGTCGCCCCCATATCCAGTAGTTCCACCAGTGCTCCCAATTCGGGTAACAGATGTCGAACAACTCAGATTTAGTGTACAACCACTTCCAATTTCAAAGTTGCCATAGTTATCCTCAAATTTGTTACATTTAAATGTTGCAGTAAAATTACCTAAACTTTGAACAGAAAACGAATTATTCTTGAATTGGGTTTGAGAAACAAACAGGTTTGCGGACGAAGATCCCTCATAATCGATGCCGATACCACAATTTATTACAAAACCTTTAAAATCGGAAAGGTGGGACATGTCCTCTGCTTTCCATCCGGCAAGACTGCAATTTTCAAATCGCACAAATTTTAAATCTACTCCATTTTCAATTGTCCATAATCCCTTAATGCAATTCTTAAACACAGAATTTTCTATTGTTAAAGTTGTTGCACTCGCTGCTGCTTCTTTTTTTACACCACAATTCGCATTAAGAAAGTCGCAGTTTTTAATAAAAATATCTGTATTGGAACTCTGACCGTTCAAAATAATCCCATTATGGACATATGTGCCTGATGCACTTGCTTGCTTTTTAAAAATTGTATTTTCTAAGTGAATAGGGCTGCCAATTTTAAAACCGGTGTTTGTATTCATCTCAACATAACCATCTTTTATAGTAAAAAGGTCAATAAAGGGATCTGGATATACTGAACCCCCAACTACTTCAACTACCTTGTCATTAAGTTTAGAATTGCCTTGGAAGGTAACCGAGGTTCCGGAACCATTGCTGATGATGTTTTCAGATGTTTGCCCAATGAAGTCAAATTTTATATATCCGTTGTCAGTAAAGGTAAAATCTGCACCCGCCTCAAGAATTATGGTTCCTGCAATTTCAATGTTTGATTCATCATCAATAAGTCTGATGTATGTGTTTGGGTGAATAATCAATTCAGCATCCTTCTCTATAATTAATCTTGACGTTTTATAAATAGTAAGTGAACAATTACTCATTAATTCAATACTTGAGTTTTTTGTAATATACAATTCACCAATCCTATCAGATGTCGGGTCACCTATTATTACCTCGGATCCTCCTTCTGCAATGATATGCACTCCGTTTGGCGCACAATTAAAGCCGTTAGTATAAACCTTAAAAGTTGTATTGTCGTCCGGATTGGGTCCTGTGGTGCCAGAGCTTAACCCCGTAGCAGTATTAACATTAATTTTTAACAACCCGCCCGATTTTACATTTACCGAGCGTATTCTATCAGATGTGTTCTTGCCGAAATTATAGGTTTGCGTATTGTAAATATTAGCGGGCTGATTTAGGTTATCATTAGGAATCATTACCTGTTGTATAATATTTCCATTATGTAAATTTAAAAACATATGGCCCTCATTTACCGCATACCCCGGACTGTACGACTGGTTTCCATACGTGGTTCGATAACTATTGAAAGGAGTGTAATTGTTAGCTATGATGCTAGCTTCATTACTTACATCAAAAAAAACATCGAGGTTTTGGGGATAGCTAATTTTTAATGCACTTATAGTTGGAATAAAACAGAACTGTTCATAATAAACAGTTAAGCCCGGAACAGCACCTGTTGACGAACCAAGGTAATCCTGTAAACCTTGGCATCCACCAGGTGCATTATCAAACGGATTTGTCCCTTGTATAAAAACCTTTACTCTCGACTTGGAAGTTGTAAGTCCAAATATCCCTTTATCTCTTATTTCTCCGTCATACACTTTCTGCTTACCCATACTCACATCCGGTAGTGCCCATACATCAATATCTACTGTAAACCCATATCCCACCATCCTCAGCAATTTTATGTTTCCATCGCCCATTCCCGCAAAAACAGTTTCCTCTTTAGCAAACACGCCCAAAAGATAAGCATGCGGATAAAAGGGGGGGTTTAAAACGCTGTTTGGTTGACCCGACCCATTTCCACTTCCATTACTTATTGCAATATCATTGCAACCGGTTGTACCCAAATTATTCAGTTCCGCAAAAAAGGAATTGTATAATGAGGCCCCAGGTATTATGTGATGAATTAACATTTGCCGGGCCGCAGGACTATTGAGAACCTCATATGCTAAGTGTACCTGCCTTAGTTCTGCCTTAATGTCATCCGAAACCCCAAACAAGGAGGTAATCCAGTTTGTATGGTGTAGCCTGCGGTAAATGGCTGAATTGTGCAGATCATACACAATACTTTGAATACCTAGTGGCATATTGGCTCCCTCGTGAGGCACATCTAATGAAATAAAATCCTTAGTTTCATGATTGAGTGAATTAGTCTGCATGGCGGCAAGCGCATACCGCGCCACCAGCCCGCCCATACTTATTCCCATAATTTCATTAGGCAACTCCGACCCATTAGCATGTTTACGGGAATTGACCTCCTGAATAACCTTTACCAGCGTATAGGCATTGCGTTGTATGTAATCTGAGCCATTGGCAAAATCTACAAATACAATATCGTAACCCTCTGCCTCGATTTTATCCATTAACGCAGGATTAAAGTCAAGAATATTATCCATTAAAAATCCATAGTTGAAAGGTTCTGCTCCCAACTCCACATTTTGGGGTGGATCAAAACCCTCCACTATAATAAAAGGCTTCATCAGTTTGGTGTTACCACAGCCATAGGCCACTGTTACTTTTGCTGCGCCATAGGCTCCGTTATAAGCCACATCAGCCGTCACATTAAAGGTTTCTCCATTCAGCACACTGTACTCCTCGCTGCCGCTTTTAAAATGCGAGTGGCCAATGAGCCAGCTATCGTCCGTAAACACTACCTTAATAATAATTTCAACCAATCGGGCCGAATCATAATCTACCAGCAGCACATCTTCCCAATGAGCAGTACGGTAACCCAGCCCATCACCAAAATTTATTTCGAGATGGTCAACCGTTTTGCTGCTGTTGCTAAAGTAAAGGGATTGGGGTACTACAAAAGCAAGGTTGGGCGAATCGGCATGAAAAATACCGGGTGCCGCTGCAAAGGCAATTTTATCTTCATAAGGCAATTCTTCCCGCTCTTCTACATCGTGCAGTTCATAGCCATCAAGTTCCAGCAATTCTTCGTCTACTGCTTCGGGTTTAAAGGTTGAATAGTTGTAGTTAATAATAGCAATTGGTATATGGCCAGACGCCATCATGCTCTCCATAGATGCAATGGTGGTTTCAATTCTTGGAAGCGCAAGAGTACTGTCAATAAATGACCTTCGCAGGGTACCATACAATCTGCGCCAGGTAAAATGATCAACAAAATTGGTATCCGAAAGGCTCCCATTAAACCGGCCGGGCTGTGCGGTAGGGTAAGCCTTTTCAAGCAGTAGGCCCGTGGGTACTAAATCCAAATTGAGGTAGTGTAACATAGAGTCCACCATTTTTTCGTAAGGTAACCCTACATAATCCGAGTCTTCCACTTCAATGGTTTGTGCCCGGGTGGCATGCAACATGCCAAGGCAGGCAAGCAGCATGAGAAGAATGTTTTTTTTCATAACTATTATTGATTTTAAGTTTTGCTATTTGTATTTCACATCAAAACGACCGTTGCGCACTTGAATAAGTTCACTCGATAGTTTTGCTTTTAAATCAAAATCGAATCGACCTGATAGAATTCCTTGAATACTATCTAACCGAGTAATTTTTATTTTTATAGGCTCTCCAGACGGGTTTTCATATTCTTTATTACCATCTGAATACAAGGTATAAATCTGTCGGGTGTTAGATGATGTATCAAAATATACTAACTCATAATACCCTGTATCAAACAAATGTTTTGCTACCTGTATGTACAAGTACTGTTGATTTTTATGAGCTTCTTTTCTCCATGTGTTAAGCAAGAAATCTCCATTCCAGTAATCTGCATTTAGTTCAGTTGCGTTCCATACTACTCCGTTTATTTCGCAGCCAAAAGTGTTGGCTCCAATGGTGGTAGCGGGGGGTAGCACAGCAGGTAGTTTGTTATCTTCGGGGCGGTCCTTTTCGCAATGCAGGTTCATAGTGAGCAAACCTGAGATTAGCAAAAGCAAAGAAATAATGTTTATTTTTTTCATATAAGAAAGGTTTTAATTAATATTTCACGTCAAAACGACCGTTGCGTACTTGAATGAGTTCACCCGAGAGTTTTGCTTTTAAATCAAAATCAAATCGACCCGATAGAATTCCCTGAATACTGTCTAACCGGGTAATTCTTATTTTTACAGGTTCTCCGGACGGATTTTCATATTCTTTATTGCCATCAAAGTGATATGCATAAATCTGCCTGTTACTTGTAGTGGTATCAAAAAAAGTGAGTTCATAATATCCAGTATCATAAAACCTACCTAAAACTTGTAGGTTAAGTACTTGAGTTATTTTGAATGCTTCTTTTTTTTCACTGTTAAGCAAGAAATCTCCATTCCAATAATCTGCATTTAATTTAGTTGCGTTCCATACTACTCCATTTATTTCGCAGCCAAAAGTATTGGCGCCAATGGTGGTAGCGGGGGGTAGCACAGCAGGTAGTTTGTTATCTTCGGGGCGGTCCTTTTCGCAATGCAGGTTCATAGTGAGCAAACCTGAGATTAGCAAAAGCAAAGAAATAATGTTTATTTTTTTCATATAAGAAAGGTTTTAATTAATATTTCACATCAAAGCGCCCGTTGCGAATATGGATTATTTCACTATTGTTTTCCTTTTTAAGGTCAACATCAAACTTTCCAGAAATAATGGAGTTGATAGTATCAAATCTTGTTAACTGCATTTTTAACGGAACTCCGGATGGTAGTTTGTAAAGAAAAGTACCATCAAAAAATTCAGCAAAAACAGTAGGTGTGCATGCACAAGTATCAAAATATATCGCACCTATCCCGATGATGGCATAATAATTAACGAAGATACCAATAAATAAAGGAGGTTTCACATGAACATAAAACAGATTCAAAAAAAGTATAATACCGAGGCAAAATGCTTGTCATTCCTCGAAAAATTGAGGTGGGGAAAAGCTGTAACCTGCACCTATTGTAGCAGTGCCAATACTAAACGCCTTAAAAGTGAGCCACAACGCCACCACTGTAACACGTGCCAACGCAACTTCTCGGTAAAGGTAGGAACCATATTTGAGGGCACACGTTACCCGCTTACCGATTGGTTTTTGCTTATAGGAATGATGCTAAACGCCAAGCGCGGCATATCTGCCAAACAGTTGCAACGGAATATGGGCTGCACCTACAAAACCGCTTGGTACACCGCTATGCGTGTACGGTCGGCAATGATTGATGATTGCCGCTATGCCCTGCAAAACATTGTAGAAATGGACGAAGCCTATGTAGGTGGTAAACCCCGCAAAGGAAACAAGCCAGTGGATAATGAGCCAAACATTTCAACCGTTACAAACAAGCGTGGACGTGGCACAGCAAAAACGCCAGTGGTGGGAATAGTGGAACGAAACGGAAAAGTGGTTT
>JAIBAK010000056.1 GCA_019695215.1 Bacteroidia bacterium | reverse complement strand
CATTAACTTTGAATGATTAGCTTGTAGCAGTAGGTTTTGTTGTTTACAGTGAGTGTAAGCAGATAAAGTCCTTTCGGGAATGCTGAACAATT
Organism: Bacteroidia bacterium; assembly: GCA_019695215.1. Taxonomy (GTDB): domain Bacteria; phylum Bacteroidota; class Bacteroidia; order UKL13-3; family UKL13-3; genus JAGPCK01. Next base: position 16,528 of record JAIBAK010000056.1, on the reverse strand, counting down.
GATGTCAGCTTCAGAAGGGTTAGGCGAGGTTTCGCGGTAAACAAGCTGCCCGGTGCTGCTGTAAAGTTGCAGCCCAGTAAGTTGATCCGTTGCCCTTTGCAGGCGGATATACAGCATCCCGTTTACCGGATTGGGAAAAACAGTTATTTCATTTTCAAGTGTTGGGTTATAGGCAAAAACATTGGTAAGGTTTACCGAATCTGAGGTAGCTATACACTGGTTTACATCACGACCCAAAACTTTGTACCATCCGTTTTGCGTGGCTTTGTATTTTGTAAAAGTAGCTCCATTGACAGGTTGGCCGGTATAATACCATTGCCATTGGCTAAAGCTACCTGAAGTAAACAGGCTATCCCCTAAACGCTGTATGGTCGGTTTGGTAACAGAATATGTTTTAACAAGTATGCTGTCGGAAATTCTGCACCCGTTTGTGTCAAACCAGTTCGTATAAAAAAGTCCTGCACTGTCAATAGTTCGACTGGCGTTTGTGTAACTATCCTGCCATTGGAAATTAATGCCGCTATCAGGGTTTAAAGTGATCGTTTGCCCGATGCAGAAAGTAACCGAATCAGGTAAGGGGTTTTGCAATGGAGTAGCCGGGTAAAAGATTAAACGTGTGGTATCACCCCGCTTGCAGGTGAAACTGTCTGACCAAGTTGTATAAAAAAGCCCAATCGTGTCAATTATGCGCGAAGCAATCGGGTAACCGTCCTGCCAGTGGAAGTCAGCCCCGCTGTCGGGTGTTAACGCAATGCTGTTTCCTTTACAGAAAATAATGGTATCAGGCATAGGCTTTACCAAGGGATCGGGTGGTACTGCAAAAAGACGAACGCGGATACTGTCCGAAAGTTTGCACCCTTGCATATTCCATGCGCTTACCCGGTATGTCCCGTTTGTTTTGGCCGTTTCTGTAATAGAACTTATGGTATCATTCCATTTAATGCAGGAAAAAGCCTGTGGGTTTTGTACGCTTAAAAGGATGCTGTCGGTCTGGCACCTTGTTGTATCGGTGGAGACAATCATTTCACCACTCCAGCCAACAATAATGGTTTTGGTAATGCTGTCGGTTCCTGATTTTAGTTTTACTGCATAGGTTCCGGTATCAAACTGGTGATTAAAGTTAACATTGTTATAAGACCAGTTACCGGGTGAACTGAGTTTTGTAATTATCCATTGCGGTGTGGTTGTAATGTTTTTGGCAGCAAAGGCGGCTTGATTGGTAGGACAAAGGAATTGATAGCTGAAATCAAGTAAAGAATCCCTGCGTAAGTAAGAGGAGATAATTGTCGGCAGTCCCCCATACACAGATTTTTTTGGGGCTATGCTCAACCCATTTTTTAAGTAACCGCAGGCAAAACCGGATGAATCGGGATATTGAATAACACTAAGAAATGTAGAATCTTTCCGTGCCATGTAAATACGGCCATCAATGCTCATCTGGAGCCCATAGGCTAAGAAAGGAGGGAAAGTATCTAAAATAACTCTTGATTGATTAATCAAAGCAGTATCGCTGGTACTTATGTCGAATTGCTTTAGGTATTTGCCCATATTGCCAGTTTCAGTGACATAGAGTTTTTTATTGTTACTTGAAAACTCTACACCATAGGTTAAACTGCCTGTATTTGTCGTAAGCAATGTTACTGGATTAGAAACCACCCCAGTAACATTGTCAAAATCAAATAATTCAATACGATAACCAAAGTAAGACGTGACAGCTAATCTTTTCCCATTTGATGATGTTTTAATTTGACCAACACAACTCATTTCAGTATATAGGATTCCTGCTGAAGAAATTACAGGACATTCTTTTATGCCATCTTTAGTTATTAAATAGCTGAAAAAATAATTATTTCCGAATGAATGGCCGACAACCCAAATATCCTTACCATTGGAATGATAAGTTGCTGCTATTTTTTCCGATGCCCCATAAAAGAGTGGAATGTTCTTTTTAATCACGGAGCCAAGGCCATTATTCGCATTTTGATTGACCACAGAATACATAAATCCCCTTCCGCTCGCTTGTATTGCGTCTTGTGTAGTAATAATAAAATACAAAGAATCATTATCAGGTTGAGGGACAATTATGGCAGATTGTGTTGAGGAAATGTGCCCAGCTAATCCTGTTCCATTCTCCATAAGTTGGTGGTTCTTATTCCAAATCTTAACTCCATTGGTATAGAATAATAAATTTCCATTGGTATCGGCAATGGTAGCGCAACCCTCCCATGTACTCATTGCACCATCGGTCAATGCTGACGGAGGTGTAGTGTTAAAATTTACGCCTGCACTATCACCAAAATACCATAATGATGCACGTTTGTAATCCTGAGCGAAGCCCTGAAAAGTTAATAGAAAGAAGAAGAAAGCGAACAGCCGTTTCATTATTAATCGTGTTTAGTATGTAGCAATATACGAAAAAAGTCCCAAAACAGAAAGGGCGTGAACCCCAACTGACAGTCTGCACAAGGTACCGCGAAGCACCCACGTAGAGCTGAACAGAAGAAGAACACACCCTGTCAGGGTGCATCACTTCAAACTGCCCTCTACGTGTTAAAATTCGCGGTTTTAGTACAGAGGTACGTTTTTAGTAACGCCTACTATATTTCCTTTTTTACTTGTCCTTTGTTATCTTTTTAATTTTATACAAAGTAATATCATTTTCTACCATCTAAACAAGAGGGAAAACCCTCTTTCTGCTTAAGCGTTTTCCTAATTTCTTTTGAGAAATCCTACGTGAATTATAGCTTAATATTGATTATTAATAGAATAGACCAATAAAGGAATAAAGGGTTGCAAAATGAATCCGTGCTAATATCAAGATTTTGCGGGTGCTAAAATTATATTTTATTGGGTGTTCATTATACTCCTCCATTAATCAAATTAAGGAATCTTTTGGTTGTTGCTTTAAAACAAAAACGATTTTTGCTGAAAGTTTAACCTTACACCCACACTCACCCAGGTTTCATTGGCGTTGTATAATCCGCTTACACTTTTTGAGGTACGCATACTGGCCGAGCCCCACAAAAACAAGTTGTGTTTAATCATATAACTCGCATATAAATCGGCATAGATAATCGTTGTTTTATCTCCCTGCCCGGTACGGTTACCGTATTCCTGATAGCGCGTATTGTAGTTCTTGAAAATATTTTGTCCCAGATTAATTCCTGCGGTATCTAACCCGGTTACGGAATAAGCCAGCGATGCTTTTATATTTAACCGGTTTAAAGGCTGGTAACGCACCACCCCAATCAGTTCATAAAAATTGGCTCCCAGCGGGTGAGCAATGGGTTGGCCATAGTGCGAAAAATTTTGTGAAACTTTAAAATGGGTATATAGATATGGCCGGCCATAGTTGGCTTCTAATTGTACATCGAGGTTAGAAATATTGGCTACATCAATATATTTTAACCCGCCCTGTAATCCGAATTTATTGGCCCACCATCCGCTGCCCGAGCGAAGCTGGCTGATAACAAATTCGTCAAGCAAAAGTTGACCGTAAAACGAAAAGTGATGCAGGAAATTCCATTTAAAATCCATTCCCACCATGGCATTATCGGCACTGTTCAGGTTTTGTTCAACCGATCGGTAAAAAATAATTGGATTAAGGTAATTGAAGTCAAATCCCGAAGTTCCCAATGAATCGCTGCGGGAGAAAATAATTGTTTCGGACAATCCCAGATTAAAGTTTTTTGCCAGATTGATGCTGATATGATGGTGGGCGGCATATTTTTTTCCAACAATTGAACTTACTCCGGTAAAACTTGTTCCGTTAAAAAGTTCCATGAATACATTCTGGTAATTGAACTTCCATATCTGGGTGTTCACTTTTAAAAATAAATACTCCCGTGCAAAGTCCGAGAGTATCATGGAACGAATGCCGTTGCCAACAAAATTGCGGTCGTGGCCAAATTGAAAATTAATAAACTTAGCCGCACTGAATGTAATATATCCTCTTGCAAGGAGGTAATCATACCCGTTTACACCAAAACCTTTTAAAAATCCTACTCCGGGAAGAGACTTACTTGAATCAACCCGCTGATCGATATAATAAGGAAGGCGGGTTTGGTTTTCGGTTACCAGCGTGTAAAATCCTATTTTTTTTGCAATGGAGCCCCTTATTTCGGCTCCGCGGGTGTTGGTATAAATAGATTTTGAACCCAAATTTGATGAAGTAGTTCCTGCATTAAAATCAAAAACCGGATTTGCATAAATCTCAAAATGCTCATCGTAATAAGAAAGTAAAAAAGGTTTCTCGGTGTATAATGAATGAAGGAGCGGGAACTGTTTGCTGCTGCCGGCTTCGGTTGATTTACTAAAATCAAAATTGTCGGAAAGCAGGTAACTTTTGTTGAACTCATCTTGTGCCGTCCAGTTGATGGAACTGTCTAATCCGCCCAGCATGGCCACCACCTGATCCCTTCGGTAAGGCTTCACCGAGGTATGCAAACTGTCGCTCAACTGACCGTTTTTTATTTCAAACCGGTCAATCAGGTGATAGGTTTCGCTGCCCGTAGGTACAAAAGTGCTTTGGGCAAATAGTGCATGAATCCCTGAAAAAGTAAGGATTACAGTTGCAATAAAAATATTTCGAGCCGTATGCATTACTACAAATATGAAGAAAAAATCTAAGTTCTCAGTGCTTGGCCTCATTCAGGCATTTATATAACTTGCGGGCTTATGGATTTTGCCTCGGCTCAGCAACGAATTCAATACTTAAGTACGGAAATTAACCGGCACAATTACCACTATTACGTGTTGGATAAACCACTCATAAGCGATTACGATTTTGACCGGTTGCTTGATGAATTAATAAAACTGGAAAAAGCATTCCCCGAATTGGCTTCTCCCAATTCGCCCACACAGCGGGTAGGTGGTGGAATTACCAAAGAGTTTAAAACAGTAAAACACAAGTACCCCATGCTTTCGCTGGGAAATACTTACAGTGAGGAAGAGTTAACTGAATTTGACAACCGCATCCGCAAGGCCATTGGCGATAATTTTGAGTATGTGGCCGAGTTAAAATTTGACGGACTCGCTATAAGCCTCACTTATAAAAACGGGGAATTGGTACAGGCACTCACCCGTGGTGACGGCACACAGGGCGATGATGTAACCACCAATGTAAAAACAATCAGAAGCGTACCATTAGTATTACCTCCAGGCGATTATCCTCCGGAATTTGAAATTCGCGGAGAAGTTTTTATGCATCGCGCCAATTTTGAAAAGTTAAACAAAAATCTTGCATCGGAACTAAAGGAAAAAGGCTATGACGATGATGAAATAGCTGAACAACTTTATAAGAACCCGCGCAATTTTGCATCCGGCTCTATGAAACTTCAGAATTCGGCCGAGGTTGCCAGGAGAAAATTAGATTGTTTTCTTTATTTTATTTACAGCGAACAGCCGGTGGCCGAAACTCATTTCGACAGCCTAAAAAAGGCAACCGAATGGGGCTTTAAAGTTTCGGATCACTTCAAAAAATGTTCTTCCATCAATGAGGTAATGGAATTTATTCATTATTATGACAAACACCGGGAGCAATTAAGTTACGATATAGATGGAATTGTAATTAAAGTAAACAACTATGCACAGCAACAGGAGCTTGGTTTTACGGCAAAAAATCCGCGATGGGCAATTTCTTACAAATACAAGGCTCAGAGTGTAGAGACCCGCTTGCTTAAGGTAACTTATCAGGTAGGTCGCACGGGAGCCATTACTCCGGTAGCTAATTTAAAACCGGTATTGCTGGCCGGTACAACGGTAAAACGGGCAAGTTTGTATAATGCCGATGAAATAGAGCGTCTCGATTTGCATGAGTCGGATACGGTGTTTGTTGAAAAAGGCGGGGAGATTATTCCTAAAATTACCGGAGTGGATATAAGTAAACGGGAGCCGCATGCACGTAAAATTAATTATGCCACCCATTGCCCCGAGTGCGGAAGTGAATTGGTGCGGAAAGAGGGAGAGGCGGTTCATTATTGCGTAAATGAGTATGCCTGTCCTCCACAGCTGAAAGGGAAAATAGAACATTTTATTGGAAGAAGGGCTATGAATATTGATAGCCTTGGTGCAGAAACTATAAGCGGATTATTTGATAAAGGGCTGATAAAAAATTATGCTGATTTATATCAACTCACCAAAGAACAACTTATAGGAATAGAATTTAATACGGGAGATGAGGAAAATCCTAAAAAACGCAGTTTACAGGAAAAATCAGTAACTAATATTCTGAAAGGAATAGAAGATTCAAAACAGGTTCCGTTTGAGCGGGTATTATTTGCCATGGGCATTCGGATGGTGGGCGAAACCGTTGCTAAAAAACTGGCGCAGCATTTCAGAACTATTGATTCACTCATGAAAGCCACACAGGAGGAATTGATAAATGTAAATGAAATTGGTGATAAAATTGCGGAACAGGTGGTACGCTTTTTTGCTGATGAAAAAAATCAACTCCTGGTCAGGTCACTGATAAATTCAGGATTGCAGTTTGAGGTAAAGGAAGAAGAAGGCTTTGAACGGAGTGATAAATTAGCAGGGAAAAGTTTTCTGGTTTCAGGCACTTTTTCCATTAGCCGCGATGATTTAAAAAAGCTGATTGAAACAAATGGCGGAAGAAATGTGAGCAGCGTTTCGGGAAAACTGGATTATCTTGTGGCCGGAGATAAAATGGGGCCTGAAAAATTAAAGAAGGCCGAAGAGTTAAATGTTGAAATTATTACTGAACAGGAATTTTTTGAGTTGATAAAATGAAATTTATTGAGGATATAAAAAAACGATTGGGAAGAATTGCTATTGACAGCGAAATACGTTCAAAACATGTGGCACGTAAAACCAAAAGTTTTGCCGATTCCACGTATATCGGAATCGTTTATAATGCTTCGGATGATGAGGAAGCCAAATTAGTTCAGGAGTACACATTGCAACTGCGTGCTCAGGGGAAAAAAGTTTTTCAGTTAGGATTTGTACAGGAAAAGGAACTGCCGTTTAAGTATAAATTTTTGGCCAATACCGAGTATTTCTGGTTAAAACACCTGAAGTGGAATTACCTTCCCACCATGGAGTCGGTGGGGCGGTTTGTACATGAAGAATTTGATTTTTTATTAAACCTGTACACCGACCGGGTATTGTGGCTCGAAGCCATTTCAGGATTGTCGCATGCACAATTGCGTGTTGGGAAATATCATCCCCACAATAAATTGTATTACGACCTGATGATTGATACAGGAAACGACCACAATCTTTCATTTTTAATAAAACAAGTAGATCGATACATTAAATCTGTTTAAACATGTCAGCATTATTTACAGGCACCGGTGTAGCCGTAGTAACACCTTTTACCTCTGCAGGCGAAATTGATTTTCCTGCATTGGAAAAAATTATTAACCACCTCATAGCAGGTAAGGTGGAATACCTGGTTGTATTGGGTACCACCGGAGAAAGTGTTACGCTTACCAAAGAAGAAAAGAAAAAGGTTTATTCCTTTTTTGCCGAGAAAGCGGGAGGCCGTATTCCGCTGGTTGCGGGTATTGGCGGGAACAGCACCAAAGAAGTAACCGATACCATAACGCATTTTGATTTTACCGGATACACAGGCATTTTATCGGTAAGTCCGTATTACAACAAACCCAATCAGCAGGGAATTTATTTACATTATAAAGCTGTTTCGGAATGCACCGATAAACCAATTATATTGTATAATGTGCCGGGACGCACGGGAGCAAATATGACAGCCGAAACCACCCTGCGACTGGCACATGATTTCAAGAATTTTGTGGCCATGAAAGAAGCCTCGGGAAATTTTGATCAATGCATGGACATTATCAAAAACAAACCGAAAGATTTTCTAGTTATTTCAGGAGATGATGGTTATACGTTCCCTTTTATCAGCATTGGAATGCAGGGGGTAATTTCAGTTATTGCCAATGCCTATCCGTTAAAATTTTCAAATATGGTACGTACGGCACTGGCAGGTGATTTCAGCAATGCACTTTCCGACCACTATATGTTACTTGATTCGATGAAGCAGATTTTTGCCGATGGTTCACCGGGAGGAATTAAAGTTATTTTAGAAGCACTGGGGCTTTGTTCCGGTGGTGTTCGTTTGCCACTGGCACCGGTGAGTGATGCCGTGAAAGCAAAATTACTTGCTTCCATGAAAGGTATTTAATCAATAGAGTTTGTAGATTTTCTCAAACTCTTTGAAATCATTTTCTTCGTTTACCTTAAGGTCAATTACTTTTCCGTTGCTTATGTCGTATACCCATCCGTGCAAATCAGGGAATCCGTATTGTTTCCGGTTTCGCTGAATGAATGAAGTTTTCATCAGGTTATAGATTTGTTCGCGCACGGATAATTCCACCATTCTCCGCAATTTTTGCTCGTGGTCATGAATTCCATCCACCTCATGCTGGTGAAGGCGGTGAACGTCTTTAATGTTTCGAAGCCATTTATCAATCAATCCATGCGGTTCGGTTTCCATAGCGGCTTTAATACCTCCGCATCCGTAATGTCCGCAAACAATAATATGTTTTACATTCAATACCTCAACCGAATATTGCACTACCGACATCAGGTTGATATCGGTATTTACAACCAGATTGGCAATATTACGGTGTACAAACATTTCTCCCGGTTCGGTTCCTGTAATCTCATTAGCCGGCACGCGGCTGTCGGAGCAACCAATAAATAAATACTCAGGCGCCTGTCCTTCCACCTGACGGGCAAAATAATCAGGGTCTTCTTTGGTGCGGGTGTCTACCCAATTCCGGTTTCCTTTCAAAAGCCTTTCATACGACTTTTGCATATGTTCTTTTACTTCGGGTTTATTTTTTTCCATACTTATTCCAGCTAAAAAAACATTGATATTTCTGTCTTTGCTCTCCGTTTTAAATTCATTGATGCAGTCAAGTACATCGTGGTCTATAAATAAGGTTCGCGATGCATCTACTTCTACAATGGAGCCGTCTTTTATTTTATCAAACTCATTCAATAATCTGTTCTTATGTAAAAAGGTTACGTTTTCGCCCAGCGTAATCCGAACGCGTATTCCCATATTAGTTACTTTAAAAACAGGAGCGAGGTAATTGTTTCGCACAATGAATATAAATCCGATTCCGATTCCAATCAAAACTCCGATAAGAAGATCACTTAATACAATGGCTAAAATGGTAGCCGCAAAAGGAATAAACTGATCAAGTCCTTTTTTGAGATATAGTTTGAAAGCGACAGGGTCAACCAATTTATAACCGGTGTATACTAAAATAGAGGCTAAACTGGCCAGCGGAATTTTATTAATGAATCCGGCAAAAAATACCGCAGCAAATACAATCCAGATTCCATGCAGTATGGTGGATGATTTTGACTGAGCTCCTGCTGTAATATTTACCGAACCTCTTACTATAACAGCCGTCATGGGTAATCCACCTAATAAAGCACTTCCGGCATTGCCAATACCCTGCGCAATGAGTTCGCGGTTGGGTGGAGTGTGGCGGCTGTGCGGGTCTAATTTATCAATAGCTTCTATTGATAAGAGTGTTTCAATGGAGGCTACCAGTGCTATGGTTAAGGCTACTTTAAAAACAAGGGGATTGGTTAATGCATTCCAATCAGGGTAAAAAGTATTTCCATGAAAATCGGCCAGTGATTTGATGGCCGGAATATTTACTAAATGGTCAGTATTCAGATTAAAATGGGCAATGGAAGTAAGTAGTATATTGAGCAAAATTCCAATAACCACCACAACTAATGAGCCCGGAACCGCTTTTATTTTTTTACCTATGAATTTGTCCCATAAAATTAAGAAAGACAAGGAGACCAACCCTATAATAAACACGCCCGAATTAATATTTTCGAGGGTATGAAGTAATATGGTAAATGAGTTGGATTCATTGCTGTGTGCTTCATGATAGGTAGTATTGATGTCTTCCTTAGTGGTTATAAATTCTTCAACCCCCATTTCTTCAATATCGTACCCCACCATATGCGGAAATTGCTTTAGGATTAGCAATATTCCAATAGCCGAAAGCATTCCTTTTATTACACTGTTAGGAATATAATTAGCTACAATACCAAGTTTAAAAACGCCAAACAGAACCTGTAATATTCCGGCTATAAAAACCGCTACCAGAAACAGTTCAAATGTTTGCAACTGGGCAATTGACGACAACACAATAGCAGTTAAACCTGCTGCTGGTCCGCTTACACTTAAATGTGATTTACTGAGAAGGCCAACTACAATTCCCCCGATGGCTCCGGTAACTAATCCCGACATTAACGGGGCACCCGAGGCATGTGCGATACCAAGGCACAGTGGAATTGCCACAAAAAAGACGGCAATACTTGCGGGGATGTCTCGTTTTAAATTTGGGATAGAAACTTTCAATCGGGTGAAATTAATTTAGGCTGAATTTTTTATACAAAAAGGGGCGAATGTGTTTAGTCCCTTTATTTTTTCTTTGAAGCTGCGGTTGCTTTGTATTTTACCATTTCATTTAAAATCTCGGTAAAAGCCTGCGGATTTTTGAAACCCACTTCCATTTTAAATTCATTGGTTTTAGGAAAATAAAATATGGTGGAAGGATAACCTGATAATTGATTATTTGAAATCACAGCTGCCAGTTCGGGTCCTGTGTATTGTTTGCCATTGAATGTATACGAACCTTGTGCCTCGGGATTAAATTTAACAGGGACAAATTCTTTATTGATTAAATCAATAACTTCCTGCTTCGTGAATGTTTCTCTATCCATTACTTTACACCAGCCACACCAGTCGGTGTACACATCAACCACTGCAATTTTGTTTTTCTTTTTGGCTAAATCATATCCTTCATTCCAGCCAAGCCACTTTAATTCAGTTGAGTTGGTGGTGAATGCGGAGGCAATAATAAAAACGGATAAAATGGAAGTAGCTTTAAAAATATTCATAATAGTAATTATTTATTCAAATATAACCGCAGAAACGGAAACTCCAACTGGCAATTTACGTGCCTTAATTTGAAAAGGATTCAATGAGCCTGAAGGTATCTTCAAAATGGTTTCCTATTTTGGCTCCCCGGTCGGTACCCAATCGCACAATAGCCAATTGCTCATCAGGAACAACAATAATGTATTGGCCTAAAATTCCCCGGGCGTAATACACCTGATGGTTTTTATAGGTGGTAATCCACCAATGCAGGCCGTAATAATTGCAAGCTTCCCCGTTTTTATCCGTGATTAAATTAGGGGTAAACATTTGGGCTATATAATTACTATCTACAAGCTTTCGGGATTTCCATGTGCCATTATGCAATACAAGATTTCCTATGCGGGCAAAATCGCGGGCATTGGAGTTAATGCAGCAATAGGCTTTTTCGGCTCCTCCTGAATGATCTAAACTCCACAAGGCATCGTGTTCTGCCCCAAGTGGAATCCATAATTTCTGCGAGAAATAGTCGCTGAGCCGCATACCAGTAGCTTTCTCCAGAATCATTTGCAAAATTTGCGTGTCTCCGCTTTTATATCTGAACTGAGTGCCCGGAGTTTTAGTTACTTCAAGGCCTCTGATTAATGCCCTCAGATTTGTTCCGTAGTATGCTTCGGTGCTATTTGCAAATGGAGTAGAATATGACTCGGTGAAATTAAGCCCCGAGCTCATAGTTAATAAATGCCTGATGGTGATTTTACTTTTTTCTCCTTTTAAAAACATGGGTAAATAATGACTCACCGGTTCATCCAGACTTTTTATTTTTCCTTCCTCAAGTGCAATGCCGGTTAATAAACCAACCACACTTTTGGCTACCGAAAATGAACCTGAATAGGAGTTGGTATCGTATCCGTCATAATAGGATTCAAACAGGAGGGAGTCATTTTTAACGGCCACCAGCGCAACAGTGCCTAGCTCTTTAAAGTAATTATTCTGGGTGGGCGAAAGAGTAATTTTATTGTATGAGGAACTTACCGGCCAGGGTTGGGGAGTACCTGCTTTTATTTTTCGGTTATCAAAAATGCGGTAATCGTCAATATCGGCCCTTGCATAAACAAGTGCCTTGGCCACATAACTGTTTCCGCTAAACCATAAGCACACATACACCATCAGCAACACGCTGATTACCCACCTTACCTTTTTCAATAAATAACCCTTTTAAATACCCCGTGAAAATAAGAGATTTTTTGAGAAAAGCACCAATTACCTGTTTATATAATCCTCGTAAAAGTATTGGAGATACGCTTTACCTGTTTGCATTTTTTCAATGGTACTGTCTGCTTTTGTAAGGGTGTACGGGTAAGTAATTTGTTTGGAGATATTGTCAAAAACCAGTTGTTCGCCCTTGTAAACCCATCCTATTCCATCGTTAAAAGTGTAAAATGCAAAATCCTTACTGCTGCTGTCGAGCAGGTTTTTACTCCATCGAAAAGTTGAAGCAGGAGCAGGCATTCTTACCTGATCAAGAATCGTTTTTGCCAGGTCGGTTTGGTTACCTGTTTTTGTACATACTTTGCCTCTGTACTCGTTGAGAAGTGCGCCACCGGTAAATAATACCGGAATTCTGAATTTACCCGGTACGCTCAGGTCGGTGTAGTTTGCGGGGAGTCGGTGCCCGTGGTCGGCTACCATCACAATAAGGGTGTTTTTATACCACGACTGTTGTTTTGCCTCAGTAAGAAAATGATGAAGACACTGGTCGCTGTACCAAATGGCATTTCTGAACAAATCGGCTTCTTTATTAGATTTAATTTTTGATGGAACGGGAATTTCAAATGGTTCATGGCTGCTAAGCGACAAAACGGTGTAAACAAAAGGTTTTTTTTCACTGTTTAAATCAGTTAATAAACGTGAAAAAACCACTCCGTCATGCGCACCCCATTTCGAATTCATGTCTTTGCTTTCGAATGCATTTTTATCAATTATTTTGCTAAATCCGCAATGAAAAAGATACGCTTTCATATTCGCAAAATCCGATTCTCCCCCGTAGTAAAAGGCTGTTTGGTATCCATTGTCAATAAAAGGAAAAAGGATGGAAGGAAGCTTTTCCATTTTTTCGGCTTGTGTAATAATAGAGGTTTGTGTTTGCGAGGGGTAAGCACTTAATATGGCTACAATTCCTTTATCTGTCCGGTCGCCATTGGCATAAATATTTGAAAACAGCAGTCCTTCTTTTGTAGCTTCTTTAAATCCGTCAGTAAGGCCGGCTTCTCCTCCCAAATCTTCAATTACATCAGCGGTCCAGCTTTCTAATACAATGAAAAGGATATTCGGTTTTTCTGTACCAATAACAGAAGGGAAGGAGTTATTGCTTTTATATAATTCGTCAATCTTGTTTTTGGCATCTTCCGCTTTAAGATATTGGTAAGAATTTTTGGTGCTTGTTTTTCCGGCATTTACATAACTGTTCATCAGGTTCCATCCGGTGTTGAGTGCAGTATGGTTTAGTACCGGCTTGCCTGAAAAAAATACAGCACTCTGATTAATGGGAACAACTCCTAAGCCGCCTCTTATTCCGGTGAACAGGAGGAAAAGGGTACATAAAAAAACAGCAGCACCTTTAACATGCCTTTTCGTTCCGGTAATTACATTATTCTTCAACGGGTAATCGTGCAGGTGTACGGTTTTGCGCAGCAATATTCCGAAACCGGCAACCATAGCACCTATAATTGCCTGAATAAGCAGGTATGGAATACTTTTCATGGAGGCCATTACCTCTTTGGGATAACGTGTAAATGAAAGGGCATAGGCATTGAGTTTATATCCCCATTCGTGGTACAGGGCGGTATCGGCCAGATTGATTATGGTTAACAATGCAAGCATTACATAGTTGAAGGCAGAAAGGGCTTTGGTTACGTGTAATAAATGAATGTAATTGCTTGCCAGTGCAATTAAAAACGGAACAGCCAGCAGGTAACATGCTGCCGAAAAATCAAGCGGCCAGGCATGAAGAAAGGCATATAAAATTTCACTTTTGCTGCACCCGGTAAATTTATCGTAATTGTATAAAACAAAAATTGCTCTGCTCACCTGAAAAAAAACAAGCCAGAAAACAAACAGTCGCAGCAGGTATAGCAGTTTTCGTTTCATTTATCTTACTGTTCAGAGTAGATAATAAGTCCCGAACGCATTTTAGGCTCTACCCAGGTGGATTTTGGGGGCATAATTAAATTCTTTTCTGCTACTTCTATTACTTCATTTACCGAGGTGGGGAATAGTGTAATGGCAATGTCAACATCATGTTTGCTTACAATATCCTGCACGTTTTTTATCCCTTTACTTCCATCAATAAACGAAAGTCTTTGGTCGGTTTTACTGTCTTCAATTTCAAAAATTCGTTTAAGTAAAAACTCTTCGGCAATACTCACATCCAGCTTTTCCAATACCCCGTTAAGGGTTGATTTAATTTCGGGTTTTAGTTTAAGCTGGTATGCATGATTGTTAAAGTATAGTCCGAACTCAGCTTTTTTTAAAGGCTGAAAGGGTAAGTTTCCGCAGGGAGTGATATGGAAATACTGTTCAACTTTAGTTAAAAACCCTGGTTCATATACTCTGGAATCTTTAATAAGGCGGTGGTATTCGTAAATATGAAGTTTTGAAAAAGGGACTAAACAAACCGGGAAGAAGTTAAAATATTCCTCTCCCGTAAATGCAGGATTCGCTTTGCGGTGTTGTTCGGCATAAGCGGCAGCTCCGGCAGTGCGGTGATGCCCGTCAGCAATATATAATTTCTCGAACCGGGCAAAATCGTCAGTTATTAGTTTCAGTTTTTCCGTATCATTAATTACCCACAGGTTATGTTTCAGCGAATCGTCACTGATAAAACTGTATTCGGGTTTTAATTCGGTTACCTGTTCAATCAGTTCATCAATCAGGTCGCTATCCGGAAAGGTGAGTAAAACAGGGCTTCCTATATTTTTGAAAAAACCGATATGTTCCAGTATTTCCTGTTGTTTTTCGGTGAGGGTATTCTCATGCTTCATGATGCTGTTGTTGTTGTATTCATCAACAGATGCAGCAGCAATGATTCCGGTATATGAACGACTTCCTTTAATGCACTGATAAATGTAGTAGGAGGGAGTTGTATCCTGCACTAAAATTTTTTCATTCACAAAGCGCTGCAGGTATTCCATTCCTAACGGGAAATGTTTTGCCGGATTTTTCTTTTCCCCGTTAAAGTGCAGGTGAGGTTTTACCACATGCAGGTACGAGAGCGGATTTTTCTGCATTAAAGCCCACGAGGTAACTTTGCTGGTTGCATCGAGCAACGGAGCCGAAACCTGATCAACGAACTCTTTGGCCGGACGCAGCGCCCGGAAAGGTCTGATATCTGCCAACGTACTATTTCTTAAATTCCAGAATTATTTTCTCAGCCAGTTCAATTCCAATTCGATTTTGTGCCTCTTTGGTTGAACCGCCCACATGCGGACTTAATGATACATGCGGGTGTTTTAAAATATCATGAAAAACGGGTGGTTCTTTTTCAAATACATCGAGACCAGCAAAAGCTACCTGCCCGCTGTTAAGGGCATTCAGCAATTCTTTCTCATCAATTACTCCGCCACGTGCACAGTTTACCAGGCCTACTCCTTTTTTCATGATAGAAAGTTCGGCTGCTCCTATCACAGGTTTATCTCCTTCGTTAAACGGAACGTGAAACGTAATAAAATCACTGTTTTTAAGAATTACCTCTTTTGATACAGGTACAACCGTATGTTTAATCCGATAATCATCTCCAAGTGCAGGAAGGTAAATGGCTATATCTGCCTTTTCAATATAAGGGTCAAAAGCAAGTACTTTCATTCCTAATCCAATAGCAATTTTGGCTACTTCCTGACCAATACGGCCAAATCCCATAACGCCCATTGTTTTGCCCTTTAGTTCTATACCATTGGAAGCTGTTTTTTTCAGGTTGTTAAATTCTTCGCTGGCATGTTCAGGCATCACCCGGTTGGTAATTTGTAAAAATCGGGCTCCGCAGTACAGGTGTGCAAAAACCAATTCGGCAACCGAAACAGACGATGATGCCGGGGTATTAATTACTTTAATTCCCTTTTGTTTGGCGTATTCCACATCAATATTATCAAGTCCTACACCACCACGCCCTATTACCTTCAGATTAGGGCAGGCATCCATAATATCTTTTCTAATTTTGGTGGCACTGCGAACCAAAACGGCATCGTAACTTTTTAATGCTTCGGCAAGTTTATCCTGTGCTACTTTTTCCGTATCAACGGTAAATCCGGCTTCTTCCAGTAATTTTTTCCCGTTTGTATCAATGCCATCATTGGCTAAAATTTTAATCATATGGTTTGTTTAGCTGTTAGCTGCTCCCTGTTTTATTTTTAACTGTTCAAATTCTTTCATGGTATCTACCAATACCTGTACACTTTCAATAGGCAAGGCGTTGTATAAAGAAGCTCTGAGTCCGCCCACCGAACGGTGTCCCTTCAGACCGCTTAGTTTATGGTCTTTACAGAATTTTAAAAACTCTTCTTCCATTGATTTGTCGTTTAGCACAAAGTTTACATTCATTCTTGAACGATCTTCGTTTACCACGGTTCCTTT
>JAIBAK010000055.1 GCA_019695215.1 Bacteroidia bacterium | reverse complement strand
GCCCTCGGAATTCTTCCGGGACTTATTGCTGATTTAATCTGATATTTTTTTAATATTTGTGTCTTGAACCAGTCACAACATAAAAAAGGACATCACCAGTTCTTAACCCGGTTTTCTTTTGCCGGGTTTTTAATCACGCTCGGAATTGTATTCGGAGACATCGGAACCTCGCCTCTCTATGTAATGCGTGCTATTATGGGTACAAATAGTATCTCTGAGCAATTACTTTTTGGTGCAATCTCCTGTGTGTTCTGGACTCTAACGTTTCAAACTACCATAAAATATGTTTTAATCACGCTTAATGCCGATAATAAGGGAGAAGGCGGAACATTTGCGCTTTATACACTCGTTCGCAGAAAAGCCAAGTGGCTGATGATTCCAGCTATTATAGGAGGTAGTGCGTTGCTTGCCGATGGCATTATTACACCGCCCATTTCGGTAACTTCAGCGGTTGAAGGATTACAGATAAGGTGGCCCGAAATTCCGGTAGTTCCCATTGTAATTGTTATTATCACAGGCTTATTTATTTTTCAGCAGTTTGGAACCAAAATAGTAGGTGTTGCCTTTGGGCCTATAATGATGTTATGGTTTAGTATGCTCGGAGGTTTTGGCCTTTGGGAATTAGTGCAATATCCGTCAATTTTAAAATCACTTAATCCTTATTACGCTTATGACCTTTTGGTAAACTACCCTCAGGGATTTTGGATGCTTGGCGCTGTTTTTTTGTGTACCACCGGAGCCGAGGCATTATACTCCGACCTTGGGCATTGCGGAAGAGCAAATATAAGAGTGAGCTGGATTTTTGTTAAAATCACTTTGTTGCTTAATTACCTCGGTCAGGGAGCCTGGTTAACCGGCCATATGGGACAAACTATTGGTGACAAAAATCCATTTTACTATATCATACCCGAATGGTTTCTTTTACCGGGTATCATTATTGCTACGCTGGCCACCGTTATTGCCAGTCAGGCTATGATAAGTGGCTCATTTACGCTCATAAGCGAAGCCATCCGCCTTAATTTTTGGCCTAAGATTGATTTGGATTATCCAACAGATATGAAAGGGCAGTTATACGTGCCTTCACTCAACTGGATATTGTATGCCGGATGTATAGGGGTAGTATTATTCTTTCAGGAGTCATCGAAAATGGAAGCTGCTTACGGATTAGCCATTACCTTAACCATGATGGCAACTACTTTTCTTCTTACCTATTTTCTTAAAAAACATAAAGTACCCACCCCGGTTATTATTCTGTTTTTCCTCGTTTTTATTTCAATCGAAACATCCTTTTTCATTGCCAATATAGTTAAGTTCGCTCATGGCGGATGGGTAACCTTCCTTATCAGTTCACTTTTGGTATTTATAATGTGGGTGTGGTGGAAAGCAAGAAAGGTTAAAAACAAATTTACCGAATTTGAAAAGTTCGATAAGTACCTTCCAATGCTCAGCGACTTATGTGAAGATAAAACGGTACCCAAGTTTGCTACCAATCTGGTTTACCTTACCAGTGCCGACAAGAAAAATGAGATTGAAACCAAAATTGTTTATTCCATTTTTAACAAACAACCCAAGCGTGCCGATGTGTACTGGTTTATTCATGTTCACTTAACCGATGAACCTTACACCATGCAATACTCGGTGGATATTCTGGTTCCGCAAAAAGTGGTGCGCGTTGAATTCAGGTTAGGATTTCGTATTGAGCCGCGCATCAATGTGTACCTGCGCAAAGTGATTGAAGAAATGGTGGAACGGGATGAGGTAAATGTAATGAGCAGGTATGACTCCCTGAAGAAATACAATATTATGGGCGATTTCCGCTTTGTGGTGATAGACCGTATTTTTAACTATGATGTGGAGCAATCGGCCTGGGAAAAATTTATTATGCGTTTCTATTTCCTGCTCAAGGAACTGGGACTATCAGAAGAAAAAGCCTTTGGACTTGATACGAGCAACGTAAAAGTAGAGAAAGTTCCGCTTACCATACCTCGTCCGCGAAATTTATCTATTAAGCGGGTAATTGAACAGCCGCCTCATCATAGCTAACCAATAAAAAAGGCCCCCGCAGGTACAGGAGCCTTTTTATTGAATTCACAATAGTAGTTACTTAAGATTTGCCATGGCGGCCTTCGCATCTTTATTTTGCGGATCGAGTTCCAGTACTTTGCCAAGGTAGATTTTGGCATTGGCTTTATCATTATTTGTGTAATAATACAAGCCTATGTATCGGTTAGCTTCAATCAGTTCCTTCTTGTATTTAACTCCATCGGTAGCGAGTTCAATTACCTTTTCAAAATAGGGCTTAGCTAAACCTTCCCCCTGTTTTTTCTCCTGCCCCTGTACGCTTCGTGCTTTATATACATGTCCGGGTACATAAGTGGGCGACAACTCAATCAGTTTACTAAAGGCAGTATCTGCTTTTACATATTCTTTCATATTGTACCAGGCGCGTCCCATCAAAAAATAATCTATTGCATTGTTTGATGTTTTTACGGCAAGTAATTTCTCACTGGCATTTACACACAACTGGTACTTTTTCGTTTTAAAATAATAATCGGCCATTAAGGTGTAGGTTTCAATGGCCAAATCGGCATCCATACCAATGGCTTTGTCAAATTGAATCTGGGCCGATGAATCGTTTCCCGATTTCATTAATAAACGTCCGTAGTACTGAAAATCGCGGGCATTAATTTTTTTCTCAGGAGCTTTTGCCATAAACTCAATCATGGCTTTTAATCCTTCGTTTACACTGTCAATTTCAGCAGCCGAATGGCCTAAAATACGATTCAGGTAAACATTCTTATAATTTTGTTCCTGTAGTTTTTTAGCCTCCAGATAAGCCGGTCCGTATTGTTTATTGATTAATAAAAATGAAGCATACTTTAATCGCGCATCATTATTGTTTTCAATTAATGAAAGGTACTTTTGATAAGATTCAATGGCTTTTTGAGTTTGGTTGGAAAGAAAATAAAAATCGCCCATATCGCGGTAAATGGGTGCCAGTGCCGGATCCATTTGCAACGCTTTTTCATAGAAAGGTTGCGCTACTGAGGCCGCACGCGAACGGGTGTAGAGGTAACCTAATTTCCAAAAAGGTTTGGCTGAGGTTTTATCTTTGTCACTGCTGTGTTCAAATGCTCTTACTGCCTCTCCTCCGTTTCCAAGTTCAAGGTGTATTATTCCCAACAGAAAATCGGCATCGGCCATATTGCCTTTCTTATCTAAGCTTATTACACGATTAATAATTTTAAGCGCATTATCGGCACTTTTTACTTCGGCAATCATCATGGCGCGGGCTGTGTACATCAATACCACCGGATCGTTTACGGTTGCACTCATAGCAAAGGCTTTATCATAAACCGTTTTGGCCTCCTCGGTTTTCCCCTGCTCGGCCAGTACGGCTCCGCTGGCTGCTGCAAACAACGGACTGGCTCCGTCTGCACTCATGCCCCTGGCAAAATACTCATTTGCCTTTTCAATATTGCCCGACAGCAACTGAGCTTCGCCCGCCAGGTAAAGATATAATGTTACCGTTGGCTGGGCATCAATTTTACTTTGAAACCAGGTAGTAGCCTCGTTGTATTTTTCTATGTCAATTAAACGGAGCCCATCTTTCATGTCCTGTGCAAATGCAACTGCGGAAATCACTAAAATGGAAAGGAATGCAAAAAATCGTTTCATCTTATATCAATCAATTGGGGTGCAAAAATTCAAAAATAAAGCCAAATCATCACTATGGCTCAATCTTTACCAAACGAAGAGGCATGGTGGCCGGAATTAATCCCTCTTTTAAAACCACCCGCTGACCTTTATCGTTAGTCAGGTAATTACCAAACGGAAACCGAACTGTATTACCCAGCGTAATCACAAAAACCTCGCGAATAAGCGCATATTCTTTGGTAGCGATATACCCTTGCAAAGGCAAATAATACTCGTGGTTATAAGGGTTTTCCAACTCAAGTACTTTTATCCGGTCTAAAAAACTTCCGGCTGTGGTATCGTTATGCTCACTAATCCAGCTCATCCCTATAAGCCCGATGCTGTTTTCATTTTTTTCTACATAATCCACCACTTCACCGGGCGAGCCAAGTGCAAAAAAAGTAGCCGGACGTTTCCTTCCCCTTAAAAGTGAATCATCAAACTGACGAATGATGGACGAATGCGGATGATCAAACACTATTTTAAGTTCGCTGGCCGGTAATTTAGAACTAAGTTGCTGCCCATTAGTTATACTTCCATTCACAATATCATGCAGCTGTGAGTAAGATAAATTATCAATGGGGAATTTATTACCAACTATTAACGCAATAGCATCGGTGGCTATTTTTGTTTCATTATAAACCAGCTGACGCTGCTGCAAACTTTTTCTTTCCAGCTCATTCAGTTTGCGCGAAGCCACGATAAAACGAACCGAATCCTGCATAAAAGCTCTGAACAATTCATCCTCGGTCAAAACACTCAGGTTTAATTTTTCCTTATCCCTCAACCCCTCAAAGGCAAGCTGCTCAGCTTCGAGCAAAGGTTTTAGTGTCATATCGCCATAAATGCGGTTAGACGGAGGCTGATGCAATTGTACAGTGGTTGATGACCCGCAGGAAGCCGCCAAAACACTAAAAAATATTCCTGCTGCCAAAATGCAATTAGTCTTCATCAGCGTACTTGTTTTTAATTCGCGCAAAGCGGTAAACTCCATAAGATACACAAATAACACCGGTAAGAATACGCTGCCATCCGCTTAAAAAGAAAAACACGGCCGGATTAAAAATAATATATCCGCCAAGAACCGTGTACACAAGTATCATTAAATAACTGAAATACCTGAGTACGTCTGGATTTTTGGCGGACATACTTCTTATTGTTACGAATTAGTGTAATTCAAACTGAATGGGCAACGTAAGCTTTACTTTTACCGGCTTTCCGTTTTGTAAACCCGGCTTGTATGGAGGAAGTTTTTTAATTACGCGTTCGGCTTCTTCACGTAAACCATATTGCGGACCTTTTACTGCCTGCACATCAGAAATGCTACCATCTTTGTTTACCACAAACTCTACAAATACCCGTCCTTCTACTTCGGCTGCTTTAGCCAGCGGAGGATACTGAAGGTTTTTTTGTACAAAGGCATAGAATGCATCCTCTCCTCCCGGAAACTCGGGCATTACGGGTGCAAACAATACGGGAGCTTCATCCTCCTCTATCACCTCATTAACCTGTGGGGGCGCTTCAATGGCAATGGTGTCTCCGTCCAAATTGTTTTCATCACCAATCACCGCATTGTCCATTTCCTTAATGTCAACAATTTGTTCTACCACTTCTTCTTCTACAATTACCGGAGGGGTAAATTTAACCTCTTTCAAATCGGGTAACTTAATTTCGGGTGGTGGTGGTGGCGGTGGTTTGTTTTCATCCATATCGGGTGGCGGAGCCAGCTCAGTAATTTTTACTTCTACCTTTTTCTTTCCCAATTCTTCTGCTGCTCCCGAAATCAATCGGATTATAGCCGGCAGATAAAATGCAAAAACAAAGGCAGCAATAGATATAACAAATGCTTTTAAAACC
Organism: Bacteroidia bacterium; assembly: GCA_019695215.1. Taxonomy (GTDB): domain Bacteria; phylum Bacteroidota; class Bacteroidia; order UKL13-3; family UKL13-3; genus JAGPCK01. The sequence continues at coordinate 12,452 of JAIBAK010000055.1, read as the reverse complement.
ACTTTTTCGTACTCTTTACGAATCACGAAAGCGCCATACGCTTTGTTCCGGTTTTCAAATACCAGATCGATGCGTTCGGGTGCGGTGGCGTTGTTCCAGGATAATTTAAACATGCTCATTTCCTCCTATTTTATAATCCTGATATCATTTCAATTTCCTTAGGTGTAATATCAACAATGGCATACACAGGCACATCGTTAATATTCATCTCATCCAGCACATCTACCATATTTTTGTATTTGGCATCCTTATCGGCTTTAATAAGAATTACCACTTTATGGCGTTCGTTGGGAGTTTTACCACCAACTTTAAGTCTGGATTCGCACTCTTTTTTCTTTTCAATAATTACCTTTCGTAAGCTATTCGGTTTGGTAGCATCAAAACTGGCTTGCTCTACCTTTGGTTCCTTGATACCAAAGTAATAAAAAACACGGTTATTTTTACTAAGGATAATGGTCATTGCATCCTCATCATCCACCGGTGTTTGTTTACTGGGGTCGGGCACTTCATTCACATCCGGCATAATCAACGGCATTGCCTTTGGCTTGCTTAGGGTAGTGGTGAAAAGGAAAAATGTAAGAAGCAGAAACGCCAAATCCACCATGGGGGTCATATCAATATGGGTCGAATGTTTTTTCGCCCGTATTTTTTTACCTTTCTTTTTCTCTCCACCGGAGTCTTGTACTTCTGACATAGTTATTTTTTCGTTTCAAGATTGGTGATTAAATTGAACTTATTTAACTTAAGTTCTTTGCTTTGTAAGGTTGTAATAACCTGTGCTACGGCAGTGTAATCAGCATTCTGATCTCCTTTAATGGCGTACACATATTTATTACTCATGAAGCGAAGCGCAATAAGCCATTCTTTCAATTCATTATTTAACGAATCGGTGGGAATACCCGGTTGCTTTATCGATTTACGGTCCTCGGGCGATGCAGCCAGAAAACCTTTTAGCTGGTTAAACGGAACACCTACAGCCGACATCACGGAGTAAGCTTTCTTTTCGTCCTCGGTAAGGTTGAGGCCTTTTGACTCTGATATCTTGTTGATGAGTTCATACCTGGTATTCTTGTTATCTACAGCAAGAAATACCTGTTTTTCTTTACCAACCTGAACTTCGATCAGATTTTCTGTTTTCACGGGCGTATCATACGTGGCCTTTGGTGAGTCTACCACCAATGGTTCATCGGGTTTGAATTTTGCCGTGAGCATAAAAAAAGTTACAAGCAAAAAGGCCAGATCCACCACCGGTGTCATATCAAGCGTTGGCTTTTTACGATGTGGTTTTACTTTTGCCATTTCTTAATTCTCTTTTAATTGAAGTGAATACTTATTTGCTTGCAGCAAAAGTTTGTACAATACTAAATCCGGCTTCGTCAATACCGTGTGTAAGGGTATCAATTTTATTGGTGAAGTAGTTATAGTAAATAATAGCCAAAGCCGATGTACCGATACCCAGAGCAGTATTAATCAACGCTTCGGAAATACCCAAAGCAAGGGCATTGGCATCGCCACCGCCACTGGCAGCCAAAGCGGCAAATGAACGAATCATACCGAGTACCGTTCCAAACAATCCCATGAGGGTAGCAATAGAAGCAATGGTAGAAAGCACAACTAAGTTGCGTTCCATCATCGGCATTTCAAGCTGAGTAGCTTCTTCAATATCTTTTTGAATGGCAATAATTTTTTTCTCTTTATCCAAAGCCTGGTCTTTTTCCATTTCCTGGTATTTAACCAATCCGGCTCTGATTACGTTGGCCACTGAACCTTGCTGCTTATCACACTCGGCAATTGCAGTACTTATTTCGCGACCGGCCAGCAGGGTTTTAATTTTTCTGACAAAAGCGCTAACATTTCCTTTTCCCGAAGCTTTACCCAAAGTAATGATTCTTTCAAAAAAGAAAATCCAAACCATTAAGAATAATGAAATAAGCACCGGTACTACCAAACCGCCTGTGTAAATCATTCCAAGGAAGTTTCCGGTTTTTGGGGTGTGTTTTTCGAGATCAACAAAGTTGCCCGATGCCCCTAAAATGAACTTGTAAATAAGAATAGCCACCAAAACGGTAGCAGGAATTACGATAGCTGCAAAACCAGCTCCGTTAGAATTTTTTGCGTTGCTCATATGTTATTTTTCTCTATTTAAATACAGTTTAATTTTTGCAATTATAACAAAGGTTTGGAAACATTCTAAGAAAATAAATTGTTAAATCGTATGCCTTTTCAATTTAATTCAGCCAATGCCCTAACGGATTTTCTTTTTAGCATAGTATTTAGCTGCTTGTGAATTAGCTTTGCACAAATTTTTTTTGACACATTGCTGACACTAAACAACATCACTTTTGAATTTGGCAGCCGGGCCTTGTATAAAGACGCCAGCTGGCATATTAAGCCGGGAGAACGTATTGGTTTAATAGGCCGCAACGGAACCGGGAAATCAACACTACTACGCATCATTTCAGGGGAATACAGTATCTCTGCCGGGAACATTTCTAAAGTTACAGGTATGACCATTGGCTTTTTTAATCAGGACCTTTTGTCGCTGGAAGTCAATGAGCCTGTACTAAAAGTTGCTTTAAGTGCCTTTGAACGGCAGTTAATTCTTCAGGATGAAATTGAAGAAATTATTAAAAAGCTGGAGTACGACCACTCGGATAAAATTATTCAACAACTTACTGACAAACAGCATGAGTTTGAGCAATTAGACGGATACCGGATTCAATCAAAAGCCGAAGAGATACTTGAGGGCCTTGGTTTTAAAACAGCCGACCTGCAAAAACCGTATAAAGAATTTTCGGGCGGATGGCGTATGCGGGCCATGCTGGCCAAACTGATTTTGCAAAATCCCGACCTGCTCATGCTGGACGAACCTACCAACCACCTTGACCTCCCTTCCATTGAATGGCTCGAAGATTACCTGGAGGACTATGAGGGAACCGTGATTATCGTATCGCACGACAGGTATTTTTTGGACCGCATGGTAACTAAAATTGCTGAAGTAGAAAATGCGCGCATCACTTTGTACACCGGAAATTATACCGATTACTTAGAGCAAAAGGAAGAACGAACCGAATTGCAGCAGGCTCAGTATGAAAATCAGCAAAAAGTACTGAAACAACAGGAACGGTTTATTGAGCGCTTCCGGTCAAAAGCATCAAAGGCTACGGCTGTGCAAAGCCGTATAAAAATGCTTGAAAAAATTAAACGGGTAGAGGCCGTTCAGGAAAATAAAAGCCGGATAACGGTTAACTTTTCATTCTCTACCTCGTCAGGGAAAATTGTGGAAGAATTCAGGGATGTAAGTAAAGCATACCCCGATCTGGAAATTGTAAAAGATGCCAATATTCAAATTGAAAGGGGAGATAAAATTGCCCTTATAGGAGCCAACGGATTAGGGAAATCTACCGTTTTACGCATGATAGCCGGAACCGAATCGTATACCGGAATTATTGAAGACGGATATAATGTAAAAAAGGCTTTTTTCGCCCAGCATCAGCTTGAATCCTTAAAGCTAAGTAATAATTTGCTTGACGAATTGCTTGACCATGCACCTTTGAAAACCGAGAATGAACTGCGTACTGTTTTGGGTTGCTTTCTGTTTACAGGAGAAGATGTTTTCAAAAAAATAAAAGTGCTTTCGGGCGGAGAAAAAAGCCGGGTGGCATTGGCTAAGGTTTTATTGTCGGATGCAAATTTTTTATTGCTGGACGAACCGAGTAATCACCTCGATATGCAGGCGGTAAATGTGCTCATTCAGGCGCTTAAGTCGTACAAGGGCTCCCTGATTATGGTATCTCACGACCGCTTTTTTATCTCCGAAATTGCAAACAAAATCTGGTATATCGAAAACAAAGAACTGAAAGAATATCCCGGCACTTATATTGAATATGAAGAGTGGCATTTAAAACGCAAATTGGGTTTGGAACAGGAAGAGAAACTGCAGAAAAGTGCTCCCAAACCTGAAATAAAGCCGAAAACAGACGAATCGGAAAACAAGCATAAACAAAAGGAGTTGAAAAAACTTAACACCGAACTTAGCTCGATAGAGAGCGAAATAGAACAACTGAAAAAAGAAAAAGCAGATACTGAAGTATTATTTACCAATGAAACCATAACTGCGGATGTGGTAAAAATGAAAGCACTGCAGGAAAAATACCGGGAACTGAACACGCAAATAGAGAAAAAGAACGTTAACTACGAGAATTTATTCAACCAAATTGTAGATTTGGAAAATAGCCTAAATTAAAGATTACGGAGATGCGCATTAAATTAATTCTTTTACTTTTTACACTCCCTTTCCTGGTAAAGGCACAGGATGATGCCAAACAAATGAGGTATGAGAATTACGTGTATGAAGATAATTTTAAAACGGTTTTGCTCTATAAAAGCGGTGGAGTTGACCCCTACCCTGTTATTAACCTGGCTACAGGAGAAACCCTTGAATTGAGTTTTGACCAGTTGGGTTCACAAAATGATTATTACCAATACACGCTTATACATTGCGATGCCTCGTGGCGCCCTACCAATATGAACCAGAATGAATACCTCACAGGTATGAATATGGATAATATCAACAATTTTAAATTTGCCACCAACACCTATGTAAGGTATGTGCATTACAGCATTACACTTCCAAATGAAAATATGAAACCTCGCCTGGCAGGAAATTACCTGATTAAAGTGTTCAGGAATTACGATGAAAGCGATGTGGTAATTACCCGCAGATGTTATGTATTAAATACTAAGGTAACTATTGCTTCAACGGTGAAACCGGCTACACTGGCTCAGTACCGTTTTACAAAGCAGGAAGTTGATTTTGAAATTAATTATAAAGGTTATTCCATACCTCAGCCATTTCAGGATTTGAAGGTGATTATCATGCAAAATAACAGGGCCGATAATGCAATTACCGATTTAAAGCCACAGTTTATGACCGGTGAAGTGTTGCAATACGATTACCAGCAGGGAAACCTGTTTGACGGTGGCAACGAATTCAGGTGGTTTGATATTCGTGCATTAAGAGGCGTGAGTATGAATGTACGCAGTAAAACAAAAGATACGGCATCGGTATACCACTGCATGTTGAATTTTGATGAAGGCCGGGCATCAACGGCTTATTTAAACTGGCAGGACTTTAACGGAAGACGTGTAATTGATAACAGAGACATGAGCGGAAGCAATGCCGGTATTACCGGAGACTATGCCTGGGTTAATTTTTACCTGAATAGTTTATATAAAATGCAGGAAGGAGATGTTTATATTTTTGGTGAATTTACCGACTGGCAACTGAAGGATGAATTTAAGATGAGGTATAACAAAACAAAACTCAGGTACGAAGCGGAAGTTTTTCTGAAACAGGGAAGATATGAATATATTTATGTTGTGCCCGGACCCGATGGTAAACCTAATGAAGCTGCTATTGAAGGCATACATTACGAAACCGAAAACGATTACCTGATACTTGTTTATCATCGAAATCAGCAATTCAACTACGATGAACTTATAGGTTACAAAATGGGAACTTCAGGCGTATTAAAAAAATAATGAACCCGCAGAAAAACGATCCGAGGTTTCTCCGTATTTCCGACTTTTCCTATAACCTTCCCGAATCAAAAATTGCCATTTTCCCCTTAGAAAAACGAGGAAATTCAAAACTGCTTGTTTTCAAAAATTCAGAAATATCCAATCATATATTTCATGAATTACCTTCATTAATCAGTGAAAATCATTTTCTGGTTTTTAATACCACCCGGGTGGTGCACGCGCGCCTTTTGTTTGAGCGCGGCAGTGGCAGTTGCATAGAAATTTTATGTCTTGAACCCGTAAAACCGTTCAACACTTTTGAACAGGCTTTTTCCGTTAAAAATTCCTGCACATGGAAGTGTATGGTTGGAAATGCCAAACGATGGAAAGAAGAGTGGCTAACCATGCAGTTTACCCTTAACGAACAGCCACAACTTTTAAGAGCTAAACTGGCAAACCGTACGAATGATGTATTTGAAATTAATTTTGAATGGGGAGCTAATGACTTAACCTTTGGAGAAGTGCTGGCTGCTGCCGGAAATCTGCCGCTTCCTCCCTATTTAAACCGTGCTGCAAACGTAAACGACCACACATCCTATCAAACAGTTTTTGCCAGCGAACAGGGCTCGGTGGCTGCTCCCACAGCAGGTTTACATTTTACCGATGAACTTTTAGGTGAATTAACTTCAAGAGGTATCCCATCGTGCAAAGTTACCCTGCATGTAGGGGCCGGCACCTTTAAACCGGTAAAATCACCCACCATGCTGGAACACGATATGCATGCGGAAAGTATTTGTGTAAACCGTAAAAGCATTGCTGCATTAAAAGAAGCCGTTGAGGCCGGTAAAATCATAACGCCAGTTGGTACTACTTCCACCCGAACCATTGAGAGCCTGTATTGGTTTGGGAATAATTTACTGAATAATCCTGACCCAATAATTGAAAGGTTTGCTGTTTCCCAGTGGCAGCCTTATGAAAATAGTATTCAGCACCCGGTAAAAGATGCACTGCAGGAAGTACTGAACTGGATGGACAAAAACGAAACAGATATACTTAGCGGATACACCCAAATTTTAATTGCTCCTGGATATTCATTTAAAGTAGCCAGCGCCTTAATTACCAATTTTCATCAGCCTCAAAGCACCTTACTGCTTTTGATTGCAGCCTTTACCGGAGAAAACTGGAAAAAAATTTATGAGTATGCTTTATTAAACGATTACCGTTTTTTAAGCTATGGCGACAGTTCGTTGCTTTACAATCACACAAAATAAGCTTACATATTCTCGATATCGTAGGCTTTCATAAAGTCATGCAGTTCTTTATTACCTGAGGCGCGAATATCTTTTCTGGTTCCCTCCCACCATTTTTTCCCCTGCCAGATAAAAATAATATTATCTCCCATATCAAACACACTCTTCATATCATGGGTATTGATGATGGTGGTGATATTAAACTCAATGGTAATTTCTTTAATTAGTTCATCAATTACTCTGGAAGTAAGCGGATCCAATCCGGAATTTGGCTCATCACAAAATAAATATTGCGGATTTAAAGCAATGGCCCGGGCAATACCCACCCGTTTTTTCATTCCGCCACTCAAGGCTGAAGGATAAAGATGATTTACTTTACTTAAATTTACCCGCTGAAGACAGAAATTTACCCGGTCTAACCGCTCAGCCGGAGTCATTTTAGAAAACATTTTAATTGGAAACTCTACGTTTTGCTCTACCGTTAGCGAATCAAACAAAGCAGTTCCCTGAAACAGCATTCCAATTTCTTTCCTGATTTCCTTTTTGGCGTTATAATCCAAATGGGTAAAGTCGCGGTTCTCATACAAAATACTGCCATCCGTTACCTGCTCCAGCCCTACCATACATTTCATGAGCACACTTTTACCACTACCGCTTGAACCAATAATAAAATTGCTTTTCCCTCTGTAAAAACCGGCACTTACATCCTCCAGTACCTTTTTATCGCCAAATGATTTGTAAACATTTTTAACTTCAATCATAAGAGCAACTGGGCAAGAATATAATCGGAAAATAAAATTAGAACTGCGCTATACACCACCGCTCTGGTACTTGACTGCCCCACTTCGAGCGCACCGCCATGGGTATAAAATCCCTGAAAAGCCGAAACCGAAGTAATAATGAATGCAAATGTAACGGCCTTGGTGCACGAGAAGAAAACAGTAAAACCTTTAAACGTACTTCTTGCCCCTTTCATAAATTCTTCCACCGGTAAAATACCCGCCATTTTTCCGGCTATAATGCCTCCGGATATGCCAAGAAAAATGGCAATAATTATAAGCATTGGTATAACAATCATTCCGGCCAGAATTTTAGGAAGCACTAAATAATTTGCCGAATTAATTCCCATAATTTCCAAAGCATCTATTTGCTCGGTTACGCGCATGGTACCAATTTCGGAAGCGATACTTGAACCTATTTTTCCGGCAAGTACTAAGCAGGTAATGGTGGGAGCAAGCTCGAGCATGGTAGAATCACTTACAATGGTTCCGATAATGGACTTAGCCACCAAACCCGATACCAGCTGATAAGCGGTTTGTACAGTAGTAACCGCTCCCACAAACACTGAAATGATAGTTACTATCCCTATAGAGCCAACTCCAATGCTTTGCATTTCCTGAAACATACGTTCCCTGAATACCCAGAACTTCTCGGGCTTGGAGAATAAACCTCTGATAAAAAGAATATAGCGGCCGAAATGGTAGAAAAACGACATGTGCTTTTAATATCGGTGGTAAATATAATTCAAATAGCTGTTATTTTGTGACCTCAATGAATCAACAACCGTTAATAGTAGTGAGTGGCGGCTCTAAAGGAATAGGAAAAGCCATTGTTAACCGATTTGCCCGCCAGGGCTTTCGTGTTGCAGCATTTGCCCGAAACAAAGAGCACCTTGATAAACTTGAAAAAGAATTGAAATCAGAAGGTTGCCCCCAACTTTTGCTCATTCAAACAGATGCCTCGGATAAAGAAGCTGTGCGGCAATTTGCACGCGAAGTTCTTAACACAATGGGTACGCCTGATGTTTTAGTAAACAATGCAGGAATTTTTAAACCCGGGCAGCTGCTAAACGAAGAAGATACTATCCTTGAACTCCTTTTGAAAACAAATGTTGAAAGTGCTTACCATCTTACCCGTGCGCTTGTACCATCAATGAAAAAAATTAATAAAGGGCACGTTTTTAATATTTGCTCCACTGCAAGCATTATTCCCTACACCAATGGAGGCTCTTATTGCATCAGCAAATTTGCCCTGCTGGGAATGAGTAAAGTGCTGCGCGAAGAATTAAAGGAAACAGCTATCCGTGTAACATCGGTATTGCCCGGTGCAACTTTAACCGATTCATGGGCCGGAAGTACCTTACCCGAATCCCGATTTATGCAGGCAGAAGATGTGGCAGAAGCCATGTGGAATGCCTATTCCCTGAAAACAGCCGTTGTAGAGGAATTGCTTCTTAGACCTCAACCGGGAGATATTTAAAACTAATGCTTGATTTTTATGTTTACACTTCAACCCGACAATCATTTAAGCTGACATGACCTTTAAAGAGCAATCTGAAAATAAAAAATACTGCGAAAGTCTTACCCGTTACCAACGGAGAAAAACCAATACCGTTAAAATTGGTGATTTGTATTTGGGAGGTGACTACCCGATACGAATTCAATCTATGACCACTACCGATACCATGGACACCAAAGCCACGGTAGAGCAATCAATACGTATGATAGAAGCCGGTTGTGAGCTGGTGCGTATTACCGCCCCCAGTATTAAAGAAGCAGGCAATCTTGAAAACATAAAAAAAGAATTGCGGTTAAAAGGCTATCAAACTCCGCTGGTGGCAGATATTCACTTTACTCCCAACGCAGCAGAAGTAGCAGCTCGTATTGTTGAAAAAGTTCGCATTAACCCGGGCAATTTTGCCGACAAAAAAAAGTTCGAAAACATTGAATATACCGATGCAGCGTACAATGGAGAACTTGAACGCATACGGGAAAGATTTCTGCCGCTGATAAAAATTTGTAAAGAATACGGAACTGCCATGCGCATAGGCACCAATCACGGTTCGCTTAGCGACAGAATTTTGAGTCGTTATGGCGATACTCCTGCCGGAATGGTAGAAAGTGCGTTAGAGTTTTTGCGTATTTGCCGGGATGAAAATTACCATAATCTGGTACTTTCCATGAAATCAAGCAACCCGCAGGTAATGGTAGAAGCGTACCGCTTACTGGTAAACAAAATGGACAGTGAACAAATGTTTTATCCCTTGCACCTTGGAGTTACTGAAGCGGGTGAAGGTGATGACGGCAGAATAAAATCGGCACTGGGTATCGGGTGCCTGCTCGAAGACGGCATTGGAGATACCATAAGGGTGTCGCTCACTGAAGACCCCGAGTTTGAAATTCCTGTGGCAAAAAAATTAACAGAAAGGTATTCCGGACGAGTAAATCACCAACCCGTTCGTTCCGTTTTTCCTGAGTCTTTTCAACAATTTTCTCCTTTCGAATATCAAAAAAGAGTAAGTCGTGTATGCCATAATCTGGGAGGTAAAAATGTACCACGGGTTATTGCCGATTTTAGTCAACCGGGCACAATAACCGAATGGGAAATGAAACAAATTGGTCATGTTTACGATGCCAAATTAGATAAATGGCATATGACTGATTTAGGTGCAGATTTTATTTTTACCGGATCAAAAACTGTTTCGTTTATGCTGCCTAATGGATTAAAAGCTATTTGCAATTACGAAACTTGGAAAGCAATTGAAAACAAGGATAATTATTATCCTTTAATAAAAAATAACGAGCTCAGTTCAATTGCCTCAATCCCATCTGAAATAGTTTTTGTGCTACTGAATTGTGAAGACATGAACCCAGAAACTATCCGGCAGTTAAACGATACTAAAAATGCGGTTCTGATTATTGAAACGAATAATGAACATCGATTAAGTCAGCTGCGTCAGATATTTTGGGATTTAAAGGAAGCCGAATGCACATTGCCGGTTATTATCAAAACAACATATGCAACAACTGACGGGGAAACCATGATGCTGCACAGTTCAACCGACTGCGGCTCATTATTGATAGATGGCTACGGGGATGGCCTTTGGATTAATGCAGCACAAATTCAACCTTCTGTTATCAATTCAACAGCCTTCGGAATATTGCAGGCCAGCAGAACCCGAATCTCGAAAACAGAATATATATCCTGTCCTTCCTGTGGTCGCACCTTATTCAATTTACAGGAAACAACGGCTAAAATCCGACAGGTAACTGACCACCTGAAAGGAGTGAAAATAGGAATCATGGGATGTATTGTTAACGGCCCCGGAGAGATGGCCGATGCCGATTTTGGCTATGTGGGTACCGGCCCCGGGAAGATTACTCTTTACAAAGGGAAAGAAGTTGTAAAACGAAATATCTCATCAGAAACGGCTGTTGACGAACTAATTAACCTGATAAAAGAATACGGAATGTGGATAGAAAAGTGAAAGAAATATGGTATGCAACCTTTATTCTTGCAGCCCTGTCTTTAATTCAGGAACACGCTAAAAAATAGAAGAAAATTAGTATTTTTGTAAAAATCAATAAAGATCAATTCATTATGAAAAAAAGTTTATTTACTTTACTCGGAGGAATGTTTGCTTTCGGAGTTATGGCTCAAAGCAATCTTCAACCAACAAACAAAATTGAAGTTAAGGAATACCAGGTTCCTTTCCACAGCAAACTACGCGTAAATTCATCGGCCAATGCCGGTGGACAGGTTTCGCAATGGTTCAGTTATGCAGGTTTACAGGAAAATCTTAACGGCTTTGAAGGAAGCAGCATGATGTTATTTCCTGACTCATCTGTAGTAGTAGCTTACCTCAACAATGGAACTCCTGCTAAATACAATAACACCTGGATTTCTGCCGGACAAGGTTTAGATGCAAAAGATATTGAATTCTCACTTGATGGTAACACCTCTCCGCTTAGTAAGTTTAACGACTATACCGTAGATTCAATCAGAATTCTGTATCTGTATGAGCGTAATATTCATACTGTGGTTGATACCATGATCGTATCTTTCCACAAGCAGGGAGCCACTTCAACTACCGGTGCAATGTCGGTTTGGTACTTTGGAACCACTCCGGGTCAAAACGTGTTTACCACCACAGATTTTAACCGTACTACACACGAACCGGCAACAGGATCTACTGTTTATCAAATCCGCATCCCGCTTACTACCGCTGATTCGATTGCCAATCAGGGAATCTGGGGAGAAAAAATAATTGCCATCCCTTCGCTTTTCAAAAGCATCACTAAAAACAATATTGTAGGTACTACCGTAACTTTCAAACCAGGTTATGCTTACAGTGCCGGTGATACCCTGCTTGCCGGTAGCGATTTGAATCCACAACCAACCAAACCATTAAATACTTTTTGGGTTAGAACCGTAAGAAATGGTAACAATGTGGAGCACGCTTATTATAACAATGGTTTGGCTATTGATAAAACTCAATTGTACACCGACCGCTTAAATGGTCTTGGTTCAAGATACCTCCCATCAAGCTATTATTCAGTTTCTCAGTTAATACATATTGATTATTTAATTTCATCAGCCAATGTTGGAGTTAAAAGCATTAATGGAAACGGATATGGAATGGGAAATGCTTATCCAAACCCTGTTTCAGGAAATTCGGCTGTAAACGTTCCTTTTGCTATTGGTAAATCAGGTGATGTTACCTTAACTGTAACTAACATTATCGGACAAAATGTTTCTGTAAGCACCGAAAAATTCAATGCCGGTGAAAACACATTTACCGTAGATTTGAACAACCTGAAACCCGGTGTTTATTTCTACACCATCAGCAGCGGTAACTTTACCTCAACTAAAAAATTCACTGTTACTGAGTAATTCATT
>JAIBAK010000054.1 GCA_019695215.1 Bacteroidia bacterium | reverse complement strand
ATGAAACAAACTTTGCGACTTAGCGAGCTTTGCGCGAGAGAGCATATTCACGCAAAGGCGCAGAGACCGCAAGGAAGAGTAACAAGTAATTTAAAAATGAAACAAACTTTGCGACTTAGCGAGCTTTGCGCGAGAGCATATTCACGCAAAGTCCGATAGCTATTAGAAGCAGGAAAAACTTGACATGCGATGTTAATGGGGCGTGGAAATTAAAAATTAAGACAGATGAATTTACTCATCAAACATATCAAACAACTGATTGCAACAGATCATTATCCTGTTGAACGCAGGGCCGGACGGCAAATGTCGGAAATGAATGTACTGGTAGACGCATTTTTGTACATAGAACATGGAAAAATTGCGGCCTTCGGCAGTATGCGCGATTTTAAACCGGAAATGATAAAAGAGCACGGGACCATTAAAGAAATAGATGCCACCGGACGTGTGGTGATGCCAACATTTGTAGATGCACATACACATATAGTTTTTGCCGCCACGCGCGAAGAAGAATTTGTGATGCGTATAAAAGGAATGAGTTATGAAGAGATTGCTCAGAAGGGCGGGGGTATCCTCAATTCTTCCCGCAGGTTACAGGCTATGGGCGAAGATGAATTATACCATGCCGCATTAGAACGTCTTTGGGAAGTCATCAAACAGGGTACTGGTGCCATTGAGATTAAAAGCGGTTACGGACTTACTCTGAAAGATGAACTGAAGATGTTGCGGGTAATTAAACGGTTAAAGGAAGTTTCTCCCATTCCCGTCAGAGCTAATTTTTTGGGTGCACACGCAATTCCGCTTGAGTATAAAGAAAACCGGACGGGGTATATTCATTTAATCATTAACGAGATGCTGCCGCGTATTGCCGAACATCAGCTGGCAGATTATTGTGATGTGTTTTGCGACCACGGTTTTTTTACTCCGGAGGAAACCGATAGCATTTTAAAAGCGGCTGCAAAGCATGGCCTCAAAGCAAAAATACATGGCAACGAGCTTGGGTACTCAGGAGGAGTACAGGTGGCTGTAAAAAATCATGCGCTTAGTGTAGATCATTTAGAATACTGCGGAGACGAGGAAATAGAATGCCTGCGCAATTCAACCACTATGCCTATGGCACTACCGGGCTGTTCCTTTTTTCTGGGGATTCCTTTTGCCCCTGTGCGCAAAATGATTGATGCCGGTTTGCCGGTTGCGTTGGCTTCTGACTATAATCCGGGCAGTTCGCCCAGCGGACGTATGGGTTTTGTATTGTCACTGGCCTGTGCACGAATGAAACTTACTCCCGAAGAAGCCATTCATGCCACTACCATTAATGGTGCAGCAGCAATTCAAATGAGCGATACGCACGGAAGTATTGCTATAGGAAAAGCAGGAAGCGTGATTATTACCAAACCCATTCCTTCGTTTCATTTCATTCCCTATAATTTCGGAAGCGACTGCATTGAGGAGGTTATTATAAATGGGGCAGTAGCTAAGCGGAGAGACTAATTCTCGGTTTTACGATAAACGTGTATGACATATCGGAACCCAAGGGTACTGAATGATTTATTGGGATCTACAAAAGTTTTTGCATTAGCACCTGCCTTATTTCTCCCATAAATAATTTGATACCGTTCATCAAACCAGTTGGCACCCCTCACCAGGTATCCGTTGGTGTCGCACTGACTATTATAGTACATTTCAATCTGCTGAATTAATCTGGCTTCTGTAGTATGGCTGGTGTCTAATCTTGATTGCCTTGCCTTAAAAGCTAGTTTCCAATTATTCTGATAGTTTTCCAGCATCCATTCAGAAACATTGTTGCCCAAGCCTGAAATACCTGTGCTGGTGAGATTGCTTAACATAAGGTCTGCACTACCCGGTTTCAGTTTTAATTTAGTTAGGTCAGCTGGGTTTGGATAGAAACAACCATCCTCTGTCAGATTCAATGGCCGATTCCGTCCGTTAACAGTGAAATAATGAGGATCAGTCCAATAAGGGATTGATTGATTTAGTTGTAGATCAGTTGTCCATTTATCATCTGCCAATTCTTTCATTTGGTCTTCCCCTAACCTAACACCCATCAAGCATACCCTTTCCCATTCAATTTCTGACGGTAAATCAACTACTACATAAAAGTCGGGATGTTCTTTTTTCAACTGTTCATTTATTCGGGCTGTTTTCCAGGCGCAGAAGGCTTTGGCCTGCCACCAGGTGATTCCAACAATAGGGTAATTAAAATACTTAGGATGGCTGAAGTAGTAATCGGCCATTATTTCATTGTAGGAGTAATAAAAATTTTCTTTGAAACAACTTTTATTTGGTAATAAATCAACTTTCTTTTTTAGGGAATTTGTTAAGTAAAGTAGGTAACTAATTTTTTTATTATCAATGTAAATAGTTTTTCCTTCGCTAGCGTATCTGAAATCAGTGTTAAGAACGTTTTTTAACTTTTCGGCAAATGAGGCAGAATCAATGGCTTTGTTAAGTTTAATATAAATCTTATCGCTGGTGTAGTCGGTAAAAACCAACTGCCATGTTCTTGTTGAGGATGTAATACCCGTGTAAGCCGTTATGATGGAATCAACCACCCATGTGTAAAATTCCCTGTATTCGGCATTGGTTACTTCAGTTCTTTTGAAATAAAAGTCAGTATAATATTTTAAAAGATGTTGCTTGTATGGATAACTAAGTTCTAAAATCGATTTCTGTCTTAATGAGTCAGGCAAGTTGTCATGAGGAAAAGTATTAGTTGAATCACTATATAAATCCCCGTCATGAGATCTGGGATCATTTACCCTTTGCTCAGTATAATATTCCCACCGAGGTGAATCAGCATATAAACGAAGAGAAGCAGGGTGTTTAAAATATTTGGAAGGTGAGGTTGAATACGACCATCCTTTTTTTTCCTTTCCTATTGATTGTTTAATCAAACTTACCCGGTCAAAAAACACTGCATCTTTAAAATATGTTGGAGATAAAAGAGGAGGACAAATTGTTACCTTAGTTCTTAAACTATGATACGTTTCCAGTTTGTAAATACCTTCGGAAATTTCATAAGGATAAATTTCAACAGAATATTCTGTGCATATATTTTTCTTCTGAGCCATAGCCACTGAATTCACTCCAAGTAATAAAGTTACTTGTAGAAGCACCTTCATTTTCATACCACAATAACGTAAATATTCTCGAAATATTAGATAAAGAGTCCAAAGGTTTTATGCCTTGGACTCAAAGCTGTTGTATATGCCTTCAGGCATCGGTCGCGGGCCATGCTGTGCTCAACTACCGGTTTTACATAGGCAGGCGTGTTGTACTCCGGCACCCATTTTTTGATATACCGATGGTCTTTATCAAATTTATCGGTTTGCAAAGCCGGATTAAACACCCTGAAATAAGGGGCTGCATCTGTTCCGCAACCTGCCGCCCATTGCCATCCGCCATTATTGGCAGACAAATCAAAATCAAGGAGTTTTTGGGCAAAGTAAGCCTCGCCCCAGCGCCAGTCAATAAGCAAATGTTTGGTGAGAAAACTGGCGGTAATCATTCGTGCCCGGTTATGCATAAAACCTGTTGTATTAAGTTCGCGCATGCCGGCATCTACAATGGGGTAACCGGTTTGTCCGTTACACCAGCGCTCAAACTCATCCGGGTTGTTGCGCCATTCAATGTGATTATAGGCGGGTTTAAAGGCACCGGTAGCTACATATGGAAAGTGCCACAAAATTTGCATATAAAATTCGCGCCATATCAACTCGTTCAGCCATGTTTCGCTAAGTTGCTGTGCTTTTCTCACTTTTTCTCTGATACTAATGGTGCCAAACCTGAAATGAACACTTAATTTACTGGTACCTGTAACCCCGGGGAAATCGCGTTGTTCTTTGTAGTTTTTTATAATTCCGGAAGTTGTTTGAGGCGGGGGGAACGGAATACTGCTTTTTGAAAAATTCATTTCTTTAAGAGAAATTCCGGGAAGGGGTTTGGTATGATAAAAGTTTGAAAAATATTTTTCAGTCGGGTAACTTTTCATGTAAAAAGGAGAGAGTTTGGCTTTCCATTTTTTGCTGTAAGGTGTAAAAACCGTATACGGTTTCCCATCATCTTTTACCACTTCATCTTTTTCAAAAATGCACTGGTCTTTAAAAGTGTAAAAGGGAATATGGCGTGAGGCTAACAGATTGTTTATTTCTTTATCCCTGTCACGGGCGTAAGGTTCGTAATCATGATTGGTAAATACTTCCTGAATATCGTATTCGGCAAGCAATTGTTCCCAGGCAAGTTTAGGAGTATTGTATTTTATTACCAGCGATGAATCGAGTAACTCCAGTTCATGCTGCAGTTGCTGCAGGGTTTGATGAATAAAATTTACACGTGCATCTGTTCTTTCTTCAAGTTTATTGAGAATGTTTTTGTCAAAGATAAACAGGGGTAAAACAGGAAATTTCCCTCTTAAAGCATGATATAACGCTGCCTGATCGTGCAGCCTCAAGTCTCTTCGTAACCAAACTATACTTACTTTATCCTTTTTCATATAACATAGCTAAACACTTCACAAACCCACGCTTCGGTAAACGCAATGAGCCAAGAGTGTACTCACAAACCCATTACTTCACCACATCACCACTTCATCACCTGTATAACTACTCAAGGATTAAATTGTTCAGCGAACTGTTTAAATCAGGGTATTTAAATTTGAAACCCGTTTCCCTAATTTTTTCGTTATTTACATATTGACTTGCTGTAAGAATATCGGCCATTTCGCCAAACAAAAGTTTAAGTGCCCACAATGGGATGGGAGGAAGAATATAAGGTTTTCTAAGGCGCTCGGCAATATTTGACACAATATCGTGTGCGGTGGCCGGTTCACTTGCAACTGCATTAAAAGTACCTTCAGTTTGGTCGTTTTCTATCAGGTAAATAATCATGTTGCACAAATCTTCCATATGTATCCAGCTCTGATACTGATTTCCGGGTGAGGCGGGTGCTCCCATCCACCATTTAATAAACTTTTTTATTCGTTTAAAATACCCTCCGCGCTGGCTAAGTACTAATCCAATTCGAAGAATGGCCAGATATACATTATTTGATGTGGCCGATTTTATTTTTTCGGCCTCCTTTTCCCAGTCACAACATATACGAGCTAGAAAATCGTCACCGGGGGTGGAATCTTCAAATAAAATCTCATCACTGCGTTCTCCATATATACCAATGGCCGAAGCTGAGATAAGTTTTTTTACTTTATGGCCATGCTTTTTTATATGATCCACCAGTAGTCGGGTACCGTTTATTCGGCTGTCGTATATTTCCCGTTTTCGTTTTTCATTCCACCTCCTGTCGGTGATTCCTGCACCTGAGAGATTAACTACTACCTGTGTGTTTTCAAAAGCTTTGCCTTCAATATACGAGCGCCTGATATCCCATTCATAAATGTCCACACCCGATTGTTTACGTCCGCCTTTACGGCTCAAAAAGGATACTTTATGCCCTTTTGCCTTTAACCTTTTGGCTAAAGAAGAACCGATTAATCCGGAACCGCCTGCAATTAAAATTTGTTTCAAAATATTTTTCGATTACCCCTAACCTAAAACAAAAAACAGCCTAAACTGTTTAAGTTTGTAAAATAAGTTGTTTTGTCGAAGTTTTCAATAAAAGATATCGAATCCGTTACCGGAATAAAAAGTCATACCCTTAGGGTATGGGAGCAGCGTTATGGTATAATAAAACCTAAGCGCACGGAAACCAATATCCGCTATTATGACGATGAAGATCTTCGTCTTGTTCTGAATATCAGTACACTTAATAACAACGGAATTAAAATTTCTGGCATTGCCAAAATGACTCCGGAGCAAATTGAAAAGGCCGTATCCAAGGTTAGCGAAACGAATAAAGAACATTCTCATCAGGTAAAATTACTTGTATCAAGTATGCTGATGCTCAACGAGGCTGGTTTTAATAATATCCTTTCCACAAATATTTTGCAGTTAGGGCTTGAAGGCACCATGACGCAGGTTATTTTTCCATTTATGAGTGAGGTGGGTGTGTTATGGCAAATTGGTTCTATTCAGCCGGCTCATGAACATTTTATTACTAACCTTATCAAACAAAAATTGTATGTGGCTATTGATGGCCAGGTATTAAAGGAAGAGCCCGGGAAAGAGAAATTTTTATTGTTTTTGCGCGAAGGCGAACCTCATGAACTCGGGTTATTGTTTGCCAATTATATGCTCAGAGCAAGGGGACATCAGGTAATTTATCTCGGACAAAGTTTACCGCACAGCGAACTGAAAGAAGTATTTGCCTTTCACAGTCCGGGGTATGTAATTACTTCGCTTACCAGTGCTATTCACCCAAAAGATTTGGATTCATTTGTTACAGAACTTGCTTTTTCATGGCCTGAAGCAACCATTTTATTATTTGGAAAACAAATAGAAAATGCTGAGTTAAAAACTCCGAAAAATGTACAACTGATGCGTGATGTGTCACACTTCACGTCATTCATCAATCAGCTATCAGAAAAAAGATAGCCCTTTATTTTATCAATGATAATCCTTCTAAAGCCGATTTATCACCCGGTGACATTAATAATACTTTATTGAAAATAATTTTTGCTTCTCTCAATTTGCCTAATTGAAAATTGGTCCACGCAAACATTAATTCACTGTCGTAGTCAAACGGATAAAGGTTTACTACTTTTTCGAAATAGCCATAAGCCGATTTGTAATCTTTTTTATTGTAACAGTATAATCCCATTCGGTAATTAACCGTGGTGTTTTGCGGATCAATTACCAGAATTTTATGGTACTGGTCAATTACCTTTTCCCATAATCCTGCGGCAGCAGCCGGGTTTACATATCCGAGTTTCGCTTCAATTGAATATGGCATCAAATTAATGGCTTTAGCATAGTACACCATCGACTCGGTGTACATACCGGCTTTATACGTTAACCAGCCCATTCTTAAGTTTACATCGTAATTTGTTTCTTCGTAGGCTTCCTTTAAGGCATTGATGGCACTTTTGTAATCGGCACTGGTTTCAAACTGGTAACTTTTACTGAAGGCGGCCTGTAATTTAGCTTCGTTTTGTGCACATGCATGCTGCATATAAACTGCACAGGTAATGATTAAAATGATGATGCGTTTCATACTCACGGTTTGTATTTAAATCCTAAAATGAAGTTGTTGAACTGGTAATTGTTTCCGTTAAAATATTCGGTTTTTTGTTCGTTCTGAATCAATGTATAAATATCCAGATGGCGGTTAAGATTATAAGTTGTCATGAATGAACTCCGGTTTCGTAATAAATCATATGAACTGTTGATCACATACCCGTTGCTCTCGTTAAACAAATACGTATTGCCATGGTAGAATGATCCACTAAGTGTCCATTTTAACGCAGGAGAGTAACATAAAGTGTGTTGAAAATTGAAGGCCGTATTTCCACCGTCAGGCAGAGTGAAATTGCTTGAGGTACCAATCCATAAATTATTATTGCCAAAAGGGAAATATTTTAATCCGGCTCCCATTTGAATTTGCGATGTTCCTAATAGATTCGACCACGAAGCATTAAAACTTGGTTGAATTAATTTTAGTTGTTTCACAGCCGTCAACGACATTAAAAAATAGGTGCTGTTGGAATAAGGAGAAGCATTAAGATTGGTGATATGCAAAGCAGGAGCAATACACCAGTTCTTGGAAAGCGGCATACTCAGTTTTGCATAATATTCCAATTGCTTGTAGCTGCCCCAGTACGTATTTTGGTTTAGAAACATGGCACTATGAAAAAAATAAGTCTGTTTTTTTAGCATATGTCCCGTTCCGCCCTGTACATACCACAACGGGTCAAACAGACTTGTTTTATCTGTTGTTTTAATTCCACTTTCAAACAGCACGAATGCTAACGATTTTTGTTTATCGGTTCCGGTACTTTTGGCTGTTTCTGCTGAAAATGTTTTACTCAGTCTTCCGGCATCTTCAAACCGCTCGGAGTAAATATAACACCAGTATAAATATTCCTTTGCCGCTTCTTCCAGCTGATTCATTTCGTTGGCCTTTTCAAAGTGGGGGATAGCCTGCCTGTATCTTCCCAGTTCAAAAAAAGCAATGCCTAAACGCATGCGCAGGTAATAATAATCAATATCATCTTTTAATGCGGCTTCACCGTATGCAATTACACTGCGCCAGTCACCGTCTAAGTAAAACCGATACGTAGAATCTTCAACCATTTTAGAATCAAAAACCGGTTCTTCCTGAGCTTTTGCAAAAAACGGAATCAGCACCAAAATGAACGAAAGGTATAGCACTAATTTATCCATTTGGCTGTTCGGGTTTTCCCTTTTTCGGTTACAGTAAACTCAGCAATGTGATTTTCATGCACTGTTATTTTAAACTGCATGCTGCGGCTAACAGTTTTTCCGGCAATGGCCGTTGCTTTACTTTCAATAATGATGGTACGGGGCTGAATTTGCTCATCGGCAAAAATAAATTTCATTGCAAAATCCCCGCGTAAGAAAAGATAAAACGGAGCAAAAATGTCCTGTATATATTTTACCGGCCCTTTGAAAAAGCCCTCTACCGGAAGCAGATCTGTTAACTCCATTTGCGGGTAATATCCCATGAGCACTTTATGTGCTCCGAGGTAAAAAGCATAGAGCATCGAATTTTTGTCTCCTTCAAAATCGGTGAAGTAATGAAGCGTTTCGTTGTTTACAAACCATGCTGTTGATTTGGTTGTATGACAGTACAGGTACGAATTATTCCAGGCATCGGTAAATACTTCCCATTTAATGGTTTCTTTCTTCCCGTTTTCACCGGTACACTCAAACATGAATTCTTCACCGGGAATAAACTGAAAAGCATTTTTAAGTAAAGGTGTGGCAGCTACCCGGGTAATATATTCTCCCTGTTTTGGATAATCGAATGCATGAAATGCTGAAACATTGTTTTTCTGGCTCACATAATAGCTAATAGGATAACGCAATGTTTTAGACCCGATGTAAGGAGTTGCCTGTAATTGAAAATGGATATGCGGTTCGGGCGAACGTCCCGAATTTCCGCAGGCAGCAATCACTTCTCCTTTTTTTACATAGTCACCTGCTTTTACTTTCAAACTACCGGCCTTAAGGTGTGTAATTTTGCTGAACATATATTCGCCATGTTTTATCACAATGGCATTTCCCCAATTTTGCTCCCGGTTCACATCTCCAATATTGTTATCTGCTACCTCATCCAGCACCTCCGCCACATACCCTGCAGCAGGTGCCAGTACCGGTAGATTGTAGCAATAAAAATCAGTAACATCGGTTCCGGGCAGTTTAAAGGTTTTCTGATTGTCATCGGTTACCACAAAATCCCATGCATATTTCCAGTCTTCCAAATGGGTAATGTCGCCATCATGCCCCTGCGAAATATACCATGTTCCAAAATAAGGAAGGTGTATATGGAAATAGGTTTCATTCTGAAAACGCTCTTTGCGGTACAAATGTTTATACAGATTTTTTTCCGGGGCGTATTGCTGCATGAGTACCAACTGAGGTTTGCTGCCTTCGTACCGCAGCCTTAGCACAAATAATAAAAGCATCACCATTAGGGTGAACGGAAGCGAATACAGCGGCAATTGATAAACCGATACAAGCGAACCAAGGGCACTGATAAGAATAGCAATTAGCGGTGTGCAGATAATTACAAGTAAAAATGAACGTCCTGAAGGAATAAGAAAAAAGCCTCCGATGGCAATGGCCGATAAAATAAAATTAAACCCGATATAGCTGTACATCATTTCTGAATAACCACCCTGTAAAAAATGGTAAAACAGGTACCCGGTTGTAAAACCTACAATAGACAGCAAGAAAGAAATGCGGGAGTGCAGCAATAAGCCGGCAGCAATCAGTATTCCGGCTATAATATTGTATTGAAAATAAATAGCACCTAACGATTTCAGATACACATCAAAAAATGCGGGTATTGGAAGATGATTTAACTTTTGATAAAAATCAACTAAGGTTTGACCTCCGTAACTCCACATTTCGTTAATGGTGTAAATGCCGCGTTCGCTTAAACCAATGGCCGCATAATTCCGGGTACTGAGAATTACTACCCAAACTCCGGCAATAAACGGAAGGCTTAAGAATGGCGTATTTGATTTGAGTGTAATGTTTGCCATCCACACGGTGATTAGCAGGGTGAAAACCGACATAAGCAGCAGAATAACCAAAAGCTGAATATTGAAGGTATAATAAACACCCACCGCAAGCCCAACCATTAAACTGTTGTAGGTGTAGGCACCGCTTCGGCTCATGGCGGTATCGAATTTAAACCAATGGGTGGCAGCCACCGAAATGAGAAGGGCAATTAATCCGCTTAAGCCTGTGAAAGGGTCAACAAACGAAGCAAGTAACAGCAGCAGGGCAAACCAGCGGTTGTTTGAAAAGAACATCTGTGCGTAGCTATTTACCGTAGCATCACGGTAGTACTGCAACCAAAACTTCAATTGATCACCCATGCGGTTTTATCACAGTTTAAAAGTTTTAAGATAACCAGGCATCAACTCTTCATTCACAATGCTGTCAACCGTTTCTCTTTTGCGAATCTGATGTACTTTGTCATCTAAGTCAATCATTACAATAGCCGGACGCAACGCAATAAATTGCATCCATTGGGTCATATTGTAAGCGCCTACAGTGTGTACTACTACATGATCGTCTCGTTTCATTGGAGGCAAAGTTACGTGTTCGCGCACAACATCTATATTCATACACAGCGGGCCGTACAATACGGCATCTTCGGTGTACTGACTAAACTCCTGTGCCGGACT
Source organism: Bacteroidia bacterium (assembly GCA_019695215.1). GTDB lineage: Bacteria > Bacteroidota > Bacteroidia > UKL13-3 > UKL13-3 > JAGPCK01. The sequence continues at coordinate 7,950 of JAIBAK010000054.1, read as the reverse complement.
TATTTTATGGTCATACCAGAAAGAGGTAAATAAAATATTTACTCCGAAATCCATAATGGTAGCACGTCTTCCGTCAGACAGACGTTTGTTTGAAACCACTGTTCCCAGCAGGTATCCGGCCTCATCTACCATGGCTCTTCCGGTTTCAAGAATCAATAAAGGCAATTCGTCCTCGGTAAATCCGGCATTCAAAACAGCTGTGCTGATGGCTTCGGCAAACTGGTCGAATCCGGGAGAGGCATCGGCACCCTGCAGGTAAGAACCTTTCAGCGTATTTTTTGAAGCAAAGCCTCCCCCCAGATCAAGATACTGAATATTTTTATTGTATTTCTTTTTAATTCCCATGGCTAAATCACATAATTTAGCTGCTGCCACCCCGTATGCACTTGGTGCCAGCATAAAGGTTCCGATATGGCAATGCAGCCCGATAAGGTCCATGGTATTTGAAAGCATTATTTTGTTAATGGCATCCCATGCCTGACCGTTTTCGTAATTAAATCCGAATCGATCCCACATGGGGTAAATGCCTGTATCCATATTTACACGAATGGCCACTCTGGGTCGCTTTTTCATCTCACCCGATAATTCCTTTATCAGATACAATTCATCCAGGTGGTCGATATGAATGGGTGATCCGTTTTCAATGGCGGTTCGTAATTCGGCTTCGGTCTTATCTGGTCCGTTAAAAATAATTTTATTACCCGGAACTCCGTTTCTGATAGCTTTTTCGTATTCAAAGCCTGAAACCACTTCGGCCCATGAACCTTCCTGATGAAATACGTTGCACACGGCACTCAGGTAATTGGTTTTATAGCTCCACGCAAACTGCACTTTGGGATACCGTGTATTAAAGGCACGGTTGGCTTCGCGGTAGGTGTTGCGAATGGTTTTTTCTGAGATAACAAAAAGAGGGGAGCCATATTTTCCTATCAGTTCCTTTACTGAATTTCCGTCAATATGGGTTACGGGTGCATATTCGGTACGTGTTCCGAATTTATTCATTATACCGGTATTCAATCGTTGAATTACCGGACGTTCATACTGCATTTTTTTCATGTTCTGTGTTTCGGTTTAAGTTTATAATTCACCAAGGGTTGAGATTTTTTCAAACTCTTCCAGTTCTACAATCAGGTCGTAAGAGTAGCGGATAAACATTTTTCCGATATCATACTTTTTCCAGGGTTTTACTTTTTCGCCAAGTGCCATTTTTATTAAAGCTTCAGGATGATTTTGCCCGCACCCTACTGCCAGATAAACCCAGGCCGGAAACCGCGGATTGATTTCGATGAGGTAATATTCGTCATCACGCGTTTTAATCATTTCCATCTCCATACCTCCCCGCCATTTGGAACCTTTAATTACCTTTTCGGTAACCTCTATCAGCTTTTCATCTTCCAGCGAAATTCCTGCCCATGCTTTTCCTTTATCAGTAATGTACTGCTTGCGCATTGGTACAGCGCCCACGGTATTTCCGGTTCCATCGCCTATGGCAGTAACGTTTACTTCCTGTCCGTATACAAACTCCTGAATGATGATGGGTAATCCCCATTTGGTACTTATTTTATTAAAGTAGGTAACGGCCTGCTCGGGTGTGTAAGCAACCGATGCATCGTAATATTTTCCTTTTACCACTAATGGAAACGTAAATTCATTTCGCAGAGAAGGTATTTCGGAGATATTAAAAATCATTTTGCTGTGCGGAACTTTTATCCCGTATTTTTTCCCGAATTCATCAAGGTTTGATTTATGTCTTTCTTCAAACTGCTCAATGGTTGGTAAAAACATCTTAATACCCATTTCTTTTTCCAAACGTTCAGTAAGTTTAATAAAGTTGAATAACTCGGCATCAAAGTTTGGAATCAATACATCAATTTTTTCAATGGCATTGATATACTCTAATCGGGTAAGTAAACTTTCAATACCGGCCGATGGAAAAGGAATCTGATACGTTTTATCTACCAGGTTGTGCATGTAAATACCCGGTTCAAGTGTTTCGTACGAAAGACCGATTATATGTACATCAAACTCGGTACTTTCTTTAAGGGCACGTATCACCGGTACTCCCGGCCCCGGACTATCAATGGCGTTGAGTCCGGTAACGGCTACATTAATTTTTCGCTTCGCTTTCATCACCTTCGGCTAATTGAAGTTTTAGCAACATATTTACAAAATCATAGTAGTCTTTTTCAAGTGTCACCTCATCGGTCATGTAGGTTTTTATCAGATGTTTTTTTACCTCATCTTCATTTTTACCTTCTTTCAGCAGTTTAATAATCTCAATCCCGATGGGGTTGGTAGAGAAAGAGTCGCCTGTTGAGGGGTTAAATACAAACCCTGAGTCGCTTAGGGCAATGTTTCGTTTGATTTTCATGGCGTGTTACGTTTTAATGGTGATACACTAATTGAAATTTGCTGATACAAAGGTGGGCATTAGATATGGCCCGGCTGTTATAGTTTAATCGCAAAGTGTTATAAAATTCCAATGAGGAATTGTCATAAACAGGTTAATTGACTTTGAAAATCAGTTATTAATGATTTGATGCAATGCGGTGCGGGGTTTGTTCACCAGATTTTTATAATCGGTTACCGAGTAGCCCGTAAATTGTTTGAACTGATTGCTCAGGTATTGAACGCTGCTGTAGCCCATCTGAAAGGAAATTTCACTCAGGGTCATTTCTTCATAGCTTATCAACTCTTTTATTTTTTCAATTTTTATCAGAATGATGTATTTCTCCAGCGTGGTTCCGGTTTTTTCCGAGAATAATTTACTTAAGTAGGCATAAGGATATCCAATACGTTCACTCAGGTAGTCGGAGTTTCGGATAAGGGAATTGGTGTTTCCTCCATAATAAATCAGCTGAATAACCGATGTTTTTATCAGTTCAATAAGTTTGGTGTCTTTATCCGTAATTAATTCAAAGCCATTGTTTCGCAGCAGGGCATCCAGAAATCCTTCACTTATTATTTGCGGGTCGTAGCTAATCTCTGCTTCACCAAGTGCCACATAATGCACGCGTATAAAACCTGTGCGTTCCAGGTCTTCGCGTATAATACGTACGCAACTGTTACTCGTCATATTTTTAATATGAATCAGGGAGCGTTTGGTGTTTAGGTCGCTCGGTTGCATGGGCCGTAAATGTACTAAAAGAGCGTAATGAATTGAAAGAATTTTCGGTGATATTTTTTACGCCTTACTTTTTCTTTTGGACTTTCTCTTTCAGGGCTGTGGAATTTAAGGTTATACTTTCCTTTATCCATTTTTTTAATTGCGCAACAGGGATGTCTTTTTCCGTGGTAATTTTAATATGACGCATGCTTCCGCCCGTTCCCTCAAATCTGTTTTTTGGATCGGTAAGTTGCACTGCTTTAAAAAAGCCAATATTTAGATAAGCCACCTGCTTGTAGGTGTAAATAAAAGCTATATCCCCGTTACAGGAAAAGGTGAGGTTATTCCATTTAATGCTCTCGGTAATATTTGGACTGCAGGACAGAAAAATTTCCCTGAGGAGCAGGGCATTTTGTTGCTTGGACTCGGGGAGTGCCAATAAGAATTTTTCGACTTTTGCATTCATGGGGTAAATTTAATTTAAAAGATTTCATTTTTCACGGTAAAAAGAATGAATCAAATTTTAACTTGCCACTCGTGAAAAAGGTATTACTTGTGGTAAACGAATTTCCTCCCGTTACCGGTGGGGTGGCAGCGCATGCTTTTCAACTGGCCGAAGGGTTGAGCAATATTGGCCATACCTTGCGGGTAGTAACTTTTCAGCAAAAGGTAAGGCAAGGGAGTTTTTATCAGGTTGTTTGCACAGGACATAAAGGTTTATTCCGTTACTTAAACCGCTTTTTTACCTGCTTTCGGGCAGTACTTTCATTTAAACCTGATGTAATCATTGCATCCAATAAATTTCCGGTATGGGTGGGATATTGCCTGAAGCTGTTTTTCCCGGGCAAACAATTTATTGCCGTATTGCACGGAAACGAATTACTGCAGCAAAATTATTTCGCAAAGCGGTTTACAGAAATTTCGCTTAACAAATTCGATAAGCTCGTAGCAGTTTCTTCCTATACAGCTTCTCTGCTTAAACCGCACCAGCGCGAACGTTGCGACATTATTTTAAATGCCTTAGATGTGAAATGGCTGAAAGGAGAGAATCGGGTGAAAACTTTTTCCGGTAAACTCAATCTGCTCACCGTAGGTACTGTAAGGCCACGTAAAGGACATGCCAATATCATCCGCGCACTTCCGGTATTGGCTAAGGGATATCCTGAAGTAAATTACACTATTTGCGGGGCATTCGAGTTTCCCGTTTACGTCAGCGAATTGAAAACATTAGCTGATTCTCTTGGGGTGGCACAGCGGATTCGTTTTGTTCAAATTCCCTATAGTGATTTTAGTTCGTTACACACTTTATACAAAGAATGTGATATTTACCTGCTGCTTTCCGAAACGCAGCCAAACGGGGATACGGAAGGGTTTGGGATTAGCATTTTGGAAGCCAATTCCTGCGGAACGCCCGCCATCGGAGCCAAGCAGGGCGGGACAGCTGAAGCAGTAAAAGACAGTAAAAGCGGCAGATTGATTACCCCTCAAAACACCTCTGAACTGCTGCATGCGGTAGAAGAAATTGTTAAGCATTATGAATCCTATTCGCTGGATGCGCAAGCCCGGGCAGCCCAATTTACCAAAGAGAAAATGGCCCGAAGTTTTGAAGATCTGTTTTATTAAGAAACGCACTTTATCAGGTTATTCGGGCATTTGGTCGAATGTGCTTGTAAAGCATAATACAATAATTAGTTTTGAGTTAAAATTTGTCAGATGCAGTCACTTCAAATAATAAATGTTTCTAAACAGTACGCTCACCACAAGGCGCTGGACAGCGTAAGTCTTGCTGTGCCCAAAGGCTCGGTTTATGGCTTACTGGGGCCAAACGGAGCAGGGAAAACCTCACTTATCCGCATCATAACTCAAATAACCGGAGCCGATGAAGGAGAGGTATTGTTTAACGGAGAAAAACTAAATCCTTCTCATATTTACCGGATGGGTTATTTACCTGAAGAGCGTGGCCTTTATAAAAAAATGGAAGTTGGAGAACAGCTATTGTTTTTTGCCCGCTTAAAGGGATTGAGCCGTGCTGATGCGATGCATAAATTAAAGGACTGGGTTGAACGTTTTGAAATTAAAAACTGGTGGACGAAAAAGGTAGAAGAGCTGAGTAAGGGCATGCAGCAAAAAGTGCAATTTATTGCCACGGTGCTGCATCAACCCGAATTGATTATACTTGATGAGCCTTTTACGGGATTTGATCCGATTAATGCCAACCTTATCAGGGATGAAATAATTCGCCTGAATAAAGAAGGCTCTACCTTTATTTTTTCTACCCATCGCATGGAAACAGTAGAGCAACTGTGCGATCATATTGCGCTAATCAACAAATCAAAAGTGGTACTTGAGGGCGAGGTAAAACAAATCAAAAACCAGTTTCGTACCCAAACCTACGAAGTAGAGCACTCCATTTGTAAGCTACAGTTAAGTTCTTCTTTTGTATTGCAAAAATCAACTCCGGCTGACGGAAATATGGCCCTGTCTGAGATAAAAATACTCCATGGTACTCCCAATGATTTGCTGAAAGAACTTATGCCTGTAAGTCATATTCACAGTTTAAAAGAAATTGTTCCCGATATGAATGATATTTTTATACAGGCTGTAAATAAAAATGTAACCACTCCATCTGCTGTAACATTATGAATAAAATATTTTTAATTGCCGGAAGAGAATTTTTATCACGGGTTCGGAAAAAATCGTTTATCGTGATGACATTGCTGGGACCCTTGCTTATTGCCGGGTTTTACGCACTCATTATATACCTCTCAGTGAATGAGCAAATATCAAATGATTTAAAACGTATTATTGTAATTGACGAGAGCGGAGTATTTAAAGATAAACTAAAGGAGAATGATTTTTATAAATTCGATTATAAAAATGAACCATTAGATGCCGCCCGCCTTCAGCTCAGAAACGAAGATTATTTCGCGGTTTTACATATCCCTCAAACAGCAGCCGATAGCCTCAAAGGTTTTAAATTAATCGCTGCCACCCAAACCAGTTGGAAAGACGAATCTTACATCGAAGATAAACTTAATAAAGTAGTAAGTGATATTAAGTTTTCGCAACATGGTATTGATCAAAAACTGATTGATGAAATAAACAATACATCGGTTTCACTCGAGTCGGTACGAGATACGAAAGAGGGTTTGGAAAAAGGGAGTACTGCCATCTCTACCGGGCTGGGTTTTGTAGGAGCCATTTTTATTTACATGTTCATTTTTATTTACGGAGTGCAGATAATGCGAGGAGTGATGGAGGAAAAAACCAACCGGATAGTTGAAGTTATCATTTCATCGGTGAAACCTTTCGAATTAATGATGGGGAAAATTGCCGGTATTGCTATGGTTGCTTTGTTACAGTTTTTAATTTGGGTAGTGTTAAGTACCGTACTAGGTGGTGGAGTTACCGGAGCGCTTTCAGATAAAATGAGTATGATGCAGGATGCCGGAGCAGCCATGAGCCAGTCGGGTAAAGCAGCATTAGTAAGTGATATTATGAGTCAGGCTTCCCAAATTAATGTATGGCTTGTAGGAGGGATGTTTTTATTTTTCTTTATTACCGGCTATCTGTTTTACGGGGCTTTATTTGCTGCGGTGGGTGCCGCTGTAGACAGTGAGACCGATACACAACAATTTATGTTACCCATTACCATTCCGCTGATACTTGCCTTTTTTCTTGCGCAAACGGTGGTGGTATCTAACCCCAACGGTTCATTAGCTACGTGGCTTTCTATGGTTCCGTTTACATCGCCAATTATAATGATGGTGCGTGTACCATTTTTTACCGGTGCATGGGACTGGTCGTGGGGCTGGCAGATAATTGCCTCCATGTGTTGTATGCTGTTGGGGATATTAGTTACCACCTGGATGGCGGGACGAATTTACCGCACCGGAATTTTGCTTTACGGTAAAAAAATTACTTACAAAGAGCTGGGTAAATGGCTTTTTTATAAAGCGTGACCGGTAGCACAGTGATTTTATCCCTTATTTTCTATATTTGGAAAAAATGGGGTATATGAAAAAACAATTTTTTGCTTTTGCTTCCCTTATCATGGGTTGTCAGGTTTTTGCGCAAACCGTTATAACTAAACCTAAATTTATTTATCCGGGGCACAGTGATTTGGTAGAGGGGGTGGCTTTTTCTCCTGATGGTAAATACCTCTTCTCTACCTCGTGGGATAAAAACATAAATATGTACAGTGCCGACTCCGTATGGCTGATTAAAAAGATTGGCGGACACAATGCGGCTGTTACACAAATTGCTTTTACCCGTCCGCGCAATAAGCCCATGCTCATTGCTACTGCATCAAAAGATTTTAGTGTGAAAGGATGGGATTCATCCGGAGTGTTAAAAAATGATTTTGTAGGATACAATACGGCTGTTACAGCTGTGGCATTCGATTTTGCTGCCAAAAATCTGTACACCGGCTCGGCCGTGCAGGGATTAAATATGTATGACCTTACCACCGGGGAGAAAAAGCGGAATATGGTAATTCCGAATATTAATGCCATAGCCTGTGCAAAAGACGGGCAGGTGTTTATTGGAACCAATGATGCGGCTATCACAATAATTAAATTTCCTGCAGCTGCGCCCACGGGTACGCTGGTTGGTCACAGCGGTCCGGTTAATGCCCTTGAGGTGAGTTATTCCGGGAAATACTTGGTGAGTGGTTCGAGTGATAAAACAGCTATTGTGTGGGAAGTGGCCACTAAAAAACAAGTAGCCGTACTTAAAGGACATACCTGGAAGGTTACCTGCATTGCTATAAGTAAAGATGAAAAATATGTAGTAACAGGATCTAACGATGGCACAGCCAAAGTATGGGAACTTACCACCGGCAA
>JAIBAK010000081.1 GCA_019695215.1 Bacteroidia bacterium | reverse complement strand
GGTGTCCCTTCAGACCGCTTAGTTTATGGTCTTTACAGAATTTTAAAAACTCTTCTTCCATTGATTTGTCGTTTAGCACAAAGTTTACATTCATTCTTGAACGATCTTCGTTTACCACGGTTCCTTTAAACAGGGAGTTGCGGTCAATTTCGGCATATAACAAATCGGATTTGGCTTTGTTGCGCTTTTCCATTTCGGCCAAACCAATGGATTTTACCCAGCGCAACGTGTGCATGCACACGAAAATAGCAAAAACGGAAGGGGTATTATACATCGACCCGTTATCAATATGCAGTTTGTAATCAAACATAGCCGGCAGCTTGCGTTTGCCTTTGCCCAGCATATCTTTTTTTACAATCACCAATGTGGTTCCGGCAGGGCCCATATTTTTTTGCGCTCCGGCATAAATCATACTGAATTTTGACGCATCAAAGGGCCTGCTGAAAATATCCGAACTCATATCGTAGATTACTGGAACATTTGTCTCAGGGAAATTAAACAACTCGGTTCCGTAAATGGTATTGTTAGAGGTGCAATGGAAGTATTTTGAATCAGAAGGAATCGTAAATCCTTTTGGTATATAGGAGAAGTTTTTATCTTCGCTGCTGGCCACTACATTTACGTTACCAAAAATTTTTGCTTCCTTAATGGCTCTGCCTGCCCATACACCGGTATGCATATAGGCTGCTGTTTCTCCTTCATCCAGAAAATTGTATGGAATCATATCAAACTGAAGGCTGGCACCACCCTGCAAAAAAACAACTCCATACTCATCTGAAAGGTTGAGTATTTCTTTTACCAATTGAGTTGCTTCATTTACCACCGCTTCGTATTCTTTGCTTCGGTGAGAAACTTCTATAAGGGATAATCCCGTTCCCGAAAAGTCTTTAAGAGCCTCGATGGAGGCATCAATGGCAGATTGGGGTAAAATAGCCGGACCTGCACTAAAATTATGAACTTTATTCATTAGTGAAACTATTTAAAAATTGTGCGAAATTAAACCTTATTAAGCGTTTTTATACTTTCTTTCGTTATTTTAATCACAGATTGCAGATATTTGCCATACGAATTGTAACGGAATATGAAAAAATACATAGCCATTCTTTTACTGCTTGCCACTTGTTTCGGGGCATCGGCACAGGAGAAGATGAAGAATAAAAACAAAAGTACGCCACCACCTTCGAGCAAAGCAGGTTCCACCACCGACAAAAACACGGATGAGATATCTTTTTGGAAAAATGTGCGGGTAGGAGGTAATTTCAGTGCGGCCTTTGGTACGTACACCTATATTCAATTAACTCCTATTGTGGGATATGTGTTTAATGAAAAATTATTTACCGGTGTAAGCGGAACGTATATTTATCAAAGCGAAAAACTAAGCAGCGGAGCGAAACTTTCGTATAATATTTATGGAATGAGTGCAATTGTGAGGTATTCGGTATATCAGGGGCTTTTTATAAATGCTGAAAACGAGGCATTAAACTATTCCCTTTATGATGCAAAATCAAACACCGAGCAAAGGATATGGGTGAACAGTCCGTTTATAGGAGCGGGCTATATCTCATCGTTCGATAATTTCAGAGGGCCTTATATCATGGCACTTTACAACCTGAACTACGACCCCAACACCACTCCTTATCCAAGCAGTTGGGTAATTCGTATCGGAATGCTGTTTTAAGGTGATTGAAGTATTCCCAAATGAACTAAAAAATCGCGACCTATCTCCGGCTTAAATACAAGGGTAAATACTATTCCCTGTACCGAGCCGTAGAAATGCGCCTCATGGTTAATATTATCGCCTGTACTGCGTTTTCCCATCCACCACGAGTAAATGAGGTAACCGATACCAAAAACGATAAGCGGAATGGGAAACGGAATAGGAAATAAAATGATTTTTGTAAGCGGGTCAAATAAAATGGAGGCAAACACAATGGCCGAAACTCCGCCCGAAGCGCCAAGCGAGTTATACGAAGGATTATTGTTATGTTTTATGTAAGTGGAAATATTGGCCGCCACCACGCTGCTCACATAAAGTAAAATGAACATAAAGCTTGCTTTGCTGCTAAAATAAGCTGCGTAGTAATATTCTAAACTTTGGCCAAATGAAAAGAGCACCCACATATTCACACCAAGGTGAAGAAAATCGGCATGCAGCAGGGAACAGGAGAAAAAACGGTACCATTCTTTTCTTACCCGCGTTACGTAGGGATTAAAAATAAGCTGACTGTTTAGCCTGTGGTTGGTAAAACCAATCAGACTCACAATCACAGTTAAGGCAACAATTATTTTTGTCATGGTATGGATTGCGTTCAAAACTATGAAAGAAAGCTGCATTTTTGAAATGAAAAATATACCGTTAAGTTGAAAAGAATAGGAGTTATTTCAGATACACACGGGCATTTAGATCAGGCAGTATTGAACTATTTGAACGATTGTGACGAGGTGTGGCATGGTGGAGACTGGGGCACTGTGGATGTTTCGGACAGGCTTTGCGCGATTAAAAAAGTGCAGGGTGTATGGGGAAATATTGATGGCAGAGAGCTACGCATTACCTACCCCGAGAATAATTTATTTGAATGTGAGGGAATAAAAGTATTGATTACACATATTGCCGGATATCCGGGGAAATATAATTCCCGAGTAAAGAAAATTATTCAAACTCATAAACCCGGTATTGTGGTTTGTGGCCACTCGCATATCCTTAAAGTGCTTTTTGACAAGGAATTCAATCACTTACACATGAACCCCGGGGCTGCCGGAATTAAAGGGTTTCATCAGGTGCGTACCCTTTTACGTTTTACCATTGATCAGTCAACCCCCAAAGACCTTGAAGTAATTGAATTAGGTAAAAGATTCTAACTTTCTATTACATTTGTACTTCATGAAGCGTTTTTCATCCTTATGCTTATTGGTGGTAATGCTCTACAATATTGCCGGGTACTACATGGTAGTGAAGGTAATGCGCAGGCATCTGAAAGAGCGGGTAAAAACAGTAAGGCTACATCAACAGGTATTTCCGGGATTGCAGGTAGTGAAGGAATCGAAATTTACGTTGTCTGCCGGGAAAAGCAAACTGGTGTTTGTTCAACAGGATGAGTTTAGGTTAGATGGCGAAATGTACGATATCATTTCAACGGTTGAACAGGGCGATGAGGTGTGGTACTATTGCGTAAAAGATAAACAGGAAGACAAGTTACTGGCAAGTTTGCAGCAACTCGTAAATGAAAATACGACTTCAAAAAATGCCAAACAACTACTTAAGTCGTTACTTAAAGATTATATCCCGATGGAGATTCAGGGCTTAAATCTTCCTGCAATATTGGTAGAACAAAATTATTTTGTCAGCTTCTTCGCTGATTTTTCAAAAGGGCATCTTCAGCTTCCGGCCAACCCTCCCGAAGCCATTAGTTAAATTTCAGCAACTTTCTTTTTTATTTATAGCCGGTAGGTTTATTCTGCTGTGCTTTACTTTTTAATACATTAAAACTAATGTCAAAATTATATACATATATATTGTTTTTTATGATGACTGCCGGAGCTTCATATGCCCAGCAAACCATCAAAGTGAGAGATAAAGTTACTCAAAAGCCATTGGAAGGAGTGGTTGTGAGTTATCCTAACACCGATAATTCGGGTAATATCACCACTACCACCAATGCCAAAGGCATTGCTACGTTTACCAATATTGATACTTCC
>JAIBAK010000053.1 GCA_019695215.1 Bacteroidia bacterium | reverse complement strand
ACAATGGCGTGAAGAATTTCGCGTGCTGCTCTTTCGTCATCTGCAATTATTGCTTTAATGGTCGGTTCGGTCATTTTATATGTTTTTGGCCTGTAATATAATCAAAATGGAATTCTCAGGTTAACAATTGTTCCCGAGGCTGCATTTTTTTCATCCGTTTTGTCAATTATTTCAAGGGCAATTTTTTCGGTTTCATTGTTTCCGTTCAGTAATTCCAGTCGTTTTTTATTGGCTTCGGATGAATAGGAATTATGATGTATGTTTTTTCGTTTATTTTTTTCTGCCGAAGCCTTGCGACCTACGCCATTATCTTCAATGGTCACAAGAAGTAAATTCGGACTTTCCTCTTTGAAGGTGATAGCGAGTTTTTTATTCTTCTTCAGGGGCATTAGACCGTGTTTCAGTGCATTTTCAATAAAGGGCTGAATAATCATGGCGGGAATAAATACCGAGCTTAAATCAAGTTTTTCGTCAATTGTAAGGGTAACTTCAAGTGAATCCTGAAAACGCATTTTTTCAAGGTCAAGGTATAAACCCAGTGTTTCAATTTCTTCTTCAAGGGTGATTTTTTCCTGCGAACTGAGTCGAAGAATTTTACGCATCAGGTCACTGAATTTGCCTAAAAAGTAGTTGGCCTGTTTACGTTCGTCTTTATAAATATAATTTTGAATGGTATTAAGAGAATTGAATAAAAAATGGGGATTCATTTGTGATTTAATGGAAGCAAGTGTACTGGTTTTAAGTTCTTTTTCCAGACGTTCCTTATCAAGTAATAACTGATTGCTGCGGTTAATGGCTTTTACCCTGAGTCTGAAAATTAAACTGATGACACCGGTGATACCAAGCAGGGCAAAAATGATAAACCAGGTTTTGCGCCAGAAAGGCGGAGCGATGGTAATGTTTAATTTAATGAGATTAGATGAAACCATCCCGTCCTGATTTGATGCGCGTGCTTCAAAACGATAAGATCCGGGAGGCAAGGTAGTAAGTTCAATTATGGTATTGCTTTCTTCCATCGGGGCATACCATTCATTGTTCCATCCTACAATGCGGTATTGAATTTTAAAATGACCTTTGTTCCTGAAACTTACCGCACCTAATTTTATTTTCAGGTTGTATTTGCCATATGGCAGGTCGATGGTATTTTTCTTATTGGTAAATAATAACTGATCGGCTGCGTAAGCTCCCCTTAAAAATAAAATAGGAGGATTGGGTTTGAGTTCAGGTAAGTTAATGGGTAAATCAATTAACCCTTTTGAAGTGCCCAACCAGATACGATTATCGAATATTTCAAAATCATTAATCAGTTTTGGAATGATGCCGTCATTTTCATTCAGTGTCTCCCATTTTTCGGTAAGTAAATCGTAGCTCTGCAAAGCGCGGTCGGATAAAATAAAAGCTTTGTTCCGGTGAATTGAAACTTTTGCTGTACGGTTTCCGGCCAGCCCTTCCTTTTCTCCTATTTGGGTGATGATATCGTTTTTAATTCTCAGAATACCGTTGTTGATAGTGGCAATCCATACCTCATCTTTATAAATCGTGGCATTCATTCCGTGTATCACGTTTCCTTCAAATAAGGGCTGATGAATACCTTTATGATCGATATGGTAAACACCGTCTTTAGTACCTACCCACAGCGAATTCAGTTCCTGATCTCCCAGTACAAACACAATTCTTTTATTCAGCAGGGTATAAGTTTTTGTATATATATCGGAGCCAAATCGCAGGTTACTTTCTTTTAAGAAGGGCAACATCCACCGGGGAACCGATTTTTCAATGGTTGTAGTGTTGGGAACGTGAACGTATAACCCGTTTCCAATTCCCTGAATAATTAAATTACGCGAGGTAACAAGCAGGCCTTTTACACCGCCATTTGAAAGAAGTTTTTGTGATTGCTTATTATCTGTTCCTTTTGCTTCGTAAATAAAGTCGGAAGCATAAAATAATCTGTTTTGAGTACTATCAACATAAATACTTATTACAGGTTGCTTACTTGATGAATTATTTATTTTGGTCAATTCGTTTTGCCGCATCCGGTAAAGATTTCCATTGGCTAAGCCAAAAAACAGGTAGTTGCGGGAGGCAGCCATTCGCAAAACACGTCTGCCAATAAGGTTGCTGTTTTGGTGTGAAGTCCATCGTATTTGTAAAGACGGAACCATGTACAGCCCTTCATTGAGTGTGGAAATCCAGTAATTGCCCTCGTGATCGGTTATTACATCGGCTACCTGACAACTGTTAAAATAATTCCCTTTTTTAGTAACTGTATTATCTGTTATCTGGTAATGCTCCACTCCGTCAAAGGTGCAAATCCATAAATTATTATCAATAAAGGCAGCATTTATGAGCACAGATCTTTTGGGTAGCTGACCTTGTAATTGATACGAGTAATTTGTCGTATTTAATTTATACCATTTATAGGTGCCGGATATAAAAAAATATTCTGCTCCGTTTTTAAAAAAAATAAGTCTTCCTTCAATATCAGGGAAAGAGGTTGATTCGTTACGGTCTTTGAAATAATGTATGTTCAGATTTTTGTCAACGGTGGCTATTCCCTTTTCTGAATAAAGAAACAGCCCGATACCGGGTTTCCCGTAGGTAAGTATGTTTTTTAGTTGAATGGTTTTTACCGGCAGGTAATCTTTTAAGTTAAAATCCGGTTTATAGAGCGTAATTTCATTATCCGTGAGGATGTATAATGAGTAATCTTCATCGAAATAAATGCGCGGGAATGTACTTGATTTTTCAGGATCCCAATGTTTAAAAAGCAGGAGGGTGTCATTTTGTAGGATAAAAATACGCCCGCTGAAATCATGGCACCAGATACGGTGAAAGGCATCTTCGGTAATTCCCGAAATCGACCCGGAAACCTGAGCAGGCGACTGATATGTGGTAAATTTACTTCCGTCAAATTTCACCAATCCTTTGGCCGACCCTGTCCATAGAAATTTGTCACGGCTTTGGTACAGGTTATAGAGTTCCATATCGGGCAAACCTTCTTCAACGGTATAGTGGTAATAGAAGGGTTCACCCCCGTAACTTGCCAATTGAATAAGGGTGAATAGAACAAAAAGAAAAAACCGTTTGTCCATAGCCTGTGCAAGGATTATGGGCAAATATAACACAAGCACATTAGCTTTGCATCAGGTAGAGGCACAGCAAGCGAAAGAGCCTCAGATACAAAATAGGAATTTTCTCACTAACTATTCCTTCACAATTTTTCTGGTAGTAGTTTGCCCCAAAGTATCCTGTAATGAAATAATGTAAATCCCAGATTTAAGAAAACTCAGGTTTAGTTCATTATACTTATTGGTAAAATTGCCAGTTTGAACGACCTTGCCTGTTATATCCGTCAGTGTATATTTTATTTTTTCTGTGGCGCTGAATTCAATTTGTACGGCTGATTTGGTTGGGACAGGATAAATAAGAACCTCATTTAATAGACTCAACTTATTTATTCCTGTAGCGGCATAAAATGCATTGCTGGAGGTGTTCACGCATCCTTGTGGACTTGTTACTACAACTTTGTAGTTGCCTGATTGTTTAATTTTTACTTTTTGGAAGGTATCAGCCGGTAAGGCAACATTGTTTAGGAACCATCGGTATGAGAGGCCTGTATCAGCAATAAGAGAATCACCGTTTCTAATCACGGCATTTGAGGGTAGGTTGTAAATGATTATTGGTTTGGTAATTGAGTTATTGCATCCTTCCATGTTTGTTACCTGCAAAGTGATATTATTTGTTCCGGGATTTAATGCGCTTACCGCGTTAGGTGTTATCGCAGAACTCCCATCAGGGAATGACCACTTGTACGCAATTACCTGTGATGTTTGGCTAGTAAATAGTATGTTAGTTCCAGTACAAACGCCTGAACTGCTAAAATCAACCTGCGGTATAGGAAAATAGAAGGTATGAAGTAATGTATCATTGCAGGACGAACTATCACTATAATAGTTTATCCAGAATTTTAAATCATTAACTTTTGTATTTAATAATGATGATAATGGAGGTAAAGATACTATTGCTGTATCATAATAATCTAATGAATCTTTTTTGAAATTAAATATTGAAGACGGCTGGCTGACACCATTAATACTGTAGGAGACTCTTACGGAGTCATTTTTATATATCTTAAAAAAGAGACTGTTATTTCTTATTCTTATTTTGGTTGTTCCACTAATAATACAGGCTGAAGTCGGAAGAAAAACAGAATCTACCATCAAGTCTTTAAAAGTGTTTATTTCATACGAACCAATATCTGTTTTTGGAGAATTGCGCCAGTTTCCACTAATATCTGTTTGTACCTCTGGGCTAAATTCAGCGGTATTATTCAGAGACTTGTTTGTTGGAGTAAGCACATATTGTGATATGTATTTGGGGTCAATAAATCTTGAATCATTGTCAAAAATCTGAGCATTTTTCCAGGAGGAGTAAGTTTTATAATTAGTAGTTGAACTGGTCACCATTTTATAAGTGTCGAATGTTGAATCTATTCCATGGTAGTTATTATTTTTATACTCCTTAATGTTCGCAGCTTGAATTGAACCAAAGGAGTTTTTAAAAGTTAATAAAATATTTCCGCCACTAGGTAACCCAAAATTATTATTTATTACGGAAATGGAATCGTTATTTGTGAAAGTAAAATAAAAGGCTGGAGAACCTATTATGTTGTTGTGAGCAATAAAGCAAGATTTTCCTGTTATATTTAAAGTAGCACTTCCGTTATTGATTTTATCACTAAATAAGTCATTATTATAAATTTTATTATTATTTCCGCTAGCTATGCGTAAGGCACTTACACTTGAAGGGGAGCCAGAAGGATTTTTACAAATTACTCTATTATTAAAAATGCTTAAATAGCTTCCACTGCAAGATATGCCTTCATTACCATTTATAATTTCCACTTTGTTTCCCGAAATAGTGCAATAATATCCGTTTGCTAATACGAGGGCATACTTATAAGCGCTAAATTTATTATTTGAAATTTGTGAATATCCTATTGTATAAAAAAGGATATTAGAAAAAGTGTGACTAAACACATTTCCAACAAATGAGGATGAGTCAATCGCTGAAGAAGTAGTAAAATAAACGCCATAGTGGCTTGAAGTAAATCCAACTATTGTATTTGAACGATTTGTGTAGTAATAATTGTCATCACCATTTCCAATAAAATTATTTTCTATAAAGTTCAAATATGTGCCATAAGTATAAGGACAGTAAATAAATCTTTCATGTATTGTATCTTTAAACGTGATATTTTTGATAGTTAAAAAGCTTACATTATCCAAATAAAGGAGTGTATCATCGGCTGTAATGACGACCTTAGGGGCAAAACCGCTTTCGGATTCGAAGGTTACATTATTAGTTAATGAGGCGCCCTTAATAGAGTGTAGTACCAAGCGGTCATTATAGACCCCATTTCTTATTCTAAAAGTAACCTTGCCTTTTATTCTATATTTATTTAATGAATCCATTGCAGCTTTTACGCTTAAAAAGTCTGGATTTACCCCACCAATTGTATATATACCCTCATAACACGGCCCTTTTGTAAATAATAAGGTGGTGGAATCCATTACTTTGCAACCTGCCGAATCTGTGAATATCACTGAATAGAAGCCGGGTGTATTGATTGCAACCTGCGACTGCAATTTCCCATTCGACCAGTTATAAGTTGTAAAACCTGCAGGTGCGGTTAAAATAATGCTGTCAGTGTTGCATATCGAACTTGCATATCCGGTTATAGATATTTTTTTATTAGCATAAGCCATACTTGTTAAAATGGACCCTTTTCTTGCACACATTTTCGCATCGGTAGCGGTAACTGTGTAAGTACTTGGCTGTTTTATGGTTATTTGTTGTGTATTGGCGTTTGTTGACCAAAGGAAGTTTGAATAACCACTATCAATGGCAATTAGCTGGATCGAATCCCCATAACAAAAAGCTGTTCCTTTTGGGGTATTAATATAAATGGGTAGGGTGTCTCTGAGAATATCTTTACTAAGTGTTTTTTTGCAGCCCCCACTATTGGTAATTGTAACTGAAAAAGTGCCAAACTAGGTGGTTTTTATGGATGGGGTTGTAGAACTATTTGACCAGAGGTATGTATAACCTGCACCTGATGGACCGGCTGTTAATTCAACACTATCTCCCGGACATTTAATCGGGTTTCCTTGGGTAACGCTTAATGTGGGTGTGAAATTTGTGACTACCGAAATATAATTCGTTTTGGTCATTACATCAGATCCCATTGCTGTAATTGCGGTGAGGGTTACATTATAAACCCCGATAGAATTATAGGTAACCGTTGGGTTGGCAGCAGTTGAGGATGATGGGGTTCCTCCGGGGAAACTCCATGAATAATTTGTTGCCGTTGATGCCGAAGAGTTAAAAGATACCTGACTTCCTGCACACACAGTAGTGGGTGTGGCGGTAAAGGAAGCTACGGGTGATGGAGCCATAGTAAAAGACCTGATCGTGCTGTAGGAGCTATAGGAGCTTCCGCCTAAAAAAGATCTAACACGCCAATAGTAGGTAACTCCAGCCGTAAGAGTAGCAAGTAAATTTGGTGTCCCACTTATATTAGTGGTTACTAATCCACTTGTGAACGATGAATTTGTTGCTCTTTGTAATTCATAAGATAAAGCACCAGAAGCGAATTCATCAGACCAGCTAAAACTTACATTATTTAAAACGTTGGTTGCATTGTCTGCAGGTGTATACAAGGTAGGTACTTGAGATTTTGCCACTAAAGTAGAAAGCAATGCAACTACGATAAGGCTTTTGGAAAGATTTGTTTGCATAACTATGGAAAAAGATTAGATAAGCAAATCTAATCTAGTATGTTGATGATTGCAAAGGAAATGTTAAGTTAATACAGTTTGACCAAGGGATGGTTATAATTTTACATTAAATAATGTTAAAGATCAGTTTTTTTGAGGTTTAACCTGAGCAGGCGACTGATATGTGGTAAATTTACTTCCGTCAAATTTCACCAATCCTTTGGCCGACCCTGTCCATAGAAATTTGTCACGGCTTTGGTACAGGTTATAGAGTTCCATATCGGGCAAACCTTCTTCAACGGTATAGTGGTAATAGAAGGGTTCACCTGCGTAACAAAGCAGTTGGATTATGATAAAAAGGAAAAGAAAATAATTCCGCATGAATATAACCTTTCGGGGCGCTTATTAAGCAAATATAACGCCTTGAAGGGATGCTTTAAAGCAAAATGCGGCAAATATTAAAGGGCTTAATTTTATACGGGCAATTACTCGTAGAAAAGAGTAATTGCCCGTATGGGATTAATGTGTTATTATAAGCTTTTTATTTGTTTCCTGTTCATTAACAAGAATTCTTATAAAGTAGATTCCCGGTGCAATATCTGTGGTGGATACTTCTGTTTTACCGCTAAAATCAGCCGACAGGATATTTTTCCCTGAGGCATCTGAAATTTGCCATTTCCCGTTTACCGGTTGCGTTGATTTACATTCAATGAACAGGGTTTTGTCGGCAGGAACGGGATATAAAACAACAGCATTTTGGTTATTCAAATCACCTGTTCCAACGCTGAACATGACTGAGGTGTCAGAGGTGTTCTCACACATATTAATGTCTGTTACCTTTAATGTTATTTTAAATATTCCGTTGGTGAGGTAACTGTAAACCGGACTTACCTGATTACTTACTGTTCCGTCTCCCATTTGCCATTCGTAACCATAATAAGAGGCATTGCCCGGTGTAAGGGTAACCTGACGTTTTTGAGGGCTTAGCACCAGCATACTGAAAGATGCATCAGGTGTAGGGCGTATATTAATACTTTGAGAGAAGGAGTCAACACAGTTTTTGTCACTTGTGGCAGTCAGTTTTATATTATTTATTCCGGCTGTTAAAAATTTGACTACAGGGTGTGTTTGGGTACTGTTTCCACCCGACTGAAAATTCCATTGGTAAGTAAGCACTCCATTTTGCAACGAAGAGCCGTTGTTAAATACTACGTCATTCTTTTCACACAAAGGTGAAGTGGTGGTAAAAGAAACTTTCGGAGCTTCATTTACTACAATATTCTTACTCATTTGTGCAGTACAGTTATTGGTTGTAGTGGCCTCAAGGGTTATATCAAAACTTCCGATGCCATAGTACTGTTTAAAAGAGGCAGCATTGCTGGCCGAAGAATCTCCGTTGCCTAAAAGCCATTTGTAAGTTAACTGTCCGCCACCCGACACCGTGGAAGTATTAAGCAGGGTTACACTATCGTTGCTGCAAAATGAAGAAGAAGCAGTGAAAGAAGCAACCGGTGAAGGATAAACCGAAATATTTGAAATTAAAGAATCGGGGCATCCGAAATCTGAAATAGCAAGCAATTTTACAGCATAGGTTCCAGGGGTAGCATACACTTTAAACGGAGACTTTGCCTGTGAATTGGTGCCATCACCAAAATCCCACGAATAGCCAATCAGTCCTGCACTTATGGTTGTGCTATTACTAAATTGAGTTGATTGCCCGGCACAACTGTTAATAGCCGTAAAACTTACATCCGGACGTTCATGTACACGAACCGTTTTGGTGATGCTGTCGCTGCAACCGTATTGAGATATTGCTTTTAGTTTTACCTGATAGCTTCCAAATGAGGCATATGTTTTACTGGTATTGGTGGCAACTGAATAAGTTCCGTCACCTAAAGTCCAGTAATAACTGAGTGGAGTTGTGGAGGAGCCGCCTATAGTTGATTGGTTAGTGAAAACTACCGCCTCCCCGTCACAGGCAGAGGTGAAATTGAAAACAGTAAAAGGCCGGTGTAGTACGGTCACCGTTTTGGTATAGGTTACAGTGTACCCGAGAGATGAAGTTGCAGTAAGGGTTACATTAAAATTACCGGGGTTGCTATATGTGTACAACGGATGAGTTTGGTCAGATGTATCGGCACTTCCCGCATCACCAAAATCCCAGCGGTACAATGGCGTTTCATGCAGCAAAGTTGTTGTGTTTTGAAAATCGGAGGGAAATCCAAAACATACGGTATCGCAGGTAAAGTTTACCACCGGAACAGGAGCAATATAAACCCAACGTTCTTTGGTGGAGTCGCAACCTGTTGCCGCCACACGGTATGTAATATCAATTTCATAAATAGAATCGGTTTCTGATTGCTGAGGTTTTAACACCAGTAACTGGTTGCCCGATCCGGAAATTGTTTGATAAAAATTGCTGAGGTTGGTTAACCCTGCAGTGCGGATGCTTATAAGTGAGATGTTCCAGTCTGTTCCATATTGCCCTGACGTAAATCCGGAGGGAGGAAGTAACTCATATACCAAACTGTCGGCTGCTTTTACATGGTCAGGGTCAGCAAATGTTCCTGCTTTAAATGTTCCTTTTGATGATGCATGATGATTAATAACCATTCCGGAAGGTACACCATTAATAATTCTGCTGATGTTTAATGTGTCGTTGCTGTGGTTTGGGTCATTGCCATAGTCGGTGTAAATAGTAAACTGAAGATTGGCTCCTGAAAGTGTGTTAAAGGTGGTGGCTAACGCAATGGTATCTTCGGTTCCCGCATATAATTTCCGGTTAAGTATACCGGAGAGGGATAAATTAAAAGTTCCGGTAATATTACATACCACCCTGAGCCCGGTTACGCTGTCGGAAGCGGAGTTGTTTTTTACACGTACAATAATATTTGTTGCTGAATTACCGCAACTGTTTCCAGCCGGACTAACCAGGGCAGTAACACTCGCGTCAATAATGGCATCCAGGTAAGTAATACTTAAATAAGGCGGGTAGGTGCCATTCCATCCATAGTGATACATAAAGGTGGTAGAGCCGGATGAGTAGGCAAAACCTAAAGCGGTCCAGCCCTGGCTGCGTCTGGCCATCATATCAGAATTGGCTGATGCCCCTAATGTGCCCGAACGCCACCCGTATGTTGATCCGCCATAGGGGTAATTTGAAATATAAGAATCATTGGCTGCAATAGCTGATGAAATGGTGGCAGCAGCGGCTGAAACCGGATCTGTTGCATTCATATCATTAATGAGTGCGTCTTTTGTACCTGTTGTAGTGTAATGGTATGAATTAAGTACAGTTTGCGATACGATGGCGGCTGCCGGCAGCGATGAGATATTAAATTTACTCCATCCTACATTAAGTCCGTTTGTCACCCGCATCATGCCATTGGTTTTACTGGTAGATGAGGTTTGGTATCCGGTCCAAAAGTTTGTGTTGGTCGGATAGTAGGATGCTGTAGGATCAACAATCACCGGATATATTCTGTCTTTCGCTCTTAACCATTCAAGGTCAATCATGGTTTCGATATACCATTCATTGTTATTAGAAACCAAACGATAGGTTCCGAAAATGCGGAAATCATCCTCGGTTCTGTCCGCAGAAGGAGAAGCCAATTCGTAAATCATGGGTTTTTCGTATTGAATCATATGTTGTCCGCTGGCATCATACACATTCATCACATCTCCCTTTGCTAAAATGCTCCACCCTTCAGGCAGTTTGATGCTTTCGTAAATTACTAACCATTTAGATTGAGCAGGTGCCTTGTTAATCAGGTTACGATTATTAAGCACCCAGTCTAATTTACGCTGGTCGGCCTGTACGGTATATCGAATATCAGCTTCTCCGGTTGCCGAGGGAAATAAAACAGTATTTCCATTCACAGAAGCGGTTCCGGTATTGAAATCATACATGGAACTTTTACCTTCATTCGATTCGAAATAATATCCCGATTTTTTCCCTTCCAGAATTTTATTATTCCCCATAATAGTTAAAACACCTTTTGCAGCATACATATACGGGAAATAACTCTTAAATGAGTTTTCGGTATTAGCAAACCCGTAACCGGCTTTATCAGACTCTTTAGTTGGTTTAATATCCGTATTAATATCCAGCCATTGCCCGTTTTCAGAACGGTAATGTAATGAACCGGCACTGGTAATCATGGTACACGTTCCGTCAGAATTTTTAAAATGTTTAGAGTTACGGTCCCTGCGTTCAGTGAGTTCGGCTGTTGTTGCTTTGTTTGTTAAATCAGGTAACCCTCCGGCCACAGCAATACCGCTAAACCAGATTACGAGAGTGCAGCATAAGAGTAATTGTTTTTTTAGTATCATAATCCTAATATGTTATTTAAATAAAAATTTAATAAATTTAATAAGCAGATTGCATCACAGAAAACCGGTTATGCGATTCCGGTTTTACGTCCTCTGAACTGATAGATGCGAAACGCAGTCTAAAGGCTGCATCATTCTATATCCGAATTGCAGATAAAATGGAATTTTTTGACTGAAATGCTGAATGCAATTTAAACCGGAAAATGGTTTAACGGTTTTTGAGAAAAATCTTAAACGAGTGTTGTTGTGAGGGGGTAATCCTTTGCGATTACATTTTTTTACGGAGTGGCTTTTTATAACACATCTGCAGTTGGAGAAGTTACGGCTTACCTCGGTTCGGTAAGAACAGGGATTATTGAGTTTATAATCCAGTAATAGATTTTGGGTGGCATGATGAGTAGATATTCTGCGGCACTTTTTAAACGATATCAGGTGAGAAATATCTTCAGGCAAATTAACAACAGGTAAGATAATATCAATCAGTCGGATTTTCCCTGTTTGTACTAAATACGCTTGGGAAGCAAGGCGACTTTTACCCGTTCCGCCAAATGCGGTAAACATGAGTAACAGTATAAATAAATACTTCTTATCAAGCTCCATATCATTTCAAATTTACCATTTTTTACCTTTATGAAAAAATAATTTTAATTTCTAAAACATTTATTCAGAGTTGCGTAGGCAGAATTCATCAAGTCGTTTTTCGCATGTAATTCAAAATTCGCCTTCAGGTTTTCAATGGTTTAACATAAAGTAATGAGGATAACCTGCCTGTTACCTTGTTAAGGATTTGTGTTAATAATCATCACATAATCTCTTTTTCCCCATCCTTTCAACACAAGGTTTTTTCTGCTTTCATTGTATGTATTTTTGGTAGCTGCATCTTAATAACAGTTACCCTCATGCAATTCTCTCACCTCCACGTACACACCCAATACTCCCTGCTTGACGGGGCTTCGGATATTTCGAAAATGCTGAAAAAGGCCAAAGCCGACAATATGCCTGCCTGTGCTATTACTGATCATGGGAATATGTTTGGTGTTTTCAGTTTTGTGGCCGAGGCAAACAAACAGGGAATAAAACCCATTGTAGGTTGTGAGTTTTATGTGGTGGACGACCGCTTCAAGCGTCAGTTTACCAAAGAAGATAAAGACAAACGTTACCACCAGTTGCTGCTGGCTAAAAATGCCGAAGGTTACCGCAATCTGGTTAAACTTTGTTCGCTTGGATATATGGATGGCTTGTATGGCAAGTACCCGCGCATTGATAAAGAACTTATCCTTAAATACCACTCGGGTTTAATTGCCACAACCTGTTGCCTTGGGGCTATGGTTCCGCAAACCATTATGCGCAAAGGAGAGGAGGAAGCCGAGAAAGAATTTAAGTGGTGGCTCGATTTATTTGGCGAAGATTATTACATCGAATTGCAGCGGCACGATTTGAAAGAGCAGGATCAGGTAAATGAAGTATTGCTCAAATTTGCGGTAAAGTATCAGGTAAAAGTAATTGCCTCCAACGACTCGCATTATATCAATGAAGAAGATGCCAACGCGCACGATATTTTACTTTGCATAAACACCGGTGAAAAACAAAGCACGCCTACAATGAAAGAGTTTGCCGATGATGATGTATCGGCTAAAGGGAAACGGTTTGCTTTTCCTAATAACCAGTTTTATTTTAAAACAACCGAACAAATGCAGGCGCTTTTTCATGATGTGCCGCAGGCTATTGATAATACCAACGAAATTGTAGGCAAGATTGAAAACCTTAAACTAAAACAGGATATTTTATTACCCCACTTTCCCGTTCCGCCCGAATTTGCTTCGCAGGATGATTACCTGGAAAGTATTACGTGGCAAGGAGCACGTGAACGTTATCGCGATATTTCTTCCGAAATTGAAGAACGTATTAAATTTGAACTGCACACCATTCGGACCATGGGGTTTGCCGGATATTTTCTGATTGTATCTGATTTTATAAAAGCAGGAAGAAACCTGGGTGTATTTGTGGGGCCGGGTCGTGGTTCGGCTGCCGGAAGCGTAGTGGCTTACTGTATTGGCATCACCAATATCGACCCCATTAAATACAACCTGCTGTTTGAGCGTTTTCTTAATCCCGACCGCAAGAGCATGCCCGATATTGACACAGATTTTGATGATGAAGGAAGGCAAAAGGTGATTGATTATGTGGTGGGCAAATACGGGAAAAATCAGGTAGCGCAAATTGTTACCTACGGAACCATGGCTGCTAAATCGAGTATCAAGGATGTGGCCCGCGTGATGGATTTACCTTTGGCCGAATCAAACATGCTGGCTAAGCTGGTACCCGATAAACCCGGAACCGAATTAGACAGGGTGATGAATGCCCCCATTGACGGAGAGAAAGGACTGAAGGAAAAGGAGGCATACCAGAACGAAGATATTGAAAACATAAAAAAGCTTAGAGAGATTGCCAAAGGAAACGATTTGCAGGCGCGTGTGCTTAAGGAAGCATTGATACTGGAAGGGTCGGTGCGCGGAACCGGATTGCATGCGGCAGGAATTATCATTGCCCCCAAAGATCTCAGTGAAATTATTCCGGTAGCTACTTCTAAAGAAACCGAGTTGCTCATTACCCAGTACGAAGGAAGTATTATTGAAGATGCCGGAGTTATCAAGATGGATTTTCTGGGATTAAAAACACTCACCATCATCAGGGATGCACTAAGCCTCATTAAGCAAAATCATAACCTCGATATTGCCATTGATGATATTCCGCTGGATGATAAGAAAACACTGGAACTTTATCAGCGCGGAGAAACCAATGGAACCTTTCAGTTTGAAAGTACCGGGATGCAAAAATACCTGAAAGAATTAAAGCCCGACCGCTTTGAAGATCTCATTGCCATGAATGCGTTGTATCGTCCGGGGCCTATTGCCTATATCCCCAATTTTATTGCCCGTAAACACGGTCGCGAAGCCATCGCCTACGATTTACCGGATATGCAGGAATACCTCGAGGATACTTACGGGATTACGGTGTATCAGGAGCAGGTGATGCTTCTGTCGCAAAAACTCGCTGGATTTACCAAAGGCGATGCCGATACCCTGCGAAAGGCTATGGGTAAAAAACAGAAAGAGGTACTGGATAAAATGAAAAGCAAGTTTCTGGAAGGAGCCCAGGCCAAAGGGCACCCTGCCGCTAAACTTGAAAAAATATGGACCGACTGGGAAGCATTTGCCCAATATGCTTTTAATAAATCGCACTCTACCTGCTATGCTTTTGTAGCCTACCAAACGGCTTACCTCAAGGCACACTATCCGGGAGAATACATGGCCGCAGTACTTACCAATAACCTGGGGAATATTGATAAAATTACCTTCTTCATGGAGGAGTGTAAACGTTCAGGAATTCCTGTATTGGGCCCCGATATCAATGAAAGTTATGTGCAGTTTGCGGTAAATAAAAAAGGAGAAATTCGTTTTGGTTTAGGAGCAGTAAAAGGAGTAGGAGAGGCAGCGGTGCAGGCAATTATTGAGGAACGTGATAAAAACGGGCCCTTCAAAAGCATTTTTGATTTAACCAGACGGGTAAATTTACGTGCAGTAAATAAAAAAACCATTGAAGCTTTAACTTTTGCCGGAGGATTTGATTGTTTTCAGGGCATTAACCGCTCGCAGTATTTTGCCGTGCAGCCTAATGAAGAAACGAATATTATAGAAAAAGCCATTCGCTACGGTAATGCGGTGCAAAACCATGAAGCCGACAGCCAGCAATCTTTATTTGGCGGAGCAGGAGCAGGTGGGTCGGATATTCCGGAGCCTGCCATCCCCATGGCTGAACCCTGGAGTAAAATGGATCAGCTTAGGTATGAAAAAGAAGTAGTGGGAATGTTTATTACCGGCCATCCGCTCGATGATTTCAGAATGGAGATTCAGCAGTTTTGCCGCCATTCGCTGAGCGAGTTGAAAGAGTTAAAACAACTGCGAAATAAGGATATTACCATTGCCGGTATTGTAACCAGTGTAATTGAAGGAATCTCTAAAAACGGAAAACCTTACGGGCGTTTTGTGCTGGAGGATTATACCGACACTTTTGAGTTTGCTCTTTTCGGGGAAGATTTTGCTAAATACAAACCTTTTATGACCCAGGGCTGGTTTTTATTTATAAAGGGCAAGGTGCAAACCCGGTGGAACAACGAAAATGAATTAGAATTCAGAATAAATAACATACAACTTTTGTCAGAGTTAAAGGACAAAATGGTAAAATCTGTCACGTTAAATATAGATGTGAAAAAAGTTGACAGTACACTGGTAGATAATTTACAGAAACTTTTCGACAGCCATAAAGGAAATTGTACATTGCGTATGAATCTGCTGGATAGCGATAAAAAGTGGATGGTGAACGGTTTATCCAAGAAATACCGCATAAATCTGGATAACGAGGTGATAAAAACTTTTGAGCAAATGGAAATAAGATACCAATTTAGTCAGGCACAATAATTGAAAATAAGGCACAGCATTTAAAAATTAATTATTTAAAATAATATAAAACACATGGCAATAGAAATAACCGACAGCAACTTCGAGGAAGTGGTGCTGAAATCAGACAAACCGGTACTCATTGATTTTTGGGCAGAATGGTGTGGCCCTTGTCGTATGATTGGCCCTATCGTAGAAGAATTGGCTAATGAATACAACGGCAAAGCAGTAATCGGAAAACTCAACGTAGACCACAACCCACGGGTGGCTACCGAGTATGGCATTATGAGTATTCCGGCATTATTGTTTTTTAAAGGCGGACAGGTAGTAGACAAACAAGTAGGAGCTGTACCTAAACATATTCTTGCCAATAAGCTGCAGGCGCAGGTAGGGTAATCTCAAAAAATATTTTTGTAAGGAGGCTGTTAAGTAATTAACGGCCTTTTTTTATTTCCTCCCAAACCACTTTCTCACCGTTCCCAATGGCAGGCGTGCCCAAACGCGTTCGTGCAGGTAGTAGAGAATAATTTTAGTGAGCAGTTCAGTACCCCCGATTTTTAAACCGGTTAACGGATTTCCGGTAATAATGGAGGCTAAAAGCATGGTATCAATGGTTCCCACCATTCTCCAGCTTATGGCTTTAATGACCGATATGCGGGGTGTTTGGCTCCATTGCCAGCGGGCCATCAGGTGCACCCAAACCCGCTCGTGAGTGTAATAAAGGGCCACCTTGGTTAGTAGTTCACTCAGGCCAATAGAAAACGCCTGGATATGCCCTCCGCTTCCAATAATAAACCACGATACCACAACAGTATCCAATGTACCAACTATTCGCCAGGAAATGCTTTTGAGTATGCTTCGGTAATGTGATTCGTGCAAAGAAGAATATTTTGGGCAAAACTAAGCAAAATAGAAGTTCGCATTTATGAGATTTATCAATCCTAATCTTTTTCAGACATAAAAACAAAGGCACATAGGTTTTTGCTTTGGAACAGCTATGTGGCTATATTTAACTATGTTTCTATGGTTTTTCCCTTTTCACACATAAAAACGTAAGCTTTCACAGCCAAAGTCAGGAATATTTAAGCAATATTTGAGCTACAGGTAACTTTCCTTCAAATCCATTAGTTTTGTACAGATGGCCGATATAAAATTGGATACTGAGCATTTGTTGCAAACGGGCAACCTTGAGTTACTGGCACAGCAGGTAATTGAAGGATTTATTACAGGTTTGCATAAAAGTCCTTATCACGGGTTCTCCGTAGAGTTTGCCGAACACCGGTTGTATAATACCGGAGAGTCAACCCGGCATATTGACTGGAAACTTTTTGCCCGTACCGAAAAACTTTTTACCAAACGTTACGAAGAAGAAACCAACCTGCGCTGTTACATGGCTATTGATTGCAGTTCGTCCATGTTTTTTCCGAAGGATGGATTGAGTAAAATAGGATTTAGTGTGTATGCAGCGGCTTCTCTCATTCAGTTATTGAGTAAACAGCGTGATGCTTCGGGCATTTGTTTGTTTGATGAGCAAATCAATTATTTGTCGGAGGCACGTGCCACGGGTGTGCACCGCAGACTTTTATTTAGCCGCCTCGAAGAGCTTTTACAAAAAGCACCGGAAAACAAACAAAGTAATATTGCCTCGGTATTGCATGAATTATCAGAGAGTATTCATAAACGCAGCATGGTAATCGTGTTTACCGATATGCTGGACAGTGCAGTTAATCCGGATGAATTATTTTCGGCATTGCAACACCTCCGGTTCAATAAGCATGAAGTTATTTTATTCCATGTATCGGATAAAAAGTTAGAGAGTGAATTTAATTTTTCTAACCGGCCACACATTTTTGTGGATATGGAAACCGGGGAGCGAATGAAATTGCAGCCTCAGGCTCTGCGTGAACAATACCTGAAAGCATGGGCAGCATACAAGCAGGAGTTAATGACCCGCAGTATGCAATATAAAATTGATTTTGTGGAAGCCGAAGTGGGCACTGATTTTT
The DNA here is from genome assembly GCA_019695215.1 of Bacteroidia bacterium. Lineage (GTDB taxonomy): Bacteria > Bacteroidota > Bacteroidia > UKL13-3 > UKL13-3 > JAGPCK01. The sequence continues at coordinate 1,608 of JAIBAK010000053.1, read as the reverse complement.
CGCAGGTGCTTTTGCCTTTTGTAGTTAAAAGAGCCAAATTGTTTTAGTATGCTCACATTTCCAAATTGTAAAATAAATCTGGGACTTCATGTAATGAATAAAAGACCCGATGGTTTTCATAATATAGAAACGGTATTTTATCCGGTGCAGTGGCAGGATGCGCTGGAGGTTTTAGAATACAGAGGCGCAAAAAAAATGAAGGTAGGTTTTTGGCCTTCGGGGTTAAAGATTGATGGAAAGCCGGAGGATAATTTATGCGTGCGTGCCTATCACTTACTCGATGCAGATTTTGATTTACCACCGGTAGAAATTTACCTCCGCAAAAATATCCCTATGGGAGCCGGATTGGGAGGAGGATCGGCCGATGCAGCTTTTACCATTAAACTGCTGAATGAAAAGTTTCAGTTAAAATTAACGGGTGCTCAAATGCGGAAGTATGCGGCAAAGCTGGGCAGCGACTGCGCAGTATTTATTGATAATATACCTGTATTTGCCTATGGCAGGGGAGAGAAATTTAAGCCGGTGGCTGTTGATTTAACAGGGTGGCATATCATAGTGGTGCATCCCGGCATTCATGTAAGTACTGCCGATGCCTATGCCAATGTAAAAAAACGGGGTAAAACAGAAGGAGCTAACCAATTGCAGCAGCAAATACTTCTTCCGGTAAACAGATGGAAGCAGGTAATCGAGAATGATTTTGAAAATTCGGTATTTAAAAAATATAAATCTATTGGTAACCTCAAGCAAAAAATGTACGATGCAGGTGCTGTTTATGCGGCCATGAGCGGGAGTGGTTCAGCTGTATTTGGATTATTCAGGGACGAGATTAAACTACCCGCAGCATTTAAAAAGATGAGTTACTATGTTGGAGTTTTATAGGTTTTACGTATGAAAAAGAACTTAGCGAGCTTTGTGAGAGAAAAGCATTCACGCAAACTACCATAGCTATCGGACACAGAGGGCGCAAAGGGAAAGTAAATTAAAATGACAGAAAACGAAATATCTAAGGTGTTGGTTGATATATTTCTCAGGATTCATAAAGAACTTGGTCCCGGACTTTTGGAATCAGTTTATGAGGAAGTAATATCGTATGAGTTGGTAGATGCGAATTTAAATTTTACCAGACAGCAGGGTATTCCTGTACGTTATATGAACCGGCAGTTGGACTTGGGATTCAGAAGTGATATAATAGTTGAGAACAAAGTCATTATTGAAATAAAATCGGTTGAAGTGCTTGCTCCAGTACATCACAAACAGCTACTGACGTACTTAAGGCTATCCGATAAAAAACTTGGATTGCTTGTGAATTTTAATGTAGAGTTAATAAAAAACGGCATATTTAGGATTGTAAACAAATTATAGTAATAGCGCAGAGAGGCAAAGGGGGAAAACTTTGCGACTTAGTGAGCTTTACGCGAGAGCATATTCACGCAAAGTCCGATTGCTATCGGACGCAGAGCCCGCAAAGAAGAGTAAAAAGTAATTTAAAGATGAAACAAACTTTGCGACTTAGCGAGTTTTGCGAGAGAAAATATTCACGCAAAGGCGCAGAGTCCGCAAAGAAGAGTAAAAAGTAATTTAAAGATGAAACAAACTTTGCGACTTAGC
>JAIBAK010000014.1 GCA_019695215.1 Bacteroidia bacterium | reverse complement strand
AACTCGTGAATAGTTTCTCGGTATAAGCTTTGTGTCCCTGCATGGGCAAAAGTAAAGTGAACGCCCATTTTCGCATTTTTTTCTTTTCAACTTATTCACCTATATTTGAGTTGTGCAACATGCACAGTGGTTTTGCGCCATATAACTTTAGGCCGGATGCTATTAATACAGAAGAGGGTGTTATTAGCCAAAGTAATAGCAAAGGGGAGCGATTGTTTTATGGAGGAGCGGGGGCTAATCCAAATGTATCTGCACCATACTCTTTTCATGTGTTTAATAAAGTGCATCAACGGATGCTCAACAGTCCAATAACCGGAGACCCCAGCAGTGTTCAAGGTGGATTACCCGTGCCCATGCCCGGAGACGGAAGTAAATTTTATTTATTCACTGTTGTAAGTTATACTCAAAGCCCTTATGCGAGCGGGCTGCGTTATTCAATTGTTGATACCACGCTTGACGGTGGAAAGGGTGGTATTGTTTCAACTCAAAAAAATATTGCAGTCAAAGCTCTTTCTGGTTCTTTAGGTAATATTTTCGACACAGCGGTTGTATGTACTGAATCAATAACAGCTATCCCAAAATGTAATGGAACTGATTATTGGATATGTATTATTGATAATTCCCCGAATGGCTCGTATGCTAATTCAGACAAGTTACTTATTTATTCACTTACAAGTTTGGGCATTTCATTTCACGGAATAAGTAGTATGGTGGTTAATCGCGATCCCAGAGGGGCATTAAAAGCATCTCCTGATGGAAACTGGCTTGGAAATGGTGCAATTATACCTTTCGACAGAAATAGCGGTACTGTTCAGGCACCAAAACAAATCGGGCAAATTATGCCTATTTGCCATTCTTTTAGTCCCGGTTCCAAGTTCTATTATGGTGTTGAAAAAGACCAACAAGCTGGGGCATATTTTTTGTATCAATACAACCTCTTATCTGGAAACTTACTGGCTTCTCGAAAAAAAGTTGCTGCTGTTGTTGGGTATAACAGTAAAGCTCATATGCAAATAGGGCCAGATGGTAAAATATACATTGCACGGTTTGGGGAACGCTTCCTAAGTGTAATTAATTATCCTGACTCTGAATGTACACCATCGAACCCTAACGCTTGCGGATACCAATCTCATGGACCTGATCTATCAGTGGGCATTATTGGCGGCACAAGTCAATGCGGCCTTCCAAACTGTATTGATGCCAAGCGAGTGAGTGAATTACCTGTAAACGATTTTATACATATTGACAGCAACTGCACAAAGGTTAGCTTTAAATCATTGAATTGTTGCGTTTCTCAATATTACTGGAATTTTGGAAACGGAGTTACCTCTGTATCTAAAGATACAACAATTGTATTAGGTAAAGGTATCTATACCGTAAAACATCTGGCAGGCACTGGCACGGATACAGTTGTAAAAACGGTGCGAATCGGATTTACACAACCAACATTGGCGGGAGATACGTTGATATGTGATACGAGTTTATATACAAATTATTCTGTAAATATTGAAAATAATTTTGGCTATGAATGGCGGATAAACGGGGGAACGGTGTTCGATTTGAATGCACCTGCTAACATAGATGTTAAATGGAATGCAACCGGGGATATAAAATTGGTGGTGACCAACCTACTTACCGGATGTAAGGATTCCACAACAAAAAATATTGTATTTAGTCCACCCATTGAGTCAAACCATATTGACTCCAGCCAAGTTATATGCAATCAGGCATTAACTACCCTAATAGGTGGAAAGGCTACAGGAGGAACAGGCGGGATTACTTACCAGTGGTGGAAACAATCTATTGACAGTAATTGGCAAATAATACCAGGTGCAAGAGATACTTTCTACCTTCCTACCTCACTCGAAGACTCTGTACTTTATATGCGAGTGGCAAAATCTGACAAATGTGAATCAGCAAGTAATGCTCTTATCATTAAAACTACCGTCAGAAACAACAAAATTACAATGAACACCCGTGCCTGTATTGCAAAAGACTCCTTTACAGTAAATGGTACGTTGCCTACACATGCCAATGATAGTGTTTTTACTTACTCATGGGAATATAGCCTTGATAGTGTCTCATGGGACAGTATCTCTAACCAACATAGCCAAAACCTGAAGTGGAGTTACCCGGCAGACTCTATTTATGTTCGGAGAAAGGTCATTGTTTCACCATCATCATGTTCACGCTACAGTAATATACTGAAGGTGCATCCACTTATATATTTCATAAAGCAACCAAGAAGTAAACCAGTTTGCAGATACCATCCGGGAGAATATGTGGCCTTTGATTCTGAAGTACGATTACATAAGGATACTGCTGTTGCACTCCATTATTTCTGGCAGGTTAAGGGATCAAATGATTCAAGTCCTTGGAATGATACCACGACCTACAATCCGGCTACTGATACGTCATATCGCTACTTCCATCATTCATTTGCCGGTGCTTATGAAGATTCGGTACGCTGTATTGTATTTACCCCATGCGGTAAAATTTACTCCACCATTGCAATCATGTACATAATCATTGATACTATTGATTACGAATTTGTCATACCACCTACATCTGTCACAGTTTCTGAAGGAGGAAGTGCATATTTCACCACTTACTTAAACAGCGATCATGGTTTTGAATATTTCTGGCAGGAAAGCAAAGATGGAGGAGAAACATGGCAAACGATTCCCGGAGAAACGGATATTGACATAACCATAAATAATGTCACCCGATGTATGAATAAAATAAAATACCGACTTGCAGTTTTTAACGGATGTTATAATTGGTATAGTGATCCTGCTACTTTAACCGTTACCTTCTCGTATGTAAATTCACTGATGATGCGTGATGCAACAGACGACACCGGAACAGAACCTTATCCAAATAATAACATTTGGGCAAGTCCCGATATATGGTTTAGCAGAAACTCTGCTGCAACTTATGATTATAACAATAATAATATCGAATACAAGAAACTTACTCCAATTGGCTATGCTAAAGTACAGGTAAAAAATACAGGGTCTACCACCAGCCCAGCGCAAAAAGTTGTTGTCCACTGGACGGTTGCATCTACTCTTGAATTGTGGCCGAAACATTGGCTTTCTACCTCAGATAACATCATTATTAATAATGTCCCTTCTTCTCCATTTTATCAGGATACTTTTTACAGAGGTGGTGTAATAGACACAGTAACCATTGGCCCTATGACAGCTGGGAGCACTCAGGTTATCGTTTTGCCTTGGGAAGTACCCAATCCTGCATGGTATGGAGTAAATGGGTTAGACAGCAGTTTAATGGTTTGCCTGCTCGGTCGAATCCTGACCTGTGATGAGAAACCTTATGGAATGACCTTCCCAGAAGGATTGGTAACCGCAACCAACGCAAGAAACAACCGGAAAATTATTACAAGGAATTTCCATGTAGTTGATACAGCTTCTGGCGACATGCAAGGGAAACCGGGAGGAGGAAATTATTGGGCTCAGAACATGAATGCAGCCTATAACCTAAAAGCAGTATCGTGTGATTATTTTGATTACGGTGTGGTTGATATTGTAATGGATGATGTTTTAAGCAACGCCTGGTACGCAAATGGTGCGCACGGTTCAGGGTTTACTGTAATAGACGACCATACCATTCGTATTACGGATACCTGTGATGTTTGGCTTACCGATGTGGCCTTTGGCCCCAACGAGGAAACGCAGGTTAAAATACATTTTGTCACCGATGAGTCGTATGAGCGAGCTACACCCATGAGTTTTGACTTTGAATGGTATCAGTATAATCAGGACAGCCTTGCTCTTGATACTCCATTGGCTGATGGAGGAATGATGCTACGTTGTGACCTCCCCGATAACGTAGCCGCTCACTACCTCGACAATCAAATACTGATTACATCTTCCGGCCTTCCATATAAACACTCCATCTGCAACGGTGCCATGCCACCTCCGTTAATTGGAAGTAATCCGGTTACACCAGCGTACTGGACATATCAATGGCAAAGCACAACAGACACAATGGGAGTTTGGACAGATATCCCCGGTGCAACTGATAGAGATTATAATCCTTCCATAAATAATATGAATATGTTTTATAGGCGGGGAGCATTAAAACAACATGCTTTGGCGTTAAACTATTCTCCTATCTTTTTCATGCGCCTTCGTGATCCAATGATCTTAACGTCTCCTGCAAACGCAAGTGTGGATGAAGGAGATATTGCAACGTTTGTTGTAAGCTATCAAGACATGGAAGTAGTGAATTGGACAAGAACCCATTTCTCAATCGGGGTCATTATTGATGAAACCTCTGACACTTTAAATTTCCAGACACAGGAATGCTATAACGGAAATACTTTTCAAGCTGTTTTAAGGGACGTTTGTACATCAATAGAAACTTCTACTTCCTCTGCGACTTTGACGGTGAACCCGGTAAGCGACAACCTGTATGCACAGGATAATACTTCTGGCAGTTTTATCTGGAGCAGTCCAGATATGGTAAACAGACGCGATAATGATAATGGTAGCACTCACCAGACCCCTGAATTTGGCAATCCGAACTACATCTACACCACAGTACGAAATAATGGTATAGATGCAAGCGCACCTGCCAAACTATATCTTTACTGGAGCGTAGCCACCACCGGAGGAGCATGGGAACGCAACTGGAAGTTTGATACAACCGAAAGTGCAGAAACCGGAAACTGGATCATGCATCAGGGTGCAAAAACTCCATTAGGTGGTTTGATAGGGGTATATGACATCCCTTCTATTGCTTCAAGCAGTTATTACAGAGGCGAAACAGAGTGGAACCCGATTGACCCGGCAGTTTACGGATTAGAGAACACCACTCTATCCGATATTATCCTGCTTGGTCGAATAGTAACCTGTGAAGATGAGCCTTATGGAATGAATCCACCGGAAGTCAATGACCTTGCCTACAATGTTCGTTACAATGAACGGATTATTTCAAAACACAAAATTGTGACGGATGTAATTCCGGGGAATGATGTTATTCATAAAGCGGGTAACGGCAATATCAACGACATTAGTATGGATGGTAGGCTTGTTTTCAAAGCTCTTGATTGCGATTATTTCCAATACGGATACGTACTGCTTCACACAGATGCCACCTTACAGAGTATCTGGACAAATTCTGATGGTTCGGGTTACACCATAGTGGATGATTCAACCTTGCAAGTAGACTCTTGTCAGAATGCGTTGCTTTGGGATATTGGTTATGGTGCAAATCAAAGGACATGGCTTGGAGTGGAGTTTGTGACATGGGATACATTAACTGTAGATACTACCGAAAACTATTATTTCGAGTTCGATCTGGAACAGTACATGAATGGAGATAATGATACTTCAGTAGGTGGCATCCGTTATGGAGTCCCCATACATCTTGAACCACCTGCACCGGAGTCGTTAATCAAGAAGGAAAACCCTAAGGAACGAACTACTTTCACAGCTTTTCCGAATCCGTTCAGAGATGAATTAAACATCAGTTATAAGTTACCACAGGAAGCCAACGTAACCATCACCGTGTTTAATATGCTTGGTCAGCAGGTACGTGTTTTGGAGCAGGGTAATCTTAAAACAGCCGGAACGCATAGGCTATTGCTAAACTCATCCTTTTTGAAGGAAGGAATTTATTTTATTAACTTCACCGCTGGTTCATTTACACAAACGCAAAAGGTTGTATTGATAAGGTAATGATCAACAAAGGGGGCTTTCAAACAGAGATACCGGGTGTCCTGACTTTACGGTTGGGATGCCCGGTTTTAAAAAGAAAATCAATCTATTAAACTAATAAGCACATGGCTACTTTTTATTATAATCGCCATTCAGGCGAGAGCATTGAATCACAATGGACTAAATACCTGCAAAACGATGCGTATGTTAAAGACATTGGTAGCATAATTTCTAAGAACAAGCGTGAGCTCCAAATAACATTTCAGAATGCCTCTGCTGAACAGGTAAAAGCAATGCAACAAGTATATGGCAAGCTGGATGATGGGTTCGCTGAAGTAAGTAATTATTTGAGCAGTATTAATAACAATATCTCAGAATTGAGGGGGGAAATAAGTGCGATGGCAGCAATGATTGACTGGAAACTATCGTTACTAATAGAAGAGCAACGCCTAACGAATCAGCTTCTTGGACATATCGCTCAACTTTTAAGAATTCCAGAAAGTCAAAAACAAAGGGTATATTATATTGAGCAAGGGCTTAAGTACTTAAAAAATGCTCTTCCAGAAGGCACAGATAGTACATTCTATACTGATGCTTTTGAAAGTTTTCAGGATGCAGAAAAGATTGAGCGCAAAGACTACATTACTTTGAATAGGATTGGACAGATTTATTTGTATTCCTCGAAATACAGAAACTTTTCCAATGCACAAGATTATTTTCTAAAATCTGCAAGAGAGTCTTTCGCTGAATATAACGCTGGGGGAACTACAGCTCCTGTGGTTCTAATCCCCTTTGGACTTTCGTTTGATTCAAACAATACAGTGAATAATGTTGACAACAGAATTATAGAACTATGCAAAAACGGGAAACTTCTCGTAGCAGTTAAATTATGTCAGGAAGAGAAGGGGTGGGGGCTTAAAGAGTCTAAATATTATATTGACGAAGTAATAGTTCCAGGATTAAAAAATGCCTCGATAGTCAATCATGGAAAAGAGTCAAATTCTTTGTTGAGGGGATTTAATACTTTTTTATTAGCAACTGCCGAATCGTATCTTTATGCAGGAAGAGCATGCTACCTACAGCATAAACTATTAGAGGCTGCGGATTATGCGGGGAAAGCGTATAATCTAATTCCTGACCTTACTAAGGCTGGTTTTGAACAAGCAAAATATTTAGCAGCAAACAACCAAGAAAACGAGGCAGCTAAAGTACTTGAAACAGTGATTGAAAAGGACAGACTTTTTTCTTGCTATACTCTTGAAGACCCAGATCTTAGAACAAAGCCAACTATTCTAAAGGTATTGGAGAATTTACAAAGACGAGCGATTGCTAAAGCCAAGCAACAATTAGAGGAGTGTAATGAGGTTCTTTCTCATGAATCCAAGGCTAAGGGTCTACTTGATGAGATCGAGGAACATATTTCTAAAAATAGCTTCTTGTCCTGTATGAAAGCACTGGATATACTTGGCGCAAGCTATCAACTTTCATATATGCAGAGTAAGTTGATATCAGAGGAGATTAGGATAAGAAGCGTTAGCCCAAATAAGAAAATTCTTGATTTCCTCGTATCAGAGAATAATAGCATCTCACAGTTAGAGGGGCTTAAAAAACAAGCTAAAGATGAAATAACGCGCATGAGAACGTTGGGATTCGGTGGTGCCGGGGCCGGAATAGGGTTTGTGGTAGGCTTTTTCAAAGGCTGCACAGTCAAAGACTTTTCATTGGATGGTGGGTTATGGTTTGGAACAATTGTACTTTTTACTCTTATTGGGGCATTAATCGGCTTTTTTCAAGGTTCTGTTTCAGAGCCAACGGTACGAGAAGTAAAGGATAATGACGAATGGGATAGAACCTATTAACTGCGGGGCGGGCTTTACAACCTTCTCCCCGCCCTTAAAACCCCAGAATAGGTTTGTGTCTGGTTGTCAATGTCGGGCAAGGTTGAAGTCCGCTAAAAAGTTCGACTCTGTACCAGTTAGCTCCACCAGATTGAAGCGCATCGTGATGGTGCGCTTTATTTTTGTCATAGCTTATGTTTCAGCAATCTTCCATCCGGCACATCATTTTCGATTTTGGCGGGGTGCTTATTAACCTCGATTATACTCTTACCAACAAGACCTTCAGGGCACTTGGCTTTGATATTGATAAGCACTTTACCCACTTACAGCAAAGCAATCTTTTTAATGAGTATGAAACCGGCAAAGTGAGCAGCGCCTTTTTTTACGAAACACTGCGCCAATTGGGAGGAAACCATTTAACCGATGAACAATTAGCCGGGGCATGGAACGCCATGATTCTGGATTTACCCTTAGAACGGGTAGCATTGCTGAAAGAGTTAAAGAAAAAGTATAACCTGTACCTGCTCAGTAATACCAACCAAACCCACTACGAAGCCTTTATGCCCTACCTCAACCGCTTGCTTGGTGAAGGCGGCTGGGAGTTATTATTCAACAAAGTGTATTACTCTCATCAGATTGGACTGCGCAAACCCGATAAAGAGATTTTTGACTACGTGGTAGCCGATGCCACCTTGCAGCCGCAGCATTGTTTGTACTTAGATGATCTGGAAAAAAACTTAGTGGCTCCGGCAGCTATGGGTATGCAAACACTGCTGGTAAAGGAAAAACCGGTAACCGAGTTGTTGAAAGAGTTAATCTAATATATTTTTCCCGCTGATCTCGCAGAAAGCCGCAGAAAATACACAGAATGCTTTCTTTGCGTCTTTGCGGGCTTTGCGTGAAATAAAAACAAGCGCGCTTTGGTAAACTCAGCACCCCACAAATTCACCAACGGTTTTCTCAATCTAATAGTTTCTTTATTATATTAGCGCAATGAAAATTTATTCTTGCAAAAAAAGTATCCTGGTTTGTTTCTTTGTCATGTATGTGTTGGATGGTTTTACGCAAAAAAAAGTTTACTCAAGCTTTTCATATGCTCCGCTCATCAGTTTTTTAACTCCTTATAAAGTAACCTCCGGATTTGACAGGTACCGAAACGATTTGTATGACTACGAAACATTAGCAAGAGGTTTTAAAATTGGTTATACTGCAAGTGTAGATTTATCAAAGAGATTAAAATTAAAATTCAGTTTAGACCTGCAAGAAGAGCAATACATTCTTACACAAAGGATGCAAGACAGTACCGGCACAACGGCTAAATTTATCAATACAAACAGGTTTACACTTTTGCACCCGTCTATTGGAATTTCTTACGTACTTCCCCAGTTAGACAGTATTCGCTTTTTTGTTGGGATAGGGTATAAACATTTTTTCTTTGTTGGTGGTGGGACATCACAGTACGAAGACGTACGTGGCAATTTCTCAGGATTGATTTCTACTCAGGCAAGTACTGAGCCCTTGAAGGGATATGCCGGCTTAATATTTGGGTTGTCAAAGTTCACCAAAAGTAAAAGATTTGAGTACGGAGTATATTATCAGGTAGCTAAAGGTTCTTATCCAAGAACTAACTATCGCAATCAGTTAGGCTCATTGATAAGTGAAGGCTGGAGTGCTCCAAGAGTTAACTGTTTGCTTTTTCAGTTAAATTACAATCTGGGAAAAAGATTTTAGACTTTGCACTCACCAATTCACCATATTTAATCTATCAACGCCACTGCATACATTTTAGCAATTTCATCGGCATATTTTTGTTCTACTACTTTACGTTTAATGGAGAGTTTGGGTGTCATTTCGCCTCCTTCAATGCTAAACAGGGTTCGTTTTACCGCAAAATGTTTAATGCGTTCAAACTTGGCCAATTTGTTACTGAGTTTTTTTATGTCTTCCTGTATCCAGTTAATAATATTTTCTTCGCGGATAAAGGGATCTATTTGTGTAAAAAAGTCATCGCCCTTTTTAAATACCTCTTTCAGCTCATCCTGATTAGGAACTATAATGGCTGTTAAATATTCTTTGCGGTCGCCAATTAAAAAAATCTGTTCAATGCGCGGGCTGAGTAAGTAAGTATTTTCAATGGGCGTTGGATAAATGTTTTTGCCCAGTGAAGTTTTGAGCATGTTTTTAATGCGGTCGGTAATTTTTAAATACCCTTTATAAAATTTGCCTACATCGCCTGTATGAAACCATCCCTCGCTGTCAAAAACGGCTGCGGTATCTTCGGGTTTATTCCAGTAGCCTTTCATAATATTTGGCCCTTTGATAAGAATTTCTCCTTCTCCGCTTTCAAAATCGGGGTTAAACGATTCATAGGTTTGCACGGTAATAATTTTTCCGCTTTCCAAATCCTGTATAGCTACCGATTGCTCGGGGGCAATACGACCGGTGGTGCCATACACCTGCCGGTGAAATTCATTTACACATACAAACGGAGATGTTTCGGTAAGTCCGTAGCCTTCCTGAATGCGAATGCCCATATTGCCAAAAAACTCGCCCACATGCTGAGGAAGCGGCCCACCTCCGGATACAAAAAGTTTTATGCGTCCACCCAGTCGTTCTTTAATTTTTGAAAAAACTAATTTTTCGGCCAGCGCATATTGGGCACTCAGAAACACGCCCGGTTTTTTATGCTGCTCGGTTATTTTCCTGTAGGTCTCTCCTGTTTGCTGACTCCACCAGAAAATACGTGCCTTTAATCCTCCCTGCTGGGTGGCATTTTTTTTCACCCGCTCTTCAATACGCTCCAGCAAACGCGGCACACAGCACATAATGGTGGGTTGTATTTCGCCCACATTTTTCACTATGGTTTCAATGCTTTGTGCAAAGGCTACTTCCGAGCCTATATATGTGCTCAGGTAATACGTAGCCAGCCGCTCATACACGTGGCTAAGCGGCAAAAACGAAAGAAAGCGGTCGTCACTGTTTATGCTTGGGACTAAAATTTTGGCGGTAATGGCATTGCTCATAAAATTTTCATGAGTAAGCATTACCCCTTTGGGTACACCTGTGGTGCCCGATGTATAAATAAACGCTGCGAGGTCTGAGGGCTGAACGGTTTTATAAGTCTGTTCAATTTTGTCTTTCAGCGAAGCATACATCCGTGTTCCCTCTTCAAGCAACTGCTGGTGGGTAATAATTTTTGAGTTGCTGTTTTCGTGAAGGAAAAGTGTAATTACCCTTTCAACCCGGGGGCAGTTGTGTTCAATTTTTAAGAACTTTTTCAGCAGGAAGGGATTCCCCGTTACCAGTACCCGTATGCCCGAATCGTTGATGATGTATTCAATTTCACTTTCGCTTAGGGTGGGATAAATAGATACATTAACGGCACCAATCTGCTGCATACCCTGATCGTAGTAATAATATTCAGGGCAGTTATCCATCATCATTCCGGCCCTGTCGCCTTTGGCAAAACCCAGGTTTGTAAGGTAAGCCGATATGGCATTGAGCTGTTCAAAAACTTCTTTGTAGGAAATGGCCCGGTAACCTGTTTCTTCGCGTTTGTGCAAAAAAGCGTGATCGGGGGTTTTTATTTTAAATGCTGCATCTCTCAAAAACTGGTGCAGGGATGTATATCCGCGGTAACTCATGGGCTAAATCATTTTGGTCTGAATTGCAATATCGGTAAAAATCTTTTTATCGAAAGATATGGCAATGTTAAGAAAAGGCTGATTATATTTGACCTTCTAACACAAACTTTATTATATGAACAAATTTTACTTAACCATTTTTGCAGTTATGCTGCAGGTGTCGGTTTTTGCTCAAACCCAAATTGCCTATCAGGGTTTTGAGGGAAGCGGCACGTGGACATTTACAGCCAACCCAACCCGCTACAATTGCTTTCCGGAAGATACCTGGGGCGACACCACCCGCCTGTTTGATATTACTTCGGCTTTTAAGGGGAATAAATTCTGGGGTATAAATGATTTGGACAACAGCACTTGCGGAGGAGGAAATTTTTACCACTTTCTTACTTTCCCCTCAAAAAATGTAGCTTCATATGCCAGCGTTTATATTCGGTTTAAATATTATACTTCCAGTTTTGATGCCACCGATATTATCGGGTATATGGTTCAATACAACAACAGCGGTTCGTGGGGAGTAATGCATGAGTTGGATAAAAACACCAATAAGTGGGATTCAGTTACCATCAATGTTCCATCGGGAACTACCTCGGTGCAGTTTCGAATAGTGGCTCAGCAAAACGGGGGTGCCGACTTTGCCGGTATTGACGATATTGAACTGGTAGGAGCTACGTCAGATATTTTTGCTCCTTATGTGTTGGGGGTAAAAGAAATGAGCGCCTCTCAAATACGTGTTCGGTTCAGCGAAGCTGTATCGGCTGCATCGGCTACAGCCACCGCCAACTATACCGGACTTGGTACTATAAGCAGCATTACCCAAAGCAGCAGCGGAGATACCGTATGGCTTAATCTGGGAACTGCCCTTACGCAGGGAGTTTTTTATAACCTCACTATTCAAAATGTGCAGGATGCAGCCGGAAATGCAGTAACTCCTCATGTGGCCAGAATAATTTACAACTCAACCGTAGCCGATATTCGTTTAAGTGAAATTATGTATAACCCGCCCGATACGGCCCCTTTGGAATTTGTAGAATTGTACAATGCCGGAAACACTGCTGCTCAATTGGGAGGATACAAATTTGTTGACGGGTTTAAATTTGAGTTCCCTACCATGACGCTTGACCCCGGAAAATACTTAGTGCTGGCAGCCGACTCGCAGGCGTTCAAAACATTTTTTAATACATCGGCCATGCAATGGACCAGCGGTTCGCTAAGCAATGCAGGCGAATTACTCACTCTTGAAAATTCGGTGAATATGACCATCGACTCGGTACCGTATAATAACAAATTACCCTGGGATACCCTGGCCGATGGCAACGGGCATTCGCTGGTGGTTTGTTATCCGGCATCAGCCGATAATTCGCTGCCTTCCAGTTGGAGCCGTGCAGCCGATTACAAGGGCAAATGGGCCGGCATTGATTCGGTATGGGCCAATCCCGGAACCGGATGTTTTCCGGCAGGGATAAAAACCGCAACAAACGATTTGATAAAAGTGTATCCCAATCCGGCTGTGGCTGGTTTCACCCTGCAGGTGCCTTTTGCTCAGTTGTACAACCTCGAGGTATATGATATGCTGGGTAAACTTATACAAAAACAGGCAGGACTGAGCGGAACACAACAGATAGAAATTTCATCCTTTAAAAACGGCAATTACCGGCTGATTATACAAACCGAAAAAGGAGAAATTTATAAACATCAACTTAGTATTCAACACTGATAAACGGGCCGGGTTGTTCGTGAGGGTTGCCTGTCAGTAAGTTAAAGACGCTTTAAGAGGGGCAGTACGGGCCGGTTATTTTACTAAAATAATTGGCGGGAGTATTTCCTTATCCCGCGGGTAATCCTACTTTTGTTGCGTAAACAAAAATTAAAAAATGAGCCTCAACAGCATTCTACAGATTTTCCTTCCTAAAGACAGGATTTTTTTCTCCCTTTTTGAGTCGGTAGCCATGAATGTATCGGCTATGGGTGCTTTAATTACCGAAGTGGTAGCCGAACCCGATTTTGATCAGCGCGGTGCCTTAATTAAAAAACTCGAAGACCTGGAACACGATAATGATGAACTCACTCATCAGATTTTTCAGGAGCTGGGTAAAAACTTTATTACCCCTTTTGACAGGGAGGATATCCATTACCTGGCCATAGCTCTTGATGATATTTGCGATTATATTTTTGCATCGGCCAAAAAAATAAATTTCTATAAAGTAAATCCAAACGACAGCGGAATTCAGAAAATGGCTCAGATTATCCGTCAGGGTTCTGACGAGGTAAAAACGGCCGTGCTCGAATTGCGCAACATGAAAAACATTAAAAGCATTACCGATGCGGTAATAAGGGTAAACAGTTTCGAAAATCAGGCCGATGATGTATTTGATATGTGTATTGAGCGCTTGTTTGATACCGAAACCGATGTGAAAGAACTCATCAAAAAAAGAGAAATTTATCAGGTAATGGAAATTGCCACCGATAAGTTTGAAGATGCGGCTAATGTGATTGAGTCTATCGTGGTAAAATACGCTTAACCCGGGAAAGGATTTATGACTTTTTTAGTAGTAATCATTATTCTGGCACTGGTGTTTGATTACATCAACGGATTTCATGATGCAGCCAACTCTATTGCTACGGTTGTTTCAACTAAAGTGCTCACTCCGTTTCAGGCAGTATTGTGGGCGGCACTGTTCAATTTTGTTGCATTCTTTTTGTTTAAAGATCATGCTGTAGCCAATACCATTGGCAAAACGGTGTACAAAGAGTTTATCACGCTGCCGGTTATTTTCTCAGGTCTTATTGCTGCCATCATCTGGAATCTTACCACATGGTGGTATGGAATTCCATCTTCATCCTCCCATACACTTATAGGCGGATTTGCCGGTGCCGCTATTGCACACGCTATCCAAACCAAAGGATTTGTTCCGTTCGGTTCCATTATCGAAATGGATAAAATTACCAAAACCCTGCTATTTATTTTTCTTGCCCCGCTTATCGGTATGGTGATTTCAATGGGAATAAACCTGGTAACCATTATGCGCAACACCTGGCTGCGGGTGTTAATTATGATGGTTTCGGCTATGGCATTATGGGCGGTGTTCGACAAATTCGAACAGAACAAAATGGAAGAAAACGTGAGCAAAATGTATCAGGTAGATAAGTTAAAGAAGGATGCGGCAAAAGATCCTTTACTAACAGCAAAACTTGATTCGGCCAAAGCAAAGGTAGCGGCCATTGTTCCGTTTATTGAAGCTTATGATGAACTTGGTGCCGCACAAATTGCCACACAGGTAAAAACTACTGTTGACCCGGCCATTGATGAAACAAAACTGGTAAAGGAGTTAAAGAAAGCCGACAACTCGGCATTGGTGTATTGCATCATGCTGGTGATGCTCATTTTTATTATCGCCTATATTTATGTCGAGAAAATTAAAACGCCTACTGCCTATAAAATGTCGAATATGTTTAAAAAGCTGCAACTGCTTTCTTCAGCAGCATTCAGCATAGGACACGGGGGCAACGATGCACAAAAAGTAATGGGAATTATTGCGGCAGCGATGATTGCCAACGGAAATATTTCAGATATAAAACAAATGCCTGATTGGGTTCCGCTGGCCTGTTACGCAGCTATTGGTTTAGGAACCATGAGTGGCGGATGGAAGATTGTTAAAACCATGGGCACACGTATTACCAAAGTAACTCCGCTTGAAGGAGTGAGTGCCGAAACATCGGGCGCTTTAACCTTATTCATGACCGAGCAAATGGGAATTCCGGTAAGTACCACGCACACCATTACGGGTTCAATAATGGGTGTGGGTGCCACTAAACGCCTCTCGGCTGTGCGCTGGGGAGTAACGGTAAATTTATTGTGGGCCTGGATTCTAACTATTCCGGTAAGTGCAATGCTGGCTGCAGTAACATACCTGCTGGTAAACTGGATTAGCGGATAACTCCGTCTCCAGTTTCTTCTTTTTTAAAATCTTTTTCTTAATTACTTTATCAGAGGAAAAACCTCAGCAATAAGAACAATCCGCCCGATACTAAAATGGTAACAGGAAGTGTAAGCACCCAGGCGATAAAAATATGGCGAATGGTTTTTTTCTGCAGATTTTTAATTCCTTTACTTGCCACCATACTTCCGGCAATACCCGATGACAATACCTGAGTAGTGCTCACCGGTAATCCCATAGAAGTAGATAAACTGATGGTGGTGGCAGCAACCAGTTCGGCCGAGGCGCCCTGTGCATAGGTAAGGTGTTCCTTTCCTATTTTCTCCCCAATGGTACGTACAATTCTCTTCCAACCTACCATGGTACCCAATCCCAGCGAAAGGGCAATCATCAGGATTACCCATTTGGGAGCATATTCGGTAATTTCCTTAAGAGAAGAAGTTTTTTCTTTGAATACTTTTTTGTCTTTTACACTTAAGCTCAGGTCTTCACTCTCAACTAATTTTTTGCTTGTTTTACCAATAATAATCAAATCCTTTCGGATGGCGAACTGTTCTTTTTCGTTTATCCCCTTAAAGGAAGTTGCCGAATTTATTTTACCATCCAAATCGGCTACAAGCGCATTCATTTTGGCATATTCAAAACTATCGGCTTTAGCTAATGATTTGGTGTCAATTTTTAGCATCAGCGTTTTGAGGTCATTTAACTCGTGCCGGTATTCATTAATATCAGACGAAGTGTTGATGGCAAAATAACCCGGTACTATGGCAATAAGAATAAGCATTACCAATCCTACTCCCTTTTGTCCGTCATTCGACCCGTGGGCATAACTTACACTGGTGCAGGTGAGCAACAGCACTACCCGAATCCAGAAGGGCGGAGGCTGATTGGTGGCAGGTTCTTTAAAAATAACTTTGTTTTTAATAACCTGTTTTAACACATACATCACCAGAATGGCCAGACTGAATCCTACAAAAGGGGAAAACAGAAGAGACAGGCCAATATCGGTTGCTTTGCTCCAGTTTACGTAGGAGGTAGACGGATTGGGTGCTATGAACGAATAAGCTAAGCCAACCCCGAGAATTGAACCGATAAGGGTGTGCGAACTGGAACAGGGAATACCTAAGTACCACGTACCAAAATTCCAGAAGATAGCCGTGAGCAGCAGTGACAGGATTAAGGCTACGTTATGAAAAATGTTCGCATCGGTAAGCACCTCTACGGGCAGCAGGTTGCTTATGCCCATGGCCACGGTAATACCTCCGGCCAATACCCCGATAAAATTCCAGACACCCGACCATAAAACAGCAATCCAGGGTTTGAGCGAATTAGTATAAATTACAGTAGCTACTGCATTAGCCGTATCATGAAATCCATTGATAAATTCAAATACACAAGCTGCCAGCAGGCAAAAAATGAGCAGTGTGGTGAGTGTTGCATCTAAACCAAACATATAAAACCCTTTATACGGGCAAAGGTATTCGGCCACCCGTGAGCCAAAGTTAAGAAATTGTTAAGTTTTGAAACAAGCTAAATAAAATCAACCTTCAAACGAAGTCACTACTGAACAAAGCCTTTCAAACAGCTCATTGTTTATATCGAGGTGCATTACAAAACGAATCAGTTGCCTGCCCATGCTCACCGCCTTAACCCCGTTATTTTGCAGGTAGTTTAAAAAAGTTTCCATGGCAATATGGTCACCAAGTTTAAATATCACCACGTTGGTTTCAGCCGGCAACACGGTTTCTACATAGTTTTGCGAAGCGAGTAATTGCTCAAGAGCTTTTGCTTTTTGATGATCTTCGCTCAATCGGGTTATGTGATGATCGAGGGCGTAAATACCCGCTGCTGCTAAAAAACCTGCCTGTCGCATGCCACCACCCAATACCTTGCGGATTCTTCGGGCCTTTTCAATATGGCTGCGGGTTCCGAGCAAAAGCGAACCTACCGGAGCGCCTAATCCCTTAGATAAACAAATGGAAATGGTGTCAAATAGATTTCCGTATTGCGCAGGTTGTTCTCCTTTTGCCACAAGCGCATTAAACAACCGGGCGCCATCTAAGTGAAAGGCCAGTCCGTTATCGGCACAAACAGTTTTAATACGCTTCAGTTCATTCAAATCCCAGCAACAGCCGCCTCCTTTGTTCATGGTGTTTTCAACTCCCACCATACGGGTAAGGGCAAAATGGACGTCCGTTTTTTTATTTATGTTTTCGCTTACCTGTTGTGCAGTAAACCTGCCGCGGTCACCGGAAAGCAACCTCACCGATGCGCCCGAATTAAAGGCAATGCCACCGCCTTCGTACAGGTAAATATGAGCCAGCTCCGAACAAATCACTTCATCGCCCGGTTGTGTATGCACTTTTATGGCAATCTGATTGGTTTGTGTACCGCTGCTGCAAAACAAAGCGGCTTCCATTCCAAATAATTGTGCAGCCTTTTCCTGCAGCGCATTTACGGTTTCATCCTCTCCAAATACATCATCGCCCACTTTTGCCTGCATCATGGCTTCGAGCATTTCTTTGGTAGGTTTCGTAACGGTGTCACTTCTTACATCAATCATCATGTTATAGTTAGTTGTTTCCCGCAAAGCCCGATAGTTATCGGGCGCAAAGAAAAAGTTTCATTTGTCATACTAAAATACCCTTTGCGAGCTCTGCGACTTTGCGTGAAATACACGCTACACCGCTACCGGAGCCTTAATAGCAGGATGCGGGTTGTAGTTTTCCACCACAAAATCTTCGTACACAAAATCGAAAATCGAGGTACGTTCTTTATTTATATTCATAGTTGGATACGTACCCGGTTCACGACTTAATTGCAACTGCACCTGCTCAAAATGGTTGCTGTAAATATGGGCATCGCCAAACGTATGTACAAAATCTCCGGGTTGTAATCCGCACACCTGAGCCACCATCATAGTAAGTAGGGCATATGAGGCAATATTAAAAGGCACCCCCAAAAACATATCGGCACTTCGCTGATACAACTGACAACTTAATTTACCATCGGCCACGTAAAACTGAAAAAAAGCATGGCAGGGCATTAAAGCCATTTTAGGTAAATCAGCCACGTTCCAGGCGCTCACTATCATTCTGCGCGAGTCGGGATTTTTCTTAATGGTTTCAATAACCTCAGTGAGCTGGTCAATATGCTTTCCATCGGGGGCAGGCCAGCTGCGCCACTGGTATCCATACACCGGCCCCAGATTTCCCTCTTTGTCGGCCCACTCATCCCAAATACTCACTCCGTGTTCTTTCAGGTAGCGGGTATTGGTTTCGCCCTTAATAAACCACAGCAATTCATAAATAATGGATTTAAGATGCACCTTTTTGGTGGTAATAAGCGGAAATCCTTCCTGCAAATTAAAGCGAAGCTGTGCTCCAAAAACACTTTTGGTTCCGGTGCCGGTACGGTCGCTTTTAAACGTACCGTGCTCATAAATATGGCGTAAGAGGGTCTCGTACTGATTCATTGCCCTTCAAAATTCCTGTTTTTACCCGCAAAGTTGTGCCTATGTTTTCAACAGTAGCGAAAATCAATTCTATGTGTATTTTTGTTGCCTCAATAAAATCATCTTATGGCTGAAGTAATACGTATGCCCAAAATGAGCGACACCATGACCGAAGGGGTTATAGTGGCCTGGCATAAAAAAGTGGGCGACACTGTGAAAACGGGTGATATTCTGGCTGAAGTGGAAACCGATAAGGCTACCATGGAGCTCGAAAACTACGCAAAAGGAACTTTATTGCATATAGGGATTGAAACCGGCAAATCGGTTCCGGTTGATGCCATTATAGCCATAGTGGGTAAGGCGGGCGAGGATATTTCGGCATTGCTTAGTGCTGCTCCTGCCGCAGTTGCTTCACCTGCCCCGGCTGCCGAAGAGATAAAAGAAACTCCGGTTGAAACAGTTTCGGGGGGTGTTACCTCATCAGGAAATAATCAGGAAGATTCCCGCATTAAGGTTTCTCCGCTTGCTAAAAAACTGGCACAGGACAAAGGCATAGACATTAAATCAGTTCATGGTACAGGTGAAAACGGACGTATTGTAAAACGCGATGTAGAAAAATTAGGTAAGGGAGCCAATGGGTCAATGCCTGCCTACCGCACACCTGGCGTTACGGGCAAAGAAAGTTTTGAAGATATTTCACTTTCGCAAATGCGCAAAGCTATTGCCCGCAGACTGAGCGAGAGTAAAAATACCGCTCCGCATTTTTACCTCAAAGCATCCATTAATATGGATAAGGCAATGGATGCACGCAAATCGCTTAACGAAGTTGGCCCGGTAAAAATATCGCTGAATGATATGGTGGTGAAAGCGGTTGCCGCATCCCTGCGTTTACATCCAAAAGTAAATTCAAGCTGGCTGGGCGATAAAATACGAATGAACCATCATATTCATATTGGCATTGCCGTGGCTATTGACGATGGATTGATTGTGCCCGTGGTAAAATTTGCCGACAACAAAAGTATTTTCCATATAGGTTCCGAAATAAAAGAGCTGGCAGATAAAGCCAAAAACAAGAAGTTACAGCCTCAGGAATTTGAAGGCAATACATTCACCATTTCTAATCTGGGAATGTATGGCATTGACGAATTCACGGCTATTATTAATCCGCCCGATTCGTGCATTCTTGCCGTAGGTGCTGCCAAAGAAACAGTGATTAGCGAAAACGGACAAATTAAAGTGGCGCAGGTAATGAAAGTAACTCTGAGCTGCGACCACCGTTCGGTAGATGGAGCCATTGGTTCGGCCTTTTTGCAAACACTCAAGGATTACCTCGAAAATCCGGTAAAACTTCTGGTGTAAGCGGTGATGGTTGTTAGTTAAGCAAAATTCCAAGGGGTTAATTTCCTTTTTTCTTATTACTCCCGCAGAGCCCGCAGATTTGCGCGGATCTGTCTGCGTTTTTCTGCGCGTTCAGCGGGACAAAAGTTTTTCGTTCTTCACCTTCGCGCCTTTGCCCGGAACTAAGCGTAGGTTCCGCCTACGCTTCTGTTTAATGTAGCTTGTAGCTACAAACGTAGCAGGCCAATTGCGACCCACGAAGGTTAAATTTTAATTCCCTTTTTTCTTCCTTAGCTCGGCTTCCAAATCAGGAATTGCTTTGTTCAAAGGATCGGCTAATTTATAAAGCGCAATCATTTTTTCGGCAGTTATCAAATCATATTGCTGCAGCGAGCGGGTGGTGAGTGAATAACAGGCCAGCGAAATAAAACCAAGCAAGCGTTCATACATGGGGTCACTTTTCTTTTTGCTGTTCAGCAGGGCCACTTCTTTTTTCCACCAGTTTAAA
This sequence comes from Bacteroidia bacterium, assembly GCA_019695215.1. GTDB lineage: Bacteria > Bacteroidota > Bacteroidia > UKL13-3 > UKL13-3 > JAGPCK01. Next base: position 56,343 of record JAIBAK010000014.1, on the reverse strand, counting down.
TCCTGCACCTGAAAAGCCTGCATGTATTTTTCCTTGTATTGCTGTTCGGCTGTTACTTTTTCAGGTGTAATGCTTATGTTTAACCGGTCAATTTTTGCATTAGTTCCATGCAGCATTAACTCAAGGGCATTTTTAAAAACTTCGGCTTTCGGAAATTCATGCGCTCCGTTCCACTCAAAAAAATAATGCGGCAAATTGCTTTTTGCCAAACTCCATTCAAATGAAACAAGATCGGTATAATTCATATCTTTTGTACCGCCAAATCCTATTAAGGTAAAAGGGTGAGTTGGGTTAATCTGTGCCACCGCTCCTGTGTAAATAATGGTAGAAACCTGCGCTAAATTGGCTCCGCTTATCAGGGCTACTTTCGCTCCACCGCTATGGCCGCAAAAAGCAATTTTGGTTTCATCTACCGATAAACGTTCCGTAATATCCTGCAACAGTTGCAGCGCCATTGTTTGCAAATGTTCAAAAGGAAGTCCGTTTTTCGAAGAGTTAGATCCCGCTAATATCACCTGGTAACCCTCGGCAAGTTTTTGATACAGAGTTACCGGGTAAACTCCGGCTCCCTGCGGATCAAAAAATAGAATGACCGGATACTTTTTTCCTGGAGTATATCCTTCGGGTAAATACAAAGCAAACGAGTCAGCAGGGGAGTTTTGTAATGCAACAGCCGGAATAACTTTTCCCGTTTCAAAAGAATCTTTTGGTGAAGGAGTCGTTTGTTCAACCGGGGGGATTACCTCCCGGGGCAATGTTTTTTTCGCCCCCGATTCGCAGGCAGCCAATAAGAGGAATAATCCAAAGGTGAGGGCTGTTTTAGTGTACATGTGTTCTATTTCTTTTTTAACGGTTGAAGCAAATACTCCAGTCCGTTTATTTTTATTTCATATAAAGTTTGCAACTGCATGCCCAGTTTCCCTTTTGGGAATCCGTTGCGTGAAAACCATTCCAAATACGAAACCGGCAAATCGCACAGCAGGCGGCCTTCATATTTACCAAAGTAAATTTTGTCTGTTACCAAACTCAGTAGTATTTCCTTATCAGGTTCCATTTTGTTGTATAAAAAGCAAAAGTATCGGATTATTTAAAAGCCTGTTAAAAATTCTGCTTGTTTGGTAAGAAAATTCTGCGCTAAATTTGCCTCACCAAAAATCTTGGGGGTGCTGAAAGAAATTTCGGCTGAGATTACACCCTTTGAACCTGAACAGGATAATACCTGCGAAGGGAAAGATGAGCACTCATCTTCTCATAAATGAATGCTCTCTAGAAGGGGGTTAACAATTTAAAAGCAATCATCAGCCCCGATGGTTGACATTGTTTAACCTTTTTATTTTTTTTACATGTTTCAACGTTTTCTAATTTTAGTACTGCTTGCCTGTAGTATATCACTGCGGGCACAAACAATTAATCTGTCGGGCCTGATAAACGGAGGCCCGGCTGCCGAACCTGTACCTGATGCGTATGTTACGCTGCTGCTTCCTTCGGGTAAATCGCTCAGTGTAGTGAGTGAAAAAAACGGCTCGTTCTCCTTTACTTCGCTTAACGCGGGTCAGCACATTCTGGTAGTATCATGTATTGGCTTTAAAACGTATGCTGATACCCTGCAACTAACCGCTTCACAAAATATTGCGGTAAAACTCACCGGACAGTTTTTGCTGAAAGATGAAGTGATTGTAAGAGCCATAAGGGCGCAGGATAAATCGGCCGGAACTTTTACCAACCTGTCTAAAGCACAACTCAATGAGCAAAACATGGGACAGGATTTCCCCTTTTTATTAAACATGACTCCATCGGTGGTAATCAATTCAGATGCGGGTGCGGGAGTTGGATACACCGGTATGACCATTAGGGGGATTGATCAAACACGCATTAACGTTACCATTAACGGAATTCCGGTAAACGATGCCGAATCGCAGGGTGTTTACTGGGTTGATTTACCCGATTTTGCCAGCTCGGTGCAAAGTGTGCAAATACAGCGCGGAGTGGGAACATCTACCAACGGAGCCGCTGCCTTCGGGAGCAGCATCAATGTGCAAACCAATAGCGTGAGGCAGGATGCTTATGCCGAAATCAACAGCAGCATCGGGTCGTTCAATACCTATAAAAACAATGTACAGTTTGGTACGGGCATATTAAAAAACGGGTGGAGTGTTGATGGCCGTCTTTCTAAAATATCTTCTGACGGATACATTGACCGCGCTTTTTCCGATTTAAAATCCTATTACTTATCGGCAGGACACTATGGCAAAAAAAGTATGATAAAATTAGTTCACTTCTCGGGAAGTGAACGCACTTATCAGGCGTGGAACGGAATTGCGCAGGATGTATTAGACACCAACCGCACCTATAACGAATTTACCTATCCTAATCAAACCGATAACTATCAGCAGGATTATTACCAGGCATTTTTTACCTATGAGTTTAACAAAAAATTATTGCTGAACACCGCCTTGTTTTATACCCGGGGCAAGGGATATTATGAAGAGTATAAAACTGGCGAAAGTTTTTCTGACTTTGGCCTCACCGATGTGGTAGTGGGCACGGATACGATTACCCAAACCGATCTGATAAGACGCAGGTGGTTAGACAATGATTTTTACGGAACTACTTTTTCATTGCAATATTCACCCACCAAAAAAACAACCGCTCTTCTTGGTGGCGGAGCTACCTATTACGATGGACGCCATTACGGAGAGGTGATATGGGCTCAATATGCAGCCACGGTTCCGGTAAACACCCATTACTACCACGACAACTCCTACAAAACCGATGTGAATGTGTACGGAAAAGTGAATCATTCAATAGGAAAGGTAACGCTGTTTGCCGATGCACAGGTGCGGTATATTCAATACAATTTTCTGGGGTTTGACCAAAATCTCAGCAATATTCAGCAAACAGCGGAGTATACTTTTTTTAATCCGAAAGCAGGTGCAGTATATGCCTTCAGCGATTCATCGGATGTATATGTTTCGTACAGCGTGGCAGGCAAGGAGCCTAACCGAAATGATTTTGTGAATTCAAGCGCGGCAAGCCGCCCCAAAGCAGAGCATTTGCAGGATATTGAAATGGGCTACCGTAAAACATGGAAGCGGGCCTCTGTTTCGGCAAATGTGTATTATATGCACTACCAAAATCAGTTAATTTTATCGGGAAAAATAAATGATGTGGGCGCTTACAACCGCATTAATGTGCCCGTAAGTTATCGCACCGGAGTGGAGTTGGCAGGTTCGGTTAATATAACCGCTTACCTGCAATGGAGCGGAAACCTGACACTGAGTGAAAATAAAATTAAAAAATTTACCGAGTATGTTGATGACTGGGATTGGGGCGGACAATGGAGTCAGGAGCATCGCAACAGCAACCTCGCTTTTTCGCCAGCGGTAATTGCCTCCTCGCAAATACGTGTGCTTCCGTTTAAAAACATATATATGGATTTAATGAGCAAATATGTTTCGGACCAATACTTAGACAATACCCAAAACAACGGGCGCAAACTGGACGCCTTTTTTGTAAACAACCTCCTGTTTTCGTACAGCAAAAGTTTTTCAAAAGGGATAAAAAACCTGAGGCTGGGGTTGATGTGCAATAATATTTTGAATGAAAAATATGAACCCAACGGATATACCTACAGCGGGATAAGCGGAGGGGTGCGCAGCGATTACAATTATTACTTTCCGCAGGCAGGCCGCAACTACCTGATGCAGGTAACCATCGGATTTTAGTTTACATGAGGTGCCTGCGATAACTGAACAGGCACCTCTTCATTCACATTTTTCGCACATTACCTATTCTGCCAACCAAATTCAATAACTTGCGGGCAAATAACAAGTATATGCAGCTGGTATTAGGAGGTGACCATGCCGGTTACCAATATAAAAAAACATTGATAGCCCGCTTAGAGCAGTCGGGGCATACCTGCCTTGATGTAGGTCCGTTTAGTGAAGAGTCGTGCGATTACCCTGATTTTGCTCATCCGCTGGCCGGGAAAGTACTGGCCGGAGAAGCGCAGCTGGGCATTTTAATTTGCGGCAGCGGCAACGGGGTTTGCATCACGGCCAACAAGCATAATGGAATACGGGCAGCTCTTTGCTGGAACGAAGAACTGGCCGCTTTGGCCCGTCAGCACAACAATGCGAATGTACTGTGTTTGCCTGCCCGTTTTATAAGTGAAGAACTGGCTGCCACCATTGCCGAAACATTCATCAGTACCAATTTTGAAGGCGGTCGCCACGAGCGCAGAGTGAACAAAATTGATGTATAGTTCGCTGGTAAAAAGTCTTCATGCCGGTGATAAAAAAGCACTGGCCCGTTGCCTTAGTCTGGCCGAAAACGAAACAGCCGGATACGAGGAAATATTACGTTCGCTCCGGTTCACGCATCCTGTTACCGTACTGGGTGTAACGGGTCCTCCCGGTGCAGGTAAAAGCACACTTATCAATGCATTAGTATCAGAACTGATTAAGCAGAAAAAAAAAATTGCCATACTCGCAGTCGACCCTACATCCCCGTTTAATTACGGGGCTTTATTAGGCGATCGCATTCGCATGAGCGAACATTTTACCAACGAGCTGGTGTTTATCCGCTCTATGGCTTCGCGGGGAGCTTTGGGCGGTTTATCACCTAAAATTTTTGAAGCGGCCGATATACTTAAGGCAGCAGGATTTGATTATGTAATTATCGAAACAGTGGGCGTGGGCCAGTCGGAAGTAGAAATAGCCGGGCTGGCCGATACCACACTGGTGGTGATGGTGCCCGAGGCAGGAGATGAAATACAAACCCTCAAATCGGGGGTAATGGAAATTGCCGATGTGTTTGTGGTAAACAAAGCCGATCGCGAGGGGGCTGAAACCTTTTATAAAAATCTCGTTTTATTAGCGCATAGCCATGCCGGTAAAGAATGGGAAACACCGGTAGTAAAAACAGTAGCTGCCACCGCAACGGGTTTGCCGGAACTGGTAAAGGCCATTGAGGCACATCAGCAATCGAAACAAATAAACCGTAAAAAAGAATTTTTACTGGCCGAAAAAGCCCTGCATATGATACAGGCCTACCGAACCCGTGACATCAATAAAAGTGAGCTGCAAAAAGATTTATCAGCTAATATGAACAAAGAAGGGTTTAATTTGTATGAATATGTAACCCGATGGTATGAAAGTTAGTATTATTTCTTCTTCTCCGCGCACCCGTAGCAATAGCCTGCGGGTGGCCAAAGCAGTGGCACGTGTGGTACAGGCCAAAGGGGAGCACCAGGTTTCAGTTGTAGATTTTGCCGGATACGATATTCCGTTGTACAATCAGGGAGAAATAGACCCCGATAACCTCACCCCGTTTCAGCAGCAATTGGTAAATGCCATGACTGGCTCAGCGGTAATTATATTGGTTGTTCCCGAATACAACTGGACCATGCCTGCCGAACTGGCCAATTTTATTCATCGCATGGGTGATAAACCCTTTTTGGATTTGTTCAATAATAAAGTTTTTGCATTTGTAGGTGTATCTACCGGAAAGGGCGGACGCCAGCCTGTGGTTCAGCTTACGTATATACTTGGTAAAATTATCAGCTTTTTTGAACTCGACACTTTGGTTTCATCCAAATTATTTGAGTCGCATTTTACCAAAGAAGCCATAGATGAAAATGGGAACTCGCTTGGGAATATTGGTTACGATACAGGCCTCGAAAAATTTGTGAATTACACGTTACGCACAGGTAAACGCTGGCTTAGCGCTTAAGCAGGCGCACCAAAGCAGGTAAACGATTTTCTTTATAGTGAAAGTACGGAACTTCAACAGCTCCGAATCCTCGGTAAAAGCGGGCTACCCCTTCAATATCCGACCCTTCAAAATCAATCACCACATAATTGTCGATGGCATTTTTGATTACTTCATTCATCAGTGCATGCATGGCTCCAAGTTCTTTTCCCTGTTCGGACGAAGCCCCCATCAGGTAAGTAAGCCGCTCGGCATACCCTGCAAAAATACCTGCAGCCAGTGTTTCGTTTTGTTTGTTGTGAACACGCACAAATTGCCACTCTCTGCCAATGGGTTTTTTCAATAAATCCTTAAACCGGTTGTAGTCTCCCGGTTTTACTTCAGGACTCTTGCTTCCGTTTTGCGCTATGTAAAAATCTACCAGTGGTGCTGCATCTGTTTCGCGGCAAAAAAATAATTCATTTTTGAGCGCTTTGCCAATATTGCGTTTGGTGTTTTCAGAAAAGCTGCGGGCATGATTTTCGTAAGCGGGCAACAGCAGCAATTCGTGATTTTTCCGTTCGCTGATACATTCATTTTTATACTCGTCCATGCTGCAGGCCGAGTTGAGCTGCGAATCAATATACCTGAACTTATCGGGTAATGCATCCAAAAATTTGTTTACCAGAAAACCTGATACCAGAAACTTGGAAAAAATTCCTAACTGCTGACAAAAAAAAGGCTGGTACACATAGTACACCCCGTATTTTTTTCTTACAGGCAATGGCATCATGGCATCGTAATCATTCATCACCAGCGCATCCCACTCATCGCACACGGCATCAAGGTAAGCACTGCGCGCATATATAAGCGGGTTGTAGCAGCTTTCAAGGCTGCTGTCCCATTTCGATTTATCAATTTCGTTATGTGTAAGGTATCGTATCACGCAGTTGCTTTGTAAATTAATTGCTCATAAACTTTTCGCCATCCTTTCCAGTCTCCGTAGTCGCTGAGCGATTCATTATGCCACAAACTTATTAATTCTCCGTTTACCTGCTTCACCTGTTGAATAATTTCTGCTGCAACTTCAATGGCCTGCTCTGCCGTTAAGCCCATATAATTTTTCAGCGTTACATCCATCAGCATAAACGGATGAATGGTGAGCCCGGTTTGCCGGTTAGCCGTAAGATTAAAAAAGGCAAACGAGCGTGCCGTTGATGCCCTGAACCCGGTAGTTTCGGCATAGCCCATCGAGTATTCGTGCTGAATGCCGTTTTCAATCAGTTGCAGGCACGTACGGTGATAATTCATTCGTAAAAAATGCTGCCGGCTATGTATCACCTGTCCGGCACTTAGTGAGCGCAGCCGTGCTATTTCTTTGGCAAACAACCCGGGTTTTTCGCTGCTGTAATACGAAGGATGAATTCCGGTAACGGAATGACGGGCTGTTTTCTGAATCACTTCGTGCATGGTCTTTCCGTTCCACTTCAGGTTTTTGTCCTTATCGGTATAATCGGCAAGCAGAAAAAAATAAATGGCCGGAAGCTGTGCATGCAGCCGGTTTAACAGTTCGTAACAATCAAAAGGGTCGGGTTTTGTTCCGTTAAGCACCGCAATTCGCTCTCCCAGTTGCTGTCCTTTTCCGGTGAGTAAATCTTTGCCAGCAGCCGCCAGTTGCCTCCACAAGGGTTTGCCGGCATAGCAGTAGGCCATATCAATATCAATCGTAGGCGTAAACGAAAATGAATGCTGTTTACAGCTTATATGAGGAAACATGGCGAGTACCTGTGCTTTAAATTTTTGAAGCACACAATCTAACCACGGTCGTTGCAGGTTATTGGTGCCGTGTGCCACCGAGGCCGAAGCTAAAAACCTTCCGTGCTCATCGGTATGCGGGCTTTGCCATTCTTCATAGCGCGACAACAGGTAAAATGCCATGGCAAATAAATCGAACGGGATATTGCCTGCGGGTTGCGGAAAAAGAACCGTTTCCTTTTCCCATACCGATACGGGAGGCACAAGGGCGGTTTGGACTATTTGTTCGTCAAGCAGGCCACAGGGTATTATCTGAAAAGTTTGCTCAATATGCTGCGAAGAATAATTGATACGCGGTCCGGTGAAGGCCGAAAACTCTTCGGCTAAGGAGGTTACCTTGAAGGAACAACCCAAAAAATCACCAAAAATATGCTGGAACACATAATGGTGCCGGGGGGTGATATTTGGGGTGAAAATGAGCAAAACGGCTGATGAAGTAGAATTTGTCGCTATAAAATGTAGTTTTGCAATTTAAGTTTAATTCTATTTTACACCCAATCGCATGTCGAAAGTAGCATTAATAACCGGGATTACCGGACAGGACGGAGCTTACCTTGCTGAGTTTCTTTTGAATAAAGGATATCAGGTTCATGGCATTAAGCGCAGAAGTTCATTGTTTAACACCGATCGCATTGATCACCTCTATCAGGATCCGCACGAAAAGAACCTGAAACTGAAATTGCATTACGGAGATTTAACCGATAGCACCAACCTCATTCGCATTATTCAGGAAACGCAGCCCGATGAAATTTACAACCTCGCGGCCATGAGCCACGTGCATGTAAGTTTTGAAACCCCCGAGTACACCGCCAATGCCGATGGAATCGGAACCTTACGTATTCTGGAAGCGATTCGTATTTGCGGCCTCACTCAAAAAACGCGCGTGTACCAGGCATCCACTTCCGAGTTGTACGGATTAGTGCAGGCCGTTCCGCAAAGCGAAACCACCCCGTTTTATCCCCGCTCTCCGTATGCGGTAGCCAAACTATATGCTTACTGGATTACGGTAAATTACCGCGAGGCGTATAACATGTATGCCTGCAACGGTATTTTGTTTAACCACGAATCTCCCATCAGAGGCGAAACATTTGTGACCCGCAAAATTACCCGCGCTACTGCCAAAATTGTGATGGGATTGCAGGATAAACTGTTTCTCGGTAATTTAAATGCGCAGCGCGACTGGGGACATGCCAAGGATTATATAGAAGCCATGTACCTTATTTTGCAACAACCCAAAGCCGAAGATTTTGTGATAGCCACCGGCATCACCACACCGGTAAGAGAGTTTGTGCGCATGTCGTTTGAAGACGTGGGGGTGAAAATAGAATTTAAAGGAGAAGGTGAAAAGGAAACCGGATTTGTAGCCGGTATTGATAAAGAACGCATGGCGTTTTTGCAGCTCAATCCATCGCTGTTGCCCGTAGGCAAAGAAGTAGTATGTGTTGATCCAAGGTATTTCCGTCCTACCGAAGTGGAGCTGCTTATTGGCGATGCCACTAAAGCCCGCGAAAAACTGAACTGGAAACCTAAATACGATTTAAAAGCGCTGGTAAACGATATGATGAAAGGCGATTTAAAAATGGTGAAAAAGGATAAATACCTGCGCGATGGCGGTTACAAAACACTGAACTATTTCGAATAATCACGGGCCGCTTCCATGAATAAAAACGCAAAAATTTTTCTTGCCGGCTACAGAGGAATGGTAGGTTCGGCAGTGTACCGCAAGTTGCAGAAGGAAGGATTTACCAACCTGATTACACGCAGCAGCAGCGAACTTGATTTACGCAATCAGGAAGCGGTGGCCGGTTTTTTTGCTGCCGAAAAACCCGAGTATGTATTTTTAGCCGCGGCTAAAGTAGGAGGCATTGTGGCCAACAATACCTACCGGGCCGATTTTATTTATGAGAACCTGATGATTCAAAACAATGTGATCCATCAGAGCTACGTGCACGGAGTAAAAAAACTCATGTTCTTCGGCTCCTCCTGCATCTACCCCAAAATGGCCCCACAGCCGCTTAAGGAAGATTCCCTGCTTACCGGATTACTGGAGCCCACCAACGAGCCCTATGCCATTGCTAAAATTGCGGGCATTAAAATGTGCGAGTCCTACCGCGACCAGTACGGTTGCAATTTCATTTCGGTTATGCCTACCAATTTGTACGGCATCAATGATAATTACCATCCCGAAAATTCGCATGTGCTGCCCGCCCTTATCCGCAAATTTCATGAGGCCAAACGTGACGGGAAAAATGAAGTGATTATATGGGGAACCGGCACACCGCTGCGCGAGTTTTTATTTGCCGATGACCTGGCCGATGCCGCCTATTTGCTTATGGAGCAATACAACGAAAAGCAGTTTGTAAACATTGGCAGCGGAGAGGATATTTCCATTAAAGAACTGGCCGAACTGATTAAGCATATCATAGGGTTTAACGGACAACTGGTTTTTGATTCGTCAAAACCCGATGGCACCCCGCGCAAGCTGATGGATGTAACCCGCCTTAAACAATTCGGGTGGACCTATACCACTTCGCTCGAGAACGGCATTCAGCAGGCCTACGATGATTTTCTGAAACGGGGTTTGGGATAACCGCTGCCTCACAACAGATTTAATGATGGAAACCCCTTTGCTTTACTTACGCACCCTGAACAGCGAACGCTATGAACAGGTGATGCGCACACATACCGATGCCGAACTCATGGCTTTTTTCGGATATACTCAACCCGAGGACCTGCAAAAGGAAAAACAACGCCATGCCGGTGGACTCACCATGTTCAATAAATCGTTTTTGTTTTTTCACCTCATCGAGAAAAAATCGCAGCAGGTAATAGGCTGGTGCGGATACCATACCTGGTACATGCCCCATCACCGGGCCGAAATAGGCTATACCATTTTTAATGCGGCCAACAGAGGTAAAGGGTACATGGGCCAAACACTTCCGCTCGTTATTCAATATGGTTTTGAACAAATGAACCTGAACCGCATTGAGGCGTTTACCTCGCACGAAAATGAAGTTTCTAAAAAACTGCTGTTAAAAAACGGGTTTATACAGGAAGGCGTGTTGAGAGAACATTACCAAACCCCCGAAGGCATCACCGACTCGGTACTGTTCGGCCTCATCAAATCCGATTGGGGAAAGGCCGGATCAGCCTAAAAGATTTGCTTTCAAATATAAAATGGCACGAGCTACAAGCTAGCGCCAGCAGGGAAGCCTTTTGTGTAATATTTTCACGTTTATTCTTTAAAAAAGGTTACAAAAAGTAGTTTTTTATTCGTTTATCCCTATTTTGCGTGAAATTTTCACACCATGTTAATAAGATTTATAGTCAAAAACCTCTTTTCATTTAAAGAGTTGACAGAATTTAATATGCTTCCTGGTAGGTTTAATAGACTACAACATCATATAGTAAAAGGGGATGGCATTGACTTATTGAAACTGAATACGCTTTATGGAGCCAATGGAGCAGGTAAAAGTAATCTTATAAATGCCTTTTCGATTTTAAGGGATTTTATTATTGATGGCGAAATGCCAATAGATCTCATTACTGAGACATTTAAGTTTGACAAAGAAAGTGCTTCTAGAGATGTTTATTTAGGGATAGAGTTTATAAAGGAGAAAGTACCATATTATTATGGATTGACAATAAATCAAGGAATAATAATAGAGGAAGAGTTACAAATAAGTGGCTTAGGAAAAGGAGATGACAAACAACTTTTCCTCAGGACAGACAAAGTTGGAGAAAAAAATCTGGAAATCACTTTTTCAAAAGAAGTCCAAGAAGATAAAGAGGCTGCAATTTTCCCCTCGTTCTTAAAAAATGAAATACTAGATAGAAACAAGCCTGTCTTATTTCACATGAAAAACAGGCAGAATAAAGTTTTTGAACCATTTAAAAATGCACTAGAATGGTTTGAAAAAAATATTGAATTAATAATGCCCTACTCAAGACCCGGTGGACTTGTATTGCAACTTGAAAGGAATAAAGCATTTCTTGATTTTGCAATTGAAATTATGAAATCATTCAATACTGGAATTCATGATATTCATATTGATACAATTCCAATTGAAGATTATTTTGGAGAAGATAACAAACAAGAAGCGGAAAGAATTATTGCAGACCTGAAAGCAAAGACAGGTAAAATGAAGTTTATTAGGAACCATTTCGAAGAGGTTGTTTTTGTATTAGTTGATAACAAGCCAATGGCAAAAAGAATTATGTTTTCACATGGTGAAGACAATGGGCAAGTTAAATTTCAATTTTCTGAAGAATCTGATGGAACAAGAAGATTAATGGAATATTTACCTGCTGTTTTTAATGCAGTTAGCAAATGTAAGACATATTTTATAGATGAAATTGAAAGAAGTATTCACCCTTTATTAATAAAAGAATTAATAAAAAAATTCTCTCATGATAAAGACACAAAAGGGCAACTTATTTTCTCAACACACGAATCTAACTTACTCCACCAAGACATATTTCGTCCTGATGAAATTTGGTTTGCCGAAAAAAACAAAGAAGGGGCAACAGAATTATATGCTTTAAGTGAATTCAAAGAGCATCATACAATTGATATAAGAAAAGGATATTTAAATGGCAGATATGGGGGCATCCCTTTCTTAGGAAATTTAAAAGACTTAGACTGGGAAAAATATGCCAAAGCCGATTAAGTTTATCTACGAAAAGAAAGAGGCATTTAGGGATGCCTTTTTCTTTATTGTAGTATGCGAGGGAAAAAGAAGGGAGCCGGATTATTTTCGGTTCTTCGATGGTTTATCATCTAGAGTAAAAATTGTTCCGGTAGAAAGTGACACTGGAAGTGCTCCCAAACTGCTAATTGAAAATGCAATTGCGAAAGAAGAAGAACTCGATGCTAAAGCAGAAAGAGACCGAGTTTGGTTTGTAGTGGACACAGATAGATGGAGGGAGCAACTACATGAAATTCGGCAGGAATGCAATAATCATCCACATTGGATTGTAGCCCAAAGCAATCCTTGTTTTGAAGTTTGGCTATATTTTCATGCAAAAGCGGGGCTACCCCAATTACAAAATATTGCACAATGTAATCACTGGAAACCTTATCTACCGACAGTTATCCAAGGGGGCTTTGACCCAACTTTTCATCCTATTGCAATTGAGGCTGCTATAGAAAACTCCAAAGTATCATACTCTGAGAATGGCTATTTCCCTGAGGCAGGAAGTACTCAGCTTTGGCAACTCGGAGAAGAATTACTTCCATTAATTAAAAAAGATTTAGACAATTTAAAAGGAAAATTCCCTTCACCAGTAGTAATTGGATAAGTCCCCCCAACTCGTGCGCTCCCGATTACTATCGGGGTGTACGCCTGCGTAAGAGTTATCCGGCTCCACCTGTTCATCTATACTGCTAAACGCTATCTGAAAACGATTGATTCTGTCCGTGGTTGGCGTCCCCGCCAACAACAAGAGATGCTAAAACAAGTACCGGATGCGATGGGCTTTGTAATCTAAAAAAGTTTGCAATCAATAAATACTTCCGCGCAGCTGAAATACGCGGCTGGCATCTAACCGCAGCAGGATAAACAGCAAAATAGTAAAGCTGATTAACGAGGAGCCGCCATAACTGAAAAACGGCAGCGGAATACCAATAACGGGCAATACACCTATGGTCATCCCGATATTGATGGTAAAGTGAAAAAACAAAATAGAGGCTACGCAATAGCCGTAAATTTTATTAAACCGGTTGCGCTGTCGCTCGGCAATAGCAATTAACCGGATAAACAGTACCACAAACAAAATGATTAATACCGATGAGCCCAGAAAGCCGTACTCTTCGCCTACGGTACAAAAAATAAAATCGGTACTTTGCTCGGGCACAAAATTAAATTTGGTTTGGGTGCCCTCCAGGAAACCTTTGCCCAGTAAACCACCCGAGCCAATGGCAATTTTTGACTGGTGCACATTATAGCCTGCGCCTTTTAAATCCACTTCTTTACCCAGCAGCACATTTACCCGCTGCTGCTGGTGCGGCTGCAGTTTGTAAAACAAATAATCAATGCCTTTTACTAACCCCACACAAAATAATACAACGGCTGCCACCAATATCATACCCTGCTTAGAGGCGCGCAGCAGAAAAACGGCAACAACCCCTACTCCGATAAGAATATAGATAAGTGTAGTTGGATTCATCACTAATGCCAGTACCGAAATAATTCCGAGTGCCAGCCCGATAAACAATATCCAGCCGGGCAGTCCTTCGCGGTACAGCACAAATACAAAGGAAAAATAAACCAATGCCGAGCCGGTATCGTTTTGTGCCAGAATAATGCCCATAGGCAACAAAATAATGGCCGCTACCTTGTACCAGTGTTTTTGGTCTTTGAGCGAAAAATCGTAATGGCTCATAAAACGGGCAAGTGTGAGGGCAGTGGCAAACTTGGCAAACTCGGCAGGCTGCAATCGGAAACTTCCAATCTCAAACCAGGCATGGGCTCCTTTTACTTCCTTGCTCAAAAAAAGTACGGCAATGTTCAGCACGATCATCAGGCCGTACGACATGTAGGAGAAGGCGTAAAAAAACTTATCGTCAATAAGCATAATCATTAGCGCAATAAAAGCCGATACGCCAATCCATATCATCTGCTTTCCGTAGTTTTGGGTAATATCAAAAATACTCGAGTGTTCGGGTTCATACACGGCCGCATAAATATTAATCCATCCTGCCAGAACAAAGATGGTGTAGATAAGCAGCGTGGGCCAATCAATGTGTTGTGTGTGCAGGTTTTCCTGTTGTTGTCTCATTGGTTGCTGGCTGATGAATTAAATCGGTATTTACAAGTCGCTCTTCCATCCAGGGGCGCGTAATGGTATCGGTAAGGTATTGCTCTATCATTAAGCTGGCAATAGGTGCGGCATAGGTAGCGCCAAAGCCTGCATTTTCTATTACTACGGCAATGGCAATTTTAGGATTTTCTCTGGGGGCAAAGGCAAAAAACACCGAGTGGTCTTTTCCGTGAGGGTTTTGAGCGGTTCCCGTTTTTCCGCACACCACAATATTTTTTAAACGGGCAATGGTAGCTGTACCGCGTTCCACCACATCCTGCATGGCATCAATTACTACTCCGTAGTACGAGGTATCAACGGTGGTAAAATGTTTTTCGGTAAAAATGGGGTTGTTTAATTTTTTACCCGCTATGGCTTTTACAATATGCGGAGTAATGTAGTAGCCTCTGTTGGCCAGTATGGCAGTTACGTTGGCCATTTGCAGCGGGGTAATTCCTAATTCGCCCTGACCAATTCCCAGAGAAATGGTGGTGGATGCTTTCCAGTGGCCCTGTCCGTATATTTTGCTGTAATAATTTGATGTAGGAACATTCCCGGTTCCTTCTCCGGGTAAATCAATTCCCAAACGTTGCCCAAGCCCGAAACTTAACACATGTTTTCGCCACTGGTCAAAAGCAGCTTCGGTAGTGGGGTACCTGCGGTTGTCAATCACCGAGCGGTACACACTGCAAAAATACGCGTTGCACGAAACGGCAATACCGGGCCTTAGAGGCAATGGCGATGGATGCGGGTGGCAACCTACATGCACACTGCCAAAGCTGGCTCCGCGGGCACATCCGTAGGTGGTATTGGGGTTTAACACACCTTCCTGTTGCCCCACCAGCGACATAATAATTTTGAAAATAGAACCCGGTGGATACGGAGCGGCAATAGGCCGGTTGAAAAGCGGCTTCATGGGGTCGCGAAGTAATTTCATGTAATTATTTCCGCGCTCGCGGCCAATAAACAAATTGGGGTCGTAGGTAGGAAAAGATACGATGGCCAGTATTTCTCCGGTTGATGGTTCAATGGCCACAATACTTCCGCGCTTGTTGGCAATTAATTTTTCTCCGTACTCCTGTAAATCGTGATCTAATGTAGTGGTAACATTTAAACCTGCTACCGATGCGGTATCAAACAACCCGTCTTTGTATCGTCCCTGTGCACGGTTGTGTACATCCACCAGCACGTATTTTATTCCGCGGGTACCACGCAATTCATTTTCGTACGAACGCTCAATGCCGTTTACACCAAAATAGTCGCCCATGCGGTAATAGCCTTTTGACTGTTCGATAATTTTATCGGTTACCTCACCAATATACCCCATTACGTGGGCTGCACTTTTATACACGTATTTCCGGTCGGTACGTGTTTGCACATAAAATCCGGTAAAGTCATACAGTTTTTCCTGAAAGGCTGCATAAACCGGAATGGTGAGTTGTTTTTCAAAAATTACCGCGCGGTATTTGGAGTAGCCCTTTGATTTTTTTATGCGCTCAAACCGTTTGTCAAAGTCTTCGCGGGTAATGCCCAATACTTCACAAAAGCCGGCAGTATCTAATTTTTTGAGCCGCTCCGGAACCACCATTAAATCGTAAATAGCATCATTGTACACCAATAATTTTCCGTCACGGTCATATACCAGTCCGCGGGCCGGATATACCACTTCTTCGTTTAGTACGTTGTTTTGAGCAAACCGCACATAGGTATCATCAACTACCTGCAGCCAGAAAAGACGGAGCAGAAAAATAAATCCTACACTTATAAAAATAATGTAGAGTGTTATTTTTTTTGTTGACGAATCAATCATGCGATGGTTTTACTGTAAAAAACAGAAACTGCCCCAAAACAATCATCATTAAAGTAACACCTGTGCTGTAAAGTACGCGCTGCATGGTGGCAAAAAATTCTTTCATGCTGTACACTTCAAGAAAAAACAGCGCAAGGCTGTGAACGAAAATAATGCTGAAGGCATAGGTAAAAAACCACACAAAGCCTTTGTTGGCAATATTGGGTTCAATATTTCCGTCAAAATCTTCTTTGTTTAACGAGAGGGCAAGAAACCGTGGCCTGATATAGCCAACCAGCGTGGTGGCAAAGGTGTGAATGCCTACTGTGCTTGAGAACACATCCATCAGCATACCTAATCCGAAACCGATTAAAAGCGATTGGGCTTTGGGTACATTTACCCGCATCATCATAAGGAGCAATACGTAAATATACGGATTGACGTAAGGAGATAAATTAATATTGTTGATGATAAGCACCTGAATAAACAAGAGCAAAACCAGCCTGAGCAGTTGTTTTAGTACTTCATTTATCATCGGTGAGCCTTGTTTGCGCCTCGGTTTCGAGCGAGTCCATTTCTTCTTTGTAAAAATTATTGATGATGTACACCGAAGTTAAGTTTCCGAAACCGGTGGCCAGCTTTACTTTTATGGTATGAAAATTATCGCCTGCCTCGAGGCTGTGGGTATACACTTCACCAATAGGAATATTTTCAGGAAAAATAGTTGAGAAACCGCTGGTCACAATTCGTTTACCATTCTCTACTTCCACATGCTTATTTACATCAAGCAGCCTGCAGGTGGTGGGGTCGTCACCATCCCATACAAGTGAACCGAATGCGTTGTTGTCGGCAATTTTCGCGCTTATTTTCGCATTGCTGTTGAGTAAGGAAAGTACGGTACAAAAACGATCCGACACACCCATTACAATTCCAACCACTCCGTTGTCGCAAATTACTCCCATCTGTTGTTTTACTCCGTGAATTTTCCCCCGGTTCAGAGTAAGGTAATTGTTTCGCCTGTTTACCGAGTTATTCAACACCTTGGCGGCAATATAGGTGTACTGCTGTTTGTAGATACTGTCGTTTACTTTAAAGTCGCGTATTTCGTTATTGTAATAGCTGGTAAAAAGTTCAGAGCGCAGCCGTGCATTTTCCAGCTGAAGGCTATCGTTAATCTGCCGTAACCTGAAATAAGATTTGAAATTGGCAACCGTGTTAAAAACGTTTCCCGAAACTCCGTTGGAAAAATTGATAAAACTGGCCCGCTGGTAAGTGTTGTAACGGTAAATAAGGTACAGCGAAAAAAATTCAAGCAGAAGAAACAGCAGAAAAACGTAATACTTGTAAATAAATACAATAATGTTTCTCATTCACCTGCTCCGGAATTACGTCATCAGGTTTTTAAACACATGAAGGTTTTTCAGCGCAATGCCGGTGCCGCGCACTACCGCTCTCAGCGGGTCTTCGGCCACATGAACCTGTAGTTTTGTTTTGGCGGCAATACGTTTGTCTAATCCGCGAAGCAATGCTCCTCCTCCGGTAAGGTACAGTCCGGTTTGATAAATATCGGCCGATAATTCGGGAGGGGTAAGCTCAAGTGCTCTCAGTACCGCTTCTTCAATTTTTGAAATTGATTTATCAAGTGCCTGTGCAATTTCGCTGTACGAAACACGTATTTGTTTAGGCAGCCCGGTCATTAAGTCGCGTCCGTTTACTTCATAATCCGGTGGCGGATTATCGAGTTCGGGCAGGGCAGCCCCAACTTCAATTTTAATTTTCTCGGCACTGCGCTCGCCTATCAGCAGGTTGTGTTGCCTGCGCATGTAGTCTACAATATCATCGGTAAACTCGTCACCGGCTACTCTGATGGATTGGTCGCATACAATTCCTGCCAGAGCAATTACCGCAATTTCAGTGGTTCCTCCGCCAATATCAATTACCATGTTTCCCATTGGCTCAAACACATCAATGCCAATACCAATAGCGGCAGCCATAGGCTCGTGAATCAGGTAAACTTCTTTGGCACCTGCCCGCTCAGCCGAGTCTTTTACCGCGCGTTTTTCCACTTCGGTAATACCCGATGGAATACAAATAACCATGCGCAGCTGCGGGTTGAATAATTTATTCTTGGTACTGATCATTTTTATCAGCCCGCGAATCATGTGTTCGGCTGCATTAAAATCTGCAATCACTCCATCCTTCAGCGGCCTGATGGTTTTGATATCTTCATGCACTTTGCCATGCATTTGCATAGCCTGATTGCCAACCGCAATTACATTTCCTGTGGTACGGTTAATTGCAATAATTGACGGCTCGTCAACCACCACCTTATCTTTATGGATAATCAGTGTATTGGCTGTTCCTAAATCAATCGCAAGTTCCTGTGTTAAAAAACTGAATACCCCCATGGGTTTTGAATTATTAAATCAAGGTGAATACTCTCGCAAAATACGGTTAAAACAACCTAAATTCGGGGTAATCAAAAAATAAATGTTCACCAGTAATCAACACGCGGTAGCTTTAATTTAACGTCTCAAAAATAACGGTGCTTTGTTTTTTCAGGCCTGCCGGTAAAAACAACTGCGATGAATGGTTGTTATACTGAAGGGGCAACTTTTACGCTCATTTGCAACCTAAAGAGTATTTACAATCGGATGGGCTTAATATTCAGTTCATCAAAACGAATTTCCTTTTGCCTCGCGGATTTTTGCGATTTAAAAAATACGGTTCACAAAATCGGTGAATGATGAGAGAAAAATTATGGGAACATTACTTTTGCAATAACTTTCAGCAGCATGAAATATCAGGTATTCGATACACCGCTTTTAGACGAAAAAAGAATGGAGCATTTGCGTAAAAATGGCGGGGGAAATGGATTTTCTACTGAAATAACCGAGATGTTTACTTTGAGAAGCAGCGAGTTAATTGTTGATTTGGATAAGGAAACTTTAACCAAGAGTGTAACAAAGTGCAAAAAAGCACTTCATAGCCTAAAAGGAATAGCCCTGACTATGGGAGCCGGGCGGCTGGCCGATATTTGTCTTACCATTGACAAGCTGATTGCAGAAGGGGAAATAGATGAAGCCGCAGAACTCATGCTGTATATTAAACCAACGGTGGCCGAATCAATTGAGGCTATTCGCGCCAAATTGAATATTTAAGTTAACTCAGCGTTTTTCGTATTTCAGCCATTATCAATCGGGTGGCTCCGGTGTTCATTGCAATAAAATCCTTCGCTTTTTCACCCGCCTCTTTTCGCCATTGTTCGTTTATTACTCTGGTTGTAAACAGGGTATTAAACTGTTGCTCCGATTCAATAAGCAAGCTGCCTCCACTTTTCAATAAGGCCGCAGCTTCCCAAAATTTTGAAATATTGGGTCCGTGCAAAACCGGAATTCCATATACGGCAGCCTCAAGTATATTATGCAGTCCGCTGCCAAAACCGCCACCTATGAATGCGATATCTCCATATTGATAGAGGGACGACAGCAGTCCTATCCGGTCAATAATGAGCACCCGGAAATTGCCTGATTTTTTATCCCATTCGCTGTAAACTTTTCCATTCGGAAATTTTTGCCTTATCTCTTTTATATGTACGGGTGAAATATCGTGCGGAACGAGAATAAAGCAGAAGTCTTCAGCCTCCGGTTTTGTATATATTCCTGCTACCATATTTTCTTCAGCCGGCCAGCTGCTTCCGGCAATTAAAACCTTTCTTCCGGCAATAAAATGTTTTATACCCTCAGGTTCCTTAGGCTCTTGGCTTATGCGGGTCACGCGGTCAAAGCGGGTATCTCCGGCCACAAGGCATTGTGTTAATTTTAGTTTTTCGGCCTGAGTGAGGGAGGCGGCATTTTGCAGAAAAATAGTTTTAAATGCGTGAAGGTGTGAAGTGAAAAAATGACCGATGAAAGGCTTAAAAAAAACCTGATCGGGCCTGAAAACGGCAGAAATCAAACAGGCAGGAATTTTTCGGCTGCTTATTTCGCGGAGGTAATAAAGCCAGAATTCATATTTCACAAAAATGACTAACTGTGGGTTTACCAGATTGAGAAATTTTTTGGCGTTGCCGGGGGAATCAAACGGAAGGTAAAAAACATAATCGGCTCCTTTGTAGTTTTTTTGTATCTCGTATCCCGATGGAGAAAAAAAGGTGATGAGTAATTTATGCTCCGGATACTCAAGTTTCAATTGCTCCATCACGGGTCGCCCCTGTTCAAATTCACCAAGCGAAGCAAAATGGAACCAGATGCGTTTTTCCGTTTTTCCGGCTAAAGCTTTTTCTATCTCTTCTAAAAGGCCGTTTCGTCCTTTTACAAAGGCCTTTGCTTTGGCATTAAAAAAACCTGCAATATGTGCGGCTAACAGATAGCACTTAAGCCCCAATGAATACACGAGTAATAGCAGTGCCTTCATTGCTTCAAGCCACTAATAGAAAATATATTCGTCAGTTTTGCTGGAAGGATAAATGGGGATAATCCACCCAAACCGAAATCCGGAAAGAACATCATTTCGTTTTTGTTTATCCTGCATCATGGTATCAAAATTCCAGTCTCTGCGGCTTTGGGTAAATCCATGCAGGTAATTGTATCCGGCATAAAAATTAATAAAGTGTTTGCGGTCAAGGTAGTAAATACCAACAAAACCGTTTAATACCAAACCATTGGTTAGTCGGTCATATCCTTTTTTATAGGCTTTGCTAAGCGCAGGCACATCACCATCGGGGGCGGTAATTTTTAGTTTATGCTGCATAAATCCAACTCCGCCCGATACAATGAACCCGGAGTTTTTATTCTGCTTTAAAACCGGGATTACTTTACCTATCCTGCTCATTAAAAAGTATCCGCGCTCACTTAATCCTAAGCGGGAATAGCCTCCGTTTATCCCGATAACATTTCCCGAGCTATTGGTGAGGCTGTCTAAAATGGTATTTTCTTTTACGTTGGGGCCAAACATAAAACTTAATTCCCCCCCCCAGATAAGGTTTGATTTTGTTTTTACAAAACAACCTATACCTAATGCAGTGCTGTTCCCGAACCGCTTAGCCATATCCATGGAAGGGGATTGGAAATCGTAGTTAAAACTCAGGTTTACAACCTTTCGTTTTTCTGTACCCCTGAATTTTATTTTCAAAGGGTCGTCCGATGGTTTTTTCATTGGAGTGGGTTGCTGTGCAAAAACCGTTGCCCCAATCAAAAACCCCAAAAGCAAATAAAACGCTCTCATAAGTCGTCAAATTTAAGGCATTCCCTCTTCATTATTACATGGCAACGCATATATTTGCAATCCTTTTATTGTAACCCAACGGAATGAAAAAAATTCAGATGGTTGATTTGGTCAGCCAGCATGATAAAATAAGAAAAGAACTGGATGCCGCCATTGCTCAGGTAATAAACTCAGCCGCATTTATAAACGGCCCCGAAGTAAAAGCATTTGCAGAGGAACTGGCAGGTTACACAGGCGCTAAGTTTGTTATCCCTTGTGCCAATGGTACCGATGCCCTGCAAATTGCCATGATGGCATTGGGATTAAAACAGGGAGACGAAGTGATTGTTCCAACTTTTACTTATGTAGCTACTGCCGAAGTAATTGCTTTGCTGGGGTTAACTCCTGTTTTGGTTGATGTAAACCCGCAAACTTTTTGTGCCGAACCCGAACTGATAGAAAAAGCAATTACAACCCGCACCAGGGCCATTGTTCCGGTGCACTTATTTGGTCAGTGTGCCGATATGGAGCAAATACTTTTGCTTGCAAAAAAACACAACCTTTTTGTAATTGAAGATACGGCACAGGCTATTGGTGCTGAATACACTTTTGCCGATGGAACCAAAAAACAGGCGGGCACTATGGGCACCATTGGAACAACTTCTTTTTTCCCTTCAAAAAATTTAGGCTGCATGGGTGACGGAGGTGCTGTATTTACCAATGACGAAGCACTGGCCCAAAAAATAAAAATGATTGCCAATCACGGCCAGTCGGTTCAGTACATTCATGACGAGGTAGGGGTAAACTCCCGGCTCGACACCATACAGGCCGCCATATTACGGGTAAAATTAAAACAGCTTGATTCTTATAAAAATGCGAGGCAACAGGCAGCAGCGTATTACGACAGGTATTTTTTAAATCATCCGCATTTTCAAATTCCGGTGCGAAACCCAAAATCAACGCACGTGTTTCATCAATATACCTTGAAAACAACCGGCATTGACCGGAAAGCATTACGCGAATTTCTGGCTTCAAAAGGAGTTCCTTCTATGGTGTATTATCCATATCCGTTGCATATGCAAAAGGCCTATTCAAGTGACAGGTATAAAGCAGGTCATTTTCCTGTTTCCGAATTGTTGTGCGAACAGGTTATCTCCCTGCCAATAAGCACAGAGATGGATGAGGAACAGCTGGAATTTATTTGCCGTTCTGTAACCGAATTTTGCGCCTCACAAACTAAAAACGTAAACTAAATATACATGAAAATTGCAGTAGTAGGAACCGGATATGTTGGCTTGGTAACAGGAACCTGTTTGGCCGAGACCGGAGCCGATGTAACCTGTGTTGATATTGACACAAAAAAAATTGAGAATCTTCAAAACGGGATTCTCCCCATTTATGAGCCGGGACTTGATGAGCTGGTAGCCCGGAATGTTCAGAAAGGACGTTTACATTTTTCTACCAACCTTGGCCAGAGTATTCATGATGCCGAAGTCGCTTTTATTGCCGTAGGAACCCCTCCGGGAGAAGACGGAAGTGCCGATTTAAAATATGTACTGGCAGTAGCTACCGAGATTGGGAAAACCATGAATCATCATTTGGTGGTGGTAACTAAAAGTACGGTTCCCGTAGGAACGGCTGAAAAAGTTAAAAATGCAGTTGCCACCGCACTCAATGAGCGTGGTTCCAATCTGGCATTTGATGTGGCCTCGAATCCCGAGTTTCTGAAAGAAGGGGCCGCCATTGATGATTTTATGAAACCCGATAGAATTGTAGTAGGCGTTTCTTCGGCCAAAGCCGAAGAAATAATGCATCGCCTTTACAAGCCTTTTGTGTTAAACGGTCACCCCATCATTTTCATGGATATTCCTTCGGCCGAAATGACCAAGTATGCTGCCAACGCCATGCTGGCTACCAAAATCAGTTTCATGAATGATATTGCCAACCTGTGCGAAATAATGGGTGCCGATGTAAATTTAGTACGAAAAGGAATTGGAAGCGACCCGCGCATTGGAAATAAATTTATTTATCCGGGAATCGGTTATGGAGGATCTTGTTTCCCAAAGGATGTAAAAGCCCTGGCTAAAACAGCTGCCGAAAACGGACATAGAATGCGTATTCTTGAAGCGGTTGAAGCGGTAAATGAAGACCAGAAATCGGTGCTGTTTACTAAAGTAATGAATCGCTTTGCCGGCAATATAAAAGGAAAAACATTTGCCATGTGGGGACTCTCATTTAAACCTAAAACCGATGATATGCGCGAAGCTCCTTCATTGGTAATAATTGAGAAACTGCTGGCACAGGGTGCTAAGGTGGTGGCTTACGATCCGGTTGCCATGAAAGAAGCTAAACATACCCTGGGTGATACCATTACATATTCGGAAAATGAGTACGAAACACTTAAAGATGCGGATGCTTTATTAATTATTACTGAGTGGCCTGAGTTTCGTTCGCCCGACTTTAACCAAATGGGACACCTTCTAAAAAACAAGCTCATTTTTGACGGAAGAAATATCTACGAACTCAAGGATATGAACCAGCTTGGATTTGAATATTATTGCATTGGAGTTAAAACAAATTAAGGTTATGCCAAACAAGCGAATACTTATTACCGGGGCCGCAGGATTTTTAGGTTCTCATTTATGCGACCGTTTTATTAAAGAGGGGTATGATGTGATTGGAATGGATAACCTGATAACAGGAGATCTTAAAAACATAGAACATCTTTTTAAGCTCAAACAATTTGAGTTTTATCATCATGATGTAAGCAAGTATATTCATATACCCGGAAAATTAGATTACATACTGCATTTCGCTTCACCGGCAAGTCCTATTGATTATTTAAAAATACCCATTCAAACGTTAAAGGTGGGTTCGCTTGGAACACATAACTGTTTAGGATTGGCTCTGGCAAAAAAGGCACGCATACTGGTAGCCTCAACCTCCGAAGTATATGGCGATCCGTTAGTGCATCCGCAAACCGAAGAGTATTGGGGAAATGTGAATCCGGTAGGACCGCGCGGAGTTTACGATGAAGCCAAACGTTTTCAGGAGGCCATGACTATGGCCTATCACACCTACCACGGTGTTGAAACCAGAATAATCCGCATATTTAATACCTATGGCCCGCGCATGCGGCTGAATGACGGACGTGTGCTTCCTGCTTTTATCGGTCAGGCATTGCGGGGCGAAGATTTAACCATGTTTGGCGATGGCTCGCAAACACGTTCATTTTGTTATGTAGATGATTTGGTAGAGGGAATTTATCGTTTGCTGATGAGCGATTATGCACAACCTGTAAATATTGGTAACCCCGATGAAATAACTATAAAAGAATTTGGCGAGGAAATTTTGAAACTTACCGGAGCCAATCAAAAACTTATTTCACTTCCGTTGCCCAAAGACGACCCGAAACAACGCAAGCCGGATATTACCAAAGCCAAAAAACTTCTTGGATGGGAACCAAAAGTGAGCCGTGCCGAAGGATTAAAAATTACTTATGAGTATTTTAAAAGTCTTCCGAAAGAAGATTTGTACAAATACGCCTACCCGAAAGAGTTCGAAAAGAAATAATTTTCAGTAATCATTGCGATACCTGGCGAGGTAACGGAGTGGGATTACTCCCTTCGGGAAGCGAAACCTCTTCAAACAGTCCGAGTTTATCCATTTCTAAAATGGTACTCTGGTGATCGGCCGACTGGTGATACATAGGTACAAATTTAGCTCCCCAATAAATCTCCTCGTGCCGGTATGAATAACGTGTATGTACCGTTTGCGAATAGGTATCGTCAAAAGCTTTAAAAATAAAAATGAATTCGATACCGGCCTCTTTAAAATCTTTTTCGCCCCATCCCTTCAGCGGACTTTCATCATCAATCGGGTGTACAATGGTCCAGCTCATGGCCAAACCGGTTACTTTGTTCCGCTCCAGATTTAACGGATAAAATCTTCTCAGACTTCTGCCGTTTTCAGTTTCTGCTAAACTCATCAGCAACTGAGCTTCGCATTCAATCAATTGATTTTTTCGGGCATTGGCAATTCTAAACATCAATGCTGTGATGTTTTTGTACGGAGAAATAAGGGCCTTTTCGCTAAATAAAAGAGTTGCCCGGGGTCGTGAAAATCTGCCATACAGCAAACCGGTAGCTAACGCAAATGACATGAGTCCGATGAGTGATTCAAAGGACGCAATGAATCCGGCTGCATGCCCCACGGGGTTTACCCGCCCATACCCCACCGTGGTAAAAGTTTGGCAACTGAAATAAAAGGCCTCAATCCATTTATCTTTAATGCCCTCGCTCACCATGCCGCCCAATTGTTCCACCCCGGTGAGAAAGTAAGCAGTAGCAAACAGGCAGTTAGCTGCAATGTACACCACAAATACAATCAGGTTAAACTTCCACCACTTCATAGTTATCAGGTTGTGGAAATGATTGAACCTGTAAGTAAAAGGAAGACCGGTGCGTTTTACATTAAAACTACCGTCAGCATTCACCAAACGAGAGCCTTGTGTGGTGGCCGAACTGCCAAATCCGGTGTCATTATCCTCTCTGAATTTGCGGGAAAGTCGTTTTATCACGGTTAAATCTGTTTAAACGTTTTGAAAAGGGGGGTAGTCAGGGTATTTTTGTCTCACAAAATTAAATAAAAGAAATGGACTATTTTGCACATGAAACCGCTGTGGTCGATAACGGATGTACTATAGGAAAGGGAACTAAAATATGGCACTTCTCGCATATCATGTCAGACTGTATCATTGGCGAAAGGTGCAATATCGGGCAGAATGTGGTGGTTTCACCTGGGGTTGTTTTGGGGAGCAATGTTAAAATCCAGAACAATGTTTCTATTTATACCGGTGTAACCTGCGATGATGATGTTTTTTTGGGGCCATCAATGGTTTTTACCAACGTAATCAACCCGCGAAGTGCAGTGAACCGCAAAAGTGAGTATGCTAAAACACATGTGGGCAAAGGAGCCAGCATAGGAGCCAATGCCACTATCGTATGCGGCCACGATATCGGAAAATTTGCCTTTATCGGGGCCGGAGCGGTGGTCACCAAAAATGTACCCGATTATGCACTGGTTATTGGAAATCCGGCTAAGCAAACCGGGTGGATGAGTGAGTTTGGACATAAATTAAAATTTGATACCGAAGGAATGGCAGTATGTGATGAAAGCGGAGAAAAATACGAATTAAAAAACGGGAAGGTGACTAAACTGAGCGCATGAAAAAAATTCTGGTTACAGGCGGAACAGGTTATATAGGGTCGCACACCTGTGTGGAGTTATTGAATGCGGGATATGAAGTGGTTATTGCCGATAATCTTTCTAACTCATCCATTGAGGTGGTTGACCGCATACAGGAAATTTCAGGCAAAAAAGTGTCATTTCACAAAGTGGAATTGTGCAACAGAGCAGAGGTTGACCGGCTATTTGAACAGGAAAAAAACATGGAAGCCGTTATACATTTTGCGGCTAAATTGCAGGTAAACGAATCGGTGCAGGAACCGGTTATGTATTACGAAAATAATTTGTTTGCCCAGATAAATGTATTGCAGTCTATGCTCAAATTCGGGGTAAAACATTTTGTGTTTTCCTCTTCATGTACAGTGTACGGTAATCCGGATGCATTGCCAGTAACCGAAGCTGCCGAAGTAAAAAAAGCGGAATCTCCTTATGGAAATACCAAACAAATGGGGGAAGAAATATTGGAGCATACCTGCAAAACCAAACCCATTCAGGCTATTTCACTGCGTTATTTTAATCCGGTAGGAGCACATGAGTCGGCTTTAATTGGAGAAGTACAGCACGGGGTTCCGCATCACCTGGTTCCGTTTATCACGGAAACTGCTTTCGGAAAGCGGCCGCACCTAAATGTGTTTGGCAGCGATTATAAAACCCACGATGGTACCTGCGTACGCGATTACATTCATGTGGTAGATGTAGCCACTGCTCATATAGCCGCAGTTGAACGGTTGTTGCGGGGGAGCAATGAAACTGAATTTGAAATTTTTAATATCGGAACCGGCATTGGATATTCGGTACTTGACATGGTAAAAGCTTTTGCGAAAGCCACCGGAATAAATATCTCCTATCAATTATCTCCGCGCAGGGCAGGAGATGTAGAGGCCGTGTATGCCGATGCCACAAAAGCGATGAGCAAATTAAAATGGAAAGCAAAATACACAATAGAGGATATGCTGCGCAGTGCCTGGAACTGGGAACAAAAACAAAAAGGGACTAATAACTGATGACGAAACAAAAAATACTTATTACCGGAGGTGCCGGATTTATCGGGTCGCATGTGGTACGTTTGTTTGTAAATAATTATTCCGAATATGAAATTTACAACCTCGATAAACTTACCTACGCAGGCAATCTGGAGAACCTGAAAGATGTGGAGTCAAAATCAAATTATCATTTTGTAAAAGGAGATATTGTTGATGCCGGTTTTGTAAACACTCTTTTTGCCGAACATGATTTTGACGGTGTAATTCATCTGGCTGCCGAGTCGCATGTTGATCGTTCAATTGAGAGTCCAATGGATTTTGTAATGACAAATGTGGTGGGAACGGTAAATTTGCTTAATGCAGCAAAACATAGCTGGAAAAAAACTGCTGCCGGCAAACGCTTTTACCATGTGTCAACCGATGAGGTGTACGGTTCGCTGCATGAGGGTGGTTTTTTTCTGGAAACAACTCCCTACGATCCGCAGTCGCCCTATTCGGCATCAAAGGCCGGGTCTGATCATTTTGTCAGAGCTTACCGCAACACCTACAAACTTCCCGTTGTGATAAGCAACTGCTCCAATAATTACGGGCCAAACCAGTTCCCCGAAAAACTGATTCCGCTTTTTATAAATAATATCCGTAACAAAAAGCCATTGCCCGTTTACGGAAAAGGAGAAAATGTACGCGACTGGCTCTATGTAATTGACCATGCCCGCGCTATTGATGTGGTTTATCATAAAGGGAAGGAAGGCGAAACCTACAATATTGGCGGATTTAACGAATGGAAAAATATTGACCTGATAAAAGTAATATGCAGGGCAATGGATAAAAAACTGGGACGTGCCATTGGGGAATCCGAGCAATTAATTACCTACGTAACCGATCGTGCCGGACATGATTTGCGTTATGCCATTGATGCAAATAAAATAATGAATGAACTGGGGTGGAAACCCTCGCTGCAATTTGAAGAAGGAATAGAAAAAACCATCGACTGGTATTTGGCCAATCAGCAATGGCTCGATGATGTGACCTCGGGCAATTACCTTCGCTATTACGAATCAATGTACGCTAACCGATAACACAAAATGAAAGGAATAATATTAGCCGGTGGAAGCGGCACCCGATTACATCCCCTTACCTTAGCGGTTAGCAAACAACTCATGCCCGTTTACGACAAGCCGATGATTTATTATCCGCTGTCGGTATTAATGCTGGCCGGAATAAAAGAAATTTTAATTATTTCCACTCCGCATGATTTACCCGGATTTCAAAAACTACTCGGTGACGGATCTCAGGTGGGCTGCCGTTTTGAATATGCTGAGCAGCCAAGTCCCGATGGACTGGCACAGGCCTTTATCATTGGGGAAAAATTTATTGGGAAAGAAAAGGTTGCTCTTATTCTGGGAGATAATATTTTCTTCAGCTCCGGATTAAAATCACTGTTGCAGGCTAATAATGATCCGGAAGGCGGAGTAGTATTTGCCTATCATGTAAGTGACCCCGAGCGGTATGGCGTGGTGGAGTTTGATAAAGAAATGAAGGCCTTGAGTATTGAGGAAAAGCCTGAAAATCCAAAATCAAATTATGCTGTTCCCGGTTTGTATTTTTATGATAACAGTGTGGTGCAGGTGGCTAAAAATATTAAACCATCGCCCCGCGGTGAATTGGAAATTACCGATGTAAATAAAGTTTATCTGCAACAGGGAAAACTGAAGGTTGGGGTATTGCAGCGCGGTACGGCATGGCTTGATACAGGCACTTTCGATTCGCTCATGCAGGCCGGACAATTTGTGCAGGTGCTGGAGCAACGTCAGGGATTAAAGGTGGGATGTATTGAAGAGGTGGCCTATCATATGGGATACATCAATAAAGAGCAATTAAAAGTACAGGCCGAAAAACTAGTGAAAAGCGGTTACGGTACATATTTATTAAATTTAATTTCAAGAGACAAAAAATGAGCAATAATCAGGTACAGTACGATGCATTAAAAAAGTTTTCGCATCAGATGGAATTTGTGTTGAGCAACTATTCAAACCATGGTTTAAACATTGGGGATTATACCAATGTAGTGTTGGGTGGTTTGGGTGGTTCAGGAATTGGCGGACGAATTGCCAAAACCTGGTTTGCCGATAAATTTCCGGTTCCGGTTGAAGTAGTTTCGGATTATACATTGCCGGCCTATACCGGGGCAAAAACATTGGTTATTCTCTGTTCCTATTCAGGAAATACAGAAGAAACACTTTCACTGTTTGAAAATGCAGCAGCTAAAGGATGCAAGACTATTGTAGTGACTACAGGAGGCAAAATAGAAGAGGAGGCAAAAAAGCATCAGTGTAAAACGTATTATGGCGAGGGAGGATTTCAACCCCGCATGGCTCTGTGCTATTCACTTACAACGGTGCTGCTTATTCTTGCTGAGCTAATGGGTGAAGCAGAAGCCATGAAAGAAAATTTAAAAAAGGTGGCCACCCGGATAGCTGAAAACGGAGCAAATTACGAGCAGGAGGCCGGTGATTTACTTGACATGGTGAAAAAACAAATTCCCAATAAAGTAATTGTGGTAGCCGACCCATGGCTTGAAGCAGTTGGGTTACGTTTTTGCCAGCAAATACAGGAGAATGCCAAACACGAAGCATTTTTGCACGTTTTGCCCGAAGCCAATCACAATGTAATTGAAACTTATTACGGAAATATTCCTTCCGTGTATTTTTTCCTTCGCTCAGGAAATAACCAACGTATTGAGTCGCGGTTTGATTTTTTAACTTCACTGCTCGAAGTAGAGTACCATAAAGTCATCAATCTGGTATTGGATGAGTATGATTTAGGTGCGGTACTCGCACTCATTTACCGGCTGGATGCATTCAGTTTACATCTGGCCGATTTGCGTATGGTGAATGCGTTGGAGGTTCCTAATATTGCTTCTCTGAAAGAATTTCTGGAAGGATTTAATTAAGTGGCATGAGCCTTTTTGATACATTTGGTCGTGTTCACAATTACCTGAGGATATCATTAATTGATACCTGCAATTTTGGCTGCACGTATTGTGTGCCTCAGCAAAAGCCCGGAAAGAAAAAGGCCGAAGAGCTGATGAGCGCTCAGGAAATTTATGAAATCGCGGGAGTGTTTGTGGGGTTAGGAATAGATAAAATAAGGTTAACCGGTGGCGAGCCCACACTTCGTAAAGACTTTGGTCAGATTATTCGTAAACTCAGTGAATATCCGGTGCAGTTAACTCTTACCACTAATGGATTTTTGCTGCATCAGTTTATCGAAGATTTGGAAGTAGCCGGAGTAAAATCTATCAATATCAGCATCGACTCGCTCAGAGAAGAACGATTTAAAGCTATTTCTAAAACAACCGGTTTTCAAACAGTTTACAACAATATTTTTCTGTTGCTCGAGAAGGGGTTTCACATCAAACTTAATGTGGTGCTGATGCGCGGTGTAAATGATGATGAAGCGAATGATTTTATTGAACTCACCCGACATTATCCGCTACATATACGGTTCATTGAGTTTATGCCCTTCACCGATAACGAATGGGAACGCAACAAGGTAATCAGTTATCAGGAGCTAATAGAACAATTGAGTGAAAAACACGCACTCATTAAACTCCCCGACCAGTTACATGACACCACCAAAAAATATAAAGTGGCAGGCTATAAAGGAACACTTGCCGTTATAAGTAGCGTATCCAATCCTTTTTGCAGCGGGTGCAACCGTTTGCGTATTTCGGCCGATGGGAAAATGCGCAACTGCCTCTTTGCTCAAACCAATATGGATTTACTTACCCCTTTCCGGAACGGAGAAGATATTGTTTCACTTATTGAGCAAAACGTAAAAGCAAAAGCATTTCAATATGGCGGCCAGCAAATGACCCCCGATATTAAAAACAGCCAGATGCTTTTAATCGGGGGATAACGTATGGGTGCAGTTTTTCTTTTACTGTTGTTCTTTATCGCCCTGTTTTACTCTTCAGTTGGTCATGGCGGTGCCAGCAGCTACCTCGCCTTAATGACCTTATGGGGCTATGAAACGGGAATGGTGAAATCTTCGGCACTTCTGTTAAACATGGTCGTTTCATTGATTGCCTTTGTGCAGTACATCAGGCAAGGTCATTTCAAATGGAAACTGGCCTGGCCGTTTCTGCTCACCTCAGTGCCCATGGCCTATGCAGGTGGCAGTTTTACGGTGGACGCTTTGTGGTATAAAAAAATACTGGGCGTGCTGTTGTTGTTTTCGGTTCTGCGTTTGCTGGGTGTTTTTAGTGAAAAAAGCAACGAAAATCATGCATTGCATGTTCCGGCAGCCCTTGGCATAGGCGCGGCTATCGGGTTTGTCTCCGGGCTTATCGGTATTGGAGGCGGAATCATTCTGAGCCCGGTTATTTTGTTACTGGGATGGGCCGGAATGAAAGAAACAGCTGCAGTATCAGCTTTGTTTATACTGGTAAATTCGGCCGCAGGTATGCTGAGTATGATGAACCACGATACATTTACATTCACGCATCCGTGGAGCTGGGTCTGCATTACACTTGCCGGAGGATTGGCAGGAGGTTACTGGGGAAGCAAAGTGGCACCTGTAAAACAAATGAATTATGTACTGGCAGCGGTATTGCTGATGGCTTCGGTAAAGCTGGTGTTGTTTTAGCTTACCGCACAATGGTAATTGTTCCTGACGTATTAATTCGTTGATTGGTACATTTTGCCGAAAGCACGTAAGAATAAACTCCGGATGGCACTTTTTCGCCTTTCCACCTGAAAGAGGGATCAGTGGTTTGAAATATTTTTTCGCCCCACGCATTATAAATAGTTAACTCAAATTTTACAATACCGGCATACACTATAAAAAATTCATCGTTTATGCCATCTTCATTGGGGCTAAAGGCATCGGGTATCCATAATACCGGCTGGTAATCTAAACAAACTTCATTGCTCAGAGAGAAGCCCTCTTGCTGTGGTTCAAAATCAACCTTAATACGATAACAGCAGGCTTTACCACCTAATTCAAAAAAACTATTATCGTAATAAACCTCTGATGGTGTCCATGTGCATACATTTTGAAACCCATTTCCTTCCCTGCTTCGCTGAATGGTATATGACTTTACCATTCTATCTGTTTGCTCATAGGCAGAAAACCGCACTACGGCCTTTTCATTACTTTCAGCGGTCGCAACCATAAGTACCGGTTTAACCAGATTTCCCATTGTTGAATTATTGCCACAACTATCAACAGCCGCCATTCGATAATAATTTTCATTCAGTGCCGAACCTGTAGAATCTATAACCAATGTATCACGCAAAATAAATTTATCAGTAAAACTTACACCATCTCTGGCATAAAGCACTTTGTAGCTATGCGCATTCTTTACAGAGTTCCACTTTAGCACAATATGATTATTTTCATTAAAAGTGGCAGCATATATTTCCTGCTTATAGTTTGCCGGTAGTCCCGGAGTAACTCTTATCTGTTGCGTATCGGTAGTGACACAACCGGTAGGGCCTTTTAGTTTTTGTATCACATCACTTGCTCCTTCTCCGGTAAATGTTTTTTCGAGCATACCGTTATCAGCATTAAACCACGACACCCCGTTATCAAAACTGTAATAAAAACTGTCAACTTTACCCTCTGTTCTTGGTTTAATAATGGTTTTTAACGGGCTACATCCTTTGTCCGGAGAAAAGTAAAAGCCGGGTTTTGGAGCCTCTAAAATGGTAACCTGCTGCTGCAATAAAAAACTATCGGTACAGTAACCATTAAAATAGGTTAGTTTTAGTGTATAGTTGCCACTTTTGGTGTAAGTGTGCCGTGCAACTGTTGAATTGACCAACGAATCATTCATAATTTGGCCATCGCCAAAATCCCATTTTTTATACGCAGTGCCCGTTTTATTGGTTAAACTTTTTGACGTATCACTTAAAATAAATGACACCCACTGGCAACCGGTTTGAGTTTGGGTGTAAAAACCCGCTTTAGGCGGAAAATGCTCAGGCTTTATCTCCATGCTATCGCTATACCACACATGGTAACCGGCCGGTGTGGTGGCACGCAATTTTACAAAATACACCCCCGGTTGTGTAAAGGTGTATTGCGTGTTTACCGCATCGGTGCTGTCTCCGTTAATATACCACCTGTATTTGCTAAAGCAACCGGTATCGCTAAGGTTGTAAAAATGGGTTACGCCATCGCAATACCTATTGGGCATGCCCAAAAATTTTACCCGCATAAAATCGTTATGGGAAGAAGGAAGGCTGGTTATAAGAGTGAAATCAGTCCAGGGATCTCCTTTTCGGAAAGTATACAGATAAAATGGCAGGGGTATGGTATTTGGTTTTACTTTACAGCCCATACCCGGAACATCCGGCTTTTCAATAATTCCTAAACCAATACCCTTTGAAACCCCCCCGGCAAGATATATTTTACCATTGGGGGCTAGTTGTAGGGTAGAATAAGAACTAGAGTTAGGAAAAAAATTTATTATAAAAATTTTTTTGAAAACTCCCTGAGAATCGAGGTGATATTGGTTAATTCCACCAATACTACCTGGGTCTCCACCCCCTGTAACCGCATTAGTAGTTACATAGAATAAGGAATCTCCGGGGGCAAAAGCCACATCGCGAAAAGACCGATAGCTTGTATCGTTCCATATGGTGTGGCAGCTATCCACCATGGTTGCATTACCCAGCACTCCGCTCGAAGGATCGAATGGAAGCAAGTACAAAAAGGAATTATTAACTAATGTGGCCTGTGAGGAATCGGTATAGTTAAAAAACAAGGCTAGCAACTTCCCGTTATTGGCAGCTTTAAACCCACCCGACACACCTGAAGTCCAGAATCCGGAGGTAACAAGATTTTTAGACAGGTCTTCAAAATAGGTTTTAAAGGCCAGATTTATGCCTGCATTGGTTACTGAATACACGAGGATGGTATCAAGCGCACGCGCCAGCAACCAGAAATCTTTTTTATTACTGTGCCTTATGGTCGCAAGCTGGTACGTATTGTAGGTGGTGAGCAAACGCCTGCTGCTGTCAAGCACCTCTCCAAGCCCTCCGTTGCGGCTTAAATCAAGTTCCCGGTAACCTAATGGAATAATATCCAGTCCTGAAATATAAGACCCTGCAGAAAACCCTGCACTGAAAACATAATACCGCTGGGGTTTACCAGGTACCGGCAACACTGCGGATGGACTGTGGCTTTTAGAATACCCTGAGTACCACGAATTGAAAGAACCGTAGGAGCCTTTCATTTTCTGATGATTTTTGGTCCAAATGGTATCGCCATCGGTGTAAAAAAGCAGATTCCCCAAACTATCGGACGCAGCCTGTGTACCCCCGGGTGCATGCATGACTGTTTTAAAAAAAGAAGGAGGCTCGGTTCTAAAATCCCAGCCGTATCCGGCCGTACCAAAACACCAGTTGTTGCTAATTTGTGCCTTTACTCCTGTAGCCACCACCACGCAAAGAGCCACCCCAAGGATAACCTTTTTTAGAAAAAGCAGGGCTGTAAGATTTTTTTTCACCTGTTAATTAACACCTTGGTGGTAAACAAAGTTCGGTTATTTCCTTCAATGCTGCAAAGATAAATAGCATTTGTTCCGGGTAAATTAACCTGAAGTTCACCCATAATGGTATGAATGGCTTGCTCCCATACAATTTTGCCAAAAATATCGCGCACCACCAAACGACCCTCAGTTACCCCATCGGGCAATGCAAACCGAACATTAAAACTACCTTGGGCCGGATTGGGGTACACACTGTACTGAGCCTGACGACCTGCTGCCGTGCCGGTTTTATTTTTCATGGCCTGGTAGGAAGCCGAAGCCTGATGGGTAAAAGTTTCCTTTACGGGTTTATCGGTATAGGCAAGTAGTATGTTGCGTATGGTTTGTTTTACCTTTTCATTACCGTTTTGCATCATGCCCGTAAGTTGGGCTCTTTGGCTGGCAGAAAGAAGAAAGTAGTTGCTGCCCCCTGCGTATAAATTTAACGAAAAGTCAACCAAGTTGTGTTCTCCTTGATTGCTTATTTGGGGTAATAAGGATTGCGCCCCGGCATAATTACCTGCCTGTATTAATCTCAAGGCATCGGTAAAGGGGTCAAAATTATTTCGGATACTGTATTCTGCATCGCCTCCCCCGTTTTGCCCCTCAATGCAATAATAGGTAAGGTTATTTGATGGAGGGCATAGGTTTGAAGAATTATTAACTTTCAAACTGTTCCAATTGGGGTTACAAGAAGAGGGTACTAGAACTTCCTCAACCGGGTTATTTGATTCAAAATAGTACGGCCCGTAATTAGTTAGAGCCTGCACCGGAGCATCAAGTCGTATCATCTGAGTACACGGGTCGGTAAATTTATTCCCTGCAGGCATAGTAGACGTACCTTGAGCTGGAATACCGGTGACTGCATTTGAACTAACAGCCAAATTAAATCCGGTAAATGTGTTGCACTGAAATTGCAGGGTGTTATTGTCTCCGCCATTGTTCACATCATCAAAAATGGCTAACCCTATCTTGTTGCTGCCGTTTGTATTGGCGTTAACTATCACATTTTGATAAACCGTAACCGGAAAAACAGTAGAGAGGTTGGGATGGCTTTCATTTATTGAAATGCCATGAACACCGGTAATTACATCGGGATATTGAAAATCAATTTGATTTTATCAAGGGTAAACCCTTCGGCATAATCTGTTTTTATGGCCGAGTTGGGGTAACTAAAATATGGATACTCGTCAAAATCGGTTGTCCAGTTAAATCGGTTGCCGTACACCTGTGTTTTTGTATCCCAATTCATGCCTATACCCATTGAAATATTGGTGAAATCGCAATCAAGGATATGCGCCTGACGGCTGGGGTCGTTATTAAAATTGTAAATAAATACCCCGTGTGTGAGCCCCTTAAAAGTAGTACGCACCCCGTTGGGAACAGTACAATTACCATTATATAGCGATGGATTAAAACTTGGAGTAACCCAATAAGTAGAATTAACGCTGATGATACCTGCACCCCTGAATTTGCTTCCAAACGGATTGTCATCGCCACCGGGAGCACTATTCTCAAAGGTGTTGCCCGAAAGCCACATATCTTTTATGCCAAATAAACTCACAAAAGAATAGGCTCCATCATTATCAGAAAAGTAGGGTAAAGAGCCCGTACATTTGAAATTGCAATCTCTAACACGGCTTTTATTACTGAAAGTAAAATCATAAAATCGGGCCGAAAAGCGATTATTGAGAAAAGTAGTACCCTCGGCAAGTATTACCCCTCCGCCCTGCAGGCCGCTACCTCCTGGGTTATTGTATCCGGCACTCACGGCCATGTAAGCGTGTTCTAACGTACAATTTTCTAAAACCAAAAATCCGTGGTCGGGGTATAGCCCGGTAACCGCATTGGGTATTTGCGGCAAATTAGCATCGGCCTCTACATAAATGCCATCCCACATATAAGCACAGTTATCGGCTCCATTGGTAATTTTGGCTCCGTTTTTAATTACCAGCTTACCTCCTTTTTGAATGGTGAATCGGGCGTTTTGAGGCATTTTTACAACGGTGTTATCGAAAGTTAGGGTGTATCCGGCCGGAATAATAAAATCTGAATAATGCCAATTGATTATTCCGGCATTTTGATAAGCAACCGGATCGTTAATATCCATAACATGCGAAAGGTACTCCGGACAGGGAAGAGGAGATTCCCAAATACCTCTACCAAAAGTGGCGGCTCGAATTAAACCTTGCGCGTAATTTATTTCTAAATCTGTAACACCTACTGCAGGCATATCAGTTCCATAAATTGAACCCATGAATCTATGCCACTTGGCACCAGAATTATTAACCTGAGACATATCAAAATAAAATGTCCCATTTTGAAAACCTGCATACAACCTATCGCTGTTTCTGTCATATTCCAAACAGTATAGTTCTTGAAATGGAAACGAGTTATTGATATCGTTCGGATCGTCCACCTGCCCGGGTATTACAACCCAATTCGCTCCCCCGTCAGATGTATAAAAAATGGTATTATATGGGGTTGTGCTGCTTTTTAAACTGAGACCTCTTAAACCAATATATACTTTATCCTTGTCATTTGGATTTATTTCAATGTCGGCTACTCCTCTTATAGAACCTGGAATATCGTTGGTAATATCGGACCAGGTTGGCGACCCTAATGCGTTTGTGGATTTGTAAATTATTGGTGTTTGGTTTTGGTTAGCTATTGCAGACCAAGATTTCCCAACATAGATTACATTTTCATCAGACTCTGATACTGCTATTGCCCCGATAGGTGGGTCAGTTCCGAATTGTGAAATCGCTGTTGGTGTCTGGGTGATTGAGATGCTATGATCTGCCCGTAACAACTCACGACAACCAACGTAAAAATTTTTGCTATTGGGGTGTATGTATAATGGTCTAGATCCATCTCCAGAAAATACAGTACTGTATAAAAGGGAAATATTACCGATGTTAAATTCATCATTTGTAGTTTGTATATAGGTTGGAAAATTAACAGCTCCAAAAACTTGTGCATAAATGATTGAGTTGCTGTTGGGGTAAAATGTTGCATCTCCTCCATCTGACCATATTCGAGATTTCCATGTATTATTTTGTTGGTTATATATCAAAATACTAGCATCCTGTGCACCTGCGGCTAACTTAGTTCCATCTGAAGTAGAACCAAGACCATAAAAATGCAAATTATTCAACCCTAAATTCCCTTGATATGTCCACTTAGGACAGTTCGGAAAATTAATTGCCTCATCTGGATTATTACATCTTGATAATCCTCCGTCATTACCACACAACAAAAAATGTTCTGATGTATTTGGAATTTTTACTGATCGTAATGACCGCATATCGACATGAACACATTGGCCATTTATATCCCAAATATTACTAGTTGAAATTGAAACCATAGAATTATTTTTCACCCTCCAAATATTCCAAACAGCTCCTATGTAGAATGTTCCCGGGTCAATTTCAGAAACGTCAAATCCACCCTGAAATCCTGGAGAGGAAGATGGACCAAAAACTTTTGTCCATGTAACCCCATAATCCGTAGAAGTGGCAATACTAATATGACCATTCGATAAAAAAACTAATGCACAAATATATCCAGCTTGTTGTTGCGTTCTAATTATAATATTTGTGACATTCACCCCACTGGTAAGGTTTAAGCCCGTATTAAGATTAGAGGTTAAATCAACCCATCCTTGAGAAGTAGAACCACCATCATTTGATCTCCATATTGCAGATTTAGAAGCAATATAGAGGTAATTACCGTCTGTTGGGTCAATTTCTATATCAACCTTGTTTTGGTCAAATCCACCAACTAAAGACGATAAGGAGCTCGGAAATGTATTGATTAAATTCCATGAATTGCCACTATTAGAACTAGTGTACAATTCAGTATTTAAATACCCTATTGCACTTGAATATGTAACCCATTGTTTTAGCGTAAACATACGTCCATTAGGAAAAGAGGTTGCCCTATCAAGAGCTAGACCTTTGATAATTGTACCATCAAATTGAAGATTAAACCCAGTGTTAACTTCTTGAAACGATGAGCCCCCATCAAGTGATCGAAATATGCCTCCAGAATATCTAAGTCCATTCACAGGTCTACCAGCCTCTGTAGTAACAAACATTACTTCCGGATCCGTATTTTCAAACTCAATTGCATAAATACCAGAAATTTGTTCAAACCCATTATCGCATGCAGCCCAGTGAGAGCCTCCGTCTGTACTTTTCCAAAGGCCACCGGAATGGCTACCAGAAAAAATTATATCTGGATTATCCGGTCTTGCATTTACACTATAAATTGCTCCATTTCCAATGCTATTGGGTGTACTTGCATCCTTATTCAAATACTTGAAAGGCCCCAAAGGTTTCCATGTTTGGGCAAATAATTGTCCCTGTAGCAAGATAAGGGTAAGAATAAATTTGGTTTTTCTCATAGTATTATAATTTTATGCCCTTGACAGGGACTTTGGTCTATATTCAACTTTAAAAAATAAACACCTGCAGGTATTGTATCAGGGAGTTTAAAACTATCCAAACCTGGTTGTAAAATACCGTTTGCGTATTCCTTTCCATCCACTCCGGTAAGTATATAGCGCACCCCAATTATGCTTCCGGACTTTATATTTATTTCCCCCCCCGCATATTGCGGAACCGGATAAACAGTGGTGTTTAAATCTTTGAATAGTTCTGCCACTCCATTTGGGGCGAAGTCCATAAAACAATCTTGTCCTTGTACATATTGAATTTCCTTCTCCTTAAAACATAAAAGATTCATATTTCCTCCCATACTCGGAAAGTATAACGGTGTTTCAGGATAAAATAAGTAAAAGTGCGATCCGAATTTACCAGTAAAAATATATGGCGAATCATAAGATCCGGTTAATCGAATTTGCTTATGCAAGCCCTTTAGGGTATAAATGGAATCGAAGGAAGTAACCCGTAATGTATCAATGATAAATCCACTACTGTCATTTTTAATCCTGCGGGCATAAAATGTATCCCCTATATTCAGGCCAAAGTCAAACAAAAGAAATTCACTGGTATCTTTATACTGTCCATAATCTGCGTACCGCATCCATACCTTTTGCGAATCGTTATTCACCCTCAGGTAAGCGTAAATAACATTTCCACTATCATTGGCATAATCAAAACTATAGGTTTTATAAATTTTGGCGTATGTTTTACTATTGAATACGGTATCAGATTTTAGCTTAAAAGCCCTTGTCTTTAAAACTCCCGTAGAAAAATCACTTTTCAAATATGTCCAAACTGCACTATCGGTAGGAAAAGGGTGATAAACGCTTGTTTGAGCAGTGGATTTTAAAGGGGAAAGCAGCGTAAAAGCTACCAAAC
Source organism: Bacteroidia bacterium (assembly GCA_019695215.1). Taxonomy (GTDB): domain Bacteria; phylum Bacteroidota; class Bacteroidia; order UKL13-3; family UKL13-3; genus JAGPCK01. The sequence continues at coordinate 15,945 of JAIBAK010000014.1, read as the reverse complement.
ACCAAGAAAATAGTATTGCTTTCATTTTCATTTTTTCTTCTAAATTAAGGGAAGAAATCTGTTTGGTCAAATTTGCGTAATTAAAAATACGCTGTCAACTCCCCAAAACAGGGAAAATGCCCCTCCCCTAAATGGGGGTTGCATTTATCCATTTAGGGGTGTATATTTGAATAGCTAAACTTATAATAATATGCACAACCCTATTGCACTAGCTATTGCCGAAGACGAACCTCATTACCGGGACATTTTATTGCTGCGGCTGCGTAAATTTAAACAGGTGGAGGTTTTATTTGCCGCAGCAGGAGGAGCCGAATTACTGCAACAGATAGAAAAAGGCAAAGTGCCTCAGGTTGTATTAATGGATGTGCGTATGCCTGATATGAATGGTATTGCTGCCACGCAGTTGCTGCACACCAAATTTCCGGGCATTAAAGTAGTAGCCTGGTCGCAGTGGGATACAGCCGAAGAGGTAGCCCAAATGATACGATGCGGAGCCGGTGCTTTTATCCATAAGGTGCAGCCTGTAGAAGAAGTGGTGCAAATTATTGAACAGGTAGTCAGCGGGCATTACCATTTGGCCGATAATCCTTATGGCAAAGAGCTGGTAAATTTACTTATAGATACCCCAACTCCTGCTGCTAAATTATCCAATCGTTTAACCGAAGTTTTAATTTGCATTTGTAATCAAATGAATAGCCGGGAAATTTCGGCCAAACTGGGAATAAGCGAAGAATGTGTGAAAGGTTACCGGAAAGACCTGATGAGAATTACCGGGGCCAAAAACATGGTGGGGCTTGCGCAGTATGCCATTGAACATCGCCTGATGGCTCAGGTGTCTCGGTAAATTTTTATATCCCTTAATCTCTTTCCAGAGCATATTCTTTAGCTTAAGGCGAAAGTAGCGTGTAGGCAATGAATTATTTTTTCTGGATTTTAAACAATGAAATTTGTATATTTGAATTAAGCAAAAATGAAGTGTTATGGATTTGGCAATTGAAAAAATGAAACTCATTGATAAGATTATTCACACAGATAGCGAAGAGCTTATTGAATGGCTGAAAGAAGTACTGACTTCTGATGAAGCTGACTTTTGGGATGAGTTGCCAGATAGTACTAAAGCCTCGGTTGAGCGAGGTATTGTTCAAGCCAACAGTGGTAAAACAATTCCACATGAACAAGCCATCACAAAACTCAAAAAATGGCGTTAAAGATTGAGTGGGCACCGGAAGCCATCTCAAGCTATAACTCAATCATTGACTACCTGACAGAAAAATGGACAGAGAGGGAGGCTGATCGGTTTGCTGAGAAAGTAAATGCCACCTTACGGATTTTAGCTACGGGGAAAGTCAGGTTCAGGTATTCAGCAAAGAAAAATATCTACGAAGTATTAGTCACCAAACAAAACCTATTAGTTTATAGAATGAATGCTGAAAACATTCAACTGCTTGCTTTCTTTGACACACGGCAACACCCAAAGAAAAAGAAAATCTAAAGACCAAAAACGTGACGGGGCTTGCACAGTATGCCTTTGCCAATCATCTTGTTTGAAAATATGCCGGAATAAGGGACTGATTCCTTTATTTTGCTGTATGCAAATCCAATTATTCGGTGTATTGAAAGAAAAGCTGGAAACAGGAACCATTATCCTTGAATTCAGCGGAAACCTGCAGGGGCTGAAGAACCTGTTACAAGAAAAATATCCCCAACTTCACCACCAGCGTTATAGTGTTGCCGTGAATCAAAAAGTGGTTTTTAATCCGGAGCAATTTCTTAGTGAAACAGATGTTGTAGCTTTGCTTCCGCCATTCAGCGGAGGATAATTATGCTTACACCCGAAGAATATAAACGTTACAGCAAACAGGTGGCACTACCGCAAATTGGTTTGGGAGGTCAGCAAAAACTTAAAACAGCTAAAGTGCTGGTGGTGGGTGCCGGTGGTTTAGGATGCCCTGCCCTGTTATATCTGGCTGGTGCTGGTATCGGAACTATTGGCGTTGCCGATGGAGATGTGATAGAGGTAAGTAATTTACCGAGACAGGTTCTTTACGGAAACGAATCGATAGGAAAGAAAAAAGCAGCTGAGGCGAGGAGGGTACTGGCCGCTATTAATCCAATGGTAAAGGTGATAGTTTATGAAGAGTTTCTTACTGCACAAAATGCCGGGCGAATCATGCAGGATTTTGATGTGGTCATCGATGCTACCGATAATTTGGAAACCCGTTATCTTTTAGATGAGGTTTGCGTGGCACTTCAGAAACCCTGGATATTCGGAGGGGTGTATCAATACGAAGGGCAGCTCTCGGTCTTTAATTATCCGGCAAATAAAGGAGCTGGGTACAAAGATATTTATCCGAAGAAGGAGCATTTGGAAACCCCCGAAGATTGCAACCTGGCAGGAGTACTTGGAGTGCTTCCGGGTATTATAGGATGCATGCAGGCCGCAGAGTGCATTAAAATAATTTTAGGGATGAACGATGTGATGAGCGGGAAGTTAGTGGTGTTTAATCTGCAAAGTATGCAAACGCTGGTATTCGAAATTTAATTTGTGTAATGGAGAAGGAAAAAAAGAAAGTCAATATTTTTATTCAGGGTCCGGTTACCCCGGCTAAAGTGGCTGAAATGATTGCAAACCACGAACACAAAACACATATTGGAGCACACGATGTGTTTATGGGGCAGGTGCGTGCCGATGAGGTAAACGGTAAAAAAGTAAAAGCCATTGAATATTCGGCTTATGAAGACATGGCCAATGAGGTATATACGCAAATTAAAGAAGCTGTTTTCTCAAAGTATGAACTCGCCTGTATGCATGTGGTGCATAGTGTGGGAACAGTAAAGGCAGGTGAACTTTCGCTGGTGGTTTTTGTATCATCGGCTCACAGAAAAGCCTGTATGGATGCCTGCCGTGAAGTAGTGGAGCGTTTAAAAAAAGAACTTCCTGTGTGGGGCAAGGAAATATTCGAGGATGAAACAGCCCAATGGAAGAAAAATACGTAAACACAAGGCGTATCACCGTTTAAATGCTCATGAGGTTCTCCTGTAATCCAATACTAAAATGCTTAGCCCGATAGCCGTAGCACCGTGCATCCATGTTTCATATTCAATAAAAGTTAGTAATTTGCCGGTTTATGATTGATATTACACATAAAATTACCACACATCGAAAAGCCATGGCCGAGGCTACTGTCAGGGTGGGTTCAGAAAAAACCATCCGACTTATTCGGGAGAATCAGGTTCCAAAGGGAAATGTGCTGGAGAGTGCACGCGTAGCTGCTTTGTTTGCGGTAAAACGCACTTCCGATATGATTCCCGATTGCCATCCCATGCCGGTGGAGTATACGGGTGTTACTTTTGAAATGGGTGCTATGTCAGTTAAAATACTGGTAGAAGTACAAACAGTGTATAAAACAGGAGTAGAGGTGGAAGCCATGCACGGAGCATCGGTGGCAGCGCTTACCTTGTACGACATGCTGAAGCCGGTTGACAAACAAATTTCCATTGAGCAGATACGTCTTATTGAAAAAAGCGGTGGCAAATCGGATTACCGCGATGAAACAGACGAAACCTTCCTTGCTGCAGTAATTGTGTGCAGCGATACCATTTCGGCAGGGAAAAAAGAAGACAAAGCAGGAAAGGCCATCATCAGCGGGTTGGAAAAACACGGGGTGCAACTGACCGCGTACGATATCATACCTGATAACACGGAACAGATACAGCAAAAAATTAAGAGCTATGCAGCGGCCAATACGCATTTTGTGCTGGTGTGCGGAGGTACCGGACTCTCACCGCGGGATATTACCCCCGAGGCAGTAACACCACTGTTTACGCGTGAAATTCCGGGTATAATGGAAGCAGCCAGGGCTTACGGCCAGCAGCGTATGCCTTATGCCATGTTCTCGCGTGGTGTGGCCGGATTTGTAAATAATTCGCTGGTGGTTACATTGCCGGGTTCAACACGCGGGGCGGAGGAAACCATGCAGGCCCTGTTTCCGTATTTGCTGCATTTGTTTGCAGTGAAAAAAGGAACGCAGCATAAAGAAAAGAAATAAACTACTTAAGATTTTTTTTCAGCAGAAAATTTTGCCGGTAACAAATAAATAATGAGTACGAATATTCAAACATCGACTCGTCCATACTGTAATAAGGCTCCAGTCTGAAGTGGGCGTAAAAATGATCAAATAATTTCTCATCCCAGATAAGCCGCATAAAAAGCAGTTCGCGGTTTTTAGGGAAATAAGGATTTCCAATGGATGAAATATTTTGATACAACGGATTACCAAGTGCACTCATAAACTCATTGCTTTTCCAGTAGGTAAGCATCAAATCAACATGAGCGGTTGTTTTCAATAAAAAATTTCCCGTCACGGCATCACCGTCTTTGTAAATTTGTCCTTTATTTGGAGAGAGGTCTTTGTAGGTTACGTAGTAGCCTTCTATTCTCCACTCGTTAATAAAAGATTTGCTTTCCGGTTTTTTATTACGGGCAAAACCAAGCCCGATGGCTGAATTAGCCAGAGTTGTCAGGTTTTTGGTAGTTATATTTATTTGTCCGCCATGGTGATTCAGGTAACCCTGAACCGGAAGATAAAGTCGGGAAGAAGAATGGCTCATCAGATTTATCCGGGCAGAATATCCTGCCACAAACGATTCCTGCGAAGTATCTCCGCGGTGAATCATGTCGTCCCAGTGAATAAACAAATCATGCTGCAGGTATTTACTGTGGTGCAGCCACTGTCCTCCGTATTCATTTCGGAAAGTAATCAGTCGTTCATAATCGTAAACAGGGTCAAGAAAACCATGGTTAATATTTCCCAGAATATTCCCAAACAGAAAAGTGTTTTTTCCTTTCTCACTTTTCCATCTTACGCTAAAGGTGGGTTGTACTTTTACTTCGTTAAGGCCGTATTCCTTATGCAGCCATACCCCGCCATCCACTCTCAGCCGTGCATGCGGGTAATAGCTTAACTGTGGGTTTAGCTGTGTTCCGAACAAAGTATAACCGTCCCATATTTTGTTAAAATACTCGTGGTTGCGCAGGTAATTGAGGTTGTTAAAATTCAGGTACAGGTTTCCGCCCGAAGCCGTGTCAATTCCTGCTTCTTCATTCATTGAATAGCGGTCGTACTGAGCAAAAGCAGGGGAGGTAAATAATATTAAAAAAAAGCCGGCAACAACATGTTTCATGCAGGCCAAAGGTAGAAATTATTCTGTAAATTCGGAGGGCAGGGTTTGCAAACCTTACTTCACCAGAGCAAGAGGGCTTCGTAACCCTTTCTGCTCGGTAAGGTCAACTTTAAGTGATCCTATCCGAAGTTCGCTTTGAACGCGCACCGGAATGTGATTGGCATCATCGGTAATCCAGAGTGTCATATCATCGGCATCTTTAAACACACGGTCAACAATTAACTGGGGTCGTAATTTAATACACCTTAGCTTACCCAAATCGCTGTCAATAATTTCACGTCCCATAAATTTTACACTCAGCGAATACATTTTGTTGTCGAGGTAAATATTAAACGGATAAGTTTGTCCGGGAGTGGCTTTACTAAAATCAAATGTGCGGAAATAATACACAGCCGAAATAAGGTCGAGCGCATCTTTCTCTATCTTCATTCTGCCTTTTTCGTGTATGCACACCTGTGCTTTATGGTTAAACACTGCGTAGTCTTTGTCCTTGTAGCTTCCCTCCAGCTGATCTTTATAATAAGCAATAGGCAACAGGCTTACCTGGTCAACATGTGTTTCGTATTTATCACGCACTTTCATAAACCAGTCGAAGGCGCTTATGGTACGACCATAGGCTACCATATGAAATGTTTTTTTATTTGTTGTGGTTGACGGTGCGGGTTTTACTTCAAAATCTATAATAGCGGCATTCATAAACCCGTAGTGTACACGGTATTTCAGTTTTTCGCCAAATGTAAATGCGTTATTTTTTACCACCCTTACAGGGGTATCAACGGGGGCGGGTATTTGCTGGGCAAAAACACTTGCCTGTGTGGCCATCCAAATAATCAGGCATCCTATCAACTTTTTCATAACAGCACTATTTCTGAGCAATTCAGGTTTCAATTTACGTACCATTTTCCTAAAAGTCAAATTTGATGCCTTGGGCCAGCGGAAGATTTGTTCCGTAATTGATGGTGTTTGTTTGCCTGCGCATATAGGCTTTCCATGAATCAGAACCCGATTCACGACCTCCTCCTGTTTCTTTTTCACCGCCAAATGCTCCGCCTATTTCGGCTCCCGAGGTACCGATGTTTACGTTGGCAATGCCGCAATCTGAGCCGCGGGATGATAAAAACCACTCCGACTCCTGCATGTGGTTGGTAAAAATGGAAGAACTCAGTCCTTGTTTTACTCCGTTTTGCATCGCTATGGCTTCCTCCAAGGTTTTGTACTTCATCAGGTATAAAACGGGAGCAAAGGTTTCGTGTTGTACAATATCGAAATGATTCTGTGCTTCGGCAATGCATGGAACCACATAACAGCCCGATGGATTTTGTGTTTCGGGTAATACCGTTCCGCCATAAAGTATTTTTCCTCCTTCACGCTGCACTTCGCTTACGGCATGTAAAAAGTTTTTTACCGCATCTTTATCAATAAGAGGACCTACAAGTGTTTCTCCTTCCATAGGGCTTCCAATTTTAATCTGTGGATACGCCTTAAGTAATTTCTGAACAAAAGTGTCATAAACCTGCTCCTGAATAATCAGTCTTCGGGTAGTGGTGCATCTTTGACCACAGGTACCTACTGCTCCAAACAACACCGCGCGCAGCGCCATATCCAGATCAGCTTTGTCAGAGATAATAATGGCATTATTTCCGCCCAGCTCAAGCAGCGACCTACCCAAACGGGCACCCACAGCCGCGCCTACTAATTTACCCATACGCACCGACCCTGTAGCAGATATCAAAGGAATGCGTTCATCGTTTGTAAGGAGTTCTCCAATACGGTAATCTCCGTTTACAAGACAAAATACTCCTTCGGGAACATTGTTTTCTTTTAATACCCCGGTTAACAAATGGTGACAGGCAACCGCACAAAGCGGAGTTTTTTCAGATGGTTTCCAAATGCACACGTCTCCGCACACAGCGGCAATCATGGCATTCCAGCTCCAAACGGCAACAGGAAAATTAAACGCAGAGATTATACCCACGGTTCCCAGCGGATGCCATTGTTCATACATACGATGGTCGGGCCGTTCGGAATGCATGGTTAATCCATACAACTGCCTCGAAAGGCCAACGGCAAAATCACAAATATCAATCATCTCCTGTACCTCGCCCAAACCTTCCTGATATATTTTACCCATTTCCCACGAAACGAGTTTGCCTAAGTCCTCTTTGTGTTCGCGGAGTTTATTTCCATACTGCCGGATAATTTCTCCGCGTTTCGGAGCAGGAATCTGTTTCCATATTTCAAAAGCTTTTTGGGCTGTATGTATCACCTGCTCCAGTTCTTCGGGGGTGGTAATGGTAACCGAACCTATTTTTTCTCCTGTTACAGGTGAAAAACTGTCGATTACCGAATTGCCTTTGGCCGTCCATGTAAGTCCTGTGGCAGTACCCTTGTTAAGTGCTGAAATGCCAAGCCGTTTTAATACCTCTTTCATGCTAAAAATTTAATGACAAAAATAGGTAAACCCGCTGCTTTAGAAAATTAATTCAACCGGAAACCATCAGGTATTTGTTAATAACACCAAATACAGGTATTTGTAAGAAGATGGCAAGTGGTGCAGGCTGCACTGTTTTGAAGTAACTTGCGGCATACGAATTGTAAATAGACAACACCGGTTTAAGAAATAATCAATTGAAAAAGCATTTATTCCTGTGTTTTTGCGCCACACTGCTACTGCGAATCGCCACGGCTCAATCCGTTCGTTTTCATCAAAACCTGCAAACCTACGTTTCGGTCGACTCATCGATGGGGTTTTATCTCCCCGCATTTGATACGGTTTGGTCACTCACCATTTTTGCAAATTATCCTAAAGCAGCCCTTCATTCTGACAGCTGGCCGCATGGCACTAAGCAGTTGCCTTCGTTTGCAAAAAAAACAGTAGCTCCCGATCTCACTTCAATGGATCCGGACAGCAGCCTCACAGGTTATTTACACGAAGCTTCAATGGGAAGATTAACTTTCATCGGTCAGGTATATCCCGAGGTAATACAACCCGAACACGACATGGAATATTACAACAACAACGGGCAGTTGGGGGCAATGGTGTACGAGGTGCTCGACCGTGTAAATAAATCGGGACTCATTAACTGGGAAGGGCTTGACCGCTGGAGTAAGGTAAATGGAAAGTGGCGCAAACAACCGGACGGGGTAATTGAAAATATCATCATCATTTTCAGAGACGACCCTACGCACTTCGGATATAACTGGACGGGTTCGGGCGGAGGTATTGCTGCATTGTTGTGTAAGGATTATAATATCAATGATCATTTGATGATAAAAGGGGGTTCCATGGGATCGGGTTTAATTTCCAACTCAGGGGCTGAGTTTTTTCCAAGGCATTTCCGGTTACTCAAACATGAACTGGCCCATTATTTCACATTAGACCATTACGCTGGATTAAACGGCTTTTATGGACCCGATTTTACCAATCACGGAGCCTGGGGGCTGGCAGCGGCTCACGGCAGCAGCAGTATTTGTGTTAATTCATGGGACAGACAAAAACTCGGATGGTCAAGATACCTGGTGGATGCCGATGCGCTCACGGCAGGAGATACCACAATAGTGTTGCATGATTTTATTACAACCGGAGAAGCGGCACGGATTAGACTTCCTTATGTGAGGGATGAATATTTTTTACTGGAATACCACAACAACACCGCTCGGTTTGATGCCGTTGATGAATCAGTGGATGCGTTATATATTTTACACCAAAGCGGGCAACCCGAAAATCATCTTGATATGGAAGAGGCCGATGGCAGATGGGATTTTGTGGTATCCGACAGTGTGGAATCATGGGAGCCCTGCTGCGGCAAACAGCCTATGGTAAAACGATTAGACGAAAATCCTTTTCTGGGTTTTGGCGATCATGATGATTTGCGCATGTTGAAATACAATAACCGATATGATACCACACTGACAATGGAAAATTTGCAGCGGGCACTGGCTTTTGCCATAGAGGGCGAAGAACATATCATTCGCTGCAACGGTGACGGAAAAGACGGATTTACTACGGAAAAGGGTCGCAACGAATTCAGCCTGGCCACCAATCCGTCTACCGCCTCCAACGGAGTGCGGCTTCGGTCGCTTACCACCGTCATCAATGGTTTAAATATACAGGTGCTGCAAATGGAAAAAGACTGCGTAACGGTGCGCATCCGATATCATTATTTTCATATCGACCGCGATGTGCGCTGGACAGGAAGCATTTTGCTGCACGATCACTTAATCATAGACAAAGGCAAGGAACTTTTGCTGAATCAATCGCTCAATTTTAACCGCATGTATAAACCGCACCCGCTTACCATGCTGATGGTAAAAGCAACCGGGTCGATAACCGTTGAAAAACATGCCCGCCTTATTTTGGATGAACACAGTACGCTTGTGCTGGAAGGAAACGCAAAAATTTATTTGAAGGAAGGGGCAAAAATGGTGGTTAAAAGCGGTTCCCGCATTATTGGAGACGGGAGTCATATCATTAAAGCAAAAGGAGCCGTGGTGGTGTATAAATAGTGCTTACAACTTAAACCCTATCGAAGCATTTTTAGCAGCAATTTGCTCTACCTGCTCCGCTTTTTTAAGCACTTCGGTTTCCATGTCTTCTTTGTATTTAATCAGCGCTTTTTCAATTTTTTTATCGGCTACCGATAAAATCTGCAAGGCTAATAAACCCGCATTTTTTGCTCCGTTAATAGCCACGGTGGCTACCGGAACACCTGGAGGCATTTGTACAATGCTGTATAGCGAGTCAATGCCCGACATGGCTTTGCTTTGCACCGGAACACCTATCACCGGCAAATGAGTCAGCGCGGCTACCATACCCGGTAAATGAGCCGAACCGCCTGCACCGGCAATAATGACTTTGATGCCTTTATCAGGGGAATGTTTGGCAAAATCATACATGCGCTGAGGGGTGCGGTGGGCCGATACAACGGTCATTTCATACGTCACTTTAAACTCATCGAGTATTTTGGCGGCTTCCTGCATAACAGGAAGATCACTGTCGGAGCCCATGATGATGGCTATTTGTGGTTTCATGCAGCGGTAATTTTTACGGTGTTGCGTACAAAGGTAGCTTTTTCCTTTACATCCTTCACAGTATCGGCCAGCACAGTGATATGCCCCAGCTTGCGCATGGGCCGGCTTTCTTTTTTCTCATACAGGTGTACATATACTCCGGAGTGTTGCAAAATCTTGTCAAGGCCATCCAGTTTGTAAGTTCCCGAAAAGCCTTCCCCGCCAAGCAGATTTATCATTGCTGCCGGGCGAAGAATATCTACACTGCCCAGAGGCAATCCCAGCAGGATACGAAGCAACTGGTCGTATTGCGAGGAGTAATTTCCTTCAATGGTATGATGCCCTGAATTGTGCGGACGGGGCGCGATTTCATTCACTAAAATGTTACCTTGTTTATCTAACATCATCTCCACGGCAAACAACCCGAATCCGTTGAGTTTGGTCACTGCATTCATGGCTACCTGTTGCGCATCTTCTTCGGTGGCATGGTCTATTTCAGCCGGACTGAAGAGATACGTAACTAAATTAGCTACCGGGTCAAATTCCATTTCAACCACCGGAAAGCTTACCGTTTCTCCATTCATTCCCCGGGCTACAATAACTGAAAGCTCTTTGGCGCAATCCACAAAAGTTTCAATCACGGTTTCTCCCTCAAACGGAATGGAAGAAGGATCTTTTTTTATTTGTTTGGTGGTAAGCAGCGCCACACCCTTTCCGTCATACCCGCCTTTGCAAAGTTTGGCGGCAAATTTTTCGGCTCCCATGCTTTCGGCAGCGTAAACCCATTCATTCACGTTTTTTACAATCCGGAAATCCGCTGTGGGAATGCCGTTGTTCAGGTAAAACTGTTTCTGTAATCTTTTGTCCTGAATAACCTGCAAAATGCGGGGCGATGGAATAATGGTTTTGCCTTCGGCTTCCAGTTTAAGCAGCGCATCGGTGTTTACGTGTTCAATTTCGTAGGTTAGCACATGGCTGATGGCCGCCAGTTGCCGAATGGCCTGCTCATCCATCAGCGAGCCCTTAATAAACTCGTGCGCCACCAATTTGGCCGGACACTGCTCATCGTTTTCCAGCACGGCACACCGCACATTCATTTTTAATGCGTTTTCAATAAACATGCGGCCCAGCTGACCGCCACCTATAATTCCGATGGTAAAAGGAGAAGGAATATTAACCGACATGGCTGCAAAGATAAAATCTTATCCGAAGCCGCCTACTTTTTTAACTGATTAAATAAGCCGGCCACATAAGCTGCGTATTGCTGCTGGGTGGTATCCATCTGCATCAGGTCTTCGTCCATGTTCTGCACAAATTTTTTCTCTTCCACGTTGGCCTCTTTTTCACTCATAAAGGCGTCCCCTCGTTTCAGTGATTTTATCAGGTGTCCGTTCAAAAAGTAGTTTTTTATTTCCCAGGCGCAGAATTTATTTCCGTGGCAGTTTTTCGAAGTTTCTTTAATATGGGCCAGCACCAACTGATTATTTTGCAGGTAAAAGGTCCAGTATTTTTTCCCATCGGTTTTAGTACCATCGGCTATAAATTTCACCAACTGCCCGTTTTTAAAATAACCGGTGTATGAGCCGGTGGTATTAACCTCGCTTAATGGAACTGTTTTGCTTTTTAAATCGCCCGAAGATTCTACTTGCTGCACATATTCTTTCACGGGCGAAATAAGCGGATCAAAATCAGGTGTGGTGTGTAATGATTTGGGCTCCCCTGGACCACAGGAAATCAATAACACCGAAAGGCTGACAAATGAGAAAAACTTCATATTCCGTTTTGCGGGCCAAATTCAAGCACGGCTTTTTTGTTAATGAATAAAATGAGTTTTGATTGTGTTATACTATATCCGTTGCTGCGGGTAAGTAAATCCATGTATAAAGCGGAAAGTTTGTTATCGGGGCAGGCTCGTTGGGTAGATAGAAAACCGCTGAAGGTAATGGTGTTTTTGTCTGTTTGGAATTTGCCGGTAAACTCGTTGCACCCGTCAAATCCGGTCACCACATGGTCATCGTTTAATTTCAGGGTAAGTTTACTCCCGTCAGCAGTAATGGGATTAGCCTGTTTATCCATCAGGGTAACCACCCAGGTTTTACTGTCGGTTTTACCTCCTGCGGGGGTGGTGGTTTTACACCCGGCTAAGGAAATAGCTAAGCATATAAAAGATAGAACATACTTCATGCGTCAAAGATAATAATCCTGGTTAGAAAAAATGGAATCAATAGTTTAAATGGCTCTTAAACCAATTTGTTTCATCGGATGTTTGCTGACAACTTCTTACTTTTGGGTCAAATGAATTGGATCATCACAAGATATAAGTAATTGCCTGCAAAAGTAGCATTATAACCAACGTCTATTTCAGAAGGTTATTTGATGGATAGTTATAATAATTTAGTACATTTGATTTACAAAAAGTAAACCTGTGAGCCGTTGTTTTTATTGTGCTGACTTATAAAAAACATGAAAGTTAAAACATTGCTCAGTTGTTTTTATCGAGGAATTAGCAATTGTCAAACCCAAATTTTGCATTTAGCACAATCTGCATAACATACAGCCATACAACAATCCCCTCCTCCGGTAGTACAAAGATTATCACTACAAGGGCCAAGCGAGCAATTTGCTCCACAACAAGGAAGACCTATACATCCTACTCGACCGTCACAAGTAGGAAGGTTCTTTTTTCCGCCAATATTTCTCATTATTAAATTTTTAATAAGATCATTTTTATCTTCTGGAAGTTGTGGGTTTGGCCCACAAAACTGGTCTAAATTATTTATTTCTGCCATACTTTAATGCATTTAGGTTCTTACTTTCTTAATAAACTCTGTTGTATACTTTTCTGGGTATGTATAATACCATTTAATAAGGGTTTCCCTGCCAAGGATATCAAAAACAAACTCATACTGACTACGCGTTTCTCTAACAACCTTTTTTTTGAACTGGTCTAAATCAGTTTCTTTTTCAGCAAGGGATTTATCTTTCTCATCTTTTGTTGTTGGGGCGTGATGAACGTAGAAGCCAAAGTTTTTTTTACAAAACTCTGAGTAGTCTTTGGTGAAAAGAATAAAAGTATGCCACATTTCATCTAAAAATGTGAGTTCTTTATGGATTAAAAGTGGAACAACCTTTTCACCATTTAAACGATTTTGTGTCGTTTTGGCACAAAACCAAAGCCACCGTTTAGTTTCTAAAAACAGGTCTTCAGCTTCTTCAAATGAGATCGAGTATGATTCTAAGAATTTATGAATAACCATATCATTCTTGTAAGAAAGTACAGTATCTAAATCTTTTACATTAACTTCAACTTCTTCTTTAATCATTGTGTGTACGATTGAATAATTAATCTTCGCAATTTAAACCGGGTAATCCCAATCAACTCCATTTGCGGTTACAGCAAATGTTTCACTATTTTCCGTAGATGCATAAATTTTATAACCGTCTTGTATTCTCAGCCACGAGAAAGATGGAACGTTAAAGATGAAACTTTTAAATGTCCCAGAATAGTTGGCTGGTGGTATTACGACTTCATAAAATAGATATTTATTACTAGATAAATCTTCTAAAAACAGCCTAACCATGCCTGGTGTTACATTTTGAAGTGCTTTAATTGTAATTGATTTAATAAGGCATCCTTTTGTTAAAACATTTGCAACCCCTGCCTCTAGTATCTGAGTCATTGTGCCAGTACCATTACGATTTGTGTTTGCGGTTGAAATAGTTCCTATTCCTGTATTGGCATAGAATTGCGTCCTATCAGATCGTACCGTTCCTCCGTAAGACCAATCTAGACCTATTGCTATAATGTTAAAGACTTCTCCATTTTGAGTCGAAGCGTACAGAATATCATTGGGGGCTAAAGTGTAGCGAAGTGGGATTATACGACTATACGTCCTATCTCTTGATGATGATAATACTATTGGTATTCCGACCTCCTTAATAAGTTTAGGATTACCCACCCCATTATTTACGTAGAACCGTACCATGCCTTGGGAGGTATCATTCTGTGCTTTTATTATTATAGCTTTTATTGCAGTACCATATGCACCTGCAGTTAATATTGAGGTCAAAACACCAGTTCCATCAATGTTAGAATTTGCCGTTGAAATTGTTGCCATACCTGTATTGGCGGTATATTGGGTTTCTATTGCCATAGTGTATTATGTTTAATTTATATCAAAAATAAATTAAATATTTTTCAATTGCAATAGAGGGCGCAGAGGTTAATAATTTTCTTTAACGCAACAAGTGTTGCGTTGAAGCGGGTTGCATTTTTATCATAGAGGCAAGTTTCATTTTGGAATTAAACTGTGCCCATTACAATTGATTGCATTATTTAGTCTATAAGGCAGGGGGGTAATATATTTATCTTAAATATTTATCAAACCAATTTATGATTAATTCACTTGCTTCTTTTTGGTGAAGCGATAAAGAATGATCATCTTGATCAAAAATTATCAGTTTGTGAGGAATTTTGCATTTTGAGAGTTGAATGCTTAGTTTTTTTGCTTGAGAGGCAGGAACTCTTATATCACTCTCACCATGTAATAAAAGTATAGGGCACGTTTTTGGAAAATTGCACGGCCATTTTATAGCAGATCGTTTATCTAGTTCTAGTTGTTTACTTAAAGCGTAGTTTGGTATTAGTTCCTTGTAAACACTTTCCATATCCGTTCTATTAGCTGCAAGTTCGGCTAGGTCACTAGGCGCACCAACAGTAACAGCGGCCTTAATTCTGTTTGTTTTTGTTAAACAGAGATAAGTCATCATGCCCCCTCTACTAAAACCATACATCCCAATTCGAGAGGTGTCAGCATACGGAATTTCCCCTAAGGCATTCATGAGGTTTAAGACATCATTAACGTCAGCACCTCCAAACTCATCATTACCTTTGCTACAGGAATTTCCTCGATAGGTACTTGCTATTACAACATAACCAGTACTTGCTATTTTGCCCATAGTGGTTACAACATCAGCAACTTTAAGGTTATTCAAATCTTTGTTCCCCCCCCTGTTATATATGATGCATGGATAAGAGCCATGCTTTTTAGGCATTGAAATATATCCGCAAATATTAAGGCTATCGCTTTTATATATTATATGAAAGAGATATATCGAATCTATATAATCAAATGCTTTTTTGTGCAGCACTTCATTTTTAGGGGTAATAGAGTCAACATATTGCTTAATAGGGTAATCTTTATAATTGATTTCTGTCTTTTTAATGATTATTGGCTTTTCAGGAGATAAGAAATTAAATAAGGCCGAGAACGTAAGGCTAAATAGATTCGCGGTATATTTCATCGTAGTAGTTAAATTATTTATTGAATCACAATTTTATAACAAATATGTGCAAATGCTTGGTATATTCGTGAATTATTTTATGTTTGTTAATAACCTATTTCTTACGAAGCCAAACAAATCAATCAGTCTTTAGATTCCCGTCTCAATTGATTTTCAAGTTAAAGATGGAAGCCCTGAACATCATGAGCGAAGGGTAGAATGTATACCGAATCAAATGGTGGACGATAGCAGAAATATATCGGTTAGAAGCCCCATTCTCTCATCAGTGTTTGTCACGAGGATCAACTAAAATGTTTGATTGAACATGAATCTCATCGTTCGTTTGCGAAGGGCAACTGATATTAAAACCTATCCCGCCCAATTCTCTCTGTCCAAACTTCTGTATTGAATTGCTTCAGCCAGGTATTCTATTTTTATTTCCTCACTTGCGGCCAAATCGGCAATGGT
>JAIBAK010000080.1 GCA_019695215.1 Bacteroidia bacterium | reverse complement strand
GTTCGCAGGCATTTTTCATTGGCTAAGTAAGCAATAAGCCTCGTATTTTCATCATCGGGGTGCGCGGCAATGTACAACACCGAACCCACGGTGTTCAGCTTTTTCAGTTGCAGCAAAATTTCAGAAGAGGTGTAACTGCGGGGAGCCTGGGCCAGTGAAAAGCTTAGGGAAAAAATTAATGCGAAAGCAACAGAAAACAGGGAGTAGAGTAAATGTTTCATTGGGCGATATTAAAGTGCTCTCAAAATAAGGGGTAAAAAGAGCCAAAAGCAACCTCCCCGAGGGTTGTTTTTGTAAAATAGAAGGTATAACTTGCATCACAATAACAGGAGTCTCCAGCTAAAATCATCAACATGAGAAATGCAATGCCGCGCATTAATACCGTTCAAACCCTAACCCTTTTTGCTTTTATATTTTTGTATCCGTTCTTTTCTTTGGCTCAGGGGTCAAATCATGTGTACCACATGAACCCCAAGGCAGGAAGCGTGTATAACAGTATTTATACCAACATCCACTTTAGTCTTAGCGCGCAGGTGACAGACGAAAATGTGCAGGGAAAATTTAAAATAACCACCGAGCAAAACACAACGATTTTTTTCAAATCGTATTTGTTTTATAACGGAAAATTTCTTGTGCTCGACCCGCTGGGCAAATTACCTAATCACCAAAAAATAAAAGTTACTTTAACAGAAAGGTTGCAACTAAGCGGGGGGTTGTGGGTAGAGCCATTCTCTTACACTTTTACCACAAACACTTCCGACAGCATTGAAGGCCTTAAGATGAAAGCGATGGCCGGAGACAGAACAGCAGCGGCTAATCTGCTGCCAATAGCCCTTGAAACTAAAAAGGCCATTTATACCACCACCTCCATCACCCCCGATGAAACACCTCAGGTAATGTTAGGAAAAAAAACCAACCCATCGCCCGGACAAATAATGCTTACCACGCTTACCATAAGCGGAGGACAGCAAACAAACTATCTCCTTATTGTTGACAATGACGGGCGAAAACTTTACAGCAAAACCCTTCCCGACTGGGCTCTTGATTTCAAAAAACTTAGCGACAGCACGTATTCTTATTTCCACAATTATGATTTGTGTTATTATATTCTGGATAAACACCTGAACCCCATTGATACGGTAAGGGCACAAAACGGATACATAACCGATGCACATGATTTGGTGATTGACCGTTTTGGCAACTATTATATTATGGCCAATCAATATGTGGTGGTGGATATGACAAATCAGGTTACCGGAGGCAACCCTCAGGCACTGGTAATGGGGATTGTGGTACAAAAACTCGACAGAGCAAAGAATGTTTTGTTCGAGTGGAAATCGCTGGATTATTTGCCCATTTTACAGGCGGTGGGAGTAAGCTTCACAGCCAATTTTATTGATTACCTTCACAGCAACTCCATAGAGCTTGATGGCGATTCGGCCATTTTACTTTCTTCCCGACATTTTAATGAAGTAGAAAAAATAAATACCTATACGGGTCAGGTGATATGGAGAATGGGAAGAAACGGAGGTAACCAGTTTGCATTCCCCAACGACTTAGGTGCTTTTTCCTATCAGCACGATGCGCGCAGGTTGCCTAACGGAAATATTATGATATTTGACAATGGTAACTACCGCCCAACCACCCGCTATTCAAGGGTAGTGGAATACAAGGTGGATGAGGTAAATAAAATTGCAACCAAAGTTTGGGAGTATCGCCACTCGCCCGATGTAACCAGTAATTTTATGGGCAATGCCCAACGTTTGCCAAACGGGAACACCATGATTGGGTGGGGAGGAACCCTGCCAACCCTCTCGGAAATAGATTCTCTGGGAAATGTTGTTTTGGAAATGCAGTTGCCGGGCGGTTATTATTCGTATCGTGCATTTAAGTTTGACCTGAGTAAATTACTTGCCGACAATCAGTCGAAATCATCATTAAAAGACACTTCTTATTTTTGTAATCAAAACGAAGCAACTATCACCGGAAATCTGCCGTTTTTCCTGAGCAACGGAACACCCTTTGATTCCATTACTGAAATAAACCTAAAACCGAATAACAAGGTGTTTATGTCTTTTGTAACCCCGGCAAACTTTTTCAGCTACGACTCATCGTTGTTGTTGTTTAACACCTCGCGCCTTATGCAAAAAGATACACTTTTATGTAATCCTTCCGCAGGAACCACTCTTGCCGTTTCCAACGGATGTCCCGAGGCAAAATACCGCTGGTCAACCAATGACTCTGTTCCGCAGGTTCATGTTAGCCCCTCCAAAGACTCCTATTACTGGGTAGATATTCGCAGCGGATCTTATGTAACCCGCGACAGTGTAAAAGTAAATGTAGCCGATAATAAACCGTTTGATATTTACGGAGTGGCAGCATTAAAAGTACCCTACGAAATTCATACGTATTCGGTGCCGTTTGTTCCGCAATACAGTTACGACTGGGAGGTTATAAACGGAAATATTATTTCAGGATTTGGCACCAATGCAATAGAAATACAGTGGGGAAATAAAGACACCGGATATATAAACATAAGCATGCACCGGCAGGTTTGCGAAAAAACAAACAGCACTATTGTATTGCTTAATGGTGCTAATACCGGAATTTCTAAAACCACCGCCACTCAGGTAAAAGTATATCCAAACCCGGCTCAGCAACAATTAACAATTGAAACCAAAGGCGATTTTGCTGCAGAAGTGTACGACATGACGGGCAGAAAGGTGGTAACAACTCATGGAACCAATAACGGGTTGGTTGATTTATCCGGATTACCAAAAGGCGTTTATTCGGTAGTTGTTAAGAGCGGAGATCAGACCGATACCGTACGTATTACAAAACTGTAATTAGGTTTAATCCTCGCAGTGGTATTCCACCTCGGGAGCAGAAATACCGTCCTGAGGTTCTTCGCCAAGTTTTATGGCCTCCATCATTTTTGTGAGCAGCAATTCGCGCTCTTTTTTCAGAGCTTCATTAGCTGTTATTTCTGTTGCTGAATCAAAGTAACAGACACCGTCAACATATGTTTTTTCAACGCGGGCATAAATACTCAGGGGTTCGCTGCTCCAAATTACCACATCGGCATCCTTTCCTGTTTTAAGGCTTCCAACCCGATGGTCAACATGCAACATTTTGGCGGGGTTGAGGGTAACCATTTTCCACGCGTCTTCCCTGCTCATGTTTCCGTATTTTACGCTCTTGGCTGCTTCCTGATTCAGCCTTCGTCCCATTTCAGCATCGTCAGAGTTGATGGCGGTAACAACGCCCATTTTATTCAGAATAGCTGCATTGTAAGGAATAGCGTCAATCACTTCATATTTATAAGCCCACCAATCGGCAAATGTGCTGGCGGCCGCCCCGTGTGCTTTTATTTTATCGGCCACTTTATATCCTTCAAGCACGTGGGTAAAAGTATTTACTTTAAACCCAACCGAGTCGGCCAGGTTAATAAGCATATTTATCTCTGATTGCACATAGGAGTGGCAGGTAATAAACCGCTGCCTGTTCAATATTTCAAGCAGCGCTTCCAGCTCCAGATCAATCCGGAAAAGGCTTTTGTTTTTTTGCGCCAGCTCTTTTTCTTTACCGTATTGTTTGGCTCGGGTAAATGCATCGAGAATTGTTTGCTCCACACCCATGCGTGTTTGAGGAAACCTGCGAGAGGGGTCGTCCCAGTTACCCCGTTTTACGTTTTCGCCCAGAGCAAATTTGATGAAGCCGCCCCACCCCTCAAATTTCATTTCTTCGGGAG
>JAIBAK010000052.1 GCA_019695215.1 Bacteroidia bacterium | reverse complement strand
TTGGGCACTACGCCAAACATGGCTCCTCCGTCAAGTTTAAAAAGTCCGGTTTCAACACTGTATAAATGCATATGATATAATTGAGAGACGAAGTTATGTCTTTCAAGTTAATGTAGGCTAATGCAGAAGAAGCAAAGTTCAAATTTATCGTCATTGCGAATGAAACGAAGCAGTCTCTTCCTATTTGGGAGATTGCCATGCCCCGGGTACAGGGCTCGCAATGACGGTCCAAAAAAGAATACGTCATCGCGAGGAACGAAGCGATCTCCTTGCGTGAAGCACTTTCGGGAGATTGCCGCGGTTGTGCCCCCTTCGCAATGACGGCAACTGTGCATAAATCTTTATGGATAGCTACTAGTTTATCCCTTTTTTTGTTCCTTCTAAAAACTGAACATGAAGGTACACTTTATATCCATTGGAGGAGCGGTGATGCACAATATGGCCATTGCGCTTAAAAATAAAGGTTATTTGGTTACGGGCACCGATGACGAAATTTTTGAACCGGCTAAATCACGCTTAGCGGCTCACGGGTTATTACCTCAAACCATAGGATGGAATGTAAATATGATAACCTCCGATCTGGATGCAATTATTTTGGGAATGCATGCCCGCAGGGACAATCCCGAACTGATGAAAGCTCAGGAAATGGGGTTGAAAATTTACTCGTTCCCTGAGTATATGTACGAGCAAACCAAAACTAAAAAGCGGGTAGTGGTGGGAGGCAGCCACGGCAAAACCACTACCACGGCTATGATACTGCACGTGCTCAAATTTTATAACCGCAAATTTGATTACCTCGTAGGTTCGCAACTGGAAGGATTTGATACCATGGTGGGGCTAAGTGATGAAAGTGATATTGCCGTTTTTGAAGGCGATGAGTATTTAACCTCGGCACTTGATTTACGACCCAAGTTTCATGTGTACCATGCCGAGGTAGGCATCGTTACCGGTATTGCCTGGGATCATATCAATGTGTTTCCCACCTTTGAAGGATACGTAGAGCAGTTTGCCATTTTTATGCGCCAGATACCTGCTTCGGGGAAACTGATTTGTTTTGACGAGGACGAACATATACATGCCATAGCCGCAAAAGAAAAACCTTCAGCCGCACTTATATGGTATAATGCCCCCGAATGGAAAATAACCAACGGCCTTACCAGTATCAAAACCAGCGAAGGATGGATTGAACTGAATGTATTTGGTAAACACAATTTGCAAAACATGCAGGCAGCCCGTTTGGCATTAAACGAACTCGGGGTAACCGATGCAGCATTTTATAAAGCCATTGCCTCATTTAAAGGAACGGCACGCAGGCTTGAACTGCTAGCCAAAAATGAACACAGCGTAGTGTATCGTGATTTTGCCCATTCGCCATCAAAAGTTACTGCCACTGTTGATGCCGTGAAGCAGCAATTCTCCGAACGAAAATTAGTAGCTGTTTTTGAATTGCACACGTTTAGCAGTCTCAATAAAAAATTTCTTTCTGAATATAAAGGCGCCTTAGACAAAGCCGATGTAAGAATAGTGTACTTTAATCCGCATACTATTGAAATGAAAAAAATGGAAATGCTTACGGAAAAAGATATTACCGCAAACTTTGGTGAAGGAGTGTTGGTTTACAGCAAATCGGCTTTGTTAAAATCGGATTTACAAAAAATGAACTGGAACGCACAGAACCTGCTTTTAATGAGCTCGGGTAATTTTGATAATACCGATTTGAATGTATTATAGTGTGCCGGATCAGCGAAAATCAGCGAGCTCTGAGGGAACCATTTTTTCCGCTGAACTCGCAGAAATGCGCAGAAAAAATCAGAGTAACTTATTAGCTGCTATATTTGCCACATGCAACTTAATTTAAAACGTCCGCTGGTAGTATTTGATTTGGAAACTACAGGCATCAATATCTCCAACGACCGTATAGTGGAAATATGCACCATTAAAGTTTTTCCGGATGGAACAGAAGAGGTAAAAACCCAGCGTTTCAATCCGCAGATTCCTATACCCAAAGAGGTAACTGCCATTCACGGGATAACCGATGAAGATGTTAAAAATGAACCAACTTTTGCCGATAAGGCCAGAGAACTTTGCGAATACCTGAAAGGATGTGATTTTGCCGGATTCAATTCTAATAAGTTTGATTTCCCTATGCTGGTGGAAGAGTTTTTAAGGGCTAAAGTTGATTTCGACCCCGAGAACAGAAAGTTTATTGATGTGCAGCGCATTTTTCACGTAATGGAGCAGCGCAATCTGGTAGCGGCCTATAAATTTTATTGTGATAAGACATTGGAGAAGGCTCACTCGGCCGAGGCAGATACAGGGGCAACCCTTGAAGTACTCAAGGCCCAGTTGCAACGTTATGATAATTTAAAAAACGATATCGAGTTTTTGCACAGCTTTTCGGGTCAAACCAATTTTGTGGATTTGGCGGGGCGCATGATATATGATAGCAAGGGAAGAGAAGTATTTAACTTTGGCAAACACAAAGGAAAGCCGGTTTCGGAGGTATTAAAAGCCGACCCCGCCTACTACGAATGGATGATGCAAAGTGAATTCCCGCTCGATACCAAGCGCAGATTAACGCAAATCAGGTTAAAGCAGTTTGGGAAGTAACAACTTTATGTACAAGAGTAAAATATTTTTGCGATGCTACTTTGCCTCATCGTAATCGGCTTGGGAAATGTTGTAATAAGAAACAAACTTATTTTCGCTTGACCTAATTTGTTTGTAACATTTGCCTTTAAAAAGATTTATAGAGTCCTTGGCGCAATCCGGATAAAAAGAAATAACATTTATGTCTGCGCAACAATAATCAGTTTTTTGTTTTCCATCTTTGAATCTTATAATAACTGAGTCAGATTCTCCAAAACTAAATGAGCCAGCCCCATCCCCAGATTCGATATAAGTATATGTACCGTTCACCGGTATTGTAAATGTTTCATGCGACCAATAAAAAGTTCCGGTTACTTCCTGATTAAATAAATTAGTTAGAATTATTTTGTTTTCGAAAGAGGGGTCTCCGCTGTTGTTACATGAATATAAAACAGAGGTAATAATTATAAAGAAATTATAAATAGGCTTCATTTTACAAATTATTATAAAACTCAAAAAGGGTATACATATCGGTACTTGAGGCTTTGTTTAGTTGATTAAGTTTTGCTTTCATATCATTTAAATCATGGCAATTTGGGAGAGCATCTTCAACGTCTTTTGCCGTAAAGCCGGAGATTGGGTCAATAGCAAAATCGGGATCATTATTATTAATGACATATTGATTATATGTATCAATGAGATCAATAAATACAGGAGTATAACCTTTATGCATGTAGGTAATGTGTTCTGGGATTCCTGCATTTAGATCCTGCCACCCGTCAAAGTGGTTAAAATTTGAAATGTTATATAGGTTTTTGTATCTTTTATTAGTAAAAATCCATTGTGCCAGTCTACTCCAACTTTCACTCAATTTATCATGAGCATCATAGTATGTGTTTCCTCCAACAATTCCCCAGTGGGAAAAGTGGGCCATTTCATGAATAGTTGTAGCATAAATTTCATGGGCTCTTCTTTGAGGTTTATATATACGGATTACATTTAAGATGCCAAAGGTTCTTCGCCATGGTTTACAATCTCCGTTATCACTATTATCCTCGTAATAAATCCCTATATTAAGTCGTGGGGTAAAAAAGGTATTGAGTGGCGGTGAGGTTAGGTTTACATAATAGCATTTGTAGTAATAATCCATAGCCGCCATATGTACAATACTTATCATATTGGCCAGGCCGGGCCCTATATTCAACACCCAGGCCCCGGTTTGTTTAGGGCCATCAATATAAAGTTGCCTTCCATTTGCCAAATTCAATTGAAAGTTTTGGCGTTCCCATTTTATAGAGTAATTTACATCACGCCTGAATTTTTCATTGATATAAAAATACCCGTTCATATCGGTTAAAGCCTCGCGTGAGGTAAACCACCTGCGCACCCGCACTTTTACCCCTTCCAAACCTTTCCATCCAACATTTTCGGTGTTGTTAGGAGGAACAAGTGTATTGTCGTGATACCGTATTATGCCTGACGGATTCCATTTTGATCTTCTGGAAAACAAAGGCTCAGGAGCATTTGTGTCGGGTTCAACTATATTGAAAGTGTCAAGGTTTCCGGTACTGGATAACGCCTCATAAACTAATTTGTCAATACAAATATCTAATTCCGAATCATCAGTATATTCTAAAAGAGGATCCTCTTCAGGAATATAGAGGTTTGCCAAAATTTCATATTGAACGTTTGGGAAACTGAAACCATATGGAACACAGGCATATTGATAATTTGGGGTAGTTTCCGAGAGAGTTGGGTCTTTATAATAATTGCCATTATTAACTATTGGTCTGTCTAAAGGGTAGTCATAAAGTATTAATGTGCTGTCGTCAATAAGGGCTTCCACATCATCCTCATTTTGGGGTTTAAATTTTACATAGTAATGTGTAGTTCTAACATTAATTGAATTGCTGCAAAACTCCGGGTCTTCCGTGGTAAGCGCTGTAAACGCAGATTGCATGTTTGAAACAGTATACGGGTTGGTTAATTGAGCACCCAATACTATGGCAGTTGGGCTGTCATTTTCAATTATCGATTGGCTTGAAACGTTGATAAGGTTAGGATTACTTAAATTGCTTTTTGATGGCAAGTCAACATCTCTATGGCATGAAAAAGTACATGTAAAAACAGCAAGATGAAGGATGAGTTTAGTAATAGTTGATACGACTTTCATGATTACTTTGTTTAGTAGTTATTATAACAAAGATAACCTATTGTTTGAAATTGCAAATTCGAGAATTTTTTTACAATAAAAAAAGCCCTTCGGAAACGAAGGGCTTATATAAGAGTCTTTTTATTTGTTTATACACCTACATCGTGCAGGGCACTTTCCATTATGTATGGATGTTTGGTAGGGTAGAGGTTAGCTTTGCTAAGCGAGGTAAGCAATACATAAATAAAACCACCTGCAAACATGGCAAGGAAACCAAATTCCATCAATCCCCATCCCGGTGCGTGAGAAATACCGTGATGGTCTTTCATAGCACCTGCAAAAGTCATCAGGTACACATCATTCCAGTGGCCGAAAAGGATAATGCAACCAACAAAACTAAGCCACCAGGTATTGCGCTTTCCGGTGCGGGCCATTAACCCGAAGAAAGGAATAAGGAAATTAAGAGCAATATTCAAATAGAAATGAAAACCCCATCCGTTTTTAGTGCGGTCAAGGTAGTAGGTAACTTCTTCAGGTAAGTTGGCGTACCAGATAAGCAACATCTGGGCAACCCACATATAGGTCCAGAAAATGCTAAAGGCAAACATCATTTTACCAAGGTCGTGAATTACGTCTTCATTCACAATGCTCAGGTATCCTCTTTTCTTAAGCTGAATGGCTGTGAGCGCCATAATGGTAATAGCACTTACCCATCCGGTAGCAAAGTTATAAATAGAAAAGATAGTAGAGAACCAGTGGGTATCAATACTCATCATAATATCCCAGCTAAACATAGAGAAAGTGAAAGCAAAGAAGAAAGTGAAGAACGCAGCTGTTTTGTACGTTTTATCAAAGAAACTTAAACCGCCTTCAATATCTTCCTGTAGTGACCATTTGCGGAAATTACGTGTAATAAGAATCCATACAGAGAAGAACACAATTAAACGTCCCCAAAAGAATCCCTTGTTCAGATACCAGCTTTTGCCTGCAATTACTTTATCGTAATTAGGCGAGGCCGGGTCGGTAATACCATGATGCATCCAGTGGTAAACTTCACTTCCGCCACCAATAAGTACAATAATCAATACTGCTGCGGCAAAGGGCAAAAAGGTTCCCATTGCTTCAGGAATACGCTTAATGCTGGTGTGCCAGCCGGCATTGGCAATAGCTTTAATAGCGATGAATGCCGTGGCGCAAACGCTGATGATGAAAAAGAAATACCCGTCAGCAAGTAAGTTTGCCCAGATACGTTTCATCAGCATTTCGTGCTCGCTGTGATTGGTAAAAATACCAATAAGCGCAAGTAACAAGCCGCCTCCCATCAGGATTGTTGCAACCCTTTTGTCCTTGGCGGTCATTACAAATTTTTCTTCTTTTATTACTACTTCGTGTTCGTGTCCGTGTGCCATGTTCGAATCTCTTTATTAGTTTAAGTAGTTTATTGTTTAGGAGCCGTTGTTGAGTCAGCAGGTGCGGCAGCCGGAGCAGCAGCAGTTCCTGACAGAGTGCGGATATAGTGAATCACCTGCCATCTTTCAGTTGGTGAAAGGGAAGATGCATAAGAACCCATCAGGTTTTTACCGTATGTAATAGAGAAATACATTTTCCCTTCGGCAGTAGTTTTTATACGATCCGAATCATAAGACGGAGGAGGCGGATATTTACCGTCCTGCACAATTGTTCCGTCTCCTTTACCACTTGCTCCGTGGCATGGAGTACAATTAATTTCGTATAATCTTTTTCCTTCGGCAAGATTTTCTTCGCTGGCAGGTAACGGATTTTTCAATTCAGCACCTGCACGTTCATAATCTTCGGGAGTTTTTGCGTAAGGGAAAACGTAATCCAGTTGCCCGCGGGCAATGGTTCCTTTTACCGGTTCGCGCATATTTTTACCATCCTGATTTATTACCCATGTTTTACCGTTTTCATCGGTAATGGAGCGGGTAACATCGGCCAGCTGACTGTATGGCTCATAACCTTTGGATACATACATATCAGGAGCATATTCAATACCCGGGTCATTGGCATCTCTTCCGCAGGAAGAAACGGCAACAACGGCTAAACCTGACAGGAATAATTTTAGCGTATGTTTCATATAGAGGATTCCCTTTCTCTTACTTCTAAAGCACCGTGGTTAACAAAAATATCGCTGATAGCTTTGTTGTCACTATCACTGTGAAGGTTTACAGCAATTACAATGCGGTCATCCGTTTGGCGGATATCCATAAGCGTTGGGTTTTTGCCGTGAGCCATTTTACTTACAATAAAAAAAGTAGCAACCATTCCGAAAGCAGTGAATAAAATGGATAACTCAAAAGTTACCGGAATGTAAGTAGGGATATGGAGATTGGGTTTACCGCCAATATTAATTGCCCAGTCATCGCCCCACGACATGTAAACCATCATCACCACGGCAGTAAGTAAACCCGTCATGGCAAACATAAAGGCTGCAATGCCTAAGCGCGAACGCTGAATACCCATTGCCTTATCAATTCCGTGAATAGGGAAGGGGGTGTAAACATCTTTAATATCAAAACCTGCTTTACGGACTTTACGTGTAGCCGCAAGTACTTTGTCAGGGTCATCGTAGATGCCGAGAATCAGTTTATGGTTATTATTTTTCATTGACATCAGTTCCTTTTTTAATGTTGGGCTTGTTTCTTAGGAAGTATTGCCTTTATCTCCGACATATTGATGGTAGGCAGGTACCTTACAAACAAGAAATATAAAGTGAAGAATAATCCGAACGATCCGATGAGGATGCTGAATTCAACCCAGGTAGGCGTGTACATAGCCCAGCTTGAAGTAATGTAATCGCGGTGAAGGGAGGTTACGATAATTACGAAACGCTCAAACCACATTCCTATATTTACGATAATAGAAAGCACAAAGATAAACCATGGAGTTGAACGTGCCCATTTGGTCCAGAATACCTGCGGGGCAATAAGGTTACAACTCATCATAATCCAGTAAGCCCAGGCATACGGTCCGGTGGCACGGTTAATAAATGCGTACTGCTCATATTCCACACCCGAGTATGCGGCTATAAAAAACTCAGTGATATACGCTAAACCCACCATTGAGCCTGTAAGCATTACTACTTTACACATAGCATCTAAGTGGCCCATGGTAATATATTCTTCCTGTTTCAGTACCACGCGACCAATAACAAGCAGCGTTAATACCATTCCGAATCCGGAGAAGATAGCTCCTGCAACGAAATAGGGAGGGAAGATGGTAGTGTGCCAGCCGGGAATTACCGATGTGGCAAAGTCCATTGATACGATTGAGTGTACCGAGAGTACGAGTGGAGTAGAGATACCAGCAAGAATCAATGAAACCAATTCGTAGCGGTTCCATGTTCTGGCCGATCCGTCCCAACCCATTGCAAAGAAGTTGTACATGAATTTGCGCATGCGTGTATTGGCACGGTCGCGAATGGTAGCGATATCCGGAATTAAACCAAGGTACCAGAATACCAGTGAAACCGAGAAGTAAGTAGAGATCGCAAATACATCCCATACCAGCGGTGAGTTGAAGTTAACCCATAATGAACCAAATGCATTTGGCAATGGAATAGGCCAGTAGGCTACCCACGGACGACCCATGTGTGAAACAATAAAGGAAGCCGCGCAAATTACCGCGAAAATAGTCATCGCTTCAGCCGAACGGTTGATTGACATCCTCCACTTCTGACGGAACAATAACAAGATGGCAGAGATTAACGTTCCTGCGTGACCAATACCAACCCAAAATACGAAGTTGGTAATGTCGAAAGCCCAACCTACTGTTTTATTCAAACCCCAGGTACCAATACCGGTCATCAGGGTGTAGGTGGTGGCGCCAATCCATAATGCCAGCACTAATGCCGACACAATGAAGCCAATCCACCAGCCTTTTGTGGCTTTGTTCTCTAACGGGCGGCAAATATCGTTTGATACATCGGTGTAAGTTTTGCCACCTTCTACGAGCACTTCTCTTATTGGAGATTCGTACATATCCGTAATGTTAATTTTTTACTATTAGTGATGTTCAGTATGAGTTTCTTCAGCTTTATGCTCTTCGTGTTTGGCCGTTGCATGACCATCTCCTTCAAGCAGGGTGCCTTCTACGTTTCTTATTTTTGTGAGGTAATTTACTGATGGCTGAACATTCAGTTCTTCCAGCATATGATAACCTCTTTCGTTCTTCAACAATTTCGATACTTCGCTGTTGGCATCAAACATATCTCCGAATACAATAGCATTGGCCGGACATGATTGCTGACAGGCAGTTTTGATATCGCCATCTTTAATCTCACGGTTTTCAGTTTTAGCTTTTAGCTTTCCGGCCTGAATACGCTGCACGCAGAAAGTACATTTTTCCATTACACCGCGAGTACGAACGGTTACATCAGGATTGATAACCATTTTACCCAAGTCATTGTTGAAGTGGAAATCGAATTTCTCGTTATCGTTATATCGGAACCAGTTAAAGCGTCTTACTTTGTAAGGGCAGTTATTAGCGCAATAACGGGTACCCACACAACGGTTATAGGTCATTTGATTTAAGCCCTCTGAACTATGCACGGTTGCAAGAACAGGACAAACCGACTCACATGGAGCGTGACCGCACTGCTGACACATTACCGGCTGGAAAGCAACTTTAATGTTCTCAAAATCGGTAACATTTTTATGAATATCTTTTTCTTTAGTTGAGGTTTGACCTTCTTTATTTTTAAAGCTGTAGTAACGGTCAATACGCATCCAGTGCATTTCCCTGCGAACCAAAACTTCCTGACGACCTACAACAGGTACGTTGTTTTCGGCTGAGCAACTTACCACGCACGAGCCGCATCCGGTACATGCATTTAAGTCTACTACCATTCCCCATTTGTGGCCTTTGGCATCACGTTCTTCCCATAGCGTAATCAGTTTTCCATCTTTATCGCGCAGGTTTCCGTGATGATCGTGGTTGGCTGCTAACGGGTCTTTAATATAATCGCTCAGAGAAGCTTCTTTAATGATGGCACGTCCTTCAATATAGTGGTGAGTTTGGGTACGGGCTAATTCACGATTTCCACCGGCTTTTTCAATGGTTACATCACCCAGTGTATATGAAATCTGACCATTTACCAGCGCAGTAAGTCCGAATGCATTTTTACCAACCATTTCTTTGCCGGTATTGCCTTTTACCATACGACCGTAGCCTAATGCTACCGAGGCAGTGTTATTAGGCTGTCCGGGTTGAATGAGTGCCGGTAAACCGTCAATGCTTCCTTTTTTGGTTTTAATATTTACCAAATCATTGTCCTCAATGCCCAATTTATCGGCAAGGTTTTTAGATATGGCCACGTAGTTATCCCACACCACACTTGAAATAGGATCAGGCAACTCCTGCAACCATGGGTTGTTTGCATCAGCACCATCGCGCAGAGCCACGCTGCTGTAAAGAGTCACCTCAACTTTATCTTTATTGGCCGTGTAGTTTTGATAAGCGGCATTGGTTACGTTAGCCAGACTTGCACTGTTGGAATAAGTTTGTGCAGCCTTTTCAGCAACCATAAAATATCCGTCATGTAAACTCTTATTCCATTCTCCGTTTGCAAGAGGAAGTATAGCAGATTTCCAGTTGTTTTGGATGTAAGTGTAGGCATCCGTATTGTTGTCGCTCCATTTTAAGAAGCTCTCTAATGCCATACGTGTTTTAAACACGGTAGAAATAGTTGGCTGAATCAAACCAAAATATCCGGCTTTAGGCTCCATGTCGCCCCATGACTCGAGGTAATGTGAGTCAGGCGCGGCATATTTAACCATTTTACTGGTTTCGTCCCATGTTGAAGAGGTGGATACGCTTAACTGCACTTTTTTCAATCCACTTTCAAATGCTTTTGAATCGGCATAACTGTAAGCAGGGTTGCTGTTGTAGAAAATAACTGCATCAACTGCACCGCTGTTCATTTCTGAAACAAAGGTTGCAAATTCGGCATCACTTCCTGCTTTTTGATTCGAATAATTATCAAAATCAACGGTAGTACCAATATTTCCCAAGAGGGTGTTAATGGCATTAACGATAAGTTGATTGTCGAGGTTATTGGTGCCGCACACAACTAAAGAAGCACCTTTAGCAGCCCACAATTCTTTGGCTGTGGTTTCAATCATATTACCGGCTTTCTCCATATTCTGTGCACCTGAAATAGCAGGGGCTCCGGCAAGGGCAGCAATTTTGTTATACAAGCTAATCAGAATTGCTCCTTCTTCCGAAGGCTTAACAGGCATGCGAATATCAGCACTTGAACCGGTAATGGTTAAGAGTGATTCGTATTGAATATGACGAGACATTACCGGATTTTCCTTGGTAAGTCTGCGGTTGCTGCTGTACTGCTTGGTATACTCTACCGGAGAAATCCAGGTTCCAAGGAAATCACAATTAAAGCCTACAATTACTTTGGCTTTATCAAAACGATATCCCGGAACGGCTGCTTTTCCGAAAGCTTGTTTGTTGGCTTCAATCAGAGCGGAGATAGAGATTGGCTCGTATACCACATGCTTGGTTGAAGGATATTTTGTGGTGAAATCGGCAATAGCTTTTTTAATGGAAGGGCTATTTACCGTTCCGCTCACAATGCGAATGTTTTTAGCAGCGGCAAGTCCGGCTTTTACTTCTTTATCAAGTGTGTCCCATGACGATTCTTTTCCGCCTACGAATGCATTTTTTAAACGCTCAATATCGTATAAGTTCAATAAACTGGCATGGCCGGAGGCACAAACACCACCTTTGAAAACGGGAGAATCTTCGTTGCCTTCAATTTTTACCGGGCGGCCTTCACGGGTTTTTACCAGAATGCTGCAACCGGCAGAGCAGGCTCCGCAACTTGAAGCATAGTAATTGGGAATACCGGGAGTAATTTCTTCAGGTTTTACAACGTAAGGAATAGCATTTTTAATTGGCGCATTATTACAGGCAGCCAAAGCTACAGCCGATACGCTGAAACCAAAGAATTTTAAGAAATCTCTTCTGTTGGAAGAAAGTTCAAAATCTTTCTCATTAATTACCTCGTCAAGCGGAAGTCCTTCCGAAAATTCATTTCTTTTTGTTTGAACAAATTCAGGAGAGTTGTTCAGCTGTTCTAAACCTTTCCAGTATTTATTTTTATTATCCATGTATATGGCTCTTAAAGTGGAAATTTCAATTAATTAATAGTGGCATTTTGAACATTCCATACCACCATTTTTGGCTACGGTAATGTCTGATCTACCTTCTTTCTTCAACTCGGCATGCAGTTTCTCATAGTATTTATTGCCCTGCAAGTCAATATTGGTTTGACGATGGCAATCAATACACCAGCCCATTTG
Organism: Bacteroidia bacterium; assembly: GCA_019695215.1. Taxonomy (GTDB): domain Bacteria; phylum Bacteroidota; class Bacteroidia; order UKL13-3; family UKL13-3; genus JAGPCK01. Next base: position 8,190 of record JAIBAK010000052.1, on the reverse strand, counting down.
AAGGGTGGCATTTTGAGCAACAACTTTCATGGTTTGAATTTCACCGTGGCATTTCTGACACTCAATTTTACCAACTTTTACGTGCTGAGAGTGGTTGAAATAAACGTGATCAGGCAAATTGTGAATACGAATCCATTTGATTGGTTTCTTCTCGTAGTTGGGAATGTATTCTCTTTTTTCTGCGTCCCATCCAATAGCAGTGTAAATCTTTTGGATTTCAGGAGATACCTGTCCGTTGTATTTATCTTTTGCTGTTACATGCATATGGCAGTTCATACAGGTATTGGCACCGGGTATAGAAGCCTGCTTACTTTTACTGGCTGTGCTGTGACAGTATTGACAGTTGATTTGGTATTTCCCTGCATGCAATTCGTGCGAATAAGCAATTGGTTGGGTAGGAGCATATCCTTTTTGAACACCTACCTCGGTATTACCGTAATTAAAACCATATCCGGCAAGCACCACCATTACAATAGTAAGAACTGATAATACACCTACTACCGGATGCTTTTTGAAAAGTTTGTAGCTGATAGTGGTTCGCGGGTCTACTTCATTGGCAGCAGCTTCTTCAGGGAATTTAGTTTTATACAGATTTTCTACAATTCCTTTTATTCTGTTTAATACGATTACAACAACCAGTAGGATGACGGCCATTAATAATAAAGCCATGAAAGTGTAGTTATTGTAGAATGAATCCTGAGGGGCAGCGGGTGCCTGAGTGGCGGAAGTAGTTCCTGATGCAGTAGAACTTGCTGATGCGGTAGGCGCAGCTGCCGGGGTTTCACTTTCCTTTTTTACATAAGCCAGCAACGACTTAATATCACCATCTGATAAACTGGCAAAAGGAGGCATCGGGGCCTTGTTGTACTTATTAAAAAGTTCAACGGCATAGGCATCCCCGCTGGAAATCACTTCCTGCGAATTTTTGATCCACTTAATAAGCCAGGCTTCGTCTCTGCGTTTTTCAACGTCTTTTAAAGCCGGTCCAACCACTTTATCATTGATAGCATGACAAGCTATGCAATTGGCTTTAAATACTTTCTCTCCTGCTGCAACATCCTGAGCTTTGATAAACCCGAATGAGGAGAGGATCAGCGTGAGGGATAAGGCTAATCTCTTTATTCTCATTTTTACAACTGATTTTACTTTTTAAAAAACTGCGTAAAACTTCTTAGCGGCAAGCATATTAAATCAACCTTCATGAGTTTTAAAATGCTCAAGGTTAATTTATTAAATCACTAAAGCCGTGTCAGATTTTTGTCATTTTTTTGCGCTCAAATATATATACAAAGAGCAAAAATGCTTAGGGGGACAGAATAAATTAATAATTTAGATTTTGTCTAAATAGTGGATAATTGCTCAGTTTTCCGGGAGGTGAGGATTTTTGTCGAGGGTGGCAAAAACAGAATTTTTTGAAATGAATTCAGGTACAATATTTTTCATTGATTTTACTACAAGCTCGCTTTTTTGAGTGCTTTGCAACTGAATGAGCTGATTGATATTGTTACTTACTTCACTGAAATTATAGGTGCGTACTTTTCCAATCATAATCTTGGGATGATGAGTGGGAAGTGTATTTTCCTTATCGTTTAATAGTTCTTCTTTTATCTTTTCACCCGGACGCAACCCGGTAAACACAATCTGAATATCTTTACCCAAAGTAAGGCCCGAAAGTTTAATCATCTTTTTAGCGAGGTCTACAATTTTGATAGATTGGCCCATGTCAAAAATGAATATTTCGCCACCGTTCCCCATAGCACCTGCCTCTAAAACCAACTGACAAGCCTCGGGGATGGTCATGAAATAGCGGGTTATTTCGGGGTGTGTTACAGTAACAGGTCCTCCTTCCTCAATTTGTTTCCTGAATCTTGGGATTACAGAGCCATTGGTACCCAGCACATTTCCGAAACGGGTGGTTATGAATTTGGTTTTGCAGTAATTAAACTCATTGCTGTTATTTAGCGACTGAACATAAATTTCGGCAATGCGTTTTGAAGCACCCATTACATTAGTTGGGTTTACCGCTTTGTCAGTAGAAACAAACACAAATTTTTCCGCACCAAACTCCACCGCCAGGTCAGCAATTACCTTTGTACCTAATACATTTGTTTTTATTGCTTCCGATGGATTGGCCTCCATTAAGGGTACGTGTTTGTATGCGGCAGCATGGTAAATGAAATCCGGTTTAAAGGTTTCAAATAAATGCTTCATACGGTTTTTATCACATACATCAGCCACAAAAGTGACTAAATTATGTGGCAGGTGCTGGCCTTTTTCCATTTCTTCCATTTCAATTTCTAAGTGATAAAGCGGAGTTTCGGCTTTGTCGATTAGAATAATTTTTTCAGGAAAGAATGGTATAACCTGACGTACGATTTCACTGCCAATGGAACCTGCTGCGCCTGTAATCATCACGCGCTTACCCTTAAGCTGTTTGGCAATTACATTTTTATCCAGTTCAATGGTATCGCGCTCTATCAGGTCTTCAATTTTTACATGTTTAAACTGATGGAAACTTAGTTCTCCGTTAATCCAGCGATCAACAGGAGGCACATTCAGCACTTTTACATTCTGCGCCAAACATGCTTCAATGATTTCCTGTTTGCGAACAATGTTCAGGTTTTGAATGGAAATAATCAGTTCTTCAATGTCGTATTTAGGAAGTACTTCGGCCAACTCCTTTTTTGCATTAAATATTTTAACTCCTTCTACACTTTTGCCCACTTTCGAGGGGTCGTCATCAAAAAAAGCAACTACTTTTATGTTGGCAGCACGATCCTGATCAATGGCCCGCTTGGTAATTAATCCGGCATGTCCGGCACCTAAAATGGCCACTTTTCTTTTGTTTTCACCCGGATTTGTGAGTTGAACGTAGAAGATTTTAGTAGCAAGTCGTAAGGCTGTGAGAAGGAAGATACAGGTGATGTAATCAATAATGATGATGGATGTAGGAATGATGATATTGATTTTTGCCTTATTTACAAGGAAGAGAAAGTTAACTCCGTAAATAATTGCTGAACCCCACGTAATTGATTTGAAAATACGGATAGCATCCTGTGTTCCGGTGAACCTGATGATACCGGAATAGGTTCTGAATAAAATAAAAAACACCATGCGTATGGTGATAACCAACGGAACGGTGTGAAGAAAACTGTTAAAATCCTCAGCTGAAAGATTAAAATTGTATCTGAGAATATTGGCCGCTACAAACGAAAGTAAACACGTAAGTAAATCAAGTATAAATATAATCCACTTAGGCGTATAACCGCTTGATAAATTGAATATTTTTTGAATTCGTGGTGAGTAACGCATATTTAGTTTAGGCTACACGAAATTAAGTGTTTATTTTCTGGAATCACAAAAAGTTTAATAAATTATTGATATTAAGCAGATTATTTAAATATTTTTATGATTGTCTGAAAGATGATTTTAATGTCAAACCATAAAGAAGTCCTTCGAATGTATTCCATATTGAGGGCCAATTTATGGGGCATAACTTCTTTTATATAGGTGTTTTCGGGGTCGGAAGACTGCGCAAGGATAGCATTTTCATTTATATAAGTTAAGGAAGCTAAATCGGTAATACCGGGTTTTACTTCAAGAACGGCAAGCTCTTCATTTGAATATTTGTCAACGTATTTTCTTACTTCGGGCCGGGGGCCTACAAAACTCATTTCACCGGTAAGTACATTAATAAGTTGAGGTAATTCATCCAATTTATATTTACGCAAAAAATATCCGGTACTGGTTATTCTCGGATCTCGCATACCAACGGTGAGCAGCCCTTTTTTATCCGAATCGGGGAACATGGTACGGAATTTAAAAAGTTTAAAATCTTTACCATTACGACCAACCCGCATTTGTAAATAAAATACCGGGCCTTTTGACTCGATTTTAATTAGCAAAGCAACTAATAAGAATACCGGCAAAAGGATGAGGAGTCCGGTAAGGGAAAAGAAAAGATCGAAAATACGTTTACTCATTTGCTGTGCCAAGCACTTTAGAAATGGCCGATACCACAGCACCTGCCACCTGTTTAATTAACTCATCGTTCAGGTCATAAAAAACAGGGAGCGAAATTTCACTCGCATACATCCTGTAGGTATTAGGGTAATTGTTGATGTTGTATCCAAGTTGTTTGTAAAAACTCATCATCGGAACAGGAATGAAGTGTACATTCACCGATACCTGTTGTTTAAAAATTTCTGCAATAATGGCGTCTCTCTGCTGCTCGTTAATCCCCTTAATTCGTAACGGATATAAATGGAAGGAACTGCAGCGGTCGTCAGATTGATACAACGGGAGAATTACCCTGTTAAAAGGGGCAAGCAACTGATCATACATGGAGAAGATGTGTTTTCTTCGAGGCAATGTTTCGGTTTCATAACGCTCAAGCTCTACCAATCCGATAGAAGCCATTATATCTGTCATGTTCATTTTATAACCGGCCTCTACAATATCGTATCTCCAGTTGCCCGGTTGTAGTTTGGCCAAAGCATCTTTATTTTGTCCGTGAAGTGTTTTTATACATAAATCCTGATACACTCTATCATTATCGAATGGTTCAGGAAGGTTCAAACAAATAGCTCCTCCTTCGGCTGTAGTAAGGTTTTTTACAGCATGGAATGAAAGTACCGACACATCTGTGAGGGATCCTACTTTTTTGTGATGATAAGCCCCCCCAACCGAGTGAGCGGCATCAGAAAGTACCAGTATTCGACCCATTAATTTTTGCACTTCGGTTTGCGGCTGAAACATCTTTTTTATTTCCGGTTCATTCACCAGCGCATTAATTGAATCCATATCGCATGGCAGGCCGGCAATATCCACCGGCATAATTACCTTAGTGTTGGGGGTTATGGCTTTTTTAATCTCAGAAACCGAAATATTAAAATCGTCACCGATATCAACAAAAACAGGTTTGGCTCCGCAGTGAATCACCACATTTGCTGTGGCACAATAGGTATATGCCGGAACAATAACTTCGTCTCCTTCTTTAACACCAAACCAGCGCAGCATGATTTCTAATCCGGCTGTAGCCGAGTTAAGACAGAGGGTAGCTTTATTTCCGCAATAGGCAGTAAGGGCTTTTTCGAAGCGTTTAGTTTTAGGTCCGGTAGTTATCCAACCCGATTTGAGGGTGTCGGTAACTTCATCAATAATTTTTTGATCGATGCGTGGGGGGGAAAACGGTATCATGAAGGCAAAAATAGAACATATTTATCTTAATGTTCTGAAGATACCGGCCAGAAATCCACTGCCATAAGCAATGTGTATAACAGGGAAGGCAATAAAAGATATGATTTTAGAACTTAGAGGGTTATTTTGGTTGATAGCAAAATAAAGTGAAATGGTAAGGTACAACCAAACAGGTATTAGCAGCGTAATGTTAACACTAAAAAAAAACAAAGTTAGTAGGTAAACCACAAAGGCAGAAGGAACAATATGCCTGATTTTGATAATATGCCCTATTTTTTTAATGACCAAAGGTTTATAAAAACCATATTCAAGGTATTGCCTGAAAAGTAAAATGAGGTTATTCCTGACAAATTTTAAAATTACAATATCTGCACATTTGTAAATTTTACCGCCCGATTTAATAATCCGGTAGTTGAATTCTTCGTCCTGATCCCTAATCAGGTCGGTATCAAACAAACCAAAACGGGTAAAAGCACTTTTGTTCCAGAACCCGAAAAAAACGGTATCAGTATAGTGATTAAACCGGATAGGACTTATGGTTCGGTAACCTATACCCCAGGGCGAAGAAAGTGTAGCTGCAATTCCGTGAGATACGAGGTTGTTTCCTGTGTATTCTAAAAAGCCACCAACATTATCGGCTTGGGTAGTTTCCAGTAATTTTATACATTCAGTAAAATAATTATCAGGGTAAATTGCATGAACATCTAACCGGGCTATATACTTACCGTTTGCAGACTGAACTCCGGTATTTAAAGCATGAGAAACATATTTGCTATTATTATGCAGTAGTTTTATCTTCTTGTTAATTGCAATTTTGTTATTGATTAATTCAATAGTTCTGTCAGAACTTCCTCCATCTATTACCAGTATTTCCGATTCATCAGGACATGCTGTAACAACCCAGTTCAGAAGTTTCTCTATATGGTCTTCTTCATTCAGGCATGGAATAATTATAGAAAGGAGAATGTTCAAGCGGACTTGCTTAACCGATAGCTATGAAATAATTCTTCCCATTTTAGCTTTACAAGCTCCCAATCCAATTGTTCCGTTTTATTTCGGGCATTGGCAATCATTTGTATGGTACTTGTTTTGTTTCTAAAAACATCAAGTACTGCCTGAGCCATTTTTTCAGAATCATCAGGCGGCACAAGTAAAGCCTCTTTTTTATCTTCGATTAAATGTGGAATGCCACCAACATTAGTGCTTACAATGGGCAACCCGGAAGCAGCAGCTTCTATTAAGCTTACCGGGGTATTATCATAATTGGTAGTATTGATAAATATATTGTTAGCCAACACAAGATTCAACCATTCTTTTTTGGATATATATCCGGTAAATTGAATGCTATTTTCCAAATGTAGTTTTTTAATTAAAAGTTTACAGTTACCATATTCAGGTTCAGTAAAAGGTCCAACCATGGTAAGTTTACTTTGCGGAAACAATTTTATCAACTTATGCAGGGTGTTAATTGCCAGTTGAGGATTATATTTGGGATGAATTGTTCTTACCCAAAGCAATCGGGGGTAATCAAGTTCGGGACTGGAGAACGGGTAGTTACCCAATTCTATTGCGTTTGGAATAATGAGAGCAGGTAATTTTAGTTCTGTTATTTTTTGATAAAAAAATTCAGAGGGGCAAATATTCAACTGAGCATGCTTTAAAAACCGAAGTAGTAGTTTTGACCGTGTTTGAAATTTTTGTTCCAATTCATGCGAATGTAATACACTTACGTAGGGAAGTTTAAGGGAGCTACAAATAATGCCGCATAAACAAGCCAGGTAAAAACTACGGTAGGCATATAAATCAATTACTACTAACTGAAGTTTGTTTTTGTAGCGAAAAATGGCACTTACTTCATCTAAAATTCTTGGTATGTATGCATTCCTGCCTGAACGGGCAATGATATTGTGTTCATCACCCATTTTATGTAAAATTAGTTCACAAGGTTGCGGGGTACGGCCTTTCCGTGACAAAAAGTTGCTTAAGTATAAAATCACACCTGCTTACCTGAATAGATACGTTCTATAATATCTACCACTTTTAATCCTTCTAAAGCATTAGTTGTTATATTGGCACGTCCTTTTAATACCTCAACCACATTCTCGATTATGTAGTGGTGGTTGGCGGCACTGCCTTTGTATGGCCCGTAGTCATTTGGAGGATTTGTTGGTTTGAGCTCAGGCATTAAATAATCTTTGATATGGCAATATTCTACTTTGTCCATGTATTGGCCGCCTACTTTGATGCTGCCATTTTCACCAATTATAGTCATGCTGCTTTCTAAGTTTTTATCCCAAACTGAAGTGGAATAATTGAATGACCCCAACCCTCCGTTGATAAATGAGAAATTTACAAAACCCGAATCTTCAAAATCAGTAAGCTGTGCATGATTATGATCAGCAAAAGATGCTTTAATGTTTTCAATATCACCAAATACCCAATACATCAGGTCGATGAAGTGGCTAAACTGAGTAAACAAAGTTCCTCCGTCAAGTTCTTTTGTTCCATGCCAGCCGCCTTTTTTATAATAACGTTCATCGCGGTTCCAATAACAGTTTACCTGTACCATATAAATTTTTCCAAGGGTACCATCACTGATTACTTTTTTGAGCCATTCAGAAGGAGGAGAGTATCTGTTCTGCATCACGCAAAACACATGCTTGCTGTGATGAAGTGCTTTATAAATCACTTCTTCGCACGCTTTTTTGGTTAGTCCCATGGGTTTTTCTATTACCACATGATGACCATTTTCGATAGCCTTCATCGATTGAAGGGCATGCAAGCCATTGGGTGTTGCAATGCTTAATACTTCGGCACGAATGGTTGATTCCAGATAGGATTCAAAGGAACTGAAATATGGAATCTGGTATTGCTTCCCGACTTTTTCAGCAGTTTCGTTATCAGTATCAATTACTGCTTTGAGTTCACATTCATTATTTCTACTAACCATTTCTGCGTGGCGTTTACCAATATGGCCACAGCCCAAAACGG
>JAIBAK010000079.1 GCA_019695215.1 Bacteroidia bacterium | reverse complement strand
TTTTACTATAAATAATAATTTTTTTGACGGATTGAGAGAATTAACTCAATTATCTTTCGTATCATTGTTGTCAGGTTCAACCTGACATTGTTACTATGAAGAGTAAATACATATCAAGGCAATCAAACGAGCTTCTATCCTTTTTCAACGGACAGAACAGGAATTGCTTTGACTATTCTTTGGCTTGCAAAGCCCTGCCCGACTCTAAAGCAAGTGCAGTCAGAGAACTACTAAGCGACATGACAAAGAGAGGTTTGTTGATGCGTTTGAAAGAAGGTATTTATTACATCATACCTTATGAACAAAATGCGAAAACCTTTATGCCCGACTGGCATTTGGTTGCAGAACATTTGGTGAATGATAGCAAACATTACATCGGGTATTATTCAGCTTTGCAAATTCATAACCTCATTACGCAGCCATCACTAAAAGAACAAATTGTTGTTTCAAAACAAATACGACCATCGGAAATAAAAATCAAGGAAGTCCCTTTTCAATTCATCTATCACAACGAGAAACATTTTTTCGGTTCAAAGAAAATCTGGATTGACAGCTTTAATAAAGTAATGTGTTCCGACTTAGAAAAAACTTTTATTGACTGCTTATTCAAACCCGATTATGCTGGTGGAATTGTTGAAGTGGCGAGGGCAATCTACACTTCAAAAGACAAAATAAAATACGATACACTTCTTGAATACGCTAAAAAATTTGATTCGCAAGCAGTAATAAAACGTTTGGGATTTCTTTTAGAAATTTTAGACATCAATACCTATATTATTCAGGAACTACAACAAATGAAAACCGCTTCGTATGTTGTGCTTGACACCGAATTGCCTAAAACAGGAAAGCGAATAAGCCGTTGGAGTATTCAACAAAATTTGGAAACGGAAACCATTAAATCTGCCATTTACACATGATTAAACCCGGAGAAATACAGCAAAAAGCAAATGCAGTTGGTGTTCGTGACCAGCAGATTGAAAAGGATTACATTCTTTCATGGATTCTGTTTGGTATTGCCAAACATGAGCAACTTTCAGAGACAATCGTTTTCAAAGGTGGAACAGTTTTAAAAAAAGTCTATTTTGAAGATTATCGTTTTTCGGAGGACTTAGATTTTACATTGCTGAATAGCGAAATACCAAACGAGCAAATTTTAGTATGGTTTAAAGAAATATTTGAATTCATAAAAGATGAAGCCAATATTCCGCTTGACAGCATTGACAATAATGAGCATGAAGATGGGGGCATTAATTTTTACGTCAGCTTCATTGGTCCGCTTGGTGGGCAAGGGAACAACAAAAAAGTAAAAGTTGATATTTCACGTAGTGAAAAACTCGTTTTTGAACCAGTAATGAATGATGTATTTATTGGCTATTCTGATTTGGAAGAACACCAACTTTTATGTTATTCATTAGAAGAAGTATTGGTTGAAAAAATGCGTTCTGTAATGCAGCGAATGCAGGCAAGAGATTTTTACGACATCTGGTATTTGCTTGAAGAACATGGAATGGATGCAGATTTTTATGTGAGCGAATTTGAAACAAAATGCAAAAGCAAAGATTTAATCCATGCCGATTTCTCCAAAAAATTGGATGAAAGATTACCACAATACAAAGGCAGGTGGAAAAGCTCTATGAGCGAACAAATAAAAGACCTGCCCGACTTTGACCAGGTAGAAAGAGAAGTTCAGCGACACCTTAAAAAATTGAAGTTTTAGCAATGAGTGTGTAAGCATTCCCCTTTTAGTACACAGCTAAAGTAGACAATCCTGAAGCGTTTTCCTATTGGTTTAAGATTTATGAATTGAAAAAATAAAATGACTCACATTTCCCCTTTTCCTTTAAGCGTCACCCTTAAAATTTTACAACGATCGAATCAATTCTTTAATGATAAGCGTCATATTAGGTTCGGCTTTTTTGGCGGCACCTATTACATCTTCGAGGCTTACCACTTTTACCAGTTCGGGTATGCCCATATCGGTAATGACCGAGATAGCAAAACACGGAATGCCCATATGGCGGGCAACAATAATTTCGGGAACGGTTGACATGCCAACCACATCGGCACCAATGGTACGGATGTAGCGGTACTCGGCTTTGGTTTCGAGTGTGGGCCCCTGCACGGCAGCGTACACTCCCTGGTGGCAGCTAATCGTATTTGCACTGGCAATTTCAAGGGCTTTATCAATAAGTTTTTTATCGTAAGGGGCACTCATATCCGGAAAACGCGGTCCCAGTTCTTCTACGTTGCGTCCTCTTAGCGGATGTTCGGGGAGTAAATTAATATGGTCATTCAGCACCATCAGGTCGGTTACTTTGTAATCGGGATTCAACCCTCCGCAGGCATTGGATACAAATAGTTTTTCTATACCCAGGCTTTTCATCACGCGCACCGGAAAAGTAATTTCTTTCATGTTATACCCTTCGTAGTAATGAAAACGTCCCTGCATGGCAATAATGTTTTTGCCGCCCAGTTTTCCGAAAATCAGTTTGCCTGCATGGCTCTCCACGGTTGAAACCGGAAAATTGGGAATACCCCGGTAGTTGAGCGTATGTGAAATTTCTATTTCATCAACTAATCCGCCAAGGCCGGTGCCCAGAATAATGCCGAATTGCGGTTTTTCAGGAACACGTGCTTTAATAAAATCAGTGGTCTCTTTTATTTGATCTAACATATTTTTTTATCTGTTCGTTAAAAACAGTTTCTTTTTCAAGAAACCGGATGGAAATGGGAATATAGTACAAAGGTAAGTTTTTTACGTAGGGTTGCAGTGCTTTTGCCTGCAGCCTCATGGCATCTTTTTCGGTGGTGAGGATAAACTTTTCGGTTCCGGGCATGGCATCCAGTTTTTTCCGGATATTCTCCAGGTCATATTTGCTGAAATCGTGGTGATCGCTAAAGCCATATTGTTTTACTTCCTTAAATTGTGTTTTACATTCCTCAATCAGCGATTGCGGATTGGCAATACCTGTTACCACCAAACACGAAGCGGCAGCAGAAGGCAACAACATAGGGCCTGAGTAGAGCGGAGTAAGTTTGCCATACGCAAGGGTGGTAAAATAAACCTGCTGATGAGGCAAAGGCTGTAATTGTGCAATGGTATGCGCTTTTCCTTCCTCGTTTAAATCACCCGGGCATTTGCTCACGATAATTATATCGGCCCGTTTGGCACCGCTTACCGGCTCGCGCAAATTGCCGGCAGGTAATAAATAATCGTTTACATACAAATGGCCATACGAAGTAAGAAGAATAGAAAGACCAGCCTGCACATAGCGGTGCTGAAATGCATCATCAAGTAAAATAACCTCGGTTTTTTTTTCGGCAATTAAATGCGCAATGCCCAGTACCCGGTCTTTATCAACCGCTACGGCAATATCCTTAAATTTTCTACTGAACTGCAGCGGTTCGTCACCAATATCAGCGGCCTCGCTATCGGAGGTTGCCAATTGAAAACCTTTTGTTTTTCGCTTATACCCCCGGCTCAGGGTTCCGGTTTTAAATTCCTCTTTCAGCAGGGAAATAAGGTATTCGATATGCGGACTTTTGCCTTCACCACCCACCCGCAGATTTCCCACACAAATTACGGGAGTATCGTACGAAACGGATTTAAGCACACGCAGGTCAAAAAGTTTATTACGCAAAAATACCCCTGCACCATACAGCCACGAAAACGGAAATAACAACCTGCGCCAATTCATCTTATATTGCGGCTAAATTACAGCGATCGATATGAAAATAAAAACGCTTACCTATGCCCTCGAGTTTTTTGCCCCGCTTGCCTGGCAGGAATCGTATGATAATGCAGGGCTTATAACGGGGAATAAAGAATGGGAACTTACCGGTGCGCTGCTTTGTCTCGACTCGACCGAGGCGGTGGTAGATGAAGCTATTGCCAAAAAGTGCAACCTCATTGTGGCCCATCATCCCATTGTATTTTCGGGGTTAAAAAAGTTCAGCAGCAATTCCTATATCGAGCGCAC